>NZ_JADQAQ010000033.1 GCF_022129445.1 Photobacterium sp. Ph5
TAAGAGGTGATGATATCACCTCTGAGTAGGTGGCCAAATTTAATGTACCACTACATACACACGATTACTGCCGTGACAATGGCAGAGAGTTCGCAGGCCATCAAGAGATCGCAGAGGCGCTGGATGCAGATTGGTATTTTGCTCACCCGTATAACTCTTAGGAGCGAGGCGCAAATGAAAACGCCAATTGGTCTATTAAGGCAATATGTGAAGAAAGGGACGGGCCTGAGAACGGTGACGGATGACGATATTCAGTTTGCTCAATCAAGGATTAAAATTGTCCTAAAAAGTGTTTAGGATTCAAGCAGTCAGCCCTTATTTTCAAAGAGATGGCAATGGCTACTTGATATTAGAGAGTGTCGCACTTCGAAGTTGAATTCGGGAGCAATATGAATATTTAATCTCAGAAAGGAAAATATTAGAAATTATGATAATTCTTACAGAATAATATTTATCTATATAGTAGATTGATTTATAGACTGCATTGTTAACCGTGGTTAGTCTATATTTATGAGGAGTCTGAAAGGAGTATTCTATGGTTACTAATGACTATAAAGCATATATACAAGATATCATCACTCACTCTCATGGTGGATTTAGTCATCAGACATTGGCTAGAACTTTAGCCCATAATTTGAAATTATCTAGTGTTTCAAGTGAGTTAGTCGATTGTTGCTTGAAGTGCTGTAAAGATTTTGAAGAACAGGGATTATTGACATGTCATTTGTTACCAGATGAACATTTTTACTTTTCGCAAAATTCTAATTATTAATTCTATTTATTATATGTGGTAGGATCTTTTCTAATTTAGAGCTAACTGTCGGAATTTAAATGGGAATTGAAATTTATAAAGAGTTTATGTTTGAAGCCGCGCATAAACTGCCATATGTGCCTGATGGACATAAGTGTGGACGGTTACATGGGCATTCCTTTTTAGTTCGCCTTTACCTTTGTGGGGACATAGACCCTAATACGGGGTGGTTAATTGATTTTGCTGATGTGAAAAAGCTTTTTAAGCCTATATACGAACAACTAGACCATCATTACTTGAATGATATTAAAGGGTTAGAGAATCCTACAAGTGAAGTATTAGCTAAATGGATTTGGGAACAGACAAAACCGTTACTACCTTTGTTAAGTAAAGTTGAAGTAAAAGAAACTTGTACAGCAGGATGCATTTACACACCATAGTGAAATTATTTATTAAAAAAGGCTGCCTTCTAGGCCTGTCTCTTATACACAAATCCCTAAGCTGCAGCTTGGGGATTTTTTTGAACTAATTTTACGTTTCATGATCTGATCATCAAAGCAATGACAAGGATGATTATCATGACCTATATAGAACCAACTCTTTGGGCACAAAAACAATTCGGTCAAGCTGACCTTAATGACCCAAGACGAACTCAAAGACTCGTCACTTTTGCCGCCTCACTGGCTGAGCAACCTGGTATACCCGTCTCAAAACTCATCATCTCCCCTGCAGATATGGAAGGGGCTTTGTAGTGGTAGATTAAATTTGGACACCTACTCAGAGGTGATATCATTGTAAGCGCCTAATTAACCACACATTCTAATTAAAGCCCGCTTTTGTCATAGTTTTTCCGACTAAAAGGAGGAACTATGACACAATTCGAAAAACACCAGTATTGGACAGCTATCGTTAATCAGCAGCAAGATAGTGGTATTTCAATACCGCAATTTTGCAAACAGAACGATATCAATTACGCTAATTTTCATTATTGGATGAAGAAAATTGAACAAACTGATAATGAACAAATTGCCCATCAAGTCGTTATCAGTGAACCACCCATTTTAAATGGTGAAATAGTGGTTATTCATCTACCCAATGGAATTCGTGCGGAATTACCAGCGTCACTGACATTAATTCAGATTCAGACATGGCTTAAGGGGCTACAATGATCCCAAGTGGTGCTGTCTATCTTGTTCTGGTATCACCGATATGAGAAAGTCGATTGATGGCCTGTCTCTTATTGTCGCAGATGCGCTCGAAATGAATCCATTAAGCAGTGCATGGTTTATATTTTGTAATCGCGGCAAAGATAAAATCAAGATCCTCTTCTGGGATACAAATGGATTTTGGCTTTATTATCGGCGTTTAGAAAAAGGTCGTTTTAAATGGCCTAAACCAACGCCATCAGGTCATATTCATATATCCACTCAACAACTAAACTGGCTATTATCTGGACTCAACATTGAAAACCCTAACGCTCATCAGCCCCTTTATGGGCGAGAAGTGTGAGCTAGGATACTGATCATCATATTGGACTTGAACGATCCTTTTTCACTGTCAGACTAAGTGGGAATGAGTAACAACGAGCCCTAACTATGACCGAACTTCCTAATGATATAGAACAACTCAAAGCTATGTTGCTGAAGCTTCAGGAAGAAAATCAATATAAAGATGAAGCTATCGCTACATTAGAGAAAACAGTTCAAACTCAAGCAGAGGAAGTGGTTGAGTTAGAAAATAAGATGGCGTTGCTTCTAGAACAACTTAATCTGAGTAAATCTAAGCGTTTCACGGCTAAAAGTGAAAAAGAGCCGAAAGGTACCTTTAATGAAGCTGAGCAACAAAATGCCCTTCCAAAACAAACCCCAAAACATCATAAAAAAGGCAGAAATCCATTACCTGCAGAGCTAGAGCGTGAAGTTCATCAACACAAACTTAATACACCTTACTGTGATTGTTGCCATGAACCTCTGCATGAGTGTGGTATAGAAACATCGGAAGAGCTAAAAATCATCCCGCAAAAAGTCAGTGTCGTACGCCATGAGCGAACTAAATACGCTTGTCGACAATGCGAGAAAACGCAAACCACAAGTAAAATCATCACAGCTCCAAAGCCTGCCAATATGATCCCTAAAAGTATGGGGACACCTGAAGCGTTTGCCGCTGTTGTGACCGCTAAATATGTTGATGCGCTGCCGCTTTATCGTCAAGTCGAGATATTAAAGCGATCAGGCATTGAGTTAAGTCGCGGTACATTATCTAATTGGTGTGTACAGTTGGGCAATAAAGTAAATGTCATCATTGAAGCAATGAGAACACATTTATTGAAAGATAAACTGATTTGCGCAGATGAAACCACTGTTCAGGTATTGCGTGAGCAAGACCGAAGTGCACAGAGTAAATCTTACATGTGGGTTTATCGCAGCGGTGAGTTCGTTGAGCAACCCATTGTCATTTATGACTATCAGCCAAGTCGCGCTGGTCAATGCGTGAAAGACTTCTTGGGTGATTACTCTGGCTATCTGCTGACTGACGGTTATCAAGCTTATAATGGATTGGAGAATGTTATCCAAGCGGGATGTTTAGCACATGTTAGACGTAAGTTTACGGATGCACAAAAAGCCCAACCGAAGAAAAAATCAGGTCGAGTCGAAAAAGCGATTAATTTTATCGCCAAATTGTATGGCATTGAGCAAGAAGCGAAAGGATTAAGTGCGGTTGAACGACACCAATTACGTCAACAAAAATCGAAACCCATCTTAGATAAATTCCATGAGTGGTTACTTGAAACCCAAGATAAAATATTACCTAAAAGTCAGCTAGGCGGCGCAGTGAATTATGCCATTAATCAATGGCCAAAGTTACTCACGTATCTAGAGGATGGCGATATAAGTATCGATAATAATGTCACTGAACGGGACATCCGCCCGTTTACAACGGGACGGAAAAACTGGATGTTCTCGACGTCGGTCGAAGGAGCAACAGCGAGCGCTAATCTGTATAGCTTAGTGATGACGTGTCGTGCTAATAATATCAATCCGTATTACTACTTTGCGCACTTATTCAAAGTGCTACCAACCCGCACTTCGCAAGATGATCTTACTGATCTTATGCCCTGGAACTTCCTAATCGATGAGGCCTAATAAGGCCTCACTGCTTAATTAGACGCTTACCGTTAATCGAGAAACTCAGGAAGAGCCACAGCATAACAACGTTATGCAACGTATTCGATGTTCATCGCAGTAGCTATAAATATTGGCAAAGACGCCCAAAATCTATTTCTTTTGAATTGATTAAACTGTGTAGTTTAATCAAAGAGGTACATGCTGCAAGTAATGGTTCTGCTGGATTGCTTCTGTAAAGGCATTATGGCAAGGATGGTTTAGGTTACAAACCATCCTTGAAGGATATGAGCTAGCTAAGTCTCTTGAACACAATGACTTGTGATCAAGAGACAGGCCTTCTAGGCAACCTTTCGTTTAGTTGCGATATATAGCGTAGTCTTTTCTAAAACCTTTTTTGATTTCATATAGCTTTAGAAGGTTGGTTGCAAATAGTTGCTTTTCTGAACTGGTGTTTTGGAACCCATTCCATTTTCGTACAATGTCGGTTTTTGTACCATCGTGTGATAACTCTTTACCTAAGGGCCAATATCCATTGTTGAAGTAACAATCGTTTACTAGGATGTTTAATTCGCTTATAAAGAAATTAACGGATGGGATATCATTACCAGTACCAATATTTGATAATGTTAACTCTTCACATAATCTAGGCTCTTGAAAAACACGTAGCATATGCCGGCATAGATAAGAGAATCCTGCGATAGAAGTTCCATGTGTTATATATGTCTTCTTCATGTCGCGTGATTTTTTTGCCCAATCGTTTTCAAAAACTTCAGCTACAGCATTCCAGAAGTTACTGATAACGGTAATAAATTTACTTTTTTCTGATGCGGATAATTCTTGGTGTACTCGAACATCTAGAAGTTGAAGTATTTGGCGTTCAACATTATTTATAAAGTCGGTGATTGATGATTCAGCGATAAGCCCATCTTTATTACCATTTGATTTTATTAATAAATAAAGAGGAGAATCTTTACGTTTGAAACCAAGTTCTTCACTTACTGAAAGAGGAAATGCTTTTACCTCTAAAGATGCAGGCTTATAAATATCATTATATAAAGCAAGGGCATTTAATTGTACTGATGTAAGAGGTTTACCCAAATTAAGAATTAAGAATTGTTGAATGTAGTCAGTATCATCCTCTGAAATGAAAATAGATACAGGTAGAGGATAGCTATCATGACAACTATTTTTTACTCCACCAGAGCGTTGTTGACCATCAACGATTGAACCAGGAAGATCAATAGAAGCTCCCTCTGGATTATATGGTACGTTTAAGTAACCAAACTCAGAACCTTCAAATAATGGTTCAAATGAGACAGTGTTGTTAAAACCGATAACGAGGTTCGCTAAAATCGTTGAATTAGGAGACTCAACATACTCAGTAATAGATTCTATGTGTTTCGGTAGTTCGTTACGCTGGTAGCCATTAATGAATTCACCTTCACGAGTTAAATGTACAATTTTAGCTACATCTCGAACTTTCTTACCTTCTACCCAGCCAGTAAATACAGTTACGCCATTTACTGTTTCTTTAATAACTTTTATCTTTAATACTTGATTCATTAGAACAATTCTTCGATTACTGGCTGTTGTAAATTTTGGCTACTTAAAGTATTTAATACAATATCTTTATGCTGAGTCACAATAGCAAGATTATGAATTCCACGGCGACGATTGGTTTGATTTGAACGGAAAATAATATTCATTAGACCCTTCTCACAGATACCACATCGACACTCTTTCCATAAACGCATGTTTAAGAACTTACGATATTTCTCACTTTCTTTTGCTAATTGCGCATGTTTTGATTCATTTAGGTATGCATCGTTTGTAACTTTTTCATAAGCCATAATGGCTTTAAACGTGCCATCAATATCATACCCTGTCTTGTCAAACTCGATTAGTTTGCTTATACAGTCTGTCTCTAGACGTTTAAGGCATTCATTGACTGATAGTGAAGAGTTTGATAAATCAATGTCAAATTCGTCATTTCTTTGCATTTGAATGATAAGTGCTTGCAGCGAATCTCGATTTTTTTCAATGTGTTTTTGAACATTATCATGGTCGCATTGACGAAGACGTATTGATACATACTCTTCAACCTTTTTCGATTCTTCATTGATCCAATAGTATTTACCACCTTTCAGTCCTTGCATGAGAGGTGAGGTACTATCTGCACTAGTGACACCAGCTTTAACATAAGCAGGGATATTTTCAAAACGGCAAATGCCAAGAAGGTGGAAAACAGTGTCAGGGTGTTTTGTTTTCCCTAGAGCATCGAGTAGTTTAAGTAAGTCATCTGTTTTAGATTTTACCATACCACCGATCGTTATTCGTCTGTATCCCATGTCTTCTAGTGCTTTTACTGAGGCCACAAACGAATCTATATCATAACCATGGGCGACACCATATGGTTTAAATGATCTTCCTTTAGACTTCTCAAGAAATTCTTCAGCATTTTTTAATGTAATTGCTATTCGACGTTTAGCTTCTTTGACTGTATCTTCATCAAGAACATTTTCGTCATTAGTAAATGCAAATACAATGTGGTCGAGTGAAATACCGTAGTCGAATTTTCCTCGCTCATAGAACTCAATCAATTCATCGATGGTAAATGGGGGCTCATATTCATTGGCATAGTCAAATGCTCCACAGTCTCCCATTAACATGACTGATTTTAGTTGTGGTGATGTGTTTAAACGAAGAAATTCTCTTGCACCTTTGAAGTAAAAGTCTTCTGTTAGCTCAGTTTCATAGTATTTTCCCCGCTTTTGCATTGTGCCAACGCCAGCTAAAGATACCAGCATACCGTTATAAGGTAATTTGTTTAAAATCTGATGAGGATAAACATCATCATCGTATACTCGAGGATGTTTTGTACGGCTACTGTCTCGACCATCAAATTTTGGATCTACAAAATCTTTGTTATCTGGGAAAAAAAAACTGAATTTGGTCATTTTACTACCTGTTTGAAAAGAGCTTTGAAACGAGTATCTAGGCAAGCATTTCCTTGTGATTGATACTGCTTCAGTAATGAAGCACATCCAATATTAGGCGTATCTTTTAAGGCTCTTTCGATAAAATTTAGTATGAATTCGTCCGATTGTTGCTGTCTTTTGGGTTTCGTTGGGGGTGCTACATCTTTAACTAATTCATTTAACTCATTAATAATGCTATTAACTGTTGAACCATCAACTAACATTTTCATAACGACACACCCTACATGTGTCGTTAATGTTCTATCTGTTATAGAACTATTGTTGAAAATTTGTTGTGGTACATTCTTAAATCTAGAATCAGACTTTATACAATTACTCTTAATAGCAGCGGACATTTTACTGATATCAGAGCAGATAACAATCAGTTGTTTTTCAGTATCAGATAGTGATGTGATGGCATTGTGAAGATCATCTTTGATTGCAAATAAATACTCCTTCCCACAGCAGATGATAAAAGTATCATTAGGGTGATCTTTAAATAGGTCCTTTATCGAACCGCTAAAATTAAAGTATTCATTTGTAGTGACTTTCTTCCACCACTGGTTGGTAGGTGATGGAACTTTATGCTTACTTGGTGAGAATGAAGCATTGTAAGGTGGAATTTTTTGTTTGGAGTCTAGAAGGCCAAAACCTGCTGATAACACATGCATATCAATGTTTAGTTCTTCACAAGTTTTTTTTGCAATTTTAAAACTTTGCCCTGTATATAACTCATCAACTGATACTAGTACCCCTTCTTGTCCATATGGACCAAGTTGTGTAAACCAGTTCAAATAATTATTATTTTTGTAATTATTCAAGCACTGTTTATCAGATGGTATAACCGACTTTCGAGCTGTACAAGTAGTAATGAAGTGAATGTTTTTCATCTAACAATTTAAATTTTTAAATATTAAATTTATGGTATATATAAGTCTAAGTTACTTGTCAAAGAATACTTATGTATGCTTGTTTTTATGATAAATTTTTACAAGATGATTAGTAAGTATATTTATATCTTTAGATAAGTTTTGTATTTGGTTCCATTTTTTTATTAAGTCAATACCATTATTGTCTTTCCCAAAGTTCCAATATCCTTCATGCCAATGGCAATAAGGTTTTATAGTATATAATTGTTTTTCAAAGAAATTTAACATATCATCATTTTGTTCGTGATGAATAAAGTCATAATAGAATTCATCAAATAACTGTCCTAACGCTTGTATTCCCGCCCCATGAAATAATCTTGATTTCTTGGGGGGGAGTCCCCAGTCATCAGGAAAAACATTTTTTACGGCTTCAAAAAAGGTTGAAATCGTTTTTAAAATAATCGAATATGATTTTAGTTGAATATTGCCACTCTCCAAGTCTCTAAAATCATAGATTGCTCCATCTCTAATACTGCTATCTACCATTTTTATTATTGAATTATCAGCGATTACTCCATTAGGGTTTGTTATCATTTTAATTAATTTGAATAGTGGGGAGTTAGGATTGAAATTTAAATCTTGAGTTATTTTTGATGGTATTTTTTTCTTCATCATATCATAGGATAATGTTGATTCTGTATGAGGAAGGAGTTCGTAAATTAGTGATTTGGATAATGGCTTTGCTGCATTTATAAGAATAAACTGTTGTCGCTGAAAACTAGGTTCATCACTAATAAATATAGAAACGGGTAATTCAAAGTTATCATTATAACTGCTTGTTAATGCTGCTATTCTCTGCTGGCCGTCAACAATAAAACCGGGAGGATTTCCTGTCGATAGATTTGACAGTGTAGGAATACTAATTTCTCCCAAATCGCTATTATCTGGAAATGGTGTAAAAGTCACACTAGAGTCAAAACAAATAACAACAGAATTAGGTATAATAGAGTTGTCTGAATTAATATATTCTTTTATTTTTTCTATATGATTTAATACATGTGTTCTTTGGTACCCATATAATTCATTATCATCTCCTCTATGTATTCTCTCAATTCTGCAAAAATTATTTATTTCTTTTCTATTCATTTTTGTTATAAAAACAGGGTTTTCTGGAGATTGGTTTAATTTTATAGCGGTTTTTTTTAACATGATTCATTACCTAATATAGAGAACATCTTATAAATAACATGTAGATTATGAAACCCTCTTCTTTTATTCCACTCTGAACCCCTTATTATAATCACATCAATACTTAATGATTTACAGATGTCGCAATTACAATATTTCCATGGTTTATCAGATAGAACTTCAATATATTTATTTATTGTTTTTTTATTTGGTATTTTACCTGAATATAATTTCTCATAAGCAATAATTGAATTTAGTGTCTTTTCTAAACTTATTTTATTTTTATCGTAATATCTTAGATTGTTTAATACGTTATATTCTAATGTTCTTACGTTCTCTATAGATAATTTCCCTGATGATATTTTTTTCTTTAAATTATTGTTGTTCTCAGGATGAGGGATTTTTATTGCAATATAATTCTTATGATTATAATAATAGTTATTACATCTATCCTTAAATGCTTGCTTTAGAGGAGAAGTGCTATCAATACTTGAAACATTTAAAGATTGATATTTTTTTAAATAATTAAGTCTGTTAATTCCTAATAAATGATATTTTGTATTTGCTTTTGTTTTTATTTTTAAATCTTCAAGGATTGATAAAACACTATCACTTCTTAAAGGTATTAACCCACCAAGAGTAATATTTTTAAAGCCCATTTTTTGGAGTTTATTAACTGAGTATAAGTATGATTCATTATTCCAACCATGAGCAACACCATAGGGGATGAAATTTAGACTTTTAGATCTTTTAATAAACTCTTCAGCATTAAATAGTGATATTTCTATCCTCTCTTTTGCCTTTAAAATACGGTCTTTGCTTATTTTTTTTACTCTGCCAGTTTTATAATTCTTGCTTTCATAATCAAAGACAATATGATCTAAAGATATCCCCAGATCAACATTTGCATTGCAGTAAAACTCTATTACTTCATCTGTTGTAAACGGTGGTTTTGTTAGATTTGAATAAGCAAATGCTCCACAATCGCCCATAACAAGCATATTTTTAGGTAAGCGGAAGTAAGTGTGAGATCTTTCTCGGTAGAATCGAAACTTTTGCTGAGGTGAGTATTGTGTTCTACCTGGTGAATCAGGAATACCATCAATGAATGCTTTTGATATTAGCAATCCATCATAAGGTTTCTGAAGCATTGCTTCATGGGCATATAGGTCGTCGCGCTGCCGTATTCTATATGGACTACGTTTTTCTGTATAAAAATCAAAGGAAGGATCAATAAAATCATGACTATCAGGGAAAAAAAAATTCATATTAACCTCCTTTGTCATAACTATAGTCTAATAGTTTTGAAGTAGCTAGTAATCATAACAATAAAAAATTATTAAATTTTTTATGAAATAATATTTTACATTATTTTCTAGTAGTTTGCTTTTTTAAACTATAAGTTTAGTGTATTTTAGATATTTATTGCAACTTGATGCTTATTGATTTTATGTGATAAAGTTTTCATTATTGTTAACTTGAGAGGGTGTTATTTTTGTTTAGTAAATAATACATTGATCACAGCGCAGTAATTATAAATTACTTATGTTATCTTTTTGAATATTAAATTTTCTATCAGTTATCGTTGATAATTACTCATTTATCTATTTTTAAGTTCTTAATTTGAATTTTTAATGGTCTTGTATATTCAATGAATAATTTAATAACTCTATTAAACATTAATGACAAATAAGCATTGTCTATATCTATTTTATGACATTGAGGTCAATATGCCATCAGTTCGAGTGGGCTCTCTTGTTAAAAGTTCAAATGCGTTTCGTGGAATAGGAAAAATAGTCGCGATAAATCAAGAAACTTCATCTGCTGATGTCGGCTTTTTTGCTTCTCCGCTAAGACCATTTGCTAATATAGTTAATGTTTCTGCTACAGACCTTCGATTAGTAACATCTCTTGGATTAAATACTGAGGTGTTTGTGCTGTTCCCTGGTTCTTCTTCGTGGAAAATGGGGCACTACCAAGGTGAAAGACCAAATGAGCAAGCGCTTATCTATTTTTCTAGAGAAATGAAAGATGTTTATGATTTCGGTGATTTATTCATTCCTAATGCCTATCCTGACGAGAAATTTGTTGTTGAAGAATTTTTGAAGGGGCAAGGTGCGTCATCTCCTTTTTTGTGTAATGCATTAGCTAATTTCTATCAAGAGTATTTTGCTCAGAGACGTTCTTGTCGTTCAATTTCAGCGTTGCTGTCGAGTTCGGTTGAGTTAGAAAAGCATCAATTAGCCGCTGTCTATGAAGTCCTTAAGGACTCAGAAAAGAAATATTTGCTGTGTGATGAAGTTGGTCTCGGTAAGACGATTGAAGCCGGTTTTATCATTCGTCAGCATGTATTAGAACGAGGACGAGAATCAAAGGTACTTGTATTGGTTCCTGAGGCACTGACTCATCAATGGGTGAGAGAATTATCAGATCGCTTCCATCTTGGATCGTTACTCAATACAGACGAAGATAATGCTGATCCAAATATTCATATTTTGACCTATGCTCAGGCGCTGACGTACGCATTCGATCCAACGATGGTGGTTATTGATGAGGCGCATCAAATTTCAAGTTATCCATTTAATGGGAAATGGTTAGAGAGGGAGCAATTTATTGCTATTTCTAAGCTTGCCAATCATTCAGGCGTAACTCTGTTGCTAACGGGAACGCCGATGGCTGGGCACGATTCGGCTTATTTGGCATTGCTGCACTTATTGAATGCCAATGACTTTCCATTGATCGATAGAACGATTGAACTGTTCAATAAGTTACTGCCTATTCAAGATCGAATTCGTGAGTTAAGCCGTATCTTTGTACCAGAGAATGAAGACTTTCTTCTTTATACTTCACTCAATGACTTATTGGATCTGGATATTGGAGACCCTAACTTAGAAGTAATGGTAGAAGCGTTGCTTCCTCAAGTTAACATGTTTGCACTTGAAAAAGACCTTGAGTTACGTGATCGTCTCATTGGTGAGTTGTTGTCTTATTTGAATAATAAGTGCCTGTTTAGTTACCGAATGATTCGTACCTCGAGATCAACAGGTCTATTAGATAATGACGTTAATGAAATTGAAAACCTGTTCCCAGGCCTAAATCCTGTTCAAACGGTTACATGGAATGCACCAAACAATGAAGCTTACCTAGATGAGCATTTTGAACAGTATCGCTCTGAAATGGTGGGCAATGACGCGTTTAAGCAATTGAACATCTCACAGTTTAAGCAGTTAGTTGAAGCATTGCTAACCAGTCCAATTTCTTTCAAATCAGCAGTTGATCGCTATCTGAAAACAGTGAGTTGTACCAGTGATGAACGTTCTCACTGGCAGTATATGCTAGAGCAATTTGATTGCGAGCAATTAAGCAAAAACAAATCAACGGCATTTGCGCTAACAAAATGGTTAGAGGATATGCCTGACGGTAAGGCAGTCATTTTTTGTGGAGATTGTTTAACTGCCGACAATGTGTATCAGTTCCTTGTTGATAACATTTCAACTGGTGTAGAACGTCATCAACAAGGCAAAACTCCTGCTTTTGTTACCGATAGCGCGGTAAGAGTCTTGGTTTGTGATGAAAAAGGTGAAGATGGTTTGAACCTCCAGGGACAGCGTCGCCTAGCGATACATTACAGCATTCCAATGGAGATCAGTCGCATTGAGCAGCGCAATGGTCGCTTGAATCGATACAGTGCATTGTCGACGGGAGTGTGCCCTATCGATACTATGATTTTATCGACGGAGAGAGCCACACTGTATAGTAAGTGGGTCCAAGCGCTGACGATGGGAGTAGGTTGTTTTTCTCACTATCGTGCCAATATTCAAGATGAAATTGATACATTGCTAAACCAAGAAGTGTGGCCAGCGGTTTGGGAAGAGGGCTACCTTGCATTTGAAGATGCTGAAGTAAAGCTAAAAGATAAGACAAAGCAGACGTATGAGCACTTAGATATTATCGCTAAGCTTGCAACGGTAGATATCGATGCAGAAAAGGCAGAAAAACTATTAGCAGAAATACGCAATGATGATGAGGTTTTTGAAGAGTCATCTTCATTAACAGATTGGATTACGGAAGGGATTTTATTTCAAAAACTACGAGGCGAAACCAAGGATCTTTATCGGTTTAAGTACATATCGGGCCTGACAAAGATGCGCTCGTCAACTTTAATCGACAAATGTATCGTTGGCCTTGATATTGAAGCATCAGATTACTCATCGCCAGTGACTCAAGAATTGTCTTTGTCACGATTGAATAGTGTGAGGAATGGCAGTTACCCATTACGATACGGGCAACCATTTGTTGATGCGATTGCTGAGGCTTCTTTGTTAT
The DNA here is from genome assembly GCF_022129445.1 of Photobacterium sp. Ph5. Lineage (GTDB taxonomy): Bacteria > Pseudomonadota > Gammaproteobacteria > Enterobacterales > Vibrionaceae > Photobacterium. Next base: position 13,238 of record NZ_JADQAQ010000033.1, read on the forward strand.
CACCGTTAGGAAACTGCAGTGCTATTATCCGTCAGATCCCAATTAAGCAAGAACCATCGCTGTATTTTATTCCGCAATGGTTAGTCGAAGGTGAGACGTATTCTGCATCTGAACAACTCGCGGTTGATTCTCAATATCCACCGGTTGTTTACCAAGAGGTGTTTGGTGAAAATGGCAAGCTTACTGTACAGAATATGGCAACCTTAATTAAAGCGGGATACAGCACGAAACAGTCTCAAATAGAGATTGGTAGCAGTCCAGTACCTTATCAAGACACTAATATCACTATCCAATCTGATGTTAGTAATACTGATGTATGGCAGTTAGTTGAAACGTTAGCGAATAAAGACCGATTTAATAGTGCATTAGACTTAGTACTTGAGAAGAGCAAGGCACTTGCTATCGAGAAGTTTGAACAACAAAGTGAATTCGAGGATGTTGTTTCTAAAGCGAAGTTGCTGACTTTGAAGTATGTATTGTTGATTGGTTCTTAGCTATGAAATTCTGTGAATTTTATCCAAATTACATGTTAGAAAACCTTAAGTCAGAGGTTGAGTTCTTTTTTGATTCTCAATTCAAGAGCCGTTTTATACAGGCATTGGATTCTCCGGAATTAACACTGACAGAGTTCTGGTATTTAACCAAAGATTTACTGGCAACAGAAGATGATCTAGATAGTGCGCGCTTGAGACTTGGCAAAAGACCAACTAAAGAGGAGTTGGCCGCTGGAATTAGTGCTGGCTTAAAATTCGATCCAATTTCTGATTCTGTCGCTTTGGAACCGGGTGCTGTAGATGCGTATGCTGATCCTATTTATAAACAGGTGATAAAGCGTTATTCCGAGCAACCACCACATGACCCAGTGTTAGAGAGACTAAACCTGCCGTTTGACACTTACACAACGCCAGCACAACGTGAAGCAGTAAGATTGACACTTGCCTCAAAGCCAGATGCGACCGTGATTGTGAACTTGCCAACCGGTTGTGGTAAGACACTTATTACCGAAACGCTAACGGCTTTCAGTCGTTCAGATGAGTTAACTGTCGTGGTAATACCCACGACAGCACTTGCTTTAGATCAAGCGAAGCGCATGAGGAAATCCATCACCAGAATGGGGTATCAACCTTGTACAGAGTATGCTTGGCGTGGTGAATTAAGCAAGGATGCTAAAGCGCAAATCAAAGCTGATATTTTATCCGGGAAGCAGAGAGTATTATTTGTTTCGCCTGAGTCTATGGTAAGTGGAATCTTACCGACTCTGTTTAAAGCTGTTGAAGCGAAGATTCTCAAGAATATCGTTTTTGATGAAGCACATTTGATCGATACGTGGGGTGATGACTTTCGTCCAGACTTTCAAAAGTTGGGGGCGCTTTTACAAGCACTGAAAAAGAAAGGCGGATGTTTTAGAAAGGTATTCTTATCTGCGACATTTACGGATCAGTCCTTAGTAACCATTAAAGCATTGTTTGGTGATCCCCAAACGACTCCTACTTTGATAAATGGCGCTTTCTTACGCCCAGAGCCGATTTGTATAAAACAAGAAGTTTCACGAGAGAATTATATTCAGACGGTGGTGGATAAAGTACTTAGTTCTCCTAAGCCTCTGCTCGTATATGCGTCTACAAAGACAGAGTGTGATGATATTTATCAAGAGCTTTCTGAAAAAGGGGTTAATAGAGTCCGCTTGTTTACTGGTGATACAGAAGACACTGAACGCTCAGAGATCATTGAACAGTGGGATGCCAATAACCTAGATATTATAGTAGCGACAACAGCTTTTGGTGTTGGGATGGATAAAGGTGACGTAAGAACCGTCATTCATGCTGGACTGAGCCAAAATATTGATGGGTATTATCAAGAAATTGGTCGTAGTGGTCGTGATGGAAAAGCTTCTTATTGTGAAGTTATTTACCATCAAGAGCAACTGACTAACCGTAGCCACAGTAAAAAAATAGGGATTGAACTTGGCTTTAAACGTTGGAACTCAATGTGGAAACAACGTTCGGAGGTTGGCGATAACTTATTTGAAATTCAAGTAAATAATCAAGCCGACCATATAGAAAAAAACTCTGATGGTAATGAAACCTGGAATTGGAAAACACTCCTGCTTATGCAACGAGCTGGTTTGTTGTACTTATGCTATCCAGATGCTTCTTTAGTCCCAGATAACGAAGATGATTGGGCGAAATTCTGGTCTGATTTTACCAATAAAGTTGTTGTAGAGGTTCTGCATGATAGACATGTCATTAAGACTACATGGGAAGGGCTGGTTGATACTCATCGATCTCAAGAAAATACGGTTCTCAAGAAGCGTAGTGAATTATTACTTGACTGGGTAATGGATAAAAAGTCTCTTGGTGAGGTTTTGCAAGTTAGTTTTACGCTAGATAACTTCATGCCATTGAGAGTATGTGGTCGAAGAGATGTTGAAAATGGAAGGGCGACAAGTAAGACCTTAGTCGGCGATGTTTTCACTGTATCCCAACCCTCAGATGGTTCAAATAGTCTTGAGCAGTATTACTTTGACTCAACCCCATGCTCTGTTGAGCGTTTGATGGATCTGTTCAAGCTGAAAGTGAACTGTGGTGAAGTAACCACCCTCGTTTGTAGCGAAAACTTTCTACAGCAAGCAAAACCTTATTTGGATTCCTCTATTCGTAATGTTTGGTTTTATACTCCCTTTGATGTGTACGAGGATAATGACTCGGCTTTATATGAATACAGTAAGTTTATTGTGCAGGATGAAGTGTATTCACATTCATGTATAAAGGTGCCATTCACCTTAATGGAAAAATTTCCTAGCTACTTCTTTGGAAACTCTGAACTGAAAGATCCGTTTAACCCCCATAGAAGATGGTGGGAGTCGAGCAACAATATTAAGAATATCAATACATTGACGAAGATATAGTTATGGCAATTATTAATAACGCACACCCAGGTAGTCATATCCCTACCTTGCAACTAATTGATGAATTGTTGAACAACATGAAGTCCAAAAACAGTGATGCAAAAATATTAGAATCTAAATTACTTAGTTCATCTATGCCCGATGGCCTTTATTTGAGAGAAGAATCAGACGGTTCTTTAAAGCCTAATCTAAATGCTCAGAAAAAGATGGGCCAGTCTCTGTCTTTTTGGGGAAATTATGGGTTATGGGAAGTGTCAAAGTCAGAACAAGAAATAACATACTCAGCAACCAGTCCGCTTTGTAACTCTGCAAATCTACCTAAACGAATTATTGATGTCATTTCTAAACAGTACATTCAAGATGGTGAGTTGACTATCTCATTGAATGATTATTTTAAAGATGATGACTTATCTAAAGACTTTTCGTTGTTTGTATTAGCGATGTGTTTTTTCTTATATCAAGAAGAAATCACTTTCGGTAAGAATAATCCTTTTACAGCTAGTGGTGCTTATGAACTGATGGTCAGCAGCGTGATTCCGGATGCGGCAAAAATTACCTACAACAAAAGTAATGAATCTGCTGGAGTCATTAATTATGGACATCTGCTTGGTTTGTTAGAAGTCGTTGGTAAAGACACTTATGTTGCTGACCCTACGAGGTTTATACAGTGGCATTTGGGCCGTATTTTTGAATCGAAAGATGAAATGTCGCTACAAGAACTGCTAGATGAATTAAATAATATCCTACCTATTTTTGATACTGGTGCATATCAAGATGAGTTACCACAGTATCTCAATACCAAGAGGCCAGAACTTGTATCACGTAGTGGTAATGTTCGCCTATCTTCGTCAATGAGCCTAGCACTGTTTCGTTTGGAGTCGATGAATGTGCTTCGTTTGGAGGCACGTTCAGATAGTAGTAGGCGTTTTGAACTCACTTTACCAAAGACGACACTTACCGAAGTAACTAACATCAGATTTATTAGAGCGTAGTAAAAATGGGTATTCAAACATATTGGCCTAGTCTCGCAAACATAGACGATTGTATCCTGAGCGAAGCAGAGCGACTGAGTGATAAGTTGCTTCTTTCAGTACACCACCCAATGAAGTTGGTTGCGACAGCTTACGGTTCAAAAACGCCGGTTGTAAAAAGTCAGCAGGATTTGTTGGAACAACTTTTAGCGAATAACAGCATCATTCCTCTTGTCGGGGAGTCAGGAAGCGGCAAATCTCACTTGATACGTTGGCTGCATGCGGTTGTTAATAACCACCCTAAAGCAAAGCAAGAACAGTGGCACATCATTCGAATTCCCAAGAATGCAAGCTTGTCCCAAGTTCTGGAGATCTTACTGCGTGATTTAGAAGGGGATATCTTTGATAGTGCGCGTGAACAAATAGGTAAAGTGGCTAATTCATTAGATTATGAAACCACTAAAAACTTGATGTTCGCGCATATTGTCGAAGCGTTTCGAGAAGTCCCAGTTAGCTTGCAGAAGCAAAGTCAAGAACTGCAATCTGAAGGGGTGATGACGCAAGAAAAAATGAAACAGTTTATGGCAGAAATGTCTTTTGCCAATGAGCTGAAGCACTTTTTTGACGACCCCTATATTAAGGAAAGTTTCTCTGGGAATGAGTCGGCTATAAGAAGTCGTGTTTCACGTTTGATCGAAATTAAATCCTACGCAGAACTTTTAGAAGATAATTTTCACGTTGTAGAAGACGACTTTAAGTTCACTAGTGGAGAGGAAATTTCTACTCAATTGGGAGCAAAAGCGCGAAAAGCTTATGCAAATCTTCAATTAGAGTCGGATGAATCCAAGCGTAAAATGGCGGCAGAGATGACCAATAAAGCCATTGAGCGTGCTTGTAAGCTAATGTTCAACCGTCTATTCCAGTTTAGTACTGGTAACTTCCAAGATTTGTTTAAGGAAATCCGCAGATATTTACTAGAACAAAATAGAACTCTAGTGGTTCTAGTGGAAGATTTAGCCGCAATATCCTCTATTGATGATGTCCTTATCGAGAGTCTTTTAGAGCAAGATAAAGATAGTGGTGTTCAGGTTCTTTGTCCGATGAAGTCAGTGATTGCAACGACAGATGATCTCGAGAGTTATAAAAGTCATCGAAATACAATTTGGACTCGAGGTCGTTTTGAGTGGCGTCTTCCAACGGATTTTGATGTTGAGAACTTCCCTGAACTTAAATTTTCTACAGATGAAGTGGTAGATTTTTGTGCCCGTTATATCAATGCAGCTCGTCATGGTATGAATGCTATCAATCAATTGATTGATTTGCAGGACAGTGAAGTCCATTTGCCAGCATGGCAGACAGATCTTGATGAATCGGAAGTAGCGGTATTAGATGATTTTGGCTTTTCTATGGCATCAACGTCTTCTAATAATGGTAAAGAGACAGGGATTTCACTGTTTCCGTATAATAAACAAGCAATTACGAAATTAGCGCAAAAGCATGTTTTCATGGGTAATAGCCGCACTCGATTTAACCCGCGTGTCGTTATTCAGGAAGTACTACTATCAATTCTTCGTGATCATCGGGAACGCTTTGTTCAAAATGGGTATCCAAGTGCTTGGTTTGAAGAGCAGTTAAGTGAGTTCCGTAATGATCAAACCGCTCTATTAATTGATCGCAATACACAAGATAAAGAGCAAGCAAGGCGACTAATTGGTTTTATGTCCCTTTATTCTGACGCACCTACCAGTGAAGATTGTTTCAAACAAGTATCTAAGCGACAAGCTGAAGCTTTTGGTTTGGATACACCATTGCTGCCGGAAGAAATTTCCATAGCAGCGACTGGCCAATTTTTAGTTAAGAAAGTTCCTGATAAAACTAGAGGCGTAATACAGGAACTAGAGTGGGGAGAAGTTGGTGGTAAATCACAACCTGGAAATGGACCAGATGTAGACCCAGAACCACAAAGAGACGAAGTTGTTGATTTAGTAAATGATTGGTTTTCAGGCTCGTCAATACTAGAACAAGGGCCTAGTAATGATTTGAGACGAGCGCTCTTTCAAATGCTTGAACAACAAAAAGGGTTTTCAGACTATTCTCTAAACACAAATATTGTGTGGAAAGGTAAAAGTTTATTAAATGCTTTCTTCAAGAAAGGAAGCATAACATTGATTCGCCTACCTGGTTCCCGTACGAACAACGAACAGGCAAAAGTAAATGCCTTTGGGGATAAAGAGTTATCAGACACATTTGATTCTGTACCTCTAAAGATGCAAATGATCGCTGTTTTACGTCATTTCAGAATGAATGCTAAAGACCCTAAAGTTGGTTGGTCTTATGAGCAAGGTCTAGAAGATTATGCTTTATATATGCAATTCGCTCAAAAATGGGTACCAGTAGCGATGACTAGATGTGTTGAGTTAGCAAAACAAACGGCGCACACTCCAATTAGCAATCATGTCGCGTTAGCCAATAGCATGGGATTTGACTTATCAGGTATCGATAAGGCACTAAATCAGTTAGTAAAAACGTCGAGTCAGATTAAAAGTGAATTGCCACCGGCAATTAATCCACAACATAAAGCAGTATTCGATAAATGGTTGGTAGAGTGGGATGAATTACGAACTCAGTGGTTAAATACCATGTTAATTGGTACAAACAACGCCGTGCATCCCGTTACTTTCGCTAATGCATTTCGTAACAGAGACAACGTAGTGAGATCTGCTAGTGAACTCAATCTGGTTATTCGCGAAGTGAAGAATACCAGTGCATCGTTAATAGAGTATCTGGAGGGGTCAGAAACGAAAGAACAACTGCGGGAATTGCTAGAGAAATTGGACATCAGTTATAAAAATATTCCAGCAGATATGATGTCGGATTATGACGTGAGTCTGAAAACAGTACGTTCGAGAGTTAAGCAACTGGGTGAAGTAGTTACCTCACTCACTCCTAAGTCGGTAATCGCATTAAATCTAACTCAGGATTACCCGGTTAAATTGCTAAATAAAATCAATGGAGTAGAGCTGGATCTTTGGGTTAAAGTGCTCAGTGATTGGAAAGGAATATCACCAAAAGTAGATAGAAATATCAGAGAATTTAACGCTAAGAATGGTGTCAACCAAATCGAAACCTACAAAAAAGTGATAAATGATCGTCTTTTGTGTGTAGAAAAATCTTTACAAAAATTGGGAGCAGCGCATGGGTCTTAAAAGCCAAATAGCAGAACTGAATAAGCAAATTGAGTATTACCATAACAGTGCGAACCTAGAAAACCAGATGGAGGCCCTTAAGACGATCTCTACGCGTATCGCTAATCCCTCTAATCGAATTGAAGAAGAGGCTAAGAAATTAGAGTGCCTAAAGTTGATTGATGGAATCGATCTTTATTGTAAGGACGGAGATTTAGCACTAGAGACTGCCGGTAAGCGATATTTTGCATTCAAGACTCTTTGGGGAGAGATTGAAGACCAAAGCTTGGCTGATGAGGACAACACTCTTTATGAAATGACTCAGGCTGTTAGTAAAACGGCTAGTTTGTTCTCTGAAAATCATCAACTGATTTGGCAAGAGTGGACGGAAGAGCAAAAAGGCTTAGCGAATGTCAATGATGTAATTTTAGAGCAGCAGAAGTCCGTGCATCGTAATGTTGATTTGTACAATAACTATACGCGTGCAAAGAGAGAATTTGATAGCCAAATGGATGGCTTCACCTTTGATCAGGGACAATTATTGCGTATTCAACATTTCGCAAAGCAGTGTGCTGAGTTCAAGTCTCAGATGAATACTGAAGCATTGCCAGAAGGTGTGAAGAAACTGTTTGATACGTTGAATACGGTAGGAAAAGTAGCATTTGTTTCTATGCTTACACCTGAAGTCATGGACTGGTTAGAAAAGAACAATAAACTCGATACATTGATGGTAAAGCAAAGATAATGACCACGATCGATAAAGATAAGCTCATTGAAGCATTAGATAAAATTGAAGATAGAGAATCTGAACTGTTAGCTTGGGGTGACGTTGAAGTATTCTCTAGCCGCGCGGAAATTGAGTCTAGCCTTAAAAATGTTGGGATTTCTGATTATTATGTGAACGATTATTTTGACGCTCTTATAGAGCGTCGTTTTATCTTTCCGATTGATAATGATGGTTATCGAACGCGAATGGCAGAGACAGTACGCTTGCAAGTGTTGTCTCGTCAGTGGTTCTCTAAACAGGAAATTGAGGATGCTAAACCGCTAATCTCGGACTTTCGTTTTTTAAAGCGACCTCGCCAATATCCTAAGCGAGACAATGATGCACAAGCGTTAATTACTCAATGGGAGAAAAAGGATCTATTCCAGTCATCGAATGAGAAAGCCATTCTTAGTAGTTTATTGAAAAAAGGAGATGACTGGTTTCAGTTGTCAGGCTTTCAGGTGCGCTCGACAGAGCGTATCCTTACAAAATATGAGCAGCATAGACGTAAAAGGGCTTATCATCCTAGCGCGACGATTGTTTGTGCCGGCACTGGTAGCGGTAAAACACTCTCTTTTTACCTACCTGCGATGACTAAACTGACATCCGATTTAATTAATGATGATGATCGGCGAGTACGCATTCTTGCGATTTATCCTCGTAAAGAACTTCTGAAAGACCAGTTTTCGGAAACCTATCGAGAAGCACGTAAGTTGGATGATTTCTTAAAATCCAAAGGTAAGAGAAAAATCACCATTGGCACGTTTTATGGTGATACGTTATCTGAGCGTTATGCAGATGATGGTGCTGTATTTGGGCCAATGGTTTGCCCAAAACACGATTGTGGTGGCGTCCTAAAGTTCAATAAGCAATCAAAGCAGGTGGTTTGCTCGAACTGTCATGCGACTCTTTCTTCCGAGGAAGTCATCACCACACGAGAAGGAGCTCAAAAAAATCCCCCTGATATCCTTTTTACAACAACAGAAATGTTGAACCAGCGTCTTAGTGACAAGAATTTCAATCAGCTTTTTGGTGTAAACGACAGTAACATTGCTATACCTTTGGTTTTGCTTGATGAGGTGCATACTTATGAAGGTAGTAGCGGAGCGCAAACCTCATTTTTATTGAAACGCTGGATGGCATTTAGCGGTATTAAGCCCCATTTTGTTGGTTTATCTGCAACGCTTGCTGATGCAAAGAACTTCTTTGCGGATCTTACTGGCACCTTGCCCCAAAATACCGAGTTGGTTGAGTCATTTGAGCGAGAGATTGAGGAAGAAGGTGCTGAATATCTATTAGCACTTCGTGGAGATCCTGCCTCTCAAACAGGTCTTCTTTCTGCAACGATTCAGGCAACGATGCTTGGAAGTCGTATGCTGGATACCCATGTTGGTGCCCAGAGAAATATATCGCACGATATATTTGGTCAAAAGGCTTTTGTGTTTACAGATGATCTTGATGTTATTAACCGTCTTTACAACGATTATTTGGATGCAGAAGGTAAGCAAGACTTTTTTGGACAATTACGGCCGAGCTTAAGAAATGAAAAGCCGTTAGCTTATTTGCGTTCCCCTAACAATACTGATTGTTCACGAGCGCTTAAGCGTCAACTTGGACAAGACTGGTTTGCTGCTGAGAAGATTGGGCACAACCTTGAACAAGCTAACATTGTTGAGCGCACATCAAGTCAGGATAGTGGTGTTAACCAAGGTGCAAATGTGGTTGTTGCAACCGCTTCATTAGAAGTTGGCTATAACGATCCTACAGTAGGTGCTGTAATTCAACATAAAGCGCCAAGAAACGTAGCATCTTATCTACAGCGTAAGGGACGAGCTGGGCGTCGACGGGGTATGCGACCGTGGATGTATACTATTTTGTCTGATTTTGGCCGAGATAGGATTGCCTTTCAGCAGTATGAGCAACTCATTGACCCTAAAGTCAGTACCACTAAGTTGCCGACAGAAAATTCGCATATTCATAAGATGCACGCCTCTCTTGCTACCTTGGAGTGGTTTGTTAAAAATACCCCTCAGCTACAATGGTTAAATATTTGGAGCGCATTGAAAGACCCGCAGAAAAATGCAGAAAGGCTCGGAAATTTACACCGCGCAGTGAGTGAATTGTTGGGCAACCCTTCAAAGATAGTGCAATTAACCACCCACATAAAAAATACGCTGGGGCTGAACGATGAGCAAGTTAAAGTGGTTATGTGGGCTCCACCTCGTTCAATAATGATGTCTTTTCTTCCTGAACTTGAACAAAGTCTGGCATATAGTTGGGGATCAAGAGGTCAGCATTGGCAGGGAATTGGCGATGGTAATTCAGGGCCTATGCCTAAATACATTGCATCTCAGTTGTTTTCTGGACTCAACACTCAAGGCCTATCGGTTGTACTGGATCGCTCGACTAAGAATGAGCAATGCTATAAACGAGAAAACATGGCTTTCTTTCAGACTCTTAAGGAGTTTGCTCCGGGGCGAATGTCTAAACGCTACACGGTTAAGGCGTTGAACGTACCAGACTGGTTGGTACCTGTAGATTTTGAACCCACGCCAGGTCAGAAAGACATTTTAGGGTTTGATATTGAAGATGCTTTCGGTGATGTAAGCAAACAAGTGTTGCAAGATTATGTCGAGTTTGATGGCAATCAAATAGCGGTTTATCAGCCTAGATTCGTTAAGACCACGCGAGCGATAAACAAAAAGCTTACTAATAAAAGCAGTAGTGTTCTTCAGTGGCATTTTGATATTCGCGAACCCTCGGTCAGTAATTTGACACCAGTGCCGAAAAATAGTGAATGGTTTGAAGTATTGAAGTCTATCGACTTTTTTACACATGACCACTCCACGTCAGTAGAATTGATTCGATTTTGTACAGGAGCAAAAGCAAGTATTCCATTTGCTCAAAAAGGTCTAGATCCAGCAAATATATTTTTTCAATGGCAACAGAAAAATGCGCAAGTTGCTATAGGGGCTAAATTGTGGGTCGATAGTGCGAAATTTAGTTTTGAGTTTCCTGAGGAGAAAATTCAGCAGTTGCTCTCACATAACGATAACCAAAAAGGACTTTATTATCAGTATCTACATGACACTTTTCTAAATTCAGACCATTTCGAACATGAGTACTTTTTGGCGAACTGGATATTTGAATGTGTTATGTCAGCATTGTTTGTAATTTGTCAGGAAAGAAAATTGGCACTGCATGATGCCTTTGAAGTCCTTTATTCACCTACTGGTAAACAATTGATGCTTGAGGTGGTGAATGGTATGTTCCAACGCCGTAACACAGAGGTTGGGGATGAAGAGCAAGGTTTGCATCAGCGTCTATCAGACTATTTTGAAAATGATTCCAACATGGTCGCTGTTAGGTGTGCACTTAACCTTGATCCTTGTTACGCGCAATCGGAGCACTATTTTGAGTGGGGAAAAAAGGTTCTAGGGCAGACTTTGTGCGGCGGTATTAATGCGATGTTCTTGAAGTTGATATCTGATGTCTCGGAGCAGTCATTTAATCTCGATCATAGTTGGGATGGGGATAAATTAAACATCTGGTTGAATGAAAACGAAGTCGGTGGGATTGGTTATATCACTAAGTTCAGGGAGGCATATCGCGAAGATCCGCTTCGTACGTTAGGTTATCTAAGTCATGCTTTTGAGACTGGCGAGTATGAGCAGGTAAACTTTGATCTACAACATTTCTTGTTAGAGTTATCTCAAAATCAAGTGTTGCAGCAGGGTGTGAATAATATTCGTTCGGCGAATAGTTTAGATGGCCGTTCACAAGCGACAAAAGCGCTGAAGTTGCAGATCTCTCGATTAGGTATATTACCTTCACATGCTTGGAATAGTGTGCTTTATTCTCGCATCCTGAAAAAAGGTGCTAATTCTTCTACGGATCAACGTCTTGTAGATTTGCTCGAGGAATGGAGTAATTACGAAGCATGTGTAGATATCGAGATTCCATTGCATATTGTGGCTTATCTTGCAGCTCGTAACCTAGGAGGTACGCATAGCGACATTTATAGCAATAAAAACCGTATCCAGTCTCAATTATGGCAGCGTGGTGCAATGATTCGAGAGCAAGAGTTAGGTTTTTATAACCAGTTTAGCGCAGATAAAAATAAGACCGAACGCCTTCTGTTAACTCAAATTATCACGGCAAAAGATGTTCTGGTCGATTTCGATACTATTGGAACTTGGCGTAAAAAACTATCAGCTGAGTTAAAATTATCAGGTAAGTGTATCTTGGTATTTAACGGTGGGGATAGGTCACAAGTAAAATCTGTGCTTAGTGAGTTAAATGTTAGCATGATTGAATACAATAAGATGATGTTCTATCCACGAATAACGAAAATTCAAGCTCGTTTATCAGCAATGCATATCTCGGTTGAAGTGAGGGATATCCTCCAATGATGATTCAAACAGAGCGCTCTATTGAGACAAAAGAAGCGATAGGTCGAGCCCATATCAAAGATCTTCTCACCTCTATATTGGTGGGTGAGGCTTTAAACCCTGGAGAGATCTATATATTAAGCCCATGGATTTCTGATTTTCCTGTTTTAGATAATACATCTGGCAATTTTGATTCGATAAACCCTGCTTGGGGGCATCGCCAAATTCATTTTTTTGAATTGTTGCAAAATTGTGTTGAAGCAGGTGCGACGCTGAAATTAGCCATTCGTGAAAACAGAGACAAAATATATTTGTTAGAGCAAGCGTTAAAGAACTATCCGAGACGATTTGTGGTTGCTGAACATAAAGACTTACACGAAAAGGGATTGCTCACGGATTCATGTTTGATACGTGGTTCGATGAACTTTACCTTTTTCGGCGCAAGTATCAATTTCGAAGGAATTACCTACACCACTAACCCGAGTGCGATTGCAGAAAAGAAAAACACGTATGAAGACTTGTACTTCTCCAACCTTGTTGTAACGGTAGATGAGGAGGACGATGATGACTGGTTATTCTAACCAAATATTACAAGGCTTTTTCAAGGGGGAGAATAAGATTATCCCTAACAGTCAATGGCATGAAAAAGTGAACAATGCACAGACTCAACTGGAAAGTGGCAGTGCGATCAAATATATGGTCGGCTACCCTCAAGGTTCATCACCAAGTTTTTACATACTGTGTGATAGTGAAGAGTTAATGGAGCATACCAAAGATTGGTTAAATTGCGCTTTACCCCGCTATTACTGTCAGTTTGCACGCCCTTGTAAAACAGCAGAATATGACTTTGAAGGTGTATTACTTCAGCATTGGCCACATGGATTTCTCAAGGTTACGGTTTGGGGACGTGAGAGTTTAGGTATCGATCAAGCCAAATACCGCATGTTTTTGCCAGAAGCGATGAAGCAGAGTCAAGAGGCCTTGAACAGGTTGCTTATTCGCTATCTGAGTTCCCCTGTGATAAACCGCCAGACCTCAAAACCAATTGGGATGCTGGTGAAAGGCTTCATTGATGCATACGAAAATCATGATCATGCATCGATGGTTGAGCACTATGATTCGATTGCGAGCAGTGAAGACATTGAGCGCCGCAACAAAGATACGTTAAAGTTCATGTTGCTTGAGGCAGAAGAGAAATGGGAACAGATCATTGAGTTTGCTCGTCAAAGAAATGTATCTGCTCAGGTTATTTCGAGTGGTGTTAGTGTCGCTATCATGCACGCTGTTATTTCACTGTCTACCGTGAGTGATAAAGGGATAAATTCGTTTGAGTTGGATTGGCCGTCAATGTATGAAAGATCCATTGAGTTTTTGCCCATTTTTACCAAACCACCATTATTTGAAAGCGAGAAACAGTGGAAATTATGGGCAGTGTTGGTTCATCTATTTAAGATAGAGCAGGGGTTTGATAAAGCAAAACCCCATCTAGATGAAGAATGGTTGAACACACTCTCAGAACAAGATACTAGTGTCAACGCGGTACCAGTACATGTTGAGAGGAAGTTAGATTTAACCACACAAGTTCATGATAAAGTGTCAATATTATTTGTACTTAACTATGCACAAACATGTCATGAAAGCGAATTGATACAAATTTATGAATGGCTAGAGAGTGTGCCTATATCTCTAAAGATAGAACTTAAACAGGATTGCTTATATTACCGCTTGTGGTCTAAATTAGAAGAAAGTGCATTAATTCTTTATCGCTTATAGATTTACATCGAACGATATGCTCCTCCTACTCCTGATTACTGCTTGTAGTTTATAAAAAGAATTGCCATTACAAAGATGTGACTGTAATGGCTTTTCGTTTTATAATTTTAATAATGCGTTAGGTACATAAGGCTTCTTTTTTGTAAGTATTCGAGTGTTATTTTTCGTTGGAAGGTTTAACATCATTATTCCCATCATGTGAAACAAATATATTAAAGTATGCGTGGAGTATTTTTTATAGCCCCCTTTATTTTTTATATTTCTTTCTATCGGGCTAATATATTCAAGCCGAACTGCACCTTGAGTTCGCATTGGTCCTTTTGACTTTCTACCTACCTTTATTTTGACTCCTTTAAGGGCACTTCGCCATTTATCTAAAACATCGCTATGTTGATGGTAATGCGTGATTGCACGCCATGATGATTTGGGTACGATACATGCAAAGGTTTTAATAAATGTTTCGTATCCGCCCCATGAACCCACGGGGCGATATTGTAATGTCTGAAATTCCATGGCAGCAGAGCATTGATATCTGGCTCAGGTTTAGCCAGCTCTACCATGCATTTGACCAAGTAATCGTAGAGAATAAGCCCGTTTGCTTTGGCTGTTTCTACGATGCTGTAAAGCATCGCACTTGCATCAGCACCACGAGGGGTATTTGAGAATAGCCAGTTCTTTCGACCAATAACTAATGGTTTTATCGCACGCTCAGCACGATTATTGTCGATAGATAAGTGCCCATCTTCAATATAACGAATAAGTTTAGGCCATTGGCCGAGCGTGTATTTTATCGCTTTGCCTAAAGCACTCGATGCTATCACCTCTGAGTAGGTGGCCAAATTTAATGTACCACTACAATGCGGAATTCTTTCCCTCAGAAACAACCGAAGGATGTCTCAAGGTAATGAAAGCTTACATCGAGAAAAAAGGGCTTTTTAAAACCCTTTATGTCGATAGAGCTGGCATCTTTGGTGGTCCAAAACGTTGCCACTTTTCTCAAATGCAGCGAGCCTGCGAAGAGCTGGGGATTGAAATTATTTTTGCTAATTCACCTCAAGGTAAAGGACGTATAGAACGTGCCTTTGATACGTTCCAAGATCGTCTTGTTCCTGAGTTAAGACTGGCTGAAGTTACTGATATGAATAGCGCTAATAATTACCTACAAAACACTTTTATCCCTGAGTATTGGGCAACGACACTTACCGTCAACGCCAAACAGGTCCGCTCGGAGCATCGACCCGTTCCCAAACATATCAACCTCGATAAGGTATGTATTCAAAAAGAATATCGAAAAATACGTAGAGATCATACCTTCAGTTACGCCAACAAAATGTACCAAATTACTTCTCCATTACGACATTCTATCGTGGGCCAACAGGTTGAATTGCATAAACAACTTGATGGCGGATTTTCGGCTTATTTCGCAAACCGAGAATTAACAATTAGAGAACTTATTGAGCCAAGCTCGAGAAAGGAATACGGAGAAGAAGTTCAGAAAAAGCTCAATGCTATTGAACTCGCTAATGAGTTAGGAAATGTTAGAGAGGCGGCTCGACAGAGCGGCTGCTCTGTCAAAAGCATACACAACAACCGTCAGCTACTTGAAGCTCATGGTCCGTTAGCTTTAAAGCGTATGTATGGTCAATCACACAATAGTAATCGTATTGATGAAAAGACTAGAGATATAGTCATCTTGCTAACGCTCAAATTACCTCACTTAACATCAATCATGATCAGCGGTGAAATGAGAAAGCGTTTTGATATATCGATCAGCCACTCAACCGTGAGGAACATCTGGCTTGCGGAAAAGCTGAATACAAGAGAGTTACGGGAGGCTCGTGCCAAGGCTTCAATTATCGAATAAGAGTAATTCTGCCATAGTGAACTATTATAAATAAGACAACGACAGAATCCCTCGGTATTTAAACCGTCAACCTCCCTCGGTAATCACAAAAACTAGCTGCATTTAATGACATCGAGATCATTATTCGGACTGGTTAAGTAATACAGTAAGAACGTTGATTGCGGTGGTTATTAAAGAGGAGGGAAGTGAACAGCGAAGAAGAAATGGCATACCTTACTTATGTATTGGTTAAAGTGCGTATGCCAATCGGGTTACTTACAAAAAGTCTCAATATATAAGGCTTCTACTTTGTCTCTTGCCCATTGTGTTTTGCGTAAAAACTTTAAAGACGACTTAATAGAAGGATCGCTGTAAAAACAGTTAATTTTGATTCTTTCATCCAGTCCTTCCCATCCGTAGTGCTCTTGTAAACGTACAAGGATCTTTTCTAACGTTAAACCGTGTAATGGGTTGTTGATTTGTTCTTGACTCATGATTGAGTGTTCCTACCATCGCGAAATCTATCGACGGAGTTTAGCAGAATGCGCTGGTCTGGTTTAAAGTTTTCACAAAATTTAAGCATATCTCGTTACCTTATCGCTCACAATCAGCGACCTATTTGGCAGTTAATCGAAGAATAGTGAAGTAACGAGTCTTAAATGAGTTCCCAATGTGAAACCACACGCGGTGCTATTGTTTGGTTTTTACTGGTCAACTGAGATGGACACAGCCCCGTCCAGCGTTTGAACGCGCGTGAAAAGGTACTGAGATCAGAAAAGCCTAATTGCTGTGCAATATCAGTTAACCCTAACTCTGAATCATCTAACAGTGATAACGCCATCTCTAATTTATAGTTTTCTAACACGCCACGATAACTTGTTGATAAACAAGCTAAACGTCTGTTTAAGGTGCGAAAGCTGATATCCATTAAACTTGCGATATGGTTGCCAGATGCTGCGTCTAAATCAGGTAGGCTTTTGAGTGCACGGTAAACTTGATGAATCACATTGTTCTGGTGGTAGTTGACTAGCTGATGTTTTAACTGCCATAAACTGTTCTGATTAATCACGGGATCAGAATCGGTTAAAGGTAATGATAGTGACTTTTTACTAAAAGTTAGGCGGATTAATGGAAACCCATAGTGGCACTTTATATTCAGTGCTGATGACGCAATCAGGTTATCAAATAATTGTTGTTCTATGCGTAAATTGGTCAGTGAGGGTAAATAAGCATCACCTTTAAGTGTTTTTGTTCCCCATGTTTGCTTAATAACATTCAATAGCAATGCAAAATGTAATGCTAATAACGATAGGCTTTCTGTTGAATGTTTTGCGATGGGTTCATTACTTAATAACCACAGGTTGATGTTGCCACCTTTATTTTCATCTAAATGAAATCGAATAGAGCTATTAAGTAACGCGCTGTAGTGGCACAGCGTATGTAATTGCGTGTAGCGATCAGGGCTTGTCCATAGCGCTAAACTATAGAAGTTAAAGGTTAAAGGATTTACTGACTGGGCTATTTTCGTAATTTGGGTGGATAAAGCATGATACTCAGGCGTGATCGTTGAGAGGTATTGTTTTAGCCACAGACCTTCAAAATGGGTCATGTCAAACGTGTGATTATCTTCAATGCTGAAGTTTGCAAAAGGAATGACACTTTTCCAGCCGGAAGAGACTGTATTTTTTAATGATGAGAGTTGAGATTTGACTTCCATTATTACTTATATACCTCATAAAAGTTACATCTCAGAAACATATCAGTGTATTTAAAGACAAAATAAAATAGAGGGTGGAAATTAATGTTACTAAATGCAGTTATCAGTTGATTGATAAAATGTATTGAAAGTAACAGCTTTGTGTCTTTGTCTTTGTTTATTTATCAGTAAATATGTATCATCGTTGTTTTTATTATTAACATTATCATTGCTTGTAGCACATTAATATTGTTTTATTGGTGCTAATTCTACGTATGGAAAAGTTATTAATCTATAATTATAGCTCAAACAGTCGATAAATTTTGTCGGGTAGCTCTATTTTTATTACGATTCATTTTTATTATATATAACCTTAATTTAAAAATATAATGGCTGAATTTAGCAATTGCCATCCTCTCTCTTTTATATTTAGAACTAGATGCATATATTGACTTTTATATTTTATTTTGAATGCATTATTTTAGCTATATGGTTGCTGTTTATTTTCGTTCGTTAAGAGCGGTATTGTTAATATCATATTGTCTGTTTTTTATGACTTCATATCGTTAATTGCAATGTTAAAACTTGCTTCTAATGGTCGGTGCTTTATATTTTATGAGCGAATAGCTAAATAGTTTTTGTATAATCACACATTTTTATTATCTTTAAAAATCAACATCTTATTTTTTCATGCTGTTTGACTTAATTTTTAATCTCTCGATGTAAAGTGCTCTTATTTTTTTAATAAGATGACTATATATACAGTCATCTTATTTATTCCCTGTTCTTTTATCCGCTACAGTTAACAACGTTTCAATGATTGTCTTTATTACTTTATTTTTCCCAGATCTCTCGGTGGGGCAGAAAGAAAACGAGCTTCAATTGCATGATATTGACGTTTTTAAATTGAAAATTATTGCAAAAAAAGACAATAAACAGCAAAAAACAGTCAAATTTCATGGTTGATAATAGTTCTTAATCCATAAAAAATTATGTATTTCGCTCATTTTGATTAATGATGTGAATACATAATTATTCGTCCTGCCTACAATATAATCCATTCTTGCTGCAATCATTTGGTCTATCAAAAATGAAAAACATTGATTTCATTTTTTTTTATAGCGTTCGTGATAACGATCACGTAGATTTTAATCATCAAGAGGTGGCAGCAAAGCTATTGATTTTAAATGTGTTACAAGATGCATTGCGATAAATGATGCTTTTCTGCTTTTATATTTAATGTTTTTTTAACATTTTTTGTTGATGAAGTATTGGCTCTTGGTTGTTTTATTTTGCTTGCAATATTATTCATTCGTTATGTTTGTATAAGCTTGGTCATAAGTTGAAATAATTCGTAATAAGTTGAAATGGAGGGGTTTAGCAGGTTATTGCATAAATAAAGAGGATTAGAAATGAATACGAACTCTGGTTCTAGCGATATTTTATCTGCAGCAAAAGTAATAGTGATAGGCCAAGCAATATTAGGTTTACTTTTTATTTGTTTCGCTTCTATTTCTACGAATTGGTTTGGTGTTAAATCTGCAATTATTGGAGTGACTATTGCTGTTATTCCATCGTTGTTAGGGTTAAGTGCCGCTGCTTTTAAAATAAAAACAAATAAAGACATTAGTATTCGATATTTAGCCAAACTTAATAGTTTTATTAAGTGGGTATATACCGCAGTAATGATTTTAGCTGTTGTTCGTTTTATTCCAGTAAATCATGTAGCTATGTTATTAGCTTATAGCGTGACATTTTTAGGATGCTTTTTAACCCCGATACTTAACAAACCTCAATTTAGGATGACGTAAGGTGGAAGCAGTAACTACCGCTCACGAATATATTGAGCACCACTTAACATTCCTTACTGTAGGCCACGGTTTTTGGAGCCTAAATATAGACTCCATGTTTATGGTATGGGTGTTAGGTTTACTGTTCATCGGTGTCTTTAAATATGTTGTTAGCCACGGAACCTCGGGTGTTCCAGGTCGATTGCAATGTTTTATTGAGATCACCTATGAATTTGTAAACAACCTTGTTAAGGAAATTTTTCAGACGAGAAGCAAGATAGTCGGCCCTTTAGCTTTAACTATCTTCGTGTGGGTTTTCTTAATGAATATGATCGACTTAATTCCGGTCGACTTCGTTCCTGCATTAGCACGAGCACTGGGCTTTGAACACTTCCGAGATCTGCCTTCTGCTGATGTGAACGTACCGATGTCGATGGCGTTAGGTGTGTTTATTTTAATCATTGGTTACACCTTAAAAACTAAGGGACTTGTTGGCTTTATTAAAGAGTTAACAACACAACCATTTGAACACCCATTGTTGTATCCGGTGAACTTCGTTTTGGAGTTGGTGACATTAATTTCAAAACCAATTTCTCTTGGACTTCGACTCTTCGGAAATATGTACGCAGGTGAAATGATTTTTATCCTGATTGCATTAATGCCGTGGTGGATGCAGTGGGCGTTAAGCGTGCCGTGGGCATTGTTCCACATTTTAATTGTGTTCCTTCAGGCCTTCATCTTTATGGTACTAACCGTTGTGTACCTAGCGATGGCAACTGAAGAACATTAATAAATTAAGTTCGATTTTAGTTTTATCTATTAAATAAATTTTTGGAGTCATTCATGGATATTGTAAGTGCAGTTCTTTACGTTGCTGGTGCGCTTCTCATTGGTTTAGGCGCGGCAGGTGCGGCTGCTGGTATCGGTAATCTTGCGGGTAAATACCTTGAAGGTGTTGCACGTCAGCCAGATTTAACCCCTATGTTACGTACTCAGTTCTTTATCATGATGGGTCTTGTTGATGCGGTACCTATGATTGGTGTGGGTATCGGTCTTTACATCATCTTTGCTGTGGCTTAATAGCCAGAACTACCGTTATAAATCATAACGTTATTTAAATAGTGAGGATGGTATGAATTTAAATGCAACCATGCTTGGTCAGGCAATCTCATTCGTGATTTTTGTTTGGCTCTGTATGAAATATGTTTGGCCACCGCTAACTGCGTTAATTGACCAACGTCAGCGCGAAATCGCTGAAGGACTGATTCATACCGAAAACGCGTCAAAAGAACTTGAATTAGCAAAAGCTAATGGTGAAAAGCTTCTGGATGATGCGAAGAAAAGTGCAAATGAATTAGTCGAGCAAGGTAATAAGCGTCGCGCTCAAATTATCGAAGAAGCCCAAGCGGAAGGTGAGAAAGAAAAAGCTCGCATTATTGCTCAGGGCAATGCTGAAGTGGAAAGTGATCGTAATCGTCTTCGCCAAGAACTCCGTGCAGAAATGTCTGACATGGTGATTGAAACGGCGCAGAAACTGATTAATCGTAACTTAGACACAGATGCTAACCGCGATCTTGTTAATAAACTCATCAAGGATATGTAAGCGGAGAGCACATTATGTCAGATCCACTAACTATTGCTCAGCCCTATGCCAAAGCAGCGTTTGATTTCGCTCTTGCCAATGATGCATTGGAACAATGGGAGCAAATGTTAATTATCGCAGCAACGGTTGCTAGCCAACCCGTTATTGCTCAGCAAATTGAAGATAGCGAGCAGTTTGGCGAGCATGACTCATCAGCGTTTACTGACATGTTCTTGGGCGTTTGTGAGGGGCTGCTGGATGAACATGGCCAGAACCTGATCAGAGTAATGGCTGAAAATGGACGTCTAAATGTGATTGCGCAAGTTGCTGAATTGTTCCATGAGCTAAAAGAAGATCATGAGCGCATGGTAACAGCGACAGTAACAACAACCGAGCCGTTAACAGATGAGCAGAAAGCGAACCTGATACAGGCGCTGCAAAAGAAATTAAATCGCAGTGTTGAGCTTGATTGTCACATTGATGAATCGCTAGTTGGCGGAATGCTAATCAAAGCCGGTGAAATGGTGATTGATGGCTCGCTAAAAAGCTCTATCAACCGACTTGCTACAAGCCTTCAGGCGTAATAGGTAATTAGATATGCAACTGAATTCCAACGAAATTAGCGATTTAATTAGACAACGAATCGCCACCTTTAACGTGACTAGTCAGGCACGTAATGAAGGTACTATCGTCTCTGTAAGCGACGGTATTATTGTTATCAATGGTCTTGCTGATGTTATGCAAGGTGAGATGATTGAACTTCCAGACAACCGTTATGCATTGGCACTTAACTTAGAGCGTCACTCTGTAGGTGCGGTAGTGATGGGTCCTTATGCTGATCTTGCTGAAGGCATGAAAGTAACAGGTACCGGTCGTATCCTCCAAGTGCCAGTAGGTAAAGGTTTATTGGGTCGTGTTGTTAACACCCTTGGTCAGCCTATTGATGGTAAAGGCGCGATTGACAATGATGGCTTTGCGCCTGTTGAAATTATCGCACCCGGCGTAATCGATCGTAAATCGGTTGATCAGCCAATCCAGACTGGTTACAAAGCGGTTGACTCTATGGTGCCAATCGGTCGAGGTCAGCGTGAGTTGATCATCGGTGACCGCCAAACAGGTAAAACAGCGATGGCGATTGATGCCATCATTAACCAGAAAGATTCTGGTATCTACTCTGTGTATGTTGCGATTGGTCAAAAAGCATCAACAATTGCTAACGTTGTGCGTAAGTTAGAAGAAAACGGCGCGCTTAAAAATACCATTGTTGTTGTAGCGTCAGCTTCTGAAGCGGCAGCTCTTCAGTACCTTGCTCCTTATGCAGGTTGTACTATGGGTGAATACTTCCGTGACCGTGGTGAAGATGCACTGATTGTTTATGATGACCTGTCTAAGCAAGCTGTTGCTTACCGTCAAATCTCACTATTGCTTAAGCGTCCACCAGGCCGTGAAGCCTTCCCTGGTGATGTTTTCTACCTTCACTCACGTCTACTAGAGCGTGCATCACGTGTAAATGCTAACTATGTTGAGCGTTTCACTAATGGTGAAGTAAAAGGTAAAACCGGTTCATTAACCGCGTTACCTATCATCGAAACCCAAGCGGGTGACGTATCAGCATTCGTACCAACCAACGTAATTTCGATTACTGATGGTCAGATCTTCTTGCAGACTAACTTGTTCAACGCAGGTTTACGTCCAGCGGTTGACCCTGGTATTTCGGTATCACGTGTTGGTGGTGCAGCGCAGACTAAGATCATCAAAAAACTGTCTGGTGGTATTCGTACCGCACTTGCACAGTACCGTGAATTGGCAGCATTTGCTCAGTTCTCATCGGATCTTGATGATGCAACGCGTAAACAGTTAGATCATGGTGAAAAAGTAACTGAGCTAATGAAGCAAAAGCAGTACGCACCTATGTCTGTCGCTGAGCAAGCACTTGCTATTTTCTCTGCGGAGAAAGGCTATTTGAATAACGTTGAGTTATCTCAAATCGGTGCATTTGAAGAAGCATTAATGGCATTTGCTAAGAGTCAGTCAGCTGAATTACTAGCAAAAATTAATGAGTCTGGTGATTACAACGATGACATCGAAGCAAGCTTGCACCAGCTTCTAAAAACATTCGTTGATACCCAGTCGTACTAAGCGACGAGAACATTTCCGTCCAAGTACGATGCAGTATGAATGTAGATAGGAGCTAACCATGTCAAATGCAAAAGAGATCCGCACTAAGATCGCCAGCGTGCAAAATACGCAAAAGATCACTAGTGCTATGCAGATGGTTGCCGCAAGTAAGATGCGCAAAGTTCAACAGAACATGGAAGCGACCCGACCTTACGCAGAAAACATGCGTAAAGTGATCGGACACGTGACTTCTGGTTCGTTGGAGTATAAGCATCCCTATCTTGAAGAGCGTGAAGTAAAACGTGTCGCTTACATCATTATTTCCTCAGACCGAGGATTATGTGGTGGCTTGAACATTAACTTGTTTAAGAAAGCACTGGCAGATATGCGTCAGTGGAAAGATCAAGGGGTGGATGTTGATACCACCTTGATCGGTTCAAAAGCGATTTCGTTTTTCCATCGTTTCGGCAACGTGATTGCACAAACATCCGGTATTGGTGATGAACCAAAACTTGAAGATATTTTAGGCCCAGTTAACGCCATGTTGGAGTATTTCGACGAAGGCAAGATTGACCGCTTGTTCCTGGTTTACAACGAGTTTGTAAATACCATGGTGCAAAAGCCAAAGGTGGCACAGTTGCTACCTAACCCTGAGCTTGAAGAAGAAGAGTTAGCCGATGCTAATGAATCAAGCCGTTGGGACTATATCTACGAGCCTGATCCAAAACCCATTCTCAACGAACTGATGCTTCGTTATATCGAATCACAGGTTTACCAAGGCACTGTTGAGAGTATCGCTTGTGAGCAAGCAGCGCGAATGGTTGCGATGAAAGCAGCAACCGATAATGCGGGCGAGCTGATTAATGATTTACAGCTGGTTTATAACAAAGCCCGTCAAGCAGCCATTACCCAAGAGCTAAGTGAAATCGTAGCTGGGGCACAAGCCGTTTAAATAGAATTTTGAGGACATCAAATGAGTACTGGTAAGATTGTCAAAGTCATCGGCGCTGTCGTTGACGTTGAATTTGACCAAGATAGCGTACCACGTGTGTATGATGCGCTTACCCTTAGTGATAGTGAGCATGCTGAATTAGTATTAGAAGTACAACAGCAAATTGGTAGCGGTGTCGTTCGCTGTATCGCAATGGGTTCATCAGACGGTCTTCGTCGTGGCCTAGAAGTGGTAAATACCAAAGCACCAATTACAGTGCCTGTGGGTGAAGAAACCCTTGGTCGTATCATGAACGTGTTAGGTACACCGATTGATGAATGTGGTGAAATTGGTGAAAAAACCAAATATGCGATTCACCGTGAAGCACCGTCTTATGAAGAACAATCTAACAGCTCTGAACTGCTAGAAACCGGTGTAAAAGTTATCGATCTTATCTGCCCATTTGCTAAGGGTGGTAAAATCGGTCTGTTCGGTGGTGCGGGTGTAGGTAAGACCGTTAACATGATGGAGCTTATCAACAACATCGCGAAAGCACACTCGGGCTTATCAGTATTTACTGGTGTCGGTGAGCGTACTCGTGAAGGTAACGACTTCTACTATGAAATGAAAGAAGCAGGGGTACTTGATAAAGTAGCCATGGTTTACGGTCAGATGAACGAGCCACCGGGTAACCGTCTTCGTGTAGCACTTACTGGTCTAACTATCGCTGAAAGTTTCCGTGATGAAGGCCGTGATGTACTACTGTTTATCGATAACATTTACCGTTACACATTGGCAGGTACTGAAGTATCAGCACTGCTTGGCCGTATGCCATCAGCGGTAGGTTACCAGCCAACACTGGCTGAAGAAATGGGTGTACTTCAAGAGCGTATTACCTCAACTAAGACTGGTTCTATCACGTCTATTCAGGCGGTATATGTACCAGCCGATGACTTGACTGACCCATCGCCAGCAACTACGTTCGCTCACCTTGATGCGACGGTTGTATTATCTCGTAACATTGCAGCGCTTGGTCTATACCCTGCGATTGACCCACTAGATTCAACTTCTCGTCAGTTAGATCCATTGGTCGTTGGTCAAGATCACTACGATGTTGCGCGTGGTGTACAAACTGTACTTCAGCGCTATAAAGAGCTTAAAGATATTATTGCTATCCTAGGTATGGATGAATTATCTGAAGAAGATAAGCAAACTGTATCTCGTGCTCGTAAGATTGAACGTTTCTTAACTCAGCCTTATCACGTAGCAGAAGTGTTTACAGGTCAACCGGGTGTGTTTGTTTCACTAAAAGATACCATTGCTGGCTTTAAAGGCTTACTAAGCGGTGAGTATGATGACGTACCAGAGCAAGCATTCTTGTACTGTGGCGCTATCGAAGAAGTGCTTGAAAAAGCAAAAAATCTTTAAGGCGTAAGGAGGCATCATGGCTATTGGCGTAACCGAAAACACGTTCCAACTCAACATTGTGAGTGCAGAAGGTCCATTGTTTTCTGGCCCAGCTCATGCGCTGGCAATTTCTGGCTCTGATGGGGAATTGGGTATACGCCCTGGTCACTCTCCTTTATTGAGCCGATTAAAACCTGGCGTGGCGAGTTTTGTCACTGATCTAAAGGATCCTGAAGAAATCCTTTATATCTCAGGCGGGATTGTTGAAGTTCAACCCTCTGTAGTAACTGTACTTGCCGATACGGCAATGCATGGGAAGGACATTGATAAGGCTCGCGCTGACGAAGCTCGACGCGCTGCAGAAGAGAATATCAACAAGCATGCTGATGATATTCTCTTCGCAATGGCGGAAATGGATCTGGCGAAAGCAATGGCACAATTACGTGCCGTTGAATTAACCCAGAAACAAATGCGCCGCTAACCTTGATGGAATAAATACAGTGACCGTTTGTTGGACTAAATCACCATAGAAAGATAAGCGGATAATGTTTTATACCAACAAGGAGGCATTCCTTTTGCATAACCATCATGGTGTGAAAGGAAAAGTAATAGATAGAATGGATGTTATTTATTGCTGATGGTATCTCCAGTAAACCCATCACAATTTAAAGCCCTTACTTTGTACCGAGAGTAAGGGCTTTTTCATACCGTCTTAATAGTATTTATTCATTTGTGCTCGTACTTTTTCAAGTTCTTGTTTTAACTTGTTAAGTTCATGCTGCTTTCTTCTAAGATCGTTTGGTCTATTATTTATTTCATCAATCTCATCGAGCTTTTCACGGCGCTCTCGTGGTGAGAGTTGGTCATAAATCAAACTGTTTTTTAAATCGTTTAATTTTTCTTTTTGGTTATCAATTTCGTATTGTTCATGGCTCAATTCTCGTTCTGCACGAGAAACATTTTCTTGAGCTGTATAGAGTTGCTGACCATGGTTATAGCCTTTTACAAACGCTTGGGCGGTATTTTGCGGGCAGACACCTTGGTAAGACTTGCCATGAGATCCAACAAAAAAACCATGGCTTTCAGTACAGTACGTTGTTAGCCCTTTATTATAGCCAAGTTGGTATTGATTAAAATCAGCATGCACATTGTATTCGGAGCATGCCGAGCTACGTTCGTTAAACTGGGTAGATGATGCACCTTGAGAACCATCCATGTAACCAAGTGCTTGCCAGTTAGCTGTTTGGCACTCTTGTTGGTTCATGACAGAACATGCCGTCAACGTTGAGCACAGCATGAGTGTTAGTGTTACAGTTTTTATCGTCATAGCTAACTTGTTACAAAAATATAAAGGTGAATACTCTAAAGGTATTGCTGTTAAAAATAAAGGTACAATGTTTTATATTTTATTTGAATGTAACAAGCTTTACCTAGGGTGTTGATGCTTATAGCGGTTATTAATAACTGTAAGAGAGAAAAAATATTATGGCAGTATGAATGAGATAAAGCCTTTACACTTTTTGATGAAGAGAGTGTAAAGGCTTATTGCTTTTTCGGTATATTGAAAAAGAGGAAAATAGGAGTGTAAAGGTTCTGCTATAGCACACTATTGCAAAGTTTTTGTGAATGGGGGTCGTCAGTGATTAAAGACGAAATAATTCAATACGTAAGTGGTTTTCATCTTCATAAGCAACTACAGATTGGAAACCTACACTTTTTTCTACAATTGCAGAAAATTGATCTTTTAGCTTTTCGTCGCCAATAAAGAGTATTTGCGTTGCTTTGGTCATTAAACCATCTTCATCAAAGCTTGATGTTAGATCTTCATCGACAACACAGACCAAAACTTTGCCATAACGCGCATTAAGATCGATCGCGTGTGCCAGAGAATATTGTGCTTTAGTATCTAGCTCTGTTTCGATCTCTTGAATAAGGGCAATAAACTGGTAGAGATCGGTTGAGCTCATTTGCTGCAAACGTTCACGCTCTTGATTTAATGTTGTTTCAAAATCGGTATTCAGCTTTCTACCCATTTGTAGCCAGCTCTTAGTAGTTTTTTTTACGAGTCGATACTGGTGTGATTTAACGATTGGTTTTAGGTATTGAACCAATATATTATTTTTTTCTGCAAGGCTTAGTCGTTTATCTAGTTTTTTGAATTCTAGGTGTAGTAAAGCGTGAGTACTAACGTCTAATAATAGTTGTGATTGGTTCATTCGAGTACCGGGTTGAAACAGGTATTAACAATAATATCATACTATTATAGAGATAATAGTAGAGTCACATCAGTTGATTATTTTTTAATGACGCTATATTAGCATGTTTGCCATAAGAGTGTCATAAACAAACAGTTACTCACAAAAAGTTTATATACCTCTACGTAACTTAGGGCTTACAGAAGATAAATAATATTAGAAATGACGTAATGTAAAGGTTTTACACAGCTATAATGCCTATTATCGTTATTGAGTAATAGGCACTTACAATACAATGATTAATGCGCGAACGTCGTTTTTTCCACGGGATTGAATGCGGTTAAATCACCAGCTGGATTGAGTAAATGCGGTAAGATTTTCGGTAGATTCAATTCAATGTCTTTATCTTCTACCGAGTTAATAACCTTATTGTACCAACCGAGTAAACCTAATACGGCATAACCAATGGCATCGTCGCTGTCACGATGTTCTAAGATAATTTGTAGAAAACGTAGGATAGCTTTATCCGTGGTTTTTGCTTGCTCTAACGTTGCGTTATATACCGCTGTTGATTCGTCGATTAATCCTTCGTATTCCGTTTCAATCGATACTTTGAAAGAGCCGCCGTCTACTGTAATTTTCATGTTCTAAATGTACCTGTTATTGCGAATGTTGGCATCTTATCTTATTCATTAGTGGCTTTTGTTACGCTATCTCAATAAATATGCGTGATAGGCAACAATACTTATCATTAATCTAGATAGGTAACATAAGCGACTTGCGCTGGGATCTGATGTTGTTCAAAAAATGCCAACCAGCGAAGTTGATGGTTTTGTAATTTATCACCAGGACCTTTGACTTCCACCCACTGATAACCCGTGTCGTTAAACATGATCAAATCAGGCATACCTGAGCGGTGGTGGCGTAAGTCTTTCAGTAATCGGCGAAACATAGCCACCAATTGGCTTGGTGGTATATGGCTTAACGCTAATGTAAGTGCTTGCTGACTAAATAGCTCCCAGTGCACCCAGTAGTTAGTGATCCCTTGTTTCTGTTTAAAGTGTTGTTGCCAACCATCAAAGTAGCCTTGTTCAATTGCTTGTAGTCGTTCATCTATCAAGTCTTGTCGTTTGAGGTAAAACTCTTCACTAAACATATCCAGTGGCGCTAATTGATAAGGGTTAATAAAGCTACCTTTGATGGGAGCAAAGATAATATCCCACATTGCTAGCCCAAAAAGGCTGTTGAGAAATTGGTTCTCAAGATAGAACACCGTCCAGCCTTGGGATTCAAAATAACCAGCGGTACAGTGTTCCACTCGCTGTTGTTTAGGATTGGCAAGTTGGAGCTGTAATGCTTTTGGAGTAAACGTTTCGGGTGCAGTGAAAACTTGATTAACTGATTTAGCGAGCTTTTTCTCTAGTCGAATACTGACTTCGTATTCTTCTTCATTTCGCGGGTGACGCTGAATATCTTTCACTAAGTCATAGGCTGCTTGGTATTGCTGTTGCGCCATAAGAATACGTGCTTGTCGCTCGCGGCTTGGTGTACGTTCGCTTTGACGAAATAGCGCGAGTGCGGTGTTATATTGCTGGTTACGCTCTAGATCTCGCGCCATATGATTGATCAGTTTTTGGCGCTTGTTTTCCAGTGGTACCCATGTTGATTTATTAGGTAAGGATTGCGAAAGAGTCGAAATTGCAGTGTAGTCTTTTGCATCATGGGCGTGCCAATATAAGTCAGATAGTTGAGTTAGAGCTAACCATTGATCAACCTGTTCTACTGTATGAAACAGCTGAGTACTAGCATCAATGGGGTAGTTTTCAAACTTATGTAGCCCTAAATCACTTAATACAAATTGGCTGAGATCCTGATGACTATTACCAAAAAATAGCAGTAGAAATTTAGCCAGTAGCACTTGTTGTTGCACCATAACGATTGGCTCATTAATAATACTAAGTAAGTATTTGCTATCATCATACTCTTTAATTTTCATGATGATTTCATTTTTCTTATCTGTTTTGCTAACAAGTTCTGGTAATAAGATGAATAATTCGGGCTTGGTATAGAGGCTAAAAATGTCAGTCAGGGTAATAACGTGCTGTTTATATAATTGAGAGATGTCAGTACTGATCATGCCATGCTGAATCAACTGATCTTTTGCTTGTTCAATATTTGTGATTTCAGCGTATTTCAGTTTATTGAAACGAAATAATACCCCTTTACGTGATAGTAAGCGGATCAATAGCATTTGTACATCGGTTGAAAGCTGATAAAAAGATTGCAACCAGCGTTTTTCATCTGCACTTAATAATGACGAATGGTATTGCACTACGGTTTTAAGTAACGCGTTAAAGTTGTGAAGGTAGTAATCTTGTTCGAGTTCGATGGCTGCCATATTACCGCACTGTGTGATGGGCTATGTTTATCTGAAAACCGAGTCAGTATAAACATAGCTGTCTTTAATACCCAAGTGACTTAGAGATATGAAAGCAATTAGAACAGATTAAGTCCAAATGCACCTTTCACATCTTGTAATACAAGTTGCGTTTCTTGATTGGCTTTTTCGGTGCCTTTTTTTAGTACTTCAACTAAATATGCTTTATCACTTAAGTATTCCTCACGACGCTGACGGATCGGAGCGATTAAATCTTGTAAACACGCTTCTAAGATTTTCTTGGTGGTACCGTCGCCTAAACCGCCACGTTGGTAATGCTCTTTTAGCTCTGCAACATAGTTTTGATCTGGATGGAAAGCATCAAGGTAAGTAAACACCACATTCCCTTCAATAGTACCCGGATCTTCAACGCGTAGGTGATTAGGGTCGGTGTACATTGATTTCACCGCTTGGCTAATTTGCTTACTGTCTGCACCTAACGTGATGGCATTTCCCATTGATTTCGACATTTTATTTTTACCGTCAGTACTAGGCAGGCGTGCCACATTGCTCAATAGTGCTTGGCATTCGACCAAGATCTCTTTACCTGCAATATGGTTAATTTTACGAACGATTTCGTTGGTTTGCTCCAACATCGGTAATTGATCATCACCTACGGGGATCAAGTTAGCTTTAAACGCTGTTATATCGGCTGCTTGCGAGATTGGGTAAGTTAAAAAGCCAGCAGGAATGGAACGACCAAATGCTTTTGATTGGATCTCATTTTTAACGGTTGGGTTGCGCTCAAGGCGAGAAATCGACACCAAGTTTGAGTAGTACATTGTTAGTTCGGCTAGCGCTGGTAATGATGACTGCAAACAAATTGTGGTTAAGTTGGGAGCAATACCGACTGCGAGATAATCAGCGACCACGTTTAAAATATTTGATGCGACTTTCTGAGGATTATGTCCATTATCAGTCAGTCCCTGCATATCAGCGACAAGGATGGTTTGTTGGTACTGATGTTGTAACTGAATACGCTGTTGTAGTGAACCCACGTAGTGACCAAGGTGAAGTGGCCCTGTTGCGCGATCGCCAGTAAGAATAACGTTAGTATGTTGAGTCGATGTTGTCATAGTGCTCTCCAAAAAATAATTGTTGCTACCGGAGAGGGATGAAAAGAGATCTTGTCTGTTCATGGCAAACCTTCCGGCAGCGTATGAACATAAAAATAAGGTATGTTAGTTCAGCGCCGCTCTAGTAAGAGCGCCACCAACAAAATGAGGAGTGAGGTATACTTAATGGTAATTTCATAATAAAAACAATATTCCTTTCATATTTTTATATCAAGCACTTTATGCTTATTTAAGTTTATTAAAATTGAAAACTAACCCTTGATTTATTGAACATACGTTACAGCTCAAAAGGTATAAAATGTGTCCAATAAAAATTAATCAGAGGTTTAAATCATGTCTTTTAAGTTTACATATTTCTTTTTTTTGATTTTTGCATCGGTACTTTGGATAGGCATTCCACTACTTGCGGTGTCAGTTTAATAAATTGATGTTTGCTTTATTTATAGTTTATTGTGCTAAATACATTAATGGGTGAGCATTAATAATAAGAACATTATTTTACGTTAACGGTGAGTATTAAGAAACGAGATTAGGTAATCGTGTTGCTTTTATATTCACAAAAAATGACTTGTTATTCTTTTACCTGTCTTGTTACGCTTTTTAGTATCTGATGTTTATCTCATTATTGCAGATAAAAATACGGTTCTGTGTAAGAGATCACCCATAATTCACGTCATATCTTGTAAGAAATCCGCTATTTATATAATTATTATTCTCATTTGTTTTTCTCGTACTTTTAAAGTCAATATTATTTAATACTTACTATTATTGAAATATCTTACTGTTTTTAAAGGGTTAGATATATGGTTTGAGATGAGTGTTTATTTACTTAATAGCTATTTTAGTTATATGTAACGTTTGTTTCATAATTTTATAGTAGGGGTTTATTCATAACTAGGATGTTGTTATGTTAAAAGGTGTAAACACAATGTAAAAAATTATAAAGATTGAATGTAATGCGTTCAGACAAGGATGTAGTATGAAAAAATATTTAATGACTGCTGTGATGCTTGGAGCATCAGGTAGCACTTTTGCCAGCTCTCTTGATGAGAAGATTAACGAAGTTGTTGCTCCCATTGTTAACCCTTTTGTTGGAATGATTTTCTCTTCTATCCCTCTTCCTTTTACAGATGTTCAAGCACCATGGATTGTACTTTGGCTTGTAGTCGCAGCTGTATTTTTTACCGCTTATATGGGCTTTATTAATATTCGTGGTTTTAAACACGCAGTAAAAATTGTTAAAGGTGATTATGCCGATCCAAAAGACAGTGGGGATGTAACACCATTCCAAGCCTTATCAACGGCACTCTCAGGCACTGTTGGTCTTGGTAATATTGCTGGTGTTGCTGTTGCTGTGACGATTGGTGGTGCTGGTGCAACTTTCTGGATGATCCTTGCCGGCTTACTGGGCATGTCAACCAAGTTTGTTGAATGTACTTTAGCGGTTAAATACCGTACTTATAACCCTGATGGTACGGTATCCGGTGGACCGATGTATTATCTAAGCCAAGGTTTAGAAAAGCGCGGTAACTCAGCATTAGGTCGTACGCTTGCGGTTCTTTTCTCAATCTTTGCCATTGGTGGTGCACTAGGTGGCGGTAACATGTTCCAAGCCAACCAAGCGTATAAGCAAGTTGTCGGTGTTACTGGTGGTGATCTGTCGTTCTTTGCAGATAAAGGCTGGTTGTTCGGTTTACTGTTAGCTGTATTGGTTGCGTTCGTTATCATTGGCGGTATTAAGTCGATTGCGAAAGTAACAGCGAAAGTTGTTCCTTTTATGGCGATTATCTACGTTGGTGCTGCGCTTGTTATTCTTGCGATGAACTACAGCTTAATTGATGATGCTTTTGCTGAAATTATTAATGGTGCCTTTACTGGTGAAGGTATTACTGGTGGTGTGATTGGTGTGCTAATCCAAGGCTTTAAACGTGCAGCGTTCTCGAACGAAGCGGGCGTGGGTTCTGCGGCGATTGCTCACTCAGCAGTAAAAACCAAAGAGCCAATTTCTGAAGGTTATGTATCCCTATTAGAACCGTTTATCGATACCGTTGTAATTTGTACTATGACAGCGTTGGTTATCATTATTACTGGTCAACTTAACTCTGGTCTTGCGGGTGTAGAGCTTACGTCAGCAGCGTTTGGTAGTTCAATCTCTTGGTTCCCACTGGTACTTGCTGTAGCGGTTGTTTTATTTGCATTCTCTACCATGATCTCTTGGTCATACTACGGTCTAAAAGCGTGGACGTACCTATTCGGTGAGAGCAAAAAAGCGGAAATGGCGTTTAAACTGATGTTCTGTACGTTTGTTGTGATTGGCGCTTCAATGAACTTAGGTCCTGTTATCGACTTCTCTGATGCGATGATCTTCTCTATGGCACTGGTTAACATTGTTGGTCTATACATTATGGCACCAGAAGTAAAACGTGATTTGAAAGATTACCTACTACGTTTGAAAAACGGTGAAATCAAAGAACAAGGTAAAGAGGCAGCGAAGTTAGCGAAACAATAAATAGCTAGCTGTTAGATAGCAAAATGCCGAGCGATATGCTCGGCATTTTTATTTCGGTTACTTACATGGTGTCATGGTTAATGTGTAGCTTGCGTTTTTTGACACTGGAGGGGTGTAAGTTATATAACACTGTGTTAAATCATTATAAGTAGTTTTATCTGTAATATATTTACTAAAGGTTATTTTTACAGTACGACTAAGACCTGAATCATTAGGGTTTTGTATTATAGTCCATTCACTATTCTGATTTAATTTAGCAACTAAAAGTCCTAAAGATGTTGTATCTCCGTCAGGGTATCCATTAAGAAAAGTGCAACCTTGGGTACTATTTAATAAAGTACAGCCAGCAAAAGGAAGATCTTGTGCTGGAGTATCCATATAAGGACTTTTATTAGAGACATAAGGAAGATTCTCTAATCCAGCAATAGTCATTTTTGCATATCCTACACCTAGACCAGAAGCTATAGCCCCTTTTAACCCCTTCAATGACGCATTTCTTGCATCAACTTGTAAGTTCATAAACTTTGGTGCAGCAACTACAGCCAAGATGCCGAGAATGACAATCACGACCACTAATTCAATTAAAGTAAAACCGTTCTTTTTCATCGGGAATAGCCCATGCATCATTCAAATTGATTGGTGTTTTTTTGCGAATTTTATGCTTTATTGTAATTAGTTCAAGCTATTTTTGCATAGCTAGTTGATGTCTCGTGACTTTTTATTCGTTACAAGGACATAGCGTTAGAACGTATTTACGTTCTTTTTTTGCTGGTTGATAACGTAGATAGCAGTTGGGCTTTTTAAGTAAAGCTTTAGGGTGATTATCAATATTGACAATGACAGTATTATCAGTATGGGTAATTAGCATCGCATCATGTAGATGTAGTGTTGTCCAATCTTGGTTTTTATCCCCTTCAGCACTTAAATTAGGGATTAAGCATGATAGTGTTTGGCTGCTTAACTTGGGGTAACCAAACTGAAATTCACAGAAAAAGGGAGAGTGCTCAGCACATCCAGTAAAAGGTAAACTGTGTATGTCATCTTTTTTTAGAAGAGGGCTAAAATGGTTCGCCTCGGTCGGTGTTGGGTAATTTGATGCGGATGGTGCAGTCTCCAATCCCAAAACCGCAAGCTTTGAATAACTCATGGCTAAGTGTGACTCTAAAGCGCTTTTGAATTGATAAAGACTTTTATTTTTTTCTTCTATTGGTTGGATACGGCATTCATGTATTCCTGCCATAACTAACAGGCAAACAATAAAAATAGATGTTATGAGTTCAAGATGAGTAAAGCCGTTCTGTTTCATAAATCAATATGCAATCCATGTCAGTGCAATGAAGCCGCGCATTTTATGCTTTAATAGCATGTAGTCAAGTTTGACTAAGAGTATTGTTTTTAGTTGATTGCAATGTAAACAAAACAAGTGATCTCGCGAAAGCCGATTGTCAGCACTGCAATTAGCTGTTAGTGTCGCACCCCTTACGCATGCTTGTTAAATCAACATGCTGATCTTCTAAAAACACGCTTTGCTGTGTTAGTTGTATACAGGACATAATTTTGAGTCAGACTGCTTTTTCTACGTTAAACCTAAACCCTGATTTGCTCAGTAACTTAACGTCATTAGGTTACGACGCAATGACGCCGATCCAAGCGCAAAGCCTACCTTTAATTCTTGAGGGAAAAGATGTTATTGCTCAAGGTAAAACAGGTTCAGGTAAAACAGCAGCATTTGGCTTGGGATTATTACAGAATCTAAAAGTAAAACGCTTTCGTGTGCAGACGTTAGTATTGTGCCCAACGCGTGAGCTTGCCGATCAGGTAGCAAAAGAGATTCGTCGCTTAGCTCGTGCTATTCATAATATTAAAGTGCTAACACTATGTGGTGGAACTCCTTTCGGACCACAGATTGGTTCATTAGAGCATGGTGCACATATTATTGTGGGTACACCTGGTCGTGTTGAAGAACACGTACGTAAAGGTTTTCTATGTTTAGATGAGCTAAATACGTTGGTGCTTGATGAAGCTGACCGCATGTTAGAAATGGGCTTTCAAGATTCATTAGATGCAATCACTGATGTTGCGCCAAGCGATCGCCAAACGTTACTGTTCAGTGCGACATACCCAACTCAAATTGCGTCTATTGCAAAACGTATTATGCGTAATCCAGTTGAAGTGAAAGTTGAATCTAGCCACGATAATAGCAGTATCTCTCAACACTTCTATAAAGTAGAGAGTAATGATGATCGCTTACGTGCTGTACGTTTGTTACTTAGCCAGCATCGTCCTGAATCATGTGTGATCTTTTGTAACACTAAACGTGAAGCACAAGAAATTTCTGATGATCTAGAAGACTATGGCTTTAGCTCAATTGCATTACACGGTGATTTAGAGCAGCGTGAACGTGATCGTACTTTAGTGCTATTTGCTAATAAGAGCCGTTCAATTCTAGTGGCAACCGATGTGGCTGCACGTGGCCTTGATATTGATAATCTTGATGCGGTGATTAACTATCACTTAGCACGTGATACTGAAGTGCATGTGCACCGTATTGGTCGTACAGGCCGTGCTGGGAGTAAAGGTATTGCTTGTTCGTTATTTAGCGATAAAGAACATTATAAAGTCGCATTACTTGAAGATTACCTTGATCGCCCAATCTCAGGTGAAGCGTTACCAGCCGAACATCTATTAGATCAACCAACGTTCCGCCCTGAAATGGTAACGTTAATGATTGATGGCGGTAAAAAACAGAAAGTGCGTCCGGGCGATATTTTAGGTGCATTGACGGGGGAAAATGGTATCGCTGGTAGTGATGTGGGTAAAATTAATGTCTTTGACTTCTGTGCTTATGTCGCAGTGAAGCGTGAAGTTGCCCGTGCTGCATTGAAGAAGTTAGAAAACGGTCGAATTAAAGGTCGTAACTTTCGATCTCGTCAATTACGCTAAATGCGTATTTACCTAAGCTAAAGACAGTGTAAAGCAAAGCCGATAGTGATATCGGCTTTTTTATTATTTAATCTCCAAAAGACCTTATGAACCCTTGAACTTATAAGAAGTAGTGCTGGTATTGAGAGTAAATTAACTCACTAAGGTAGTAAGACAGTTGAAATGAATGTTCATCAATACATAGGGTGCAGTCTCGTTCATCTTGATCAATCGAGTTGAGAGCTATCGCAATTGTTTTCCATAATTGTAATTCACGATTGAGTGGTATATCAGCGATGAGTTTTTCATCACTATTGAGGTTTATTGTTAAAATAGCCATACAAAATAGTGTAATAATTAAAGTGAAGCGAGGATATGAATAACTATTCCTTATAACAATAATATCAATTCTTTTTTGGAATGAAGATCTCGATTTCTATTCGTAATTAATATGTGATGTGAATGGTTATTATCTATGATTAGCATAATTATTAAGTACCTTGCTGATTTTGTACTAAAGATGAGCAATAAAACGATAAGATTGAACTCAAGATCTATTTACTAGTCAGATGATGGCAAACAAAAGCTTTTAATTATATTAGCCAGATAAGAATATAGGGATCTATATTCGATATATTTTTAAATTCACATAAATTATGTGGTGTGTATTAAGCGACAGAGTATGACCTCATGCATGAAGAAATGATTGGCCTAACTATTGCCGGACTGGGTGTTTTAGGCTTGAGTTGTCAATGGTTAGCATGGCGAATGAAATTGCCTGCGATTTTATTATTATTGATGGCTGGATTAATTATCGGCCCAGCGACAGGGGTATTTAATCCTAATATTTTATTTGGTGATTTACTGTTTCCATTAATTTCATTATCAGTAGCTGTGATTCTATTTGAAGGCAGTTTGACACTGAATTTTGATGAAATTAAAAATGTAAGGCGTAATGTAAAATCCATTGTCACCGTCGGAGCGATCATTACGTGGATGATTACCAGTGTCGCTACCCATTACTTATTGGATTTTAGTTGGCCATTAGCCTTGTTGTTTGGTTCTATGACCGTGGTAACAGGGCCAACGGTGATTGTTCCGTTGTTACGTACCGTTAGACCACAAGCCAAACTTGCTAATATTTTACGTTGGGAAGGGATTTTAATTGATCCCATTGGTGCGATTTTCGTTGTTATTGTTTATGAGTTCATCGTTTCTAGTAGCACAATCCATAGCGTAGAAGTTTTTGGCCTAATGTTGCTGGTGGGTTTGGTACTGGGTGGTGTTGCCGGTTGGCTATTAGCGCATGTGTTACGTCGTCATTTATTACCGGAATATCTCCAGCCGTTTGCTGTGTTAGCATTAGTACTTGGGGTATTTGCCGGTGCAAATGCGTTAGAGCCTGAAGCGGGATTGTTAGCTGTTACAGTGATGGGAATGTGGTTAGCTAACGCAAAAGACGTCAATATCCAGCATATTCTGCATTTTAAAGAAAACCTAACAATCTTACTGATTTCTGGTTTGTTCTTGATATTAGCATCACGTATTCAAATGTCTGACTTCCATGCCTTAGGTTGGGGAGCGATTTCTGTATTTGTGGTGATTCAATTAGTGTCTCGCCCTGTATCTATTTTCGTTTCAACCATGTTTAGCCAGTTAGCGTTTAAAGAAAAACTGTTTTTAGCTTGGGTAGCACCAAGAGGTATTGTTGCGGCAGCTATTTCAGCATTATTTGCACTAAAGCTTTCAAACGATGGGGTAGCCGGTGCTGAACTGTTGGTTCCATTAACCTTTATGGTGATTATTGGCACTGTGGTACTGCAAAGCTTAACAGCCCGACCTGTAGCAAAATTACTCGGTGTTGCAGAGCCTTCACCTAAAGGCTTTATTATTGTAGGTGCTAATGACGTTGCACGTAATATCGCGTTAGCATTAAAAAAATACGACTGCCGTGTAGTGGTGACAGATTCTAACTGGGACTATATTCGTGCAGCACGTATGGCGGGGCTTGAAACCTATTATGGTAATGCTGTATCGAGTCATGCGGATGAGTATTTAGATGTCATTGGCATTGGTCACTTATTAGCGTTAACACCAGATAAGCATTTTAATGCGGTAGCTGCAATGCACTTTGAAAGTGATTTTGGTAGCCGCAATGTGTTTCGCTTGAATGGTCGTCGTCATAATAGTGGTTTAGAGAAACACTCAGCATCTCAAGCACATAATGGTGCAGCTTTATTTGGTGAAGATATTAGCTATAAGAAATTAGCGAGTTTGATCAATCAAGGTGGTGAGATTAAACATACTAAGTTAAGTGATAATTTTACATTAGAAGATTATTACTCGCAGTATAAAGCAAGCCAACTTATTCCAATGTTTGCTGTCGATCCTAAAGGATATATTTATACTTATACGATTAATGATGAATTTGTTGTGAAGCCAGGCTGGACGATAGTTTCTTTAATTAAAGAATTAAAAGTTTCGGATGAAGTAAAAGATACAAAAACAGACGCTTAGCAATTCTAACTCTCATCATAATGACAAAGGCACGTTTAACGCTGTCTCTTATACACAAATCCCTAAGCTGCAGCTTGGGGATTTTTTTGAACTAAT
>NZ_JADQAQ010000034.1 GCF_022129445.1 Photobacterium sp. Ph5
CTTCTTCTAGTGGTGCTTCTTTGCTGATTTTCGCTAGTGAAATCTCAGGAAGAACGGTGTATTCAGAGAAAGTTGAACAACCCATGTAGTGGAAGATAGGCTGACCATCTTTGTAGAAACGTG
The DNA here is from genome assembly GCF_022129445.1 of Photobacterium sp. Ph5. GTDB lineage: Bacteria > Pseudomonadota > Gammaproteobacteria > Enterobacterales > Vibrionaceae > Photobacterium. Next base: position 124 of record NZ_JADQAQ010000034.1, read on the forward strand.
TTGTTCCATCTGGCATTAGACCTTTACCTTGAGTCTCACGTACTGCCTGACAAAGGTTTGTTTTGCCTGATAGACAGTATTTACATTTACCACATTCTGCAGTGTAAAGTGGAATAACGTGATCACCAACTTGAAGATCGGTAACGCCTTCACCAACCATTTCAACAATACCGCCACCTTCGTGACCAAGAATAGCTGGGAAAATACCTTCTGGATCGTCACCTGATAATGTGAATGCGTCAGTGTGACATACACCCGTTGCTACGATGCGAACTAGAACTTCACCTGCACGAGGTAACATTACATCTACTTCTTCAATAGAAAGAGGTTGTTTTGGACCCCATGCAATCGCTGCTTTAGATTTGATAAATTTATCAGTCATCGTTACTTCACTCCGTTAAGCCAACTTAATTCTGGCGATAATTCTTATTGAAAACGACATAAAAAAGCTAATCACTCATGTCGTCTTGATGTCACTATTATATTTATTTCTTGCCTACTGATAATCCCATGATATGGAAAATTATTATTACCAATTAGTAATAATTGAGGTTATCACTTGATTTATAAGCATAAAATTAATATTAAATTTTAGTAAACAACTATACGCCATTGTAGTTTATGTTTTAAAGGAATTCTTAGTTATTCTGTTCTTATTGTTATAATTATTTGTTTCTTAATTCTAACTGGTTGTTTTTAGCACGATTGGCTATGCGGTGGGTGTATTGAACCAAGTGTAAATAATCAATTAACTAAATGGCCGAATAGAAAGCAAAATGGTATAGGTAGTTAGAGGCGAGTTGATTATTTTAAAACCGTTGTGGAGCCAATATTAGGCATTTGTGATAAACAATAGAAATGACAACAGATGCGTCATTGTGTTGATAAATTATTTGAACGGGAGATAAGAAAAAAGCACATGTAACCAGAATAGTTAACATGTGCTTTAAACGTTATTGGATTTATTTTATCGCTTATGCATTTTTATGATTTTGTGCGTAAACGTGAGTTGCGATTGCATCCATTAATGCTGGAGATAGGCAATCGTATGGTTTAAGACCTAGTTCGTTTAGACGAGCGCGGATTGCATCCATATCTTTTGGATCAGTACCTGTTTCGATGATAGAAGAAACAAATGCTGCAAACTCAGGTGCAGACCAACCTTCGTCAGTTGATAGTTCAGTGTGAACAAAATCTAAACCGTGGAATGGGTGGTTAGTATCTTCGATACGACCGTACATGTGAACGCCACATTCTTTACAAGCGTGACGTTTGATTGCTGCATTTTGGTCAACAACCACTAGTTTGTCTGCATTAGCAATAACTTCAACATTGTCACGAGAAATCACAGCGATTTGAGAGAAAACAGCGCCTTCAGGCTTCCAGCATTTTGAACAACCACAAGCGTGGTTATGTGCTGTTTGACCAGCAAGCTTAACACGTACAGTATTAGTATTACATTGACAGCTTAATACGCCACCAGCAAAGTTTTCTTTAGTTGCAGCAAAACCATTATCAATTGATGGGTGTAATTTAATAGACATAAAGATGCTCTTATATTATTTATAATTAAATGTAGAGTGAGAGTGTTATTTTATTTATTTTCTATTCGTTAATTAAAGATTAATTAACGGATGAAAGTATTCTAAAGTTTTATTAGATTTAAACAATCTGTTTTACAGTAAATGATTATTACTCATTAGGAATAATCATATTTTTATTATTACTTGTTTTGTTGTGCTACGTGAGCAGCAATTGTATCCATTAATGCCGGTGATAAACAATCGTAAGATTCCATACCTAATTCTTCAATACGAGCGCGGATAGTTTCCATATTTTTTGGATCTGTACCTGTTTCTATAATAGAAGAAACAAATGCTGCGAAAGTTGGTTCTGACCAACCTTGTGTCGAAGATAATTCTGTATGTACAAAGTCTAAGCCATAGAAAGGGTGGTTTGTATCTTTAATACGACCATACATATGAACACCACAGTCTTTACATGCAAAACGTTTAATCACTGCCGTATCGTCAACAATTTTTAGTTTATCAGCATTCGCTGTAACCGTTACTTTATCGCGAGGAATAACGGCAACTTGTGAAAATAATGCGTCTTTAGGTTTCCAACATTTTGAACAACCACAAATATGGTTATGTGCTGTTTGACCGTCTAAAGAGACCGTTATTTTATTTGAACGACAGTGACATTGTAATTTTCCACCTTTTAAGGTGTTATTTGTTGGTGTGATACCACGATTAACGGCAGGATGAATGTTAATAATAGTAGGTTGGTTATTTCGATTAAATAGTTTTGCGAATAGTTTTAGCATTATTATACTTATTTAATTTAAGGTGTGATAATACACTATTAATAAAAATAGTTGATAAATATAAGTTGAAATTTTAAAAGTTTTTAATAATGGTCAATATATTTATTATATTGACCATTATTGAGGATCTGAATTAAAGATTAAATACCGTTAGGTTTAAATACTGCTTTAAGACGTTTTGCAATCATTAAACGAGATACGGTAAACATACCTGTTACTGTGCGTTGGTGAAGACGGAAAATCGTATCGTATAGACGACGAATTAGACGTCCTTGCAGTACCATTTTTCCTTCCATTTTTGAGCCAGGTGCAAATGAACCGACTGCAAAATGGTGACCTACAGCAACAACCATACCGCCATCTTTAAATTCGAAGTCAGTTAATGGTTTACCACGTAGCATACCACCAAGGCTTTTTGCTAAGTGAACCGCTGCACGGTTAGCCGCTTGTGCTTTTGGTGGCACAAAGCTGCCATCAGCTTGAGGGATTGACGCACAATCACCTAAAGAGAAGATACTGTCATCAACGGTTGTTGTTAAGTTCGCATTTACCTGAATTTGGTTCATACGATTATAACTTAAACCGCCAATACCGTTTAGCCAATCTGGTGCTTTAACACCCGCAGCCCAGAACTGTACATCAGCATCTAACTCACGGTTATCAACTGTTAGCATACCTTTTTCAGTGACTTCACGAATACGGGTATCAAGAAGAACATTTACGTTATTACGCTCAAGCTCTTTTTGTACTTTTTCCGACATTTTTTCAGGGCTATTTGGTAATACACGGCCTGCAGCTTCAATCAAGTTGATATGCAGTGGTGCACCATTATAGCGTTGAAGCTTTTGGCTAACACGTGCAAGCTCAGCGGCCAGTTCAACACCTGTTGCTCCTGCTCCTACGATGTTTACCGTGCGATCTTCACTAGCACGTAGGATTTGGCTAACTTGATGCCATGCTTGACGTGCTTGGCTTGCTGAATCTAGGAATAAACAATGATCTTTCGCACCCGTAGTATTAAAGTCGTTACTTACCGCACCAATTGCAATAACAAGGTAATCGTATTTTAATCCCGCCTCTGTACCATCAGGGCGACGAACAGAAAGCATTTTATTATCACGATCAATATCAGTCATCGCGGCTTGATAATGTTGATAGCCATGACGAGCACCGTGGGTGAAGTAACAAACTGTATCTAAGTCGCTATCAAAAGTACCTGCTGCAATTTCATGCAAACGAGGTTTCCAGAAGTGATGCGTTTCTGGTTCTACAAGAATAATTTCGTCTTCTTTACGTACGGTTTTTGCTAATAGAGTTGATAACTCTAAGCCTGCGGCACCGCCACCTACAATAACGATTCGTGACATACGAATTCCTCAAAAGGCACCCTGGACTTCATTCCACAGGGGATGGTTTGACCATCATTAAATTAATGAGCTAATCCGTTGCTACTCTATTTTTTTTGAGAATGCCTATATGGAATGGCATGCTCTATCATTTATTAGATGAATTTCCTTGATATAAGACAATGAAATCCACCAAAATTCAAGTTTTGTGAGATAAAGCAGGTATATATTTTCAAAACCTCACTTTTCTGCGATGAGTGGTATTATATTTATTTCTATTAAGATGATAATAACCTATAGCGTCAAATTACTTTTACTGCTGTGTAATAATAAAATTCCTAGTAGGGATTCAAAATTTGGTGATGGGGGCTTTTTTAGGCTTTTATTAAAAAAAGTTACACCTTGGATCAACAAAAACGTCATAAAGAGATGCGATATCCATCTGGTTTGACTAGTTGTCGTATTTAAAGGAATAGATATGTCGTTATCACGTCGAGGATTCGTTAAAGCACTATCATCTACAGTGGTGGTTACTTCGCTTTGGGTGCAAAAGTAAGGATGAGCAGCAGCATCAGTCATATATTGAAGTCGGTTTTAATCACGGCGTTGCTAGTGGCGATCCTTTACAGCATGCCGTTATTATTTGGACCCGTTTAACGACGCAAGCGCGTTTAATTGATGTGTTATGACTAGTAACAACAGATGAGCTATTTACTCATATTGTTGCGTCGGGTGAGGTTACTACTGAGAGCATAAAAGATTTAACGGTTAAAGTAGATGTTGACGGACTCAAACCGAATCAACATTATTATCGTTTTGTGTCAAATAACATGATAAGTCCAGTAGCACAGACTCAGACTTTAGCTGAAGGTTGATTGGATAAAGCCGCCATAGCTGTTGTGTCATGTTCTAACTTTCCTGCGGGTTAGTTTAATGTCTATCGAGAAATAGTTAAACAGCATCAAACATCATCTATGAATGCGGTACTACATTTAGGTGATTAGATATCAGATAGAAAGCTAACAGCTAGTGACAAAAAATGGCTTAGTGGTCAGTTAAAACAATTTAAACTTTATAATGCATAACCTGATTAATTATTGTTTGGTACTAAGTCAGTTTTTTATCTAAATATCAATATTTGCTGAAAAAATATAAGCAATCAATGCTTTTTCCTGTGGACGTTAATATTTTGACTTATATCATAAAAGACAGCCACCTAAAGCGTAAGATACCTCTGTGAGCAGTGGAATGCTGCTATTTCTCGTATCTATGTCATTGGAAGGCTGAATGATGCTAAAAAAATCACAATTTTTTTTAAAATCCCTCTTATTACTTAGCTCTGTAGTAACAACAAATGTGAATGCGACAGAGCTTGAATCGATGATCCCAATAACGTTAACTGGAACATTAAATTATGCGACCTTAAATTATTGGTTAGAAATGCCAGATGGTCAGAGCTATGAACTACGCATCAATGACACAAATGAACCTTTCATTATGGATAAGGTCGGGGAAAAGATAACTTTGAATGGTGCGATATTAACCTATTCGGATAAAAGTCAATATTTTCAACCTAAATTTGAAGAAGGCCCACAAGTTAAACCACTAAAATTTACCAAGAGTACTGACGATGGTAATGCGAGCTTATATCTTGATAGCAATGAAATTTATTCATCAGATGAATACGGTAATTTAGGAATAGAAAAAGAATTTCCGATCGATAACGGTAAAGTTAGCTTAGTTTGGCTATCGACAGGTGGTACGGCATGCCCTGCGATGTTTATGTATGTTGTAGCAAGACAGAACTCATTACCTTTAATAACGAGTGAGTTTGGTAATTGCAGCGACATACCAACGATTACTAATGACAATAAAACAATTACTGTGGCATTGCCAGGTAACCCTGCACAAACATGGTTATTTGATCTGAATAACTTTAGATTATATGAAAAATAACAGATAAAAAAGGAGCGATGATGACGCGCTCCTTTTGAGTTTATACAAACAGATATTTTAGTTGATTACTTCTCAGTCACATGAATAGCCGCTTGTAGATCTTCAGGGTGGAGATCTGCGCGATCAAACTCTTGTGATGCAGGCATGCGAAGATGGAAGTCTTTAAATATTTCAACTTCCACACTACCTTCTGTGAGAATAAAGTCACTCACATGTCCGCCTTGAGTGCGATCATCACTGATGAAGTGGAAGTGGAAACCGGGAACGTTAATACCAATCATGTAATCTGGAATTTTAAAGCCAATCATTACACCTGAAACATGCGTAATTTCGGCGATAGGCTGATGCTTAACAACTTCAACCATAGGCGGATAAGGACGGTGCTGAGCAGGTACGGTACGTGTTTTTACATACGAGAACTTACCTGTTAAACGGATGGCATTAATTGCGTTATGGGCCAGTAGATCTTGCTCCAGACAAGTTTCAAACTCTTGCTTATTAAGCTCAATTAAACTGAGTTTTTCTTTAGGTTCAAAGTTAACAATAGAAGCAAAAGGTGTCGTGATATCGTGATCTACAAGATGAATGTCACCAGTACTCGTAAGTTGGTAAACTTCATCTCCCATTACAATCATTTCACCATCAAGATCGTTAAATGTACCAATACCAAAGTTACCATGATCTAATAACTGACCAATTGTGAAATCACCGTGATATAAGCCTGCAATTAAGGCACTCATCATAGAGGTTTGGTAAAACGTTTTGCTATTTGTCTCTGTACTCATTTGATGCTCCTATTAATCTTGCTGGCAAGGGTGTAGTTGGTCTAGCAAGCGGCTGTTATCGCTATAATCAACATTTACGTTGACCAATACTGGGCCACTTAAACTCATTGCTTTACGCATCACAGGTTCGATGTCATCGGCAGTATTGATCGCTAAACCATGTGCACCGAAACTTTCTGCGTACTTAACAATGTCAGGACCCATAAAGCTCACAGCACTCTCACGACCATATTTTTTAAGCTGTTGGATTTTAACCATGTCATAACTGTGATCTGTCCAAACAAAATGAACAATATTACATTTGTGACGAACGGCTGTCGCTAATTCCATTGATGAGAATAAGAAACCGCCATCACCAGACATCGAAATTACTTTTTCATTAGGATGAAGGAGAGATGCTGCAATAGCCCACGGCAGTGCAACACCTAATGTTTGTTGACCATTACTGAACAATAAACGGCGAGGCTCAAAGCTATGGAAGTAACGTGCCATCCAAATATAGATTGAGCCTACATCACAACATACAGTGGTATCATCACTGACAAAGCGGCGTAAATCATGAACAAAGCGTAATGGGTGAACACCAATTGATGAGGTTTTATTACTACCCATCTGCATAATATGCTGCAAATCGTGGCGTAATAATTGGATTTGTTGGTTACTTTCTAGTGATTCTCGTTTATCTAATTCACTCGCAATAGACGCCACTGATACCGCTAAGTCACCAACCACCTCACAGACAGGGTTGTAACTGATTTCTAAATCTGCTTGTTGATAACCAATATGAATAATTGGCGTATTGGCATCTTTATTCCAAAGAATAGGATCGTATTCAATTGGGCTGTAACCAATGGTGATGATCAAGTCTGCGTTATTTAATGCAATATCACCAGGTTGGTTTTTAAATAAGCCAACGCGACCTAAAAAGCAGTTGTATAAATCATGAGAGATAACGCCAGCTGCTGCAAACGTATTCACAACCGCAATTGGTGTTTGTTTTAGTAGTTGGCGAATAGTATCTGCAACAAAAGGTTGGCTTGCATCCATGCCTAGCAACAGCACCGGATTTTTTGCGGCATTAATATGATCAGCTGCTTGACGAACAGCTTGTGGGTGAGCACCACCAAACAAAATTGGATTTGGCTGCTGTACAGGCTGGTAGGGAATACGATTAGTTAAAATGTCTTGTGGTAAGCTTACAAAGCTTGCCCCTTGTGTTGGTTGTTCAGCGATACGAAAAGCTTTATGCACGACATCCGGTACAGAACCACTGTCCATGACTTCAGCCGAAAACTTGGTAATGGGATTAAACAATGAACGCGTGTCCATTGATTGGTGCGTATTGTGAGAATACATTGAAAGTGGAACGGCACCGGCTAGGGCAACAACAGGATCACCTTCACTGTTTGCTGTTGCAACGCCTGTGACAAGATTTGATGCCCCAGGACCTGAGGTCGCTAAACAAATTCCCGCTTTACCGGTCAAACGCCCTGTTGCAGCAGCCATAAATGCCGCATTTTGTTCATGGTGGCAAATTATAATTTCTGGTCCGTTATCACAAACAGCATCAAATACTGCATCAACTTTTGCACCTGGAATGCCAAAAATATGTGGTACATCGTGCGCTTTTAGCGTTTCAACGACTAGTTCAGCACCAGAGACGGTTTTATCCGACATATAAGCCTCAAAATTATAGTTATTTAGTTAATAGGCTCAGGACATTGTTCGTGAATTCGAATTTTATGTGATGAGTTACACAATTCTATACATTCATCATACAAATCAAACAACTGAAAATGAAAGTTAATATTTCAATCAAGAGGAATAAATTTAAAAAAGAAGTAAATATTGAAATAAAAAACGCCAGCTTTTATATGATAAAAGACTGGCGTTTGAAGAGGTAAAAGTATAACGGTTAAAGCATGATACCTGCGATTAGCGCTGATAAGAAACTTACTAGAGTTGAGCCATAAAGTAGACGTAAACCAAAACGCGCTACCATATTACCTTTTTCTTCATTAACACCTTTAACAGCACCGGCAAGAATACCGATAGAGCTAAAGTTGGCAAATGACACAAGGAAAATAGATATGATACCTGTGGTATGAGCAGATAAGCCACCAACTTGTTTTTCTAGCGAGATCATGGCAACAAACTCATTAGCGACCAATTTTGTTGCCATGATACTACCGGCTTGTAATGCTTCATGGGCAGGAATACCGATAATCCATGCGAATGGGTAGAATGCATAACCAAGAATATCTTGGAAGCTAATACCAAATGCAGCATCAAAGCCAGCATTAATCATTGAAATTATAGCAATAAAACCAATCAGCATGGCAGCTACAATAACTGCAACTTTAAAACCGGTAAGGATGTATTCCCCGAGCATTTCAAAGAACGTGAGTTTCTCTCCACTTTCAGCGGCCATCATCTCATCAATATTCATTTCGGCTTCATGATCGTATGGGTTAATGATCGAAAGAATGATAAAGGTGCTAAACATGTTAAGAAATAGGGCAGCAACAACATATTTAGGATCGATAAGCTTCATGTAAGAACCGACGATAGACATAGACACTGTCGACATGGCTGTTGCCGCTAACGTGTACATGCGTCTCTCTGACATCTTGCTGAGAATATCTTTATAGGTAATGAAGTTTTCAGATTGACCGACCATTAATGCGCTAATAGCGTTAAATGATTCAAGTTTGCCCATGCCATTCACTTTTGATAATAAATAGCCAAGAGCTTTGATTACGTAAGGCAATACTTTGATATGTTGAAGAATACCAATGAGTGCAGAAATAAAGACGATTGGCATTAAGACACTTAGGAAGAAGTTAAAGCCATCATTATTCGAGAGGTTGCCAAAGACGAAATTAGTCCCTTCTGCAGCAAAATTAAGTAAGCCATTAAAGCCATCAGCAAATTCTTTAACGATGCCTGTACCCATTGAGGAGTTAAGCAAGAAGTAGGCTAATCCCATTTCAATAAACAGTAGCTGGATAATATATCGATATTTGATGTTTTTACGGTTATTACTTGCAACAAGTGCTAGGGCTGCGATAACAACTAACCCTAAAATGAAATGTAGATAGACCATATTCGGTTGCTCTCAGTGTGATACTTATCAATCAATGTATTTATGTTTAATCATTTCTTTCTTTCTAAAAGTGATTCAAATCTCATTTTTTAGTGACGTCATTTTCTTGTCTCTATTCATTACTTAGATGAATCACGATTGCGGCAAACGATTGCAGTTTGAAAGAGCCCCGTAGTTACAGGGTTGTCGTTATACGCTCAAATAGCGGTATCAGCAATATACCCAATGAGCATAAGTGTGAGCTGAATCTCACTTGTAATCTGACGTAAAAAGACTTTTTTATGAAATTTAGAATATAACAGTAGGTGAGTTGGTAAAAATCCGAATGTTAAATAGCCAAATGTAGTTTCTGTGTATGATGAATGTTATTTTTAATTGTGTTCATTAAATATGGAAAATAATATTTAAGATAAATAAATTTCAGATTTTTTTAAATATGATTCAATGCTGCGCTAAATATTAAAGTGTATTGCGAACAAATATTTTATTCGTGATAGTTTAGTGGAATCGAAATGATGAAAAAATCCTCTAAAAATCGTAAATTATGGTACTTCCATCGACACGAACAGCGCAGTGAAACAAGACTTAATAAAAGCCTAAAGTCTAAATAATGTATAGGTGGCAAACTTACGTTGATCGTCTAGGTTTAATGACGTTCAACGTAAGTAATAGCCGTTATTCAAGGACAGTAGGGGCATCAAACCGGTAAGGAGGGACAAAAGGCCGGATTCCTTTTTCACGGTATTTCTTTAAACTCATTAATTGTTTATAAACAATATAATAACGATTGATATTGGTGACATAGACGACAGGTTGTTTGCCAATGTGCTTTCTTGTAATAATTTCAACATTATTAAACCAAATATCAGGGTTATAGCCTTTTTCTTTTGCATAACGACGCATTTTTCTAATATTACCTGGCCCTGCATTATAAGAGGCAAGTGTCATGTACATTTTATTATCAAAAGTTAAGCGGTTATCATCTAAATAATTATTTTGGATATAACGCATATATTTAATACCAGCATGAACATTGTTACTTGAGGTATAAATATTAGGAATATTAATATATCGATCTCTTGCCGTACTAGGTAGTACTTGCATAATTCCTACAGCGCCTTTATTTGAGACCTTATGTTGGTTTAGACCTGACTCTTGAAAGCCTTGTGCCATCATCATTAAATAATCAAAGTCATATTCGGATGAATATTTAAAAAATAGATCAGAAAGCTTTTCCATTTTATCAATGTTATTATCACTCAATAGGTTAGTTATCCAACCTTGATTATCTAAATATTTATTATAAATGACATTACCTAATAATGTGCCTGATTTTATTTGTTCAATATAGGTATTAACTAATGTCATTAATTGAGGGCTTTCTTTTCTCATCGCCCATGCGATCTCACCATTACTGCGTAAAACAAAGGCAGAGTTCATGCGTAATTTAGGTAATACTGTTTGCCATATTTTCATTTTATGTTCGTCTAAAACAGTCATATTCATCAATCCAAGATTGACCATTTCTAGCAACTCATAGTCTTGAAGCGTTTCTTCTATAAAATGAATTTTCATTGGATCAAGGCGTTGCAGTCGTAAACGATTGTTGACTTCAAGTAGGCTTTGGTAATAACTAGAACTTTTTCTTACCCAGATCTCTTTATCGCTGAGTTGTTCTATTTGGGTGATTTCAGGAAAATCAATATTATTAATGATGACTTCTGAAATATTGCTAAGTACAGGTTCACTAAATGCGACTTGCTTTTTTCGTTGTTCAGTAATGGTTAAATTGGCAACAGCGAGATCACCGTGTCCAGCAATCAAGAATGGTATGAGTTGATCTCGATGAACAGGGATCACTTGAATATTGAGCTTTGGATAAGTTTTATGAATATCTAACTCAAAGTGATGAAGTAATTCAGCAATAATGCCCTTCGGCAGACCATCTTCAATATAATAAAAACCCAGATCAGCCGAGACTAATACTCTTACCACCCTTTTTTTTTCAAGAGCGCTGAGATCACCTGTGTAAGTTGGGCCTGTAAGTGGTGATAGTGTTAAGCCTAAGATGGTACTAGATGTTAAAAGTAAAGCCATATATACCCATAAAGGTAATAGCCGCTTTTTTAGTTGGACGTTCATAGGAAACTAAAGCCTTTTGATTTAGCTTGATCCTGTATGGTTAAAATAATCGCATTTCCCAAGTCATCTTTCTGAGTTTTTTTTGTGTTTTTTGATTGTTTAATAAAGGTTTTTCGTTGTTGTTCTAACGCCGATATTTGTTGTTGTAGCTTTTCTCTTTGCGCTATTTGTCGTTTAAGCTTTCCGATGATTTGTTGGTCATTTAATCCACGGTAGTGCTGTTGATCTTTTTTTGCGTACGTTAAACCTTGCTCTAAATTTTCTTGTGCGAGTGAAATTAAATCCCAATCCTGAGTTTTATACTGTTTACCTGCTTTGGCAATGCTGCGCTCTGCGCTACTCGATTTAGAAAGGCTTGATGCATTGGTATCTTGAGCGAGTTGCTGATTTTTTTTACTTGATCCTTTTGCACCATAACCAATGTAAGTTTCGTTAAGTTGACGACCCAGCTCGATAATATCATCGTCATAAGGGGTCTCAATCTGCGGTGCTTTTTTCTTATGATCGATATTTAAGTAATTGCCATGACCTAACAATGCAGGTGTTGCCCATTGTAATTCTCGGCCTTTTAAATGAGGGCCGCAATATAAGGTATTTACGACAATACCGTTACTTACCGCAAGGGGAATAGCATGGCTAATAGGAATATCCCCTTGTTGAAACTCTTCATTACCTGCAATGATGATCAAACGTAGATCGTCTGGGTGCTTGCTCCACTGTAACCGGTTTGTTGCTTCTTGAATCACTTGTGGTGCATATTCTTTACTTCCCCCAATTTTGATTGCAAAAAGTGCTTCTGAAAATTGATCAAGATCGGATGTGAGTGGTGAGAGTAGACGTAAATAACCATCATGTTTTGACTGATGCTCAACGCCATATTCAAACAATGCAACTTGTAATGTAACAGGGTGATCATGTTTATTAGCTGTTGCAATGGCATTGATGATTAACCAGATTTGTTCTCTTGCCTGATTGATTAATCCTCCCATAGAGCCACTGGCATCAAGTAAAATCGCGACTTGAATTGTTGGGCCGGTGCGAGTAAAAGGCATGGGGGTAGTTTTATTTTTTGCGTGTTCAGGTTGTAGAATATCTGGAAGTACGAGTGCAGGCGGCTTTTTATCACTGCTACTATAGGCAGGAATAGAGATGGTCAAAAGAAAACTGAGCAATAATAGTCGTATTAGCATAATATCTCGCATATCAATGTATTGAGTGCTAAATGTCAGCGTATTCTAGAAACTAATTCTCTAAGTATGGTTGGTAAGTGCTATTTGTGCAGAGTTTCGCGGCAACATTTGTAGTCTTCAAGAACAAAGTAGCGGTTATAAATGTAAAGTAAGTAGTAACTCACTTTTAAATTTAATAGGTTTGTTTTAGTGGTAGATATATTCAAAAAACATATTTATCTGGTAGTGGCTTTACTCAGCTTATCTGGCTGTAGTTCAGCGTCTACGTATTCTGTACGTAAGCCATTAGATGTTGATGTTCTGGCAAATTTACCTGAAGTGTTGAATGAATCATCAGGTCTTGCCCTTATTAATGGACAGATATGGTCTCATAATGACAGTGGCAGTCAAAATCAGATTTACCAACTGTCTTCTGATTTTAAAACGGTCACAAAAACAGTGACGGTAAAACACAGTAAAAACTATGATTGGGAAGATTTAGCACAAAGTAAGCGCTATCTATATATTGGTGATACAGGAAATAATTCGACTCGTCGTAATGGTGGTGTGATTTATAAAGTCCCACTAACATCGCTTAAAAAAGGCTCGTCAGTGTCACCCATTACTACAATTCGCTATCGCTTTAAAGATTTTAAACCGGGTAAAACGTATCAACATAATTATGATAGTGAAGCGATAACGGTAGTAGGAGATCAACTTTGGCTATTTAGTAAAAATTGGCAAAATGAGCACACTAAACTATACCGTTTAAGTACAACTAAAGTTAATCAGACTGTTACACCTGCTGGGGATTATCCAACAGAAGGGTTAATCACCAGCGCTGATTACAATGCCACAACGTCTACGCTTGTGTTGTTGGGGTATCGTAAAGATGTCTTTTTAGGGTATTCATTTATTTGGTTAGTGAAAGTCAAAGGCAATCAATTAGATTGGTCAACAGCGCAATATAAGCGGTTAAGAATTTATTCTCAGTGGGAAGCGGTGCATTGGTATAACAACAATAAGCTTCTAATCACCAGTGAGAAAAACCCATTAACGAAAGCGATGATAGCTACGGTAGATGTGTCATCTTTGATTAATGCAAGTGAATAACCTTGCAACATCTGCTAGTATCAGCCCAAATTTAGCTGTTATCCCTATAAGGGGCAGCCTACTAAACTGGAAAAATTGTGACTAATAACGATATTTTACGCCGTGTACGCTACATCTTTGATTTAAATGATAGCCAACTAATTGAAATCTTTGCACAAGCAGACGTTACGGTAACTCGTGAGCAAGTATGTAACTGGTTAAAGCCAGAAGATAACGACGATTACAAAAGTTGTTCTGACGAAGAATTTGCAACGTTTCTAAACGGCTTTATCAATCAAAAGCGTGGCAAGAAAGAAGGTCCACAACCAGTACCAGAGAAAAAGCTGACTAATAATATTATTTTCCGTAAGCTTCAAATTGCATTAAATCTAAAAGCAGATGATGTATTGGATTTGTTTAAGCTGGTGGATTTCCGTTTAAGTAAGCATGAATTAAGTGCTTTTTTCCGCAAGCTTGATCATAAGCATTACCGTGAGTGCAAAGATCAGGTGCTACGTAACTTTTTGCAAGCATTACAAATTAACTTTCGTGGTGAAGAGCCTGCGACGGCAGAAGCAGAATAACGTTATTTCAGACGTAACAGAATAAATCGAAAGTAATAAAAAGCAGCGTTGGCTGCTTTTTTTACATCTGTAATATCAGGTTGCATGTGATTCTTATCAGAAAGAGTAACATTAATAGAGATGATAAAAATGGAAAACGGCTAATGGCGCACTCACATGAACACTCTATTTCAAATTACAATTCTGCATTCGCACTAGGAATTGTACTTAATCTTCTTTATGTCATTGTCGAAGCAATATATGGCTTTGTTACTGATTCTTTAGCCTTATTGGCTGATGCAGGCCATAACTTGAGCGATGTTGTTACGTTAGTTTTAGCATGGGGCGCTTTTGCCTTAGCAAAAAAAGCCGCAACCGATCAACGAACTTATGGCTTTCGTAAAGCCACAATATTGGCATCATTAACCAGTGCTATATTGTTGTTATTTGCACTCGGAGCCATTGCATGGGAGGCGGTTCAGCGATTTTCAGATCCTCGTCCAGTTGCTGGTATAACGGTGATGGTTGTTGCCTTTATTGGTGTCATTATAAATGCTGCGACAGCGATGCTATTTGCGAAAGGACAAAAGCATGATCTGAACATGAAAGGGGCATTTTTACATATGGCAGGGGATGCCTCAGTATCGCTTGGTGTCATTATTTCAGCGTTTATTATTAATATGACAGGCTGGGATTGGTTAGATCCAGCCACCAGTTTAGCTATTGTGGTGGTCATTTTAATTGGTACATGGGGATTACTAAAAGATTCAATTAACTATTCATTAGATGCAGTACCAAGCAATGTTGATATGGCAGGATTAAAAGCGTATTTAGCGGCATTGCCAAATGTTGCCACTTTCCATGACCTGCATGTATGGCCGATGAGTACCACTGAAAATGCCATGACGGTACACCTAGTCGTTGACGATTATTTACAAGCACAATCATTAGCTGATGAGATTAAACATCATGTTCACGAGCACTTTGATATTGAGCATGTTACGGTGCAAATAGAAGCGGCTGATTGTGTATGTAAAACAGAACATCAATCTTGTGGTGTTACGAGTAATTAACACACATCTGTATATAGCATTGTGACCAATACTATCGTTAGGTTTACTTATTTCATTATATAAAAACCGTGGCTGAAGAGATTGCAGCCACGGTAAATTATGCAGTGATTAATCTGGTTTAAAGCGTTAATGTTTTCGTCATACCGGCTTCAGAGTGTCCCGGCATATTACAAGATAGAACAACATTATTATCACCATGGAAATGCCATAAAACTTGTTTAGCTTTGCCTGGTGCGACGGTTACGCTGCTACCGTCATCGTGGTTATGTTCATGGTTACTGTGATCCATTGTTGCCATCATTTTACGATGTTTAGTTTGCTCTTCTTTTGAGCCAATAGTGAAGTTATGATCAATCTTGCCTGTATTCATTACAACAAACTGCACCACATCATTGGGCTGGATATCAACGTCTTTTTTAAAAGTGATCTTGTTGTCATCGGATAAAATAACATGAACCACCTTGTCGGGTTTTGCGCCTTTTGCTGGCATACCCACAGCAGACATACCTTTCATATCCATAGTGCTGTGATCCATTTTCATTGCACCATGCTCCATCTTACTGTGATCCATTTCAGCCAATGCAACGCTTGAGGTGGTAAGTAAAAGCGCAACGAATGTGTGATTGAATAATTTCATTCTCTATTCCTTTATAGTGAAGTCGATATTGTGGTTACCCATATTGGATAACCACGTGATTGAGCTTGTTTATACTGACTTTTTCATTGCCATATTTTTCCAAAGTTTAAATACAGCAGGGATAACAAGTAGGGTGAGAATTAACGCTGATGCCATGCCACCTATCATAGGTGCCGCAATACGCTGCATGACTTCAGAGCCGGTTCCTGCACCATACATAATGGGAATTAAACCGATGATCACGGTAAGTACTGTCATCATCACAGGGCGAACACGTTGTCCGGCACCTTCATGAATCGCAGCATGGAGATCGTCAGTGGTGAGCGTTTTCTCTGCGCAATCTTGCTGTTTAAAACTCCACGCTTGGTTGAGATAAACCAACATGATGACGCCAATCTCGACGGCAACACCAGCAAGGGCAATGAAACCCACCCCAACGGCAATCGAGAAGTTAAAGTTCAAGTACCACATCAGCCATAATCCACCCACCATGGCGAGAGGTAGGGTTGCCATGATCACCAGCACTTCAGTGACTCGGCGGAAGCTAAAGTAAAGCAGTAGCATGATGATGCTAATGGTTAATGGCGCAACAATACTTAAACGGGCTTTTGCACGTTCCATATACTCATATTGACCAGACCATGCCAGTGAATAACCCGCAGGTAATTTAAGCTGCTCTGCCACCGTTTGTTGTGCTTCAGTTACGTATGAGCCTAAGTCGCGATCATCAATATCAACAAACACCCAACCATTAGGGCGAGCATTTTCGGTTTTGATCATCGGTGGTCCGTCTTCATAGCGAATATCAGCCACATCAGCTAACGCAATACGTGCACCGTTGGGGGTGACTAGCGGTAAGTGTTGCAGCTTAGTCACTGAGTCACGGTAAGATTGTGGGTAACGCACGTTAATAGGATAACGCTCTAAACCTTCGACACTTTCACTGACGTTCATACCACCCACAGCAGTCGAAATCACCTGTTGAATATCTTTAACGGACAAGCCATATCGTGCCGCCTGACGACGTTTAATATCGATTGTGATGTAGCGACCGCCAGCAACACGTTCAGCATACACAGAAGCAGTCCCTGTGATGTTATTGAGAATCGGCTCAAGCTCCGCACCAATTTTCTCTATCACTTGCAGATCTGGGCCTGCAATTTTGATCCCGATAGGGGTTTTGATCCCCGTTGCCAACATATCAATACGAGTTTTGATTGGCATGACCCATGCGTTGGTTAAGCCCGGAAATTGAATTAATTGATCAAATTCCTTACGCAGAGATTCGCTAGTGACGCCCTCTCGCCATTGATCTTTCGGTTTTAATTGGATCACCGTTTCGATCATGGTTAAAGGTGCGGGATCGGTTGCCGATTCTGCACGTCCCACCTTGCCCCACACGGTTGCTACTTCCGGTACGGTTTTGATCAATTTATTAGTTTGTTGTAATAACTCACGGGCTTTACCAATTGAGATCCCCGGATAGGTAGTCGGCATATACATCAGATCGCCTTCGTCTAATGGCGGAATAAACTCGCTACCTAACTTGGTGATGGGGTAGTAAGACGACGCCATTAACGCAATTGCTATTGCAATGATGGTTTTAGGAAAACGTAAGCTGATGTTGAGCATTGGGCGATAAAGCGCAATCAGGGCTTTATTAATCGGATTTTTGCTTTCAGG
This sequence comes from Photobacterium sp. Ph5, assembly GCF_022129445.1. Lineage (GTDB taxonomy): Bacteria > Pseudomonadota > Gammaproteobacteria > Enterobacterales > Vibrionaceae > Photobacterium. Next base: position 18,005 of record NZ_JADQAQ010000034.1, read on the forward strand.
TAAAATTCGACCTCGAACAAAGTAGCCCATTAACACGGGCACTAAGGTGATCGCTAACCCTGCGGCTGCCGCCATTGCATAGGTTTTGGTAAAGGCGAGGGGAGAGAACATCTTGCCTTCTTGACCTTCAAGCGCAAACACAGGCACAAAACTTAATGTGATGATCAGTAGTGAGAAGAACAGAGGTGTGCCGACTTCTTCAGCCGCTTTACTGATCACTTGCCAGCGGTTTTCATTGGTCAGTGGCGTGCGCTCAATGTGCTTATGCAAGTTTTCAATCATTACGATGGCACCATCTACCATGGCACCAATGGCGATAGCGATGCCGCCTAATGACATGATGTTGGCGTTAATACCTTGCCAATGCATGATGATGAACGCAGATAAGATACCGATCGGCAAGCTAATGGCGATCACCAGCGATGAGCGTATATGGAATAAAAAGAGGGCGCAGACAATGGCAACAACGATGAATTCTTCAGCCAGTTTTTGCCATAGGTTTTCTACCGCTTGATCGATAAGGGTAGAGCGATCATAAGTGGCGACTATTTCAACACCATCAGGCAAGCTACGTTGTAACGTTTCGAGTTTTGCTTTGACTTTATCAATCACGGCACTGGCATTTTCACCAAATCGCATCACGATAACGCCACCAACCGCTTCACCTTCACCGTTAAATTCAGAGATACCACGACGCATTTGTGGACCAAGATTGATGGTTGCGACATCACCTAACAGTAACGGGATTCCCGTCGCCGTGACTTTCAATGGTAGTGATTTAATATCATCAATATTGGTTAAGTAACCTGTGGTACGCACCATGTGTTCAGCTTCAGCGACTTCAATTACCGATGCGCCTGTTTCTTGGTTGCCGTTTTGGATTGCCATGTTGACTTGTTGCAACGTCAAATCGTAAGCACGCAACTTAGCGGGATCGATTTCCACTTGATATTGCTTCACCATACCGCCAACGGTGGCAACTTCGGAGACCCCTTCAACGGTTTGCAACTCGTATTTTAAGAACCAGTCTTGCAGGCTACGAAGCTCTGCCAGATCGTGCTTGCCTGTTTTATCTTGTAATACATAGCTGTAAATCCAACCTACACCGGTGGCATCTGGGCCTAATGTTGGTTTGGCATTAGCGGGCAGTTTAGGCGCAACTTGGCTTAAATATTCCAATACCCGTGAGCGAGCCCAATACATGTCGGTTTTATCATTGAAAATAATGTAGACATAGGAGTCACCAAAGAAAGAATAACCACGAACGGTTTCAGCCCCCGGTACGGCTAACATGGCTGTTGTTAACGGATAGGTCACCTGATCTTCGACTACTTGGGGCGCTTGACCGGGGTAACTGGTTTTGATGATCACCTGTACATCAGAAAGATCAGGAATGGCATCAACAGGCGTATTCTTAACGCTATATAAGCCACCCAGAGTGAGAAATAGCGTCGCAATCAACACCAATAAGCGGTTGTTGATCGACCATCGAATAATGGCAGGGATCATTATTTATCTCCCTTATTATTGGCAGGTGTAAGCGCTTTTAATACGTAATCTGCGTTCTCTTTTTCGACTAAAAAGGAAACAGATTCACCTTCTTTAAAGGCATTTAAATCAATGCTGCCATCAGTGGTGAAGTTCATTTCGCCGGCTGACCATTGCCAATCATCGACGGCGTCATGGCTGACGGTGATCATATTAAAGTCCGCCATGAGCATAGTGATTTTGCCTGTGATCCAATGCGCTTTTGCTGCTTGGTTGTCAGATACTTTTAACGCAAGGATCTCATATTTACCCTGTGGCGTTTTTTGAATTTCAAACTCAATATTTTGATTTTTTGCCAGCGTTGACGTGTCGATATTTTTAGTAAGATCAAAATTCATCACCATGCCCGGCCAGCTCCACTCTGGTACTGGCTGGTGGTTGATAGTGAGCATATTATGATCAAGCATGATGTCTGTGATGGTACCTGTGACCCATACAGATGCTTGTTTTTCATCTTGACCATTAATGCGTGACAGATCGGCTGATTGGCTCGATTCAGAATCGAGCATAAATTGTGCCGAAGTAACAATCCGATCGTTTTCTTTTAAGCCTTTAACGACTTCAGTGATATTGTTAGCTTCTCGACCCACAATGATTTTGGCTGAGCGGTATTTACCATCACCTTCAGATAGCACCACACGGCTCATGCCACCAGATCGAATAATTGCTTGAGAAGGGATAGTCAGTACGGTGTCTTCTGAGTGAGGCTGCAAGGTGATATTGGCAAACATGTTTGGTTTTAAATCACCATTATCATTGGCAAATTTTAGCCGTACACGCAGCGTGCGTGTTTTGGGATCTAAAATAGGGTAGATATAATCCACCTTACCTTGCCATTGTTGGTTTGGAATCGCTTCTAACGTCATGGTGGCTGGGGTATCTTGTTTTACCCAGTGGGCTTGGCGCTCAAAAATCTCTGCGTTGACCCATACCTCATTGATAGTACCAGCACTAATTGCGGTTTGGCTTGGTGATAAGTAACCACCTTCTCGCACATTTAAGCTAGCGATGATCCCATTGCCTAACGCTTTAATATCTATGGTTTGTTTGGCTTTTTTTGTTTGTAGTATTTGGCTGATTTGAGCTTTATCGACACCCATTGAAAGCAGACGCTGTTTTGCGCCAGATACTAATCCTGAACGACCACTACGGTATGCGTTCAGCAATTCTTCTTGGGCTTTCACCAATTCAGGTGAATAAAGGGTAAATAGCACATCGTCTTTCTTAACCTTTTCACCCACGGCGTTGATATACAGCTTTTTAACCCAACCACTAACACGTAAGTTCGTTTGCCATAATTGGCTTTCATCAAAGGCGATGTAACCGATCGTGGCAATTTGTGGTGACAACACTTGTTTTGTCACCAGTGCGGTTTTAACCCCTAGGTTGTTTTCAACGGCGGGATCGATTTTGACCGTACCGAGTTTGTCATTGTTGCCGTTTAAGTCATCAGCATAAACAGGGATCAAATCCATCCCCATTGGCGATTTACCCGGTTTATCTCGTTGATAGTTAGGATCCATCGGTGCAACCCAGTAAAGTGGCTCATCATTTGAGGTTGTTTCTTGATTTTGATGCCCTGAGTGGCTTGAAAAATACGGTGCAGCCATACCCCCGATAACACCACCAATAACAAGAGCGAGTGCTGCGATGGCAAAAGTAGAATGCGTTTTCATGGTTAACCCTTACTGATTATTATTGTTGGTTAATGTTGAAGATTGAATGTCGAAACCATTGGTTAATGCCGCCAATTGACTATTCGTTAATTGCAGATCGGTTTCGATACGTACACGTTCGGTATTAAGGTTTAACTCATCATTGGCTGCGGTGATCACGTCTTTAAATGAGGCTGTATTGTTTTGATAACCGCGCTCGACGGCTTGGGTGCGAGCTTTTGCTTGGGGTTGTAGGTTCTTCTTGTAACGCTCAATTCGACTTAATAGATTGTGGCGTTCAATCAACAGCGTATTTACCTTGGCGTTCATCTGTTGTAGCAATAAATCACGCTGAGATTTCGCTGCGATAACTTGCTGCTGAGCGGCATTGTAGGTGCGGTCTTGTTTGTTTTCTGTGAACAACGGGACATCCATGGTGAGATAAGCTGACAGCATGTCTGATGCTGGTTTTCCATTCATGCCATTGGCAAAACGGGCACCGTACATCACTTCGACACCAAACAGGGGTTTGTAGGCTTCGGTTGCAATATCCACTTGGGTTTCACTGGCTGAGATCGCCGTATCAGAAATCTTCACTATCGGGTGATGACGCAAAATAGCGTAGTGCTCTGTCCGATTTTCTAATTGAGGAAGCAGCGTATTGAGCTTTTGCCAATGTAATGGTTGTTTGGCATTCATTGTGCCAGCACTGGATAACCATTGTGCACCCAACCATTCAGACAACTGGTAAATTAAGCGTTGCTGTTGTTGCAGATTATTATTTAGCGTTTCATCAATTTTGCTGATTTGCAGTTGGGCTTGTAGAACATCTTGCGCTTCATTCGTACCGTTGGCGTAATTGGTTTTTGTTACCTGTGCTAACTCGGAAAATAAACGCTTATTTTTGTTGATGATGGCTTCAACATGCTGCAAATAACCAAGTTCTATCCAACGCTGTGTGATGGCATTAGCAATGTCTAATTCACGTACACCAAGTTGTAATTCAATACCTTTGGCTTGAATTTCACCTTTGAGTTGTTGCAAATCGAGTGTTGCACCACGGCCAAACTGTTGCATTAAGCCAACAGAAAGCATGGTCATGGGATCGCTATCAAATGAAAAACTATTCAGAGGTAGACCACCAAATCCCATTTTAAGTTTTGGATCGGGCAGGCTAGAAATTGCAACACTGTTTTCTAATGTTGCTTGCATTTGCGCAGTAATTTCGCTGCGTTTTTGATCTTTAATCACAGCTGTTTCAATGAGCTGTGTAAGTGATTTTTTACTGGTACTAATGGTAGGTATCGTTGCCTGAGAAATACCAGATACAATGAAGCAGCTTACGACAAAACATGTCTGTAATACGGTTTTTATGTTCATATTTTAATCCGAACAATTATAACATCTGAATGAATTCAGTGATGCTATATGCACTCTATCAATCTGTTTTTAAATTCAAATACAGGTTTAGAGATGCAACAAATCTTAACTACAGCAAGTGACAGGCACTTGGTAGTACGGAATATAAGGTTTGTTCAGAATTATGCTATTGGAGGACGATAGAGAGAGCGGGGATAGGTAACTTTAGATACAAGTGTGTCTTGCGGGATTTTTAGATGTTGTGATAAGCGAGAGAAATAGGTGTCGTAGCTTGGAAGGTAAGCAAAGAAGCTAATACATGCCATTGAACAACAAGTGTCAACATCAGCAGTATCTTGATGACATTGTTTGCTGTTTGTTGTATCTGTGTCGTGACTCATCATTTCTGCACAATGATCACTATTGCTTACCATTGCACTATTTGTCATGTTTACCATTTTTAACGCCATCAAAGGTGCACTAGTCGCAACACTTGATAGCATAAGTACTATAAGTGTGATAACTGCTATGTAAGTAGTGCGAAGATGACGATTTAACATTTTAATCCTTTAAAACAAAAGTAATTAATTATACGTCTTTAGCCCCAACTAAAGTCAAGCTTTATATCTTTGTTAATAATGATAATAACGGCTAATTATAGTGTTTTTGTTTGTTATTGCATCAGTCTATAGTTCTATTGTTTGCATAGAACAAAAATAATGTAAAATGTCACTATAAACCACATTAGGAATATTGATTTTGCCTTACTTCTACTTACGATCAGTAACAAGACTAAAAAAGATACCTCTTATTGTATCAATGATAGTTTTAGTATTGACTGTGATGTTAGTTGGTGTGATTAATCAGATACAAAATCATAATCAGCAAGCAGTATTAGAGTCTGCGGCTTCTCGTCAAGCTGATTTATTGCGTGATCAAGTAAATAGTGATATTGATTTTATTGGATCCGCCGCTAACTTCTTTCAATCAAGTTCACCTTCTAATTGGATTAATTTTGATCGCTTTGCCAAAGAGGTTGTAGGAAGTTCAAAAAGTTTGATAAGCCTTCAGTGGCTTGAAAAAGTGACACCTGAAAATATAACAAATTTCACCAAGGCACAAAAATATGCCAGTTCAGATTTTAATATTTATACAATAACTAAAAATAAAAAGTTAAAAATTAATGGTCACTTTTCTGGTATGTCTGTTATTTATGTTGTTAGCGATATTTATCCAATATCTAAACATAATTTAGATGTGTTAGGTTATTATTCTATTAGTGAGCGTACTCAGTTTTTCTTCGATAATATAAGAACGACAAAGCAGCCGAATGTTTCAGATAGCGTTGCTATACTTTCAGATACGTTAGCATCAATTAAATATAATGATATAAATAAAAAAGCGAGAAGAGATGACGTACATCCACAAAAAGAAAAGCGAGGCTTATTGATTTATTATCCGGTCTTTAATCGTAATAACAATGAGATGATAGGCGTTGTTGTTGGTGTGGTAGATTTAAGCGTATATATGAATTCAATTATTCAACATTCATTAAATGGTATTCATAGTCAAATTAAAATTATTGATACTGGTATCGGTTCAAAAGATTTTCCAATTATGTATAAGAGTAAAGGTTGGGATTTAGCAACGGGAATGACATTCACAAGGAAGGTAACGCTACCTAATCGAGTGTGGCTTGTTGAATTTAAACAATCAAATGATAAAAAAGAACAAGATTTATGGGTATTAATTGGCATTGCTTGTGCTGGTGTCATTATTGCTATTCTTGTTTATTTTATCGTTGCTTTTCAACGCGGTGAAAAAGAAAGAATTGAAGCACAATTAAAAATAAAAACGAAAGAGTTACAATTTCTTGTTAATCGTGACGTATTAACTAAATTAAGGAATCGCCGATCATTTAATAAGTATATCGATGCTATGTTTACTAAGAAAAAGGTATTTACCTTGATAAGTATTGATATTGATAAATTTAAATCTATTAACGATAACTATGGACATGTTTTTGGAGATCAAGCATTAATTCATGTTGCAACAATAGTACAAGGATTATTAGCTAAAGAAGATAGATTATTTCGCCTTGGTGGTGATGAGTTTTCTATTATTACTCAGAAAATTGATGTGAATGAACTTGATCAGATGTTATTTAAGGTTTGCCATACGGTTAATAATACAATTCTGCAATACAAAGATAATGAAATTTATTGTTCCTTAAGTATTGGTGCGGCTATTTCTCATGATAATGACGATGTTGAAACCTTAATGACGCGTACAGATCATGCGTTATATGAGAGTAAGAACAAAGGGCGCAATTGCTTTTTTATATCAGATTAAGTTGAAATTCTGATTTTTTAAACATGTATTATCCGATTAAATTTACCAAAATTAAGCTAACGTTTATTCACCAGAATGATTTTTCTTGATAACCTGTACAGCATTGTAAGTAGTTCATATTGTTTGAGCTCTATGTTACTGAGAAGGTAATCTCGTTTGGACCATTTTGTTTGGAATATCGACCCCGTTATGGTGTCAATCTTCGGTTTGAAGATTCATTGGTATGGTGTGCTATTTGCGTTAGCAATCACAGCTGGCTTCCAAGTTATGAAGTCAATATATGTACGTGAAGATAAACCTGTAGAAAGTTTAGATTCACTATTAATGTACGCCGTGGTTGGGATTATTATTGGCGCCCGTTTATTTCATGTCGTGTTCTACGATCCAGACTATTACTGGGCGAACCCAGGTCAAATTATTGCAGTATGGAATGGTGGGTTAGCGAGTCACGGCGGTGGTTTAGGTGTGATTCTAGCTGTTTACTTTTACACCAAGCGTTACAAGATTAACTTTATGTGGCTGCTTGATCGTTTAGCTATAGCTACAGCACTATTTGGTTTCTTTGTCCGTACTGGTAATTTCTTTAATTCAGAGATTTTAGGTAAGCCAAGCGATCTTCCTTGGGCGGTTATCTTCGAACGTGTTGATATGATCCCACGTCATCCTGTTATGTTGTATGAAGGTTTCTCTTACTTAGCTATCTTTATTCTATTGTTTACGCTTTATCGTAAAACCGACATTGGGAAATACAAGGGTCTACTATTAGGTTGGTTCTTAGTATTAGTGATGACTGTACGCTTCTTGCTAGAATTTATTAAAGTGCACCAAGCTGATTACTCAACTGACATGGTAATTAATACGGGTCAATTATTGAGTATCCCATTTATTCTTGTTGGTATTTTCCTTGTTATCAAAGGTCAAAAGGCACGTCGATTAGCCCTAGAAAAACAAAGCTAAAGCGATTGTCTATGTTATAGATATCAAAAAGCCGATCTTTTATGATCGGCTTTTTTGTTGTTATTAAATGACGCGATAAGATTAATAATTTTGTAAGCTAAATCAGTGGAATGGATACCAAAACAAACTGATGGACTCAACGCGGTGGAAAATACCAAAACCAAGTATTACAACAATAATAGCTAAAGCAATAAAATCATTTTTTGTCATTGGCTTTAAGCTATACCAAGTACGTTTTTTATTACGTCCAAAACCACGTAAAGTCATTGCATTGGAAATGACGTCAGCACGATCTAAGCTTGAGAAAATAAGCGGACCAAGAATCTTTGCTACATTACGAATACGTGTCATCACAGGTGCATTTTTTGAAATATCAACGCCACGTGCTTGTTGAGCATGCATAATGTTGGTGAAGTCTTTCATCACCTCTGGCAGATAACGTAAGGTTAAGCTAACAGCGTAAGCAACACGATAAGGTACTCCCAGTTTGTTCAAACTCGCTGAAAACTCTGTTGGGTGGGTTGTAAACACAAACACCAATGCAATAGGGAACATGCTGAAATACTTAAGTGTTACTGTTAACAAGTAGAACAACGTTTCAAGTGTAATATCATAATGACCAAAAAGATGGATCAAAATTGTTTTACTATGCATATAATCTGTGCCTTGTTGCGGCGCAATTAAGAACATAAATAATGCATTCATCAATAAAACGACAGCAGTACCCATAAGTAACGGTTTATAAACGTTGAAAGGTATTTTTGTTTCTTTAAGTAAGAACAAACCTAATATAATCAATCCACAGATAACGCGTAGATCAAAAGTCAGTAATACCATAGTAACCCAAGCCATAAAGAGAATGAGTTTAGTAATACCGTTTAGCGAGTGTAGCCATGAATGGGTATTAATATAGCTAATACCAAATTTTAATTTATTGGTTTTCATGATTATTTCGTTTTTGCTTCGTGCTCAATAAAACAACGGATAAAGTTATCGATACGTGTAATACCCATAGCTTCAGCCAATGTGTACAGGCTAGTTACTGTTAAGTTAGCTTTATCGAGTAGGGATGGTTGGCTAAAAATACGGTAAACACTGTCATCAGCAAGTAATTGGCTATCTGCTATAACAATGGCACGTTGCGTGTATTCCAGTACTAAATGCATATCATGAGAGATAATAATGATGGTGATACCAAGCTTTTCATTCAGCTCTTTAATGAACGCCATCATTGTGGTGTAGTGATAGTAATCTTGTCCTGCTGTTGGTTCATCTAGGATCAACAATTCAGGTTCTAACACAAGCATCGTAGCAATAGTTACACGTTTCTTTTGACCAAAACTCAGCGCATCAATGGGCCATTCACGGTAGCGACCTAAACCACATAACTCAAGCATGTGATTTACTTTTTCTTTTATTGTGTTTTCGTCAACACCACGGTTACGAAGCCCAGAGGCTACTTCATCGAAAATCATGTGATGTGAAATCATATGATTAGGATTTTGTAACACCACACCAATTTTATGGCTACGTTCAAAGATAGAACAATTGGCAAGATCTTTACCATTTAACGATATTGTGCCGCTATCTTGCTCTAATACTCCCATGATTAAACGGGTGATAGTTGACTTTCCTGAGCCATTTTTACCCATGATAGAAACAAATTCACCTTTATGAACATCAAAGCTAACATCATTAAGGGTGTTTTTTACGCCATCATAAGAGTAAGACAAGTTTTTAACACTTAATAAGATATCCTTAAATTCAGGTTCTTTTATTGGTGCAACTTGATGAAACCATTGTTCTAATTGTGGTTTAAATTTATCTAGCCCAAGAGTAGAGAAATAAGCTGGGTGATCATCTTTTGCAAGCGTACAGCCCGCTGCTTTGAGCGCTGAAATATACAGTGGCTCACGAATACCGTGCTGTTCAAGTACTGTACTTGATAATAATTCGTCAGGCGTCATATCTGCGACAATCTCACCACGGTTCATCATGATGATCCGATCCACAGGACGATGAAGAACATCTTCTAAACGGTGCTCAATGATGATCACTGTTTTACCTGTGTCTTTATGAAGATTATCAATAATCTCGATAGCGGCTTTGCCTGTTTTAGGGTCAAGACTTGCTAAAGGCTCATCAAATAGCAAAATATCAACGTCATCAACCATCACGCCAGCTAAAGATACACGTTGCTTTTGACCGCCACTTAAATCAAATGGTGAGTGATCTATGATTGAATTTAAATCAATCATGTCAGCGGTTGCTTGCACTATGTTATGCATTTCTTTTTGCGGGATCATTTGATTTTCAAGCGCAAATGCAATGTCTTCACCTACACTTAATCCGACAAATTGACCATCTGTATCTTGTAATACGGTACCAACCATACTAGTACAGTGATCAAGATCCATCTTCTGGGTATCTTTTTTATTAATAGTAAGAGAACCAGCGCAATCACCTTTAATTGCATGGGGAATTAAACCATTTAGGCATTGTCCCAATGTCGATTTTCCGCTACCACTGGGACCTACAATCACCACTTTTTCACCAGCATGAATAGTGAGGTTGATATTTTTTAGCGTTGGCTTTTCAAGTGCCCAATATTTAAATGAGAAATCAGTAAATTGAATAGCCATGCTTAATATGCCTCTTTGAGGTTGTAGCTTTGCTGTTTACGTTTAGCAACAGATGTCAAAATAAAGTGCCCCACAACAGCAATTAACGTTGTGTTACCTGCTGCAATAATGACAAGTTGGGCTAAGACTTTGGCAAAAGGTTCGGCATAAAGAATAGAGTCTAAAAAGGCAGAGCAACCATAACCTATCACATTGCCTAAGAATGCGAGTACTACAAATAGAGTGAAATCAAGTTTAGAAAATAAGCCTTTTTCCAAGCGTTCACGGGTTAGTTTTGGATATAAGCCAATGATCATACCGACAATACCTGAGCCTAACACCCAAGTGAACCAGACACCCCATCCGGCAAATAGGTCAGTAACCCAGTGGCCGATAAAACCAACGAGAAAACCAACTAATGGGCCAAATAGGACAGCGAATAGTGCTAGTACAGCCATAGCTGGCTTTAAAGTTGTGTTTGCAAAAACAGGAATACCAAACATAGGTAAACCACCAATGCCGTAAAGTGCAGCACCGATAGCAATCAAAACAACCGTTTTGGCTGAAAGACTCATAACTAAACCTTGTAAACTCTTGATAATTATTCAACGTATAGTGAACAACACATATAATACTGGATTCGCGTATGCTTTATGGTTAAGTAAATGTCACCGGTTTAGCAGCCATGCCAAAGTTGACGGCAACCGAAAGCAAGTCATGCTAGGTGTTGCCACTCAACGCGAATAATCCATTATAAAACAAGAGCGGTGTCGGCCTAATTTCTGAGTTCGAGAAGTCGAAATAAGAGTAGAACCAAAAGCGGCGCACATAATACTCTATTAAGTTGATGAAGGGAATGCTTTACATCTAGACGTCTAAAGAATGAACGACTTTGTTTAAATAAAAAATGGCAATTCAAATTCACCTGGTAACTTGCTGTTATTTTGTTCGATTTTTCATTGGGTTAGAGTTCTCATTGATGGTTTATTTTTTACAATATATTGGTTGTTCTTTTTATAAGGCTAGAAATGGAATTTTAATGGGCAAATAAGAGTCGTCGGGATTTTAGATGTGTGATGCGTGTTAGTTATTAGTGTTTTTTTGCGTTTATTTAGCCGTTTAAGTAAAAAAAATCACATAATCAATTACACTCAATAGAGTAGCGGCATCAAATCTCATTATAAATATAGCGTTAGTTCTAAATTTTATAAATTATAAGTAATATAACAAACTGTTATTTGATTGATAATTATAACTAATTGGAAATATTATATTTTTCACTTTATTTTTTTTTCGAAATAGGAAATAATTAGCGTGCGTTTTTTATTTTGAAGCGTGTATTAAAGAATAATGAAACAATTTATTGTCAAGCTTTAACTTGATACTAAACTTTGCACTGATACACAGAATCAGCATTTGGCGAAGTGTTAAGTTAAGGTAGAATTATGTAGTATTAGTAGTAGCTATCCTGCCATTCTGGCTGGGTGCAGAGCCAAATCATTGGAGATACAGCTTGATTAATGTATTCCTTGTAGATGATCACGAACTGGTTCGCACAGGGATTCGACGTCTTCTTGAAGATGTCCGTGGTATTAAAGTGGTAGGGGAAGCCGTCAGTGGTGAGGAAGCCGTAAAATGGTGCCGTAGCAATCATGCCGACATTATTCTTATGGATATGAATATGCCTGGTATTGGTGGACTTGAAGCAACCCGTAAGATTTTACGATTCAATCCTGATGTAAAAATTATTGTTTTAACGATTCATACTGAAAACCCATTCCCAACGAAAGTAATGCAAGCTGGTGCTGCAGGCTACTTAACGAAGGGGGCTGGGCCTGATGAAATGGTTAATGCGATTAGAATGGTAAACAGTGGTCAGCGTTACATTTCACCTGAAATTGCGCAGCAGATGGCGTTAAGTCAATTTGCATCAAATTCCGAGAACCCTTTTAAAGAGCTTTCTGAGCGTGAACTTCAGATAATGATGATGATCACAAAAGGGCAAAAGGTGACTGATATTTCGGAGCAGTTAAACTTGAGTCCGAAAACCGTTAATAGTTATCGCTATCGTTTGTTTAACAAGCTGGATATTAGTGGTGATGTTGAATTAACCCACCTTGCTATTCGACATGGAATGCTTGATACAGAGACGTTATAGTGTCAGATGTTCCAAACGAAAAAAGTTTTGATTCTCAAGCTTTTCTGAAAACAGTAACACACCAGCCAGGCGTCTATCGTATGTATGACGCCACTGGTGTGGTTATTTACGTCGGTAAAGCAAAAGATTTAAAAAAACGCCTTTCTAGCTACTTTAGAACTAATGTTACGGGTGAAAAAACTCGCGCATTGGTAAAAAATATCTGTAATGTGGATGTGACGGTTACCCATACTGAAACTGAAGCGCTTATCCTTGAACACAACTACATCAAACAGTATTTACCAAAATATAATGTATTACTGCGTGATGATAAGTCTTATCCTTATATTCTTCTTAGCGCGAGTAAGCATCCACGCTTGTCGATTCATCGTGGTGTTAAACGTCGTAAAGGGGAGTACTTTGGCCCATATCCTGATGCAGGTGCAGTACGAGAAAGCTTGCATTTGATGCAGAAAATTTTCCCTGTTCGTCAGTGTGAAGATTCCGTTTATGCTAATCGTAGTCGTCCTTGTTTAATGTATCAAATTGGTCGTTGTTCAGGCCCTTGTGTTGAAGGTTTGATCAGTGACGATGAATATCAACAGCAAGTACAATTAGTTCGGTTATTTTTACAGGGTAAAGATCGCCAAGTGATTAGTATTATGGTTGAGAAGATGGAGCAAGCAAGTCAAGCTTTAGAGTTTGAGCAAGCAGCTAAGTATCGAGATCAAATTCAAGCACTAAGGCGTATTCAAGAGCAGCAGTTTGTAAGCCAAGACAATGAAGATGATATTGATGTTATTGGTATAGCATACAGTAATGGGCTTGCGTGTATTCATGGATTATATATTCGTCAAGGTAAGATCTTAGGTAGTCGTAGTTATTTTCCTAAAGTGCCCGTTGATGCAACGTTAACAGAAGTCCTTTCAGGGTTTGTTACCCAATACTATTTCAACCAAGTGGAAGGTCGAGTGATCCCGAGTGTCATTTTATTAAGTGAAACGTTGGGGGAAGAAGGCGAAACGATTGCTAAAGCGCTAACCGAAATGGCTGGTCGTACTATCAGTTTTAAATACAACCCACGAGGGAGTCGTGCTCAGTACTTAAAATTGGCAAAGACGAATGCAGAAACCGCACTGACGAGTAAAATTAATCACCGTTTAACGATACAAGAGCGTTTCTTTGCTCTTCAACAAGCTTTAAACTTAAAGCCAATTTCGCGTATGGAATGTTTTGATATTAGCCATACCATGGGTGAAAAAACTGTGGCATCTTGTGTTGTTTTCAATCAAGAAGGGCCATTAAAGCAAGAGTATCGTCGTTATAACATTACTGGTATTACCGGTGGTGATGATTATGCAGCGATGGCGCAGGTTTTAGAACGTCGTTATGGTAAAAATATGGAATTGGATAAAATTCCAGACATAATTTTCATTGATGGCGGTAGAGGTCAGTTATCAACAGCGTATGATGTAGTTAAACCTTATATTGCTGATTGGCCAAAGCGACCTTTGTTAGTGGGTGTGGCAAAAGGTACAACACGAAAGCCTGGTTTAGAAACGCTCATATTTGTTACAGGTGAAGAGTTTTCTATGCCAAGCGATTCACCAGCGTTGCATTTGATCCAGCATATTCGTGATGAAAGTCATAACCATGCTATCAGTGGTCACCGCGCGCAACGTGCAAAAGTGCGTAAGCGTAGTAGCCTAGAAGATGTAGAAGGTATTGGGCCTAAAAGACGCCAAGCGTTGCTCAAATATATGGGTGGTATGCAAGAGCTGAAGAAAGCAAGTAAAGAAGAAATTGCCAAAGTACCAGGCATTAGCCCTGCTTTAGCAGAAAAAATAGTCGATGCATTGCAACATAATTAGTTCGCTGCACTTTTTTGGTTTAATTTACTGATAAATTCGCACCTAAGCAGACTTTGGAGTAGGCTAGGGAAGTAGATTAAACTCTGATTTTGAACATAAGAATAATATTATGCGTTTATCAATACCTAACATCTTAAGTTTCGTCCGGCTCATGCTTATCCCATTTTTTGTTATTGCCTTTTATGTGCCGTACGAGTGGTCTGCTTTTGCAACAGCGTTAATTTTTTGGGTCGCAGGTGTCACCGATTGGTTCGATGGCTACCTTGCTCGTAAATTAAATCAAACAACACGATTTGGTGCTTTTATCGATCCTGTTGCTGATAAACTCATGGTAGCAACCGCTTTAGTGTTAGTGGTTGAGCATTATCATTCAGTTTGGGTTACGATCCCTGCTGTGACCATGATTGGCCGTGAAATTATTATTTCAGCATTACGCGAATGGATGGCGGAAATTGGTAAACGTGCAAGTGTTGCTGTTTCTTGGGTAGGTAAAGTGAAAACAGCTTCTCAGATGTTTGCTCTATTATTGTTGTTATGGCACCCGCATGAATACGTTGTATGGTTAGGTTATGTATCTTTGTATGTAGCAATGGTATTAACGTACTGGTCAATGGTGCAATATTTAAAAGCAGCCAAAGGTGATTTGCTTAACGCCGAAAATCACTAGTAAGTCTTCTTTTTGAAAAGGTCTGATTAATCAGGCCTTTTTTATATCTCCAGTATTTGTTAAGACATCTTTTCTTGTTTATATTGAGTGAAATTTAAACGATTAAGGATGAGGGATCAGCGTAATGGAATACGCGCAAGAATACTCAAAGAAAGAAAAAACGGTTCGGATCTTAACTGGGGTGTTCGTTGGGGGAGTCATTTACTTTATTCATATAAGCTGGCTGATACCTATTATTAATGATGTTGTATCTCGTCCACATTGCTTTGAATGGTTAGGTTTTAATCTCGCTGATTATTTTTGGTATTTGGTGATGGTTGGTGTACCACTATTTGCTTTTACTATGAGTTGGATATTGATACCGCGAGCTATCGCAGGAATTCGTGAAAGGCGCTTTCCACCTAAAGCCGTAAAAGTCTATCGACCAACGAAAGTAAAAACAGGATTTTTGGCTTTGTTAATATCTGGCATGCATTTATTTATTCCCCTTGTACTTTTATTACTTGCTGCTTGGGGGTATCTACAAGCACCTTATTTTCCTGCGTTTGATAAGCAAGTGTTAGATCCTAATCTGTGTATAAAAGATAGTACTCATTAATGTTCAACATGCAGATTTAAAACTCTTTCTTGTTGAAAGTATATAATCTGCATGTTGATTTCTTGTTTTAATTGAAAGCTAATCTTCATCGTCACTATTAATAATGGTGACAGGACCATAATAATGGTGGTGGTGATGAGTGGTATAATGGTGGTGATGTGTATCTTTATGTGCAGATCCTGTTCCACCGTGAATATGATGTCCATGAGAGGGCTCATGGGCGCGATATTCTTCATGATCTTTATTATGTTTATGCTCTACATCATCATCGTAACGGTGTTCCATTTTTTCATGCGTTGAACTTTTAGTTTTTTGAGTAGCCATGAACGCCTCTGTTATCAGTAGATTTCGCTTATTAGTCTAGTTCATAACTATAAAAAACGTTGGTACCATTTGTTGCTTATATAAGTGCTAAAGACTTTTCATATGTTTGTAGCATCTCGCCGTTTAATGTCTTTGTGACCATCTTCTGACACCCCCTTTTTCCAATAACTACTAATGTAGATGAACTCTCTCTCAACATTTTTTTCATTACGGAAATATTGTCGTAGCTCACGCATCGTATCGAATTCACAGGCGGCCCAAATAGAGACTTTGCCATCTTTCCAAACTAATGACTTTACGATATTAGCTAACGAATCAGTGGCTGTTATCCATATGACGTCAATATTCTCAGGTGCTATTAATGGTTGTATATCATCTTTATCAATAACTTGAATAACAGCGTATCCTTTCGCATTGATTGGTAGCCTTTTTATTTTTGTCGTTAATGATGGCATGGCTGTCATGTCAGCAACCATAAAAAACCAATCAGCATCTTGATTGAGATCTTTAATTTCACCGGGGCCTAATAGACTAATTTTATCGCCTAATGATGCTTGTTTCGCCCATTTAGCAGCATAGCTGTGATCGTCTTGATGTGTACTATGGCGAACAAAATCAATTTTAATACTGTTGTCTTCAGGCAGAAATTCTTTAATGGTGTATGTACGCATAATAGGACGTTGCCCTTTCGGCATAATACTGATATCGGTGCTGCCATTTTCGGCAAACAGTAATTTTATATAGTTACCCGCACAATTTTTAGAAAATGCAGATAAGCATTCTCCTTGTAAAGTAATTCGTTGCATATTCGGTGTAATTTGTATGTTGTTTATCACTCTAACTTCGTTATTCATTTTTTAGTAATTGATAATGATTTTTATTTATATTAACAGGGTGGAGTGTAACAAGGTATGTTATTTACGTGTTTTTACATGTCTATTGGGAAAGGCTATGGAAATATTTGAGTGAATATCTATATTTATTCTCTAGAAGGGATAGGTATAATACATGCAATAAAACAATGTTCATTATTGGGTGGTTTATGTTTAAAAATAAAACAGTGTTAGTACTTGCAGGCGCACAAGGCATTGGTAAAGCGTGTAGTAAGTTATTGGCCTCTCAAGGTGCAAATGTCTATGTTGCTGATTGGAATATTGATGAAGCAACAGCAACAGCTGAAGAAATTAAACAAAATAACGGTAAAGCAACAGGCATGTTTTTTAATGCTTTTGATAACGATTCTTACGTGCCGTTGATTGACTCTATTCTTGAAAAAGAAGGAAAGATCGATGTATTGATTAACAACTTTGGTGGTGTTGATTTACGTAAAGATCGTGATTTAGCTCATACTGAACTGGTTGATTGGGAAAAGAATATGCTTGCTAACATTAATAGCGTATTCATTCCATCAAAAGCGATTATTCCAACAATGGTTAAGCATGGCGGTGGTAGCATTGTAAACATTTCATCACTGTCTTCTTTAAGTGCTGAAATGTCGAGTATCTCTTACGGTACTGCAAAAAATGCAATTAACCATATGACACGTCAAATAGCTATTCAATATGCTAGTTTTGGCATCCGTTGTAATGCAGTATTGCCAGGAATGATTGCAACAGATGCGGTGAAGAACAACTTGAACCAAGAGTTCATTGATAACTTCTTAGCAACTCAGCCAATTAAACGCATGGGTGAGCCTGAAGATATCGCAAACGCAGTAAGCTTCTTAGCAAGTGATCTTGCAGGTTTTATTACAGGTGTTTGTTTACCTGTGACTGGGGGCATGAATATAGCACCAGC
The DNA here is from genome assembly GCF_022129445.1 of Photobacterium sp. Ph5. Lineage (GTDB taxonomy): Bacteria > Pseudomonadota > Gammaproteobacteria > Enterobacterales > Vibrionaceae > Photobacterium. Next base: position 35,891 of record NZ_JADQAQ010000034.1, read on the forward strand.
ACGTTATTATTTTGATGCTGATAAAGTCAGCTTTTAACCCTTAGTTTATATTTATCATTAACGGCTGCATTATGCGGCCGTTTTAAGTTGCTTTTATGAATTCTGTAAAAATATCATTTAAAGATTCACTGGTAGGTGCGGTTATCAATGCTGTGATTAACTACTTTGTTGCTGCTCATGCTTTTGCGGATAAATTGCATGTTCCAATGTCTTTAGATTTAATTTCGACAACGGAAGTATCAGTGTGGGGGCAAGCAGTATCATTATCGTTTGGTCTTGGCGCTATCTTGTCTTTCATTACGGCTAAAATATTTAGCTCACATACCTTAAAACAAGCGCCGTATTTACAGCCGCAAATTTCAGCGGTTAAATTTTCTAGTTTGTTATCGATCTCACTGAATAACACTATGTTCTTATTTGGTTGGTTTGTTGCTCTTGCAGTACTGTGGACGCATTATTTCGGTGTGATTCTTGTCCCTGTTATGTATGCCTCATTCATTGTTGCAGCTTTAGCATTTTTTGTGACGATATTAGTAGAGCAAAAAACGAAAAGTAGTTTGCTTCAGCGCTGGAAAGAAGTTGTGTAAATAAATCATTTAAAAATGCGGACTTGTACATAGTATTTAATGGGGATTAGTCAGGATTGCACTTAATTAGTTGCTAAGGTGAAAGTATTGTTAGTGACGGAGATAAAGAGATGATCCCCATTGATTCTTCTATTGTAGCGGGCGTTGCGTTATCAGAAATTGATGGCGTAATGAAGATGCTACTGATGAAGCGTGTGAAAGGTGGATATTGGTGCCATGTTGGTGGTTCTATCGAAGGTAATGAAACAGGTTGGCAAGCCATTGTCCGTGAGTTTAAAGAAGAAACCCAAATTGAAGTGGTAGATCTTTATAATGCCCAATATCTGCAACAGTTTTTTGAAGCTAACGTTAATGTGTTGCAAATTATTCCTGTTTTCGTCGTTATATGCCCACCCAATCAAGACGTAATACTTAACCATGAACATACAGATTATCAATGGTGCACACTAGAAGAAGCAAAAGCACTAACGCCATTTCCCAATCAGCATCGTGTTTTTGATCATGTATGGGCTTATTTTGTAGATAGGCCGATTGAGTCTCTTTTTAAAGTAGATATTAAGTAGAGTCTTTCAAGTTATTGAGGAAATTAAAAAGATGGGAAAAGTGATATTAAAAGGATTTATTGTTGTTCCTGAAGAAGAACTTAATATTGTTAGTAAAGCACTTGAGAAGCATGTCGAATTAACGAAGCAAGAATCTGGTTGTTTAGTTTTTAATGTTCATCAGCGCTCACATTCTCCTTGTTATTTTGATGTTTACGAAGAGTTTTCTAGTAATACTGCGTTCGAACATCATCAAAGGCGAGTCAAAGCATCTAAGTGGGGAAAAGTCACTTCAAATGTTGAGCGTCATTATGAGGTGTGGCAAACCGAGAACGAATAAAAGGACAATTCTATGGAGTTTTTGTTTCCCTATAAAATGACAATTTGGGTTATTGGCTCTGTGGGATTGTTGTTGCTATTGCAATTAATTGTGTTAGATATTGCTATTCTTAGTCAAAAGCATATCCCCGGTTTTACTATTGAAGCTAATCATGAATGCTTTTTATTTCGTGCTAATAGAGCATTAGCTAATAGCAATGAAAGCCTTGGGATCTTTATTGTATTCGTCCTGTTTGCATTATTTTCTCAGCCCATTGCTCACTGGATTAATGGTTTCGCTGTGGTTTATTTATTCGGACGAATAGGGCATATGTTGTGTTATTACTTTAATATGAAAATATTACGCAGCATCTTTTTTGTGGTGAGTTTATTGGGTCTCATTGGACTATTTGTTACCGCAGTTATGGCTTGGCTGTAAATTGAGTTATTTTGATTGTAAAAATAATAGTTACAAAACGTATTAAAGAAGGCACTTAAGTTTAGTCTTAAGTGCCTTTTTATTGGGTTGTGTTAGCTTACCTTACGGGCTACTTGATACTGATAAACTTTAGGATAGCTTTGTGTGTTGATCTCTTGTTTTGCTTGAAACCAATTTAAGCGATGAGTGAGGGTCGTCACACTGCCTATCACAATAAGAGCTGGGCTTTCTGCCTCTTTGGCTAATGTCTCTAAATGTGCTAAATCACCGGTATGTATTCGTTGTTGTGAACTGGTACCACGTTCAATGATAGCAATAGGTGTTGCCAGCGACATGCCATACGCACTGAGTTTATGGCGAATAACATGGCTCTGATTTAACCCCATATAAAAGACTAATGTGTGGTTAGCGCGAGCCAGTGATGACCAATCAATTTGATCTTTACCTTCTTTTAGATGTCCGGTAATAAATTGAACACTTTGTGCATGATCGCGATGGGTTAATGGAATTCCAGAATAAGCCGCACAACCGGATGCTGCTGTAATACCAGGTACCACTTCAAAAGGAATATTAAACGGCAATAAGGCTTCTAGTTCTTCACCCCCACGGCCAAAAATAAACGGGTCACCGCCTTTAAGTCTAATCACTAATTTTCCGCTGAGTGCTTGCGCTACCAGTATTTGGTTAATATCACCTTGTGGCACACAGTGATTCCCCGCTTCTTTACCTACAAAAATATGCTCACAATGTTGAGGGAATAGCTCAACAATCTCCTTAGATACAAGGCGATCATAGACGATGACATCAGCCTGTTGAATACAACGTAATGCTTTTACTGTTAACAAATCAGGATCACCAGGACCTGCACCAACAAGTATTACTCTACCGATAGCAGCAGGTTTTTCTTCTGAGGTTGGCAGTGAAAACACAGTTTCATTTGTTGTCATTCTATTAGCTCCAGGCTGATTTTTATTTTAGGTCGTCAATTAAGCGGCTTGCTGCTGGGGTTCTGTTTTCTGTGCAGAGCCTAAATATGGGCGTTGGTTGCGAGGTGTAGTGAACCAGTAGCCTAAGCCCATAAATACAACACCTGAAATTGTGTTACCTAACGTTACCCAGAATAAGTTATGACCAATTCCCGCTAGGGTGAATGCTTCCTTATGTTGACCAAACCATGAAAGAGCAAAGATGGTCATGTTAGCAATAGAGTGCTCATAACCTGATGCAATGAAGGCAAGTAAGCACCACCAAATAGCAATAAATTTAGCTGAGCCTTCAACACGCTGACACATCCAAATAGCTAAACAAACGAGCCAGTTACATAATATACCTTTAAATAAAAGCACCGATGCTGAAGCGTCTGTTTTTGCAAAAGCGACGTTATTTAATAAACTATTTGTATCAGGTAATAGCTTTCCGCCACCTGCGTAGAAAAACAGTAAAGCGACGCCAACCGAGCCCAGTAAGTTTCCCATCCAAGTTTGTGGTAAAACACGAAGTGTATCGGCGACAGTGATTTGGCCTGTTTTAACACCAAAAGTTAAAAACATAGTATGTCCGGTGAATAACTCAGATCCCGCAATAATTACTAGGGTAAGAGCAATACCAAAGGTTGCTCCCATAACAAGGGGGCGAACAGAGGGATCAACCATGTTCCCTAAAGTGAAAATCAGAATGATGCCAAGACCAACATAAGCACCTGCCATGGCTGAGCTTAACCAAAACCCGAATTTTTCCTTATCTGCGAATTCAACGATACGTGCGGCATTGGCTGAACATTTTTTGATTGTGTCTGCGTACATAGTTTTGTCCCTGTATAAAATTAAACTCTTTGGCATAAATAAGTTCGATACTGGCTTGTTACTTATGCCAAAAAGTGGGAAGTAGTACTGAGGCTACTTCCCATTTTTATCGTTACAGTTGGACTAACACATTGCCGTCTTTAACTTTGACGTTGTAGCTTTCAATGCTCATGGCTGGATTTTCTAAACAACGACCGTCAAGCAGTGAAAAGCGCTGCTTTTTTAATGGGCTAGCGACCCATAATTCATGTTTATGCTGGCAAATAAGCCCGCGAGATAACACATTGGATTTTGAAAAAGGATCCATGTTATTTATCGCAAAGACTTGTTCGCTATGATCAGGACGAAATATGGCAACTTGCTTGTTTTCAATAAGGGCGCACACGCCAGTACCTGGAATTAAATCGTCTAATTGGCATGCAGTGATCCAAGAACTCATACATTTTCCTCCAATGAAATGGTGTAGGTGTGGGCTTTTTCTTCGTTAGATGCAGGGCGATGTTGGTCACGGCTGGGTACAAACACGACGTTATCATCACGCTTATCACTGTTAATAAAGTGACTAAAGCGTTTTAGTTGTTGTTCATTATCTAACGTATTTGACCATTCACATTGGTAAGAGTTAATCAGCTTTTCAATATCAGCTTCAAGTTGATCGTTAATGCCCAGTTTGTCGTTAATAATTACTTCACGTAGATATTCAACACCACCATCAAGGCTTTCTAACCATGTTGAAGTGCGCTGTAGCTTGTCTGCTGTACGTACATAAAACATGAGGTAGCGATCAACGTATTTGATTAAGGTGTCGTGATCGAGATCGGCTGCCAGTAAATCACCGTGGCGAGGCTTCATACCACCGTTACCACCAACATACATATTCCAGCCTGCATCTGTTGCAATAAGACCTAAGTCTTTGCCCTGTGCTTCAGCACATTCGCGGGTACAACCTGATACACCAAACTTCATTTTGTGAGGGGTACGAATACCTTTGTAGCGGTTTTCTAGTTCAACACCTAAGCCGACACTATCTTGTACACCAAAGCGGCACCATGTGCTTCCGACACAGGTTTTCGCCATACGTAGCGCTTTGGCATAGGCTTGTCCTGTTTCAAATCCTGCTTCAATTAAACGTTGCCAAATGGCAGGTAAATCATCTTTCTGTGCGCCAAATAAACCGATACGTTGTGCACCTGTGATCTTGGTATATAAATTATAATCATTAGCGACTTGTGCAACGGCGAGTAATCCTGCTGGTGTGACTTCACCGCCAGCCATACGAGGGATCACTGAATAAGTGCCATCTTTTTGCATGTTGCCAAGGAAAATGTCGTTGGTATCTTGCAGTGGGGTATTTTGAGGTGTGAGTACATAATCGTTCCAGCAAGAAGCTAAAATAGAGCCAACGGTTGGCTTACATACTTCACAGCCGTAACCTTCGCCGTATTTAGTTAGTAGCTCATCATAGGATTTTATCTCTTCAATTCGGATCAAGTGGAATAACTCTTGGCGAGAATAAGCGAAGTGTTCACAGAGGTGATTATTCACTTCAATACCGGCTTTTGCTAATTCACTGTTTAATACTTGCGTGATAAGAGGTAAACAACCGCCACAGCCTGTACCCGCTTTGGTAACGGCTTTGATTTCGCCTAATGTTGTGTGTCCTTCAGCAACAGCTGCTGCAATCTTGCCTTTAGTCACGTCAAAACAGGAGCACATCACTGCACTTTCTGGTAAGGATTCCACGCCCATGGCTGGTTTTTCTGCACCCGCATGAGCAGGTAAGATTAAACTGTCAGGGTTTTCTGGTAGCTCAATATTGTTTAGCGATAATTGTAAAAGGTTGCCGTAATTTGATGTGTCACCAACAAGTACAGCACCAAGAAGATATTTTCCATCTTCAGAAACAATAATACGTTTATAGACTTCTTCTTTCTCGTTTAAATAGACGTAGCTTTTACAGTTTTCAGTACGACCATTAGCATCACCAATACTGCCAACTTTTACGCCGAGTAGCTTTAGCTTAGCGCTCATATCAGCACCTTCAAACTGCTGCTTTTCACCTAATAAGTGACCAACCGCAATTTGTGCCATTTTGTAACCTGGCGCCACTAAGCCAAAGAACATGTTATTCCAAGAGGCACATTCACCGATGGCGTAAACATCAGCATCTGATGTTTGGCAAACGTTATTAATTGCAATACCACCACGTTGACCTGTTGTTAGTCCACATTGTGTGGCTAATTTATCTTGTGGGCGAATGCCGGTAGAGAACACGATGAAATCAACTTCAAGAGAAGTGCCATCTGCAAATTGGAGTGTATTACGTGCATTTTGACCAGAAGGGATGATCTCTTGGGTATTTTTACCGGTGTGAACATTTACGCCGAGTTGTTCTATTTTATTTCGTAGCTGCTGACCACCTTGAGGATCAAGCTGCTCAGCCATAAGGACATTAGCAAACTCAATAACATGGGTTTCAACGCCCAGTGCTTTTAGTGCGCCAGCCGCTTCTAAACCAAGTAGTCCGCCACCGATAACAACGCCACTTTTACTGCGTTTAGCGGTTAATTCAATCGCTTTAAGATCTTCGAACGTGCGGTAAACAAAACAGTCTTTGTTTTCGCTACCTTTAATGGGTGGAACCCAAGGGTAAGATCCGGTTGCCATGATGAGTTTATCGTAGCGAATTTCACGGCCGGTATTGGAAAGAATAAGTTTTTGTTCACGGTTAATGTTAATCGCACGTTCACCGAGCAAAACATTGATTCCATGTTTTTCGTAAAGCCCTTGTTTAACAAGAGAAAGCTCATCAGCCGTGTGGTGAGAGAAATATGAAGATAAATGTACTCTGTCGTATGCGACACGAGGCTCTTCACAAAACACCGTTACTTCGTAGTTTTCGATATCCGATCTATCAATTAATTCTTCGATGTAACGGTGGCCGACCATACCGTTGCCGATAATTGCCAATTTAACTTTACTCATAACACCTACTTCACCATGCCTTAAATTGGTTGTAGTGTATTAAGACAAAATGTGAAGAAATATGATTTAAATCAAGTGGCATTCTAAATACTACTTTAGAGGTATTCAAATAAAATCAATGAATTAGATTTATACCTTGATGAAAAATGTATTGCCGTCTTTTCGTGTGTTTGTTTGTTGTTTTTTTATATTATTGAATTTTAATGATATTTATGTTTTTTATACTTTTATGGGCGCAATGTTAAAGCTTGTTTTAAATCATTTCATGGCCCTATTGTGTGAAAATTAACCGAGCTGATGGTTTGTAAAAGTTTGTATCTTTTTATTTGTTAATATTGTTTTTTATTAATATGTTGTGGTATTTTTGCTCGGTCTTCGCTTGAGTAAGATAATAAAGTAGTTCACTTAGTAATTACGCAGTAGGTATTTGTGCTTAGCAGCATAAATAGAAGGGAATTAATACGATGTTCAGTTTTTTAATAGCTGACACATATTTAAGGAACCCAACAGTGAATCTGTTATCACTTTCATTTCATTTTGGTTTTCATTTACCGAAATACCGTATTATTACGGAGCCTTGATCGTTTCTGATCGAAAATCACACTGAATATTACGATGCATATTGTTGCAGATGCTTGTTGCTTCTACACATTTGTATTTTGAGTGTGATTTTATCTTTAAAAATATCTTAACTCGGTATTTATATCGTTATTAATATAGTTTTTACTTATCTTTTGTTACGTTTTTTGTGCAAAAGTTAAGTGATGACAGGAACGAAATATGTCTACACTTTTTAATTTTGGCGACACTGATCTATCTACAACAGTGCCTGTTGTTAATGGTTTATATGACTTAACGCTTGATGAATTGTTATTAAGCCAAGAGCACTATGAATCTGATGTACGCTCATACCCAAGACGTTTACCGTTAGCAATCGCGAAAGCGGCAGGTGTATTAGTTGAAGATACCCGAGGGCAATTATTTGTTGATTGCTTAGCTGGGGCGGGAACGCTAGCACTTGGCTATAATCATCCAGAAATTAATAAGTCAATTGTTGAACAATTAGAATCAGGCTTACCATATCAAACTCTTGATATAACAACGGTTGTTAAAGATAGATTTATTAAGCAATTGTTGAACTTTCTCCCCGAGTCGTTTGCAAATAATGCTTGTGTACAATTTTGTGGTCCAACAGGGGCTGATGCTGTAGAAGCTGCGATTAAACTAGCCAAACAAACAACAGGTAGAAATACCATGGCAGCTTTTCATGGTGCTTATCATGGAATGACCAATGGCACGATGGCGATGATGGGAAATTTGAACACTAAATCTCGCCGTCAAGGGTTAATGGCTGATGTACATTTCCTGCCATTCCCATATTCATTGCGCTGTCCGTATGGTTTGTCTGGCGATGAAGGCGCAAAACAAAGCTTACGTTATATCGAACGTATGCTGAGTGACGATGAAAGCGGAATTCAAAAACCTGCAGCCATCATTGTAGAGCCTGTTCAAGGTGAGGGCGGGGTTATTCCTGCGCCTGCTTTTTGGCTGCGAGAATTGCGTCGAATAACGCAAGAGCATGGCATTCTTCTTATCTTTGATGAGATCCAATGTGGTATTGGTAAAACGGGTCACAATTTTGCGTTTGAAGAATCAGGGATCACGCCCGATATTCTTTGTTTATCAAAAGCGGTAGGCGGTGGTTTGCCAATGTCAGTCCTTATTTTTAATAAAGAGATTGATAGTTGGAATCCTGGAGAGCATACCGGCACATTTCGTGGCAACCAGTTAGCGATGGCAACAGGGGCTAAAACGTTAGAAATAATTGAACGGGATGGTTTAGTTGAGCATGCTCAAAAAGCCGGTATGTATCTGCGTCGCGGTTTAGAAAAAGTGGCGGCTCAAACCAGTTGTATTGCTGAAGTGCGCGGTAAAGGTTTAATGTTGGGCATTGAAATTGTTCAATCTGATGGTAGTAAAAATAAGTTTGGTGAGCCAGTCGCCGATCCTGAGTTAACTGCTGCAATTCAACGCTCTGCATTAGAGCGCGGTTTGATTATTGAAAAAGGTGGGCGTCAAGGCTCGGTATTACGTTTTTTACCGCCTCTTATTATTAGTTTTGAACAGCTTGATTTTGTTATTAATACGATTAAAGAGGCTATTGAGGTACATGTTGAACCGACTGAACAAGGATTGGTTTTAGAGTCGGATAATAAAGCTAATTGGAAGGAGTACTTTATTCAAACGGGTAAAGGCGGATCTGAGAGTTTTGAAACGGCGCTGAATCAAACGACTCAAGTGCTGAAAAAAGTCTTTGAACAAACTAATCAGCCTTATTCGGGGATGGATCCTCAATTATTAAAAACGCTAATAAATGGCATTGACCTAAATCAGCCGCAATCCTCACTTGATGCTGTGATTGATCAAACAGGCGATCTTATCGCGAAGCACTCAATTATGGTGCAACACCCGTATTGTATTGCGCATTTACATACTCCGCCACTTGTCCCTGCTATTGCTGCAGAAGCTTTTATTGCAGCATTGAATCAGTCAATGGATTCTTGGGATCAAGCCAGTGCAGCAACGTTTGTTGAGCAGAAAATCGTTGATTGGTTGTGCGATGTTTATCAACTAGGTCAGCAAGCGGATGGTGTATTCACCAGTGGGGGAACACAAAGCAACCTGATGGGATTATTGTTAGCACGTGATTGGGCTGCCGACACTATCTCTGGTCATAATATTCAGCAACAAGGTTTGCCATCATACGCGGATAAACTACGTATATTATGTTCGAAAAAATCCCATTTCACGGTGCAAAAATCAGCGTCGTTGATGGGGCTTGGTGAACAATCTGTAGTCTGTGTTGATACTAATCCTGATGGCACTATTCAATTAGCATCTTTAATTACCACGATTGAAGCATTAAAAGTAGATGATCTTATTCCGTTTGCAGTTGTTGGAACAGCAGGAACAACAGATCACGGCGCAATTGATGATCTTACAGGATTGGCAGATATTTCTGCTCGTCACAATCTTTGGTTCCATGTTGATGGTGCATACGGTGGCGCTCTCATTTTAAGTCGTCATCAAAGTCGTTTGCATGGTATTGAAAAAGCTGATTCGTTAAGCGTTGATTTTCATAAGCTTTTCTTTCAACCGATTAGCTGTGGTGCAGTGTTAGTGAAAGATAAAGCGCACTTTAAATACCTGCTCCACCATGCAGATTATCTTAATCGTGAAGATGATTTACTGCCAAATTTAGTGGATAAATCAATAGCAACAACTAAGCGTTTTGATGCTTTAAAAGTGTTAATGACAATGCAAAGCGTTGGCGCTGATGCATTAGGTGAAATGTACGATCATCTTATTAATCAAACGCAACATGTCGCCGATTTAGTTAATCAACAACCGCAATTTGAGTTATTGGCCGATCCTGCTTTATCTACAGTGTTATTCCGTTTTGTAGGTGAAGGAGCAAACTTAAATGAGCAACAACTTAACCAACTGAATAAACAATTGCGCATAGATGCCTTAGTACAAGGACAAGCCGTACTGGGTGAAACTGTTGTTGACGATAAAGTGGCATTAAAGTTCACGATTTTAAACCCGTGTTTAACTATTAACGATTTTAAAACCTTATTGAATAAAGTCTCTCAATTAGGTCAATCGCTATTGTCTTCGACTCAGTAATACAACCACACAGATAAATGAATTTAGAAGGAAATAAATAATGGCTATTTTACAAATTGGTGCTGGTGGTGTTGGCTGGGTTGTCGCACATAAAGCGGCGCAAAATAATGACGTACTTGGCGATATTACATTAGCTTCTCGTACAATTGGCAAATGTGAAAAGATCATTAGCTCGATTGATAAGAAAAATAATTTAAAAGATCCGACAAAGACAATTCAAGCACGTGCTGTCAATGCCGACGATGTTGACGCATTAGTTGCTTTAATTGAAGACGTGAAACCTGATTTAGTTATTAATGCAGGGCCTCCGTGGGTCAATATGTCGATAATGGAAGCGTGCTATGAAGCGAAAGTTTCTTATCTCGATACTTCTGTTGCTGTTGATTTATGCTCTGAAGGTCAGCAAGTGCCTCAAGCTTATGATTGGCAATGGGGTTACCGTGAGAAATTCAAGCAAGCAGGCATTACAGGTATTTTAGGTGCGGGTTTTGATCCTGGTGTGGTGAGTGTTTTTGCAGCGTATGCAGTAAAGCATTTGTTTGATGAAATCGACAGCATTGATGTAATGGATGTCAATGCAGGCGATCACGGTAAGAAGTTTGCGACTAACTTTGATCCAGAAACCAATATGTTAGAAATCCAAGGCGATTCTTTCTATTGGGAAAATGGTGAATGGAAACAAGTGGGTTGTCATAGCCGTATGCTTGAATTTGATTTCCCGCTGGTGGGGAAACATAAAGTTTATTCTATGGCGCATGATGAAGTACGTTCAATGCAGGAATTTATTCCAGCAAAACGTATTGAGTTTTGGATGGGCTTTGGTGATAAATACCTAGATTACTTCAATTGTATGCGTGATATTGGCTTATTAAGTCCAGATCCACTAACGCTGCATGATGGCACTGTTGTACAACCACTTCATGTTTTAAAAGCGTTATTGCCTGATCCGACATCATTAGCGCCGGGTTACACAGGAAAAACCTGTATAGGTACTTGGATACAAGGCAAGAAAGAGGGTAAAGAACGCAGTGTGTTTATCTACAACAACGCTGATCATGAAGTGGCGTATGAAGATGTAGAGCATCAAGCAATTTCATACACAACAGGTGTTCCTGCTATTACTGCCGCATTACAGTTCTTTAATGGTAAATGGGCTGATAAAGGTGTGTTCAATATGGAGCAGCTAGACCCTGACCCATTCTTAGCGACAATGCCAACAATTGGCTTAGATTGGCATGTACAAGAATTGCCCGTCGGTCAGCCTGATATTCAAATTTTAAAATAAGACAATCCTATTTAAGCGAGCTTTTATGATGATCCAAGCTCGCTTTCTTATTTCTACATAAAAGAAGAGAAAGCCATCTTGAAAACCCCTTACTTCATGATTGATGAGCAGAAGCTGATCGATAATTTAGAGCAAGCCAAAAAGTTAAAACAATTATCTGGTGTAAAACTGGTACTCGCGTTGAAGTGTTTTTCAACATGGGGTGTGTTTGATGTCATGAAGCCTTATCTTGACGGTACAACCAGTAGTGGGCCATTTGAAGTCAGGTTAGGCGCTGAAAAATTTGGTGGTGAAACTCATGCTTATAGCGTTGGGTATAGCCAAGAAGATGTAGAAGAGGTACTAGAGTACTGTAATAAAATTATTTTTAACTCCGTTTCTCAATTGCAAGCCCATCGCCATTTGGCTGACGGCAAAGCGTCAGTTGGTTTACGTTTAAATCCGGGGATAAGTTGTGCAGGGCAAGATTTAGCTGATCCTGCTCGTCAGTATTCGCGTTTAGGAGTGCAAGAAAACCTATTAACAGATGAATTGTTTGATGATCTCGATGGCGCGATGTTTCATATGAACTGTGAAAATAAAAGTGCGGATGCGTTTATTGCGTTATTAGATTCTATATCAGACCGGTTCGGGCGTTATTTGGAAAAACTTGATTGGGTGAGTTTAGGTGGCGGTGTTTTCTTCACTTGGCCTGATTACGAGTTAGAAAAGTTATCTCTTGCATTAAAAGCATTTGCTTCCCGATTTAATGTCCAATTATATCTAGAGCCAGGCGAAGCCATTATTACTCAAACAGCAGATTTGGTTGTGACTGTGGTTGATATTGTCGAAAATAAAATGAAAACGGCAATTGTAGATAGTGCGACAGAAGCGCATCGACTCGATACATTAATTTATAATGAGCCCGCCACAATTAGTGAAGCTTCTGAAAAGGGGAGTTATCAATACGTGATTGGCAGTTGTTCTTGTTTAGCGGGTGACCAATTCTGTGTAGCTAACTTTGAACAGCCATTAGCTATTGGACAGAAATTACACATAGCAGATAGTGCGGGATATACCATGGTGAAGCTTAATTGGTTCAATGGCTTAAGAATGCCTAGTATTTATTGCCGTAGAATCGATGGTGGCGTGGAAAAATTAAACGAATTTACTTATCAAGACTTTGAGTCTTCATTGTCGCGTTTTTCAATTTCGTAAATGAGACAAAGTTAATAATTAAAGATTGTCTGGTTTTTGATCATTTACGGGCTGAAATATAGGTTGATGTAATGGAAAATGACCAATTAAATAAAAAGTCATAATTTTTCGTTGACTGATTCTGTAAAATCAGTAAATTACACCACGTACCGCAGCGGGGTGACTCGCAAAGGACAAAAGATTCTGAAAAAGTTAACTTCTTCAGAAACAACGTTGGCGCGTTGGCAGAGTGGCTATGCAGCGGATTGCAAATCCGTGGACCTCGGTTC
>NZ_JADQAQ010000035.1 GCF_022129445.1 Photobacterium sp. Ph5
GCGCCCACACTTCCATCTCACCGAAACGCTGACCACCGAACTGAGCTTTACCACCCAGCGGCTGCTGAGTAACAAGGCTGTAAGAACCGGTAGAACGGGCGTGCATCTTGTCATCAACCAAGTGGTTCAGTTTAAGCATGTACATGTAACCAACAGTTACAGGACGCTCAAATGCATCACCAGTACGGCCATCAAACAACTTCAGCTGACCTGATTCAGGTAGATCACCCAGTTTTAGCAACTCTTTAATTGAAGACTCAGGTGCGCCGTCAAATACAGGTGTTGCAATAGGTAGACCTTTACGAAGGTTTTGTACAAGAGTACGCACTTCCTGATCAGTAAGAGCTTCGATATCAACTTTCTGGCGAGTATCACCTAGATTGTAAACACGTTGTAGGAAGTTACGGAACTTATGTAACTCCTGCTGTTCTTTCAGCATATCGTTAAGTTTGTCACCGATACCTTTCGCCGCAAGACCTAAGTGAGTCTCAAGGATCTGACCGATGTTCATACGAGACGGTACACCCAGTGGGTTCAGAACGATATCAACCGTTTGACCTTTCTCATCGTAAGGCATGTCTTCAACAGGGTTAATCTTAGAGATAACACCCTTGTTACCGTGACGACCCGCCATCTTATCACCCGGTTGGATGCGACGACGTACAGCTAGGTATACTTTAACAATCTTAAGTACGCCAGGTGCTAGGTCATCACCTTGAGTGATCTTACGACGCTTAGTTTCAAACTTCTTATCGAACTCAGCTTTCAGTTCATCATACTGCTCTGCAAGCTGTTCCAACTGGTTTTGTAAAGCTTCGTCATCAAGCGTAACAGCGAATAGTGCATCGCGGTTCATTGAAGCAATCTTGTCTTCGCCGTAACCTGCTGATAGTAGAAGCGTACGAACACGAGCAAGAAGACCACCCTCAAGGATCTGGAATTCTTCTGTGATGTCTTTCTTCGCTTCTTTCAGCTGCATCTCTTCAATTTCAAGAGCACGCTTGTCTTTCTCAACGCCATCACGAGTAAATACTTGTACGTCAATGATCGTACCAGTAACACTACCAGGAACACGTAGAGATGAATCTTTAACATCAGATGCTTTCTCACCGAAGATAGCTCGTAGAAGCTTCTCTTCTGGTGTTAGTTGTGTTTCACCCTTAGGTGTCACTTTACCAACTAGGATGTCACCACCCTTCACTTCAGCACCGATGTAAACGATACCTGACTCGTCCAACTTAGAAAGCGCAGCTTCACCCACGTTAGGGATATCAGCAGTGATTTCTTCAGAACCCAGCTTCGTATCACGCGCCACACAAGAAAGCTCTTGAATGTGGATTGTTGTGAAACGATCTTCCTGAACTACACGCTCAGAAACTAAGATGGAATCCTCAAAGTTGTAACCGTTCCAAGGCATGAACGCGATACGCATGTTTTGACCAAGCGCTAGCTCACCAAGGTCTGTTGAAGGACCATCAGCAAGAACATCACCGCGTGATACTGGCTCACCAGGTAACACGGTTGGACGCTGGTTAATACATGTGTTCTGGTTAGAACGCGTGTACTTAGTTAGGTTGTAGATATCGATACCTGCTTCACCAGGGATCAACTCGTCGTCGTTAACTTTGATAACGATACGAGATGCATCTACAGACTGAACTGTACCACCACGTTTAGCTACAGCTGTAACACCAGAATCAACACCGATTTGACGCTCAATACCAGTACCTACTAGCGGCTTATCAGCACGGATAGTTGGAACTGCCTGACGTTGCATGTTCGCACCCATTAGGGCACGGTTAGCATCATCGTGTTCTAGGAATGGGATCAGAGATGCCGCCACAGATACAACCTGGTTGGTTGCAACGTCCATGTATTGAACATGGTCACGTGGGTGCAGACCTGAGTCACCTTTCTGACGAGCAGTGATCAATTCGTCAGCAAATGAACCGTCTTCGTTAAGCGCGGCGTTAGCCTGTGCAATAACGTATAGACCTTCTTCGATTGCTGATAGGTATTCGATATCGTCTGTAACTTTTCCGTCTACCACTTTACGGTAAGGTGTTTCCAAGAAACCGTAAGGGTTACAACGCGCAAAAACAGATAGCGAGTTGATTAGACCGATGTTTGGACCTTCAGGCGTTTCGATAGGACATAGACGACCGTAGTGCGTCGCGTGTACGTCTCGAACCTCAAAGCCAGCACGTTCACGAGTCAGACCACCTGGACCAAGCGCCGAGATACGACGTTTGTGAGTAACTTCTGACAGTGGGTTGTTTTGGTCCATAAACTGAGACAACTGAGAAGAGCCGAAGAACTCTTTCACTGCCGCAGAAATAGGTTTAGCGTTAATTAGGTCTTGAGGCATGATTGCATCAAGATCGCCTAAGCTTAGACGCTCTTTAACAGCACGCTCAACACGTACTAGACCAACGCGGAATTGGTTTTCAGCCATTTCGCCAACAGAACGAATACGACGGTTACCAAGGTGGTCGATATCATCAACCTCACCTTTACCGTTACGGATATCGATCAGTTTACGCATAACATCAATGATGTCTGCGTGGTCTAAGATACCAGGACCTGTAGTCTCTTCACGAAGTAGAGAACTGTTGAACTTCATACGACCAACAGCAGATAGATCGTAACGATCTTCTGAGAAGAACAAGCTTTCAAAAAGTTGCTCAGCTGCTTCACGTGTTGGTGGCTCGCCAGGGCGCATCATACGGTAGATTTCTACCAATGCACTTAGACGGTCAGTTGTATTGTCGATACGTAGGGTATCTGACATGTAAGGACCGTGGTCTAAATCGTTCGTAAATAGAACTTCAATAGACTTGTGACCCGCCTGAGATAGAAGTGCTAATGCTTCCAGGCTTAATTCCTGGTTAGCCGCTACAATCAGTTCACCGGTTTCTTCGTTGATGTAATCACGTGATGCGATCTTACCAACGATGTACTCAACTGGTACTTCGATGTGATCAATGCCGTCTTTGCCTAATTGGCGAATATGACGAGCAGTAATACGACGACCTTGCTCTACGTAAACAGTACCGTTTGCTTCGATATCAAAGCTCGCAGTTTCGCCACGTAGACGATCCGGTACCAACTCCATAACAAGAGACTTACCTTGAACTTCGAAATTAATCTTATCGAAGAACATGTCAAGGATCTGTTCTGTTGTGTAGTTAAGTGCACGAAGGATGATAGACGCAGGTAATTTACGACGACGGTCGATACGAACGAATACACTGTCCTTAGGATCGAACTCGAAATCCAACCATGAACCACGGTAAGGGATTACGCGAGCGTTATATAACACTTTACCTGAGGAGTGGGTCTTACCCTTATCGCTGTCGAAGAAGACACCCGGGCTACGGTGTAGCTGGGATACGATAACCCTCTCGGTACCGTTAATAACGAATGTACCGTTATCTGTCATGAGCGGAATTTCGCCCATGTAAACTTCTTGTTCTTTAATGTCTTTTACAGTGCCAGCCGGCGCGTCTTTATCGTACATGACAAGACGTAGCTTCACACGTAGTGGAGCAGAATAAGTTACGCCACGAATCTGACATTCTTTAACATCGAAGACCGGCTCACCGAGACGATAGCTAACGTATTGCAGCTCGGAATTGCCATTGTAGCTCTGGATTGGAAAAACAGAGCGAAAGGCAGCTTCTAGACCGTAATGCCCTTCTGGATCCTGCTCGATAAATTTTTGGAAAGAATCAAGCTGGATCGACAGCAAGTATGGTGCATCCAACACTTGCGGACGCTTACCAAAATCCTTACGGATACGCTTTTTCTCGGTATAAGAGTAAACCATAGGTTCCTCAGATCGCTGATAAGTGATCCAAACTACCCCAAAACACACGGGGGTAGTGACTAAACGTTGTTTATGTGTAGGAACAACCCAATGAAATCAGGGTTGTTTTTTTGCTAGACAGTGGATACAAAACAAGGTGAAAATTACCACTGCCCTACAGCGCAAAAAGGCCGGTGGCAATTTGCCACCAGCCAATAGCCATAAAAGGCTATGAAATCAAATAATTATTACTTGATTTCAACAGAAGCACCAGCTTCTTCTAGTTGAGCTTTAAGAGCTTCAGCTTCAGCTTTCTCAACGCCTTCTTTTAGAGGTGCTGGAGCGCCGTCAACTACTGCTTTAGCTTCTTTAAGGCCAAGACCAGTTGCGCCACGTACTGCTTTGATTACAGCAACTTTGTTAGCGCCACAAGCTGTTAGGATTACGTCGAATTCAGTTTGCTCTTCAGCTGCGTCTGCAGCTGCGCCGCCTGCTACAACTGCAGCTGCAGCAGTAACACCGAATTTCTCTTCCATAGCTTCGATAAGCTCAACAACTTGCATTACAGACATTTCTGCAACTGCGTCTAGGATTTGCTCGTTAGTGATAGACATAACAATTCTCTTTATAAGTCAACAATAAGTTTAAATAGTAATCAGATAAAGTGCAGCAATTAAGCAGCAGCTTCTTCTTTCTGATCACGTACTGCAGCGATAGTACGTACAAGTTTACCAGCAGACGCTTCTTTCATGCACATCATTAGGCGTGCGATAGCTTCGTCGTAAGTTGGTAGAGTTGCTAGTACTTCAACGTTTGCAACAGCGCCTTCAAATGCAGCTGCTTTGATCTCGAATTCTTTGTTCTCTTTAGCGAAGTCTTTGAAAAGACGCGCTGCAGCACCTGGGTGCTCATTAGAGAAACCGATTAGAGAAGGACCAACGAAAACGTCTTTTAGACATTCGAAGTCAGTACCTTCTACTGCACGGCGTGCTAGTGTGTTACGAACAACTTTTACGTATACGCCAGCTTCACGAGCTTGCTTACGTAAAGTAGTCATCGCACCCACAGTAACACCGCGAGAGTCAGCAACAACAGCAGAAAGTGCACCGTTGGCAGCTTCGTTGACTTCAGCAACAATTGCTTTTTTGTCTTGAAGATTTAATGCCATTGGATTTGCTCCTGGATTGTTTTACACCACTCACTGCTCAAATAGCAGGAGAGTCTTACGGCGCAGATCCAAGAAAGACATACATCAATCATGTTCTGGCACCGTCTACGTAGGTAAATTAAGTTTCGAAAAACACCTACGGTCTTTGACGGAGGCTAACTGTAAGCAGTCAGCCCCAGCCACGAATTCGGAAGCGACAAATTATACACTAACTTATCGCTTCTGCAAATTATTACGCTACGTTTGCGTTCAGAGAGTTCTGATCTAACGCTACGCCTGCACCCATAGTAGTAGAGATGCTTACTTTCTTAATGAAAGTACCTTTCGCTGAAGATGGCTTAGCACGCTTCAACGCAACTAGAAGAGCTTCTAAGTTCTCTTGTAGTTGAGCGGCATCAAAGTTCACTTTACCGATAGTAGTGTGAATGATACCGTTTTTGTCGTTACGGTAACGAACCTGACCCGCTTTAGCATTCTTAACTGCTTCAGCAACGTTAGGAGTTACAGTACCAACTTTAGGGTTTGGCATAAGACCACGTGGACCAAGAATAGTACCAAGTTGACCTACAACGCGCATTGCATCTGGAGATGCGATAACTACGTCGAAGTTCATCTCGCCTTTCTTAACTAGGTCAGCAAGATCTTCCATACCTACAAGCTCTGCGCCAGCTTCTTTAGCAGCTTCAGCGTTTGCGCCTTGAGTAAATACAGCAACACGGATATCACGACCAGTACCGTTTGGTAGTACAGTTGCACCACGAACGTTTTGATCTGATTTACGTGCATCAATGCCTAGGTTAACAGCAACGTCAACACTTTCATTGAATTTAGCAGTAGCTAGTTCTTTTAGAAGAGCAACAGCTTCGTTGATTTCGTACTCACGAGTAGAGTCAACTTTGTCACGGATAACGCGCATGCGCTTAGTCAGTTTAGCCATCTTATTAACCCTCTACCACTAGGCCCATTGAGCGAGCAGTACCAGCAATTGAACGCTTCATAGCTTCAATATCAGCACCAGTCATGTCTGCAGCTTTAGTCTCAGCGATCTCTTGGATCTGAGCGTCAGTTACAGTACCTACTTTCTCAGTGTTCGGACGACCAGAACCAGACTTAAGGCCAGCTGCTTTAAGCAGAAGAACTGCTGCAGGTGGAGTCTTAGTTACGAACGTGAATGAACGGTCACTGTAAACAGTGATAACAACTGGAGTTGGAAGACCTTTCTCTACAGAGTCAGTCTTAGCGTTAAACGCCTTACAGAATTCCATGATGTTAACACCATGTTGACCAAGAGCTGGACCAACTGGTGGACTAGGGTTCGCCATACCAGCTGCAACTTGCAGCTTGATGTAAGCTTCTACTTTTTTAGCCATTGCTATATACCTAAATTTGGGTTCAAACGTCTATTTTTAAACAAACAGACTCCCCGTCTAACGAAAGGGCGCGAAATTATAGCCTAATTCCACGCCCCTGACAATATATCTTGAACAGAATTTGATCAGTTCTTTTCGATTTGACCAAATTCAAGTTCTACTGGTGTTGCACGACCAAAGATCGATACAGAAACCTTAACACGGCTCTTATCGTAATCTACTGATTCAATTGTACCATTGAAGTCAGCAAATGGACCATCAGTCACACGAACAACTTCACCAGGTTCAAATACTGTTTTATGAACAGGAGACTCACTAGCTTGCTGTAGACGGTTTAGGATCGCATCCGCTTCTTTATCAGAAATAGGTGCTGGACGATCTGACGTACCGCCAATGAAGCCCATAACACGTGGAATACTGCGTACTAAGTGCCATGTTTCGTCGTTCATCACCATTTGTACAAGTACATAACCTGGGAAGAACTTACGCTCACTCTTACGGCGTTGACCTGCACGTACTTCAACTACTTCTTCAGTAGGAACAAGAACTTCATCAAAGTGTTCTTCCATACCGTGCATTTTGATATGTTCGCGTAGTGATTGTGCAACTCGGCCTTCAAAACCTGAAAAAGCCTGTACTACATACCATCGTTTTTTTGGAGCTTCGCTCATGAATTCTTACCTCACACGCCGGTAACTAGGCGCACTAAACGGACCATAATGCCGTCGATACCCCAAAGGGCTAACGCCATCACTACAGTGACTGCTAGAACGATAAAGGTTGTCTGCGTAGCTTCCTGACGAGTAGGCCATACCACCTTGCGGACTTCCATGCGCGACTCACTTGCAAAACGAATCGCGGCTTTACCTTTTGCTGTAAATGCAGCGGTGATCCCAGCAATAGCTACTAAAGCGATCACTGCAGATGTACGCAGCACAACAGAAACATCACTGTACAGGTAATTACCAACCACAGCAGCAGCTAGCAAAGCAAAAACTACGACCCATTTCAGGCCATCCATTTTGCTTTCGCTTTCTTGGTTTTCGGCATTCGCATTCATACAACCAACCTGTAACTAGTCTTAATTTAGACGAAAATAACCCCGCTATAGCGAGGCCATAGATGAAGAAAAAGGGGTAAGCCTTTAATAACATTCACAAAAAACTTCATCTCACGAAATTTTATCTCTACCACCTGAACAAAAAATATGCATTTTTATATTAAAGTGTAGAAAAAGGGCATCAAATGATGCCCTTTTTTGTGCGCTGTCGTCAAATTAAATTCAACGAAATCGTCGTAACTTAAGCAACGATAGTTGCAACAACACCAGCACCAACTGTACGGCCACCTTCACGGATAGCAAAACGTAGACCTTCATCCATCGCGATAGGTGCGATTAGAGTAACAGTCATAGAGATGTTATCACCAGGCATTACCATTTCTACGCCTTCTGGTAGCTCGATAGTACCAGTTACGTCAGTTGTACGGAAGTAGAACTGTGGACGGTAACCTTTGAAGAAAGGAGTGTGACGACCACCTTCATCTTTAGAAAGAACATAGATTTCTGAAGTGAAAGTTGTGTGTGGAGTGATTGAACCTGGCTTAGCAAGTACTTGACCACGTTGAACTTCGTCACGCTTAGTACCACGTAGAAGAACACCAACGTTCTCACCAGCACGGCCTTCGTCAAGAAGCTTACGGAACATCTCAACACCAGTACAAGTAGTTGTAATAGTGTCTACGATACCAACGATAGCAACTTCGTCACCAACTTTGATGATACCTTGCTCAACACGACCAGTTACAACAGTACCACGGCCTTGGATTGAGAATACATCTTCGATTGGAAGAATGAATGGTAGATCGATTGCACGCTCTGGCTCTGGGATGTAAGAATCTAGAGCTTCTGCTAGTTCAACAATCTTGTCTTCCCACTCTTTCTCGCCGTTTAGAGCGCCTAGAGCAGAACCCATGATTACTGGGCAATCATCACCTGGGAAGTCGTACTCAGAAAGAAGTTCACGAACTTCCATCTCAACTAGCTCAAGTAGTTCTTCATCATCAACCATGTCACACTTGTTCATGAATACGATGATGTAAGGGATACCAACCTGGCGACCAAGTAGGATGTGCTCACGTGTTTGTGGCATTGGGCCGTCAGTTGCAGCAACAACTAGGATACCGCCGTCCATTTGAGCAGCACCAGTGATCATGTTTTTAACGTAATCGGCGTGTCCAGGACAGTCAACGTGTGCGTAGTGACGAGTTGGAGTATCGTACTCTACGTGAGAAGTAGAGATTGTGATACCACGCTCGCGCTCTTCTGGAGCGTTATCGATAGATGCGAAGTCTTTAGCAACACCACCGTACACTTTTGCAAGTGTAGTACAGATAGCAGCAGTTAGAGTTGTTTTACCGTGGTCAACGTGACCGATTGTACCAACGTTTACGTGCGGTTTTACGCGTTCAAATTTTTCTTTAGACACAATTGTGTTCCTTCCTAGTTAAGATACGCCCCCTACTAGGTCGGGGACGGCTCTGAAGTTTGTATTTTATGCGTCAATAGCCATTGACGCAATAATGAAATTAATTTCGTTCTGCAATAATTTTGTCAGTAACATTCTTTGGCATTTCAGCGTACTCGCTAAATTCCATAGAATAAGACGCACGGCCTTGTGTTGCTGAGCGTAAATCAGTTGCATAGCCAAACATTGCAGATAATGGAACTTGTGCACGAATAATTTTAATACCCGCGTTGCCTTCGTCCATACCTTCGATCATGCCGCGACGGCGATTAAGATCGCCAACAACATCACCCATCCAATCTTCTGGCGTGGTAATTTCAACTTTCATCATCGGCTCAAGTAAAACAGGGGTTGCTTGTAGCGCACCTTGCCTTAATGCCATTGAACCTGCGATTTTAAATGCTATATCGTTAGAATCAGTTTCATGGAACGAACCGTCGAACAAGGTTGCTTTAACGTCAACCATTGGGTAACCCGCAAGCACACCACTTTTCATTTGTTCTTCGATACCAGTTGCAGCTGCCGTGATATACTCTTTCGGCACACTACCGTTCACGATTTCATCTACGAATACGAAACCTTCACCAGGCTCTGTTGGTTCTAATCGTAAGCAAACATGACCATATTGGTTACGCCCACCCGTTTCACCCGCTTGGCGAATGAACTTGCCTTCAACTTCAGTTGTACCACGAATACTTTCACGGTAAGCAACTTGTGGATTACCCACATTACAGTCAACGCTAAATTCACGTTTCATACGATCAACAATGATATCAAGGTGAAGTTCACCCATACCAGAGATTAAGGTCTGGCCTGATTCATTATCAATTTCTACTCGGAAAGATGGATCTTCCATCGCTAATTTTTCTAGCGCGATTGCCATCTTATCCTGATCGACTGTTGAACGAGGCTCAACAACGATCTGAATTACTGGTTCAGGGAAATCCATGCGCTCAAGAATCACTTTATGATTTTGATCACACAGGGTGTCACCTGTTGTCGCAAATTTAAGGCCAATAGCGGCAGCGATATCGCCAGCACGCACTTCTTTGACCTCTTCACGCTTATTCGCATGCATTTGAACAATGCGACCTAAACGTTCACGTTTCTCTTTAATGCTGTTAAAGACAGTATCACCTGAATTTACAACACCAGAATAAACACGCATGAAAGTTAACGTACCTACAAACGGGTCTGTTGCAATTTTGAACGCTAGCGCTGCAAAAGGTTCGTTGTCATCTGAATGACGTTCAACAGGATTACCGTTTTCATCTTCACCAGTAATTGCTTTTACTTCTGTTGGTGAAGGAAGGAAATCAACAACCGCATCAAGTACTGCCTGAACACCTTTGTTCTTGAATGCAGAACCACAAGTCGCGAGTACGATTTCGTTGTTGAGTGTACGTTGACGAAGACCAGCTTTAATTTCAGCTTCAGTCAGTTCGCCTTCTTCAAGGTATTTATCCATTAGCTCGTCATTCGCTTCAGCGGCAGACTCAATTAAATTCATGCGCCATTCTTCTGCTTCTTCTAATAAATCAGCAGGAATGTCTTCATAGGTAAAACTAGTCCCTTGATCAGCTTCTGACCAGTTAATGGCCTTCATTTTGATCAGGTCAATGACACCTTTAAATTCATCTTCAGCACCAATATTCAATTGAATAGGCACTGGGTTTGCGCCAAGACGGGTTTTGATTTGCTCGATAACGCGTAGGAAATCGGCACCAGTACGGTCCATCTTGTTAACGAAAACCATGCGTGGTACTTCGTATCTATCAGCTTGACGCCATACAGTCTCAGACTGAGGCTCTACACCTGAAGAACCACAGAACACAACAACAGCACCATCTAATACACGTAGTGAACGCTCAACTTCAATGGTGAAGTCAACGTGTCCAGGAGTATCAATGATGTTGATTCGGTGCTCGTCGAACTGCTTGTCCATACCGCGCCAAAAGGTGGTTGTTGCAGCAGAGGTGATCGTGATACCACGTTCTTGCTCCTGCTCCATCCAATCCATAGTAGCAGCGCCGTCGTGTACTTCACCAATCTTGTGAGATAGACCTGTATAAAACAGGATGCGCTCGGTCGTTGTTGTTTTACCGGCGTCAACGTGAGCACAGATACCGATATTACGGTAGCGCTCGATAGGCGTTTTGCGTGCCACAGTTGTATCCTCTTACTAAGGTGAACCTTAGAATATGGTTTAGGCACAGCAGGATAACCTGCTGTGCCCAAGCGGTATTACCAGCTATATTACCAGCGGTAATGTGCGAACGCTTTGTTCGCATCTGCCATACGGTGAACGTCTTCACGTTTCTTAACAGCAGAACCTTTGTTGTCAGCCGCATCAAGCATTTCGCCTGCTAGACGCTGAGCCATAGATTTTTCACCACGCTTACGCGCAGCTTCAACTAACCAACGCATAGCTAGTGCATTACGACGTACTGGACGTACTTCTACAGGCACCTGGTAAGTTGAACCACCCACACGGCGAGATTTAACTTCTACCGCTGGACGTACATTTTCAAGAGCTTTTTCAAATACAGCTAGGTGTTCTTCACCAGAACGCTCAGCCATAGTTTCTAGTGCAGAGTAAACGATCTTTTCTGCAGTAGATTTTTTACCGTCAACCATTAGGATGTTAACGAATTTTGCCAGCAATTCTGATTTGAATTTAGGATCTGGAAGGATCTTACGCTGACCGATTACGCGACGACGTGGCATGGATTATCTCCGTTGTCTTCTTCAGGTTATCCAAAACTTTTCAGTTTCTTCAAAATTAAATAATTTTAGTGTTTGGCCTTACTTAACGGAATCCATTAAGACTTAGGACGCTTCACACCGTACTTAGAACGACCTTGTTTACGGTCATTAACGCCTGCACAGTCAAGTGCACCACGAACAGTGTGGTAACGAACACCCGGTAAGTCTTTAACACGACCACCGCGGATAAGAACAACTGAGTGCTCCTGAAGGTTGTGACCTTCACCGCCGATGTATGATGTTACTTCGAAACCGTTTGTTAGACGAACACGACATACTTTACGTAATGCTGAGTTCGGTTTTTTAGGTGTAGTAGTGTAAACACGAGTACATACACCACGTTTCTGTGGGCACGCTTCTAGTGCTGGCACGTTGCTTTTTACAACTTGCTTAGCACGTGGCTTACGTACCAACTGGTTAATAGTTGCCATTAAATAGCTCCTGAATATTACTTTCGTAAGGTGAAAAATCTGCCTCCCAACAACAGGAGGACGCGAAATTTTAGGCATCGCACCCAAAGGTGTCAAGATCTAACCAACGATCAATCAAATGATCATTTCTTAAACAATCCGTTTTTTATCACTTTTAAGGCTTATATCATACCTATTTAAGCCCATTTCATATGCTGTTCATGCTTAACCGTTAACGAAACAAAACCTTTATAATCAATAACATTAAGACATTCATCACACTTACCTTGCAAGCCACGTGCAATGAGATCGGCTTCAAGTAAATAAATTTTTACGCCAACATTTTTTATTACATTTAAATAATTATTTTTTGCCAGTCCGGCAATCACTGCATCTTCTAACAGCAATATTTCGTCACCTTCGGTAACATAAGCTAAACATTGCGTTAAAGATTGGCTTTGATAAGGTGAGCGAGTAACGGTATGAAGCATTACGACCTCAAAATGTAAGAAGTTGTCGGCATTGATGCATTTTTTCTATCAACTGTGTTTGGTCACAGACAATGGCATCAATGATCAAATCATCAGTTGTTAGTCCGCGAGCATGTAATGATTCTGCATTCACGTAAATATTTTCAACATCATAAAGTTCAAGCATTTTAAATGTCGCAATATAATCTCGACTTAAAATAGCTTGTGGCTGTTGCTGTTTTAATAATTGAAATACGCCATCATCAATAAAATACAGTGCTAACGCTTCAGTATAAGCTGAACTTGCCAATACAGCATCTAGCCCTTCTCGCCCACTGTTATTGCCATGTGGTGAAGTTCTAAAGATAAAACCCAGTGAATTCATATCAATACCACTAAAATTGTATTACGCGATCTGCAATTAACATGACTTCTGCAAGACCACCGAGTCCTGCTTGTTCAAAGCTATCAGCAAGATTGGCAGCAGGTAGTTGGTTTTGCTCTGCTTCTTGTTCACTGACAATACCGCGACGCAATGCGGCTGCCACACAGGTTTGTAATTCAACATTATGCATTTTAGCTAATGCTTGCCATGCAGCCACAAGATCAAATTCATCGGATGCTGGTGCCGTTAATGCAGAGCCATTTAACACGCCATCTTGATAAAAGAACACGCGTTGTAATACATGCCCTTCTTCAATTAATGCACTTGCAAATTGATAAGCTGAACGCGATGTTTGGTTTCCGTATGCAGGCCCATTAACCACGAGAGCGTAAGTTAAACTCACTTCTCACCATCCTCGGTTTTTCGCTGGCGGATATACAGATACACAGTGTGTTTAGAGATATTCAAACGATCTGCGACACGATTAATCGCATCTTTAATATCGAAAATACCTTTATCGAACAGTTCCATCACGATTTGGCGATTTTTGGCGTTATTTGATACGTTCTTATCGGCATTAATTTCTTCGATAGTACGTTCCACCGTTTGATCAACGAGTTCATCAACATCGCTGGCAAAGTTAACCGTTGATGCCGCTTGTTTTGCTTCATCGGTAGGCATAAACGACTGCAGAATTTGAGAGAAAGGGGCATCTAAATTGACGTTTATACACAGCAAGCCAATGATATTATTTTCACCGTTACGAATTGCAATCGTGATTGACTTCATTAAGTCACCACCTTTTGCACGAGTGAAATAAGCACGAGAAAAATTACGCTCTGAACCTTCAATATCGCGTAGCATACGCAATGCAAGATCAGTAATTGGCGAGCCAACTTTACGCCCAGTATTTTCTCCGTTAGCGATCTTAATCGCTGATGTATTAAGATCGGCTAATGAATGGAGTACGATTTCACAAAAAGGACCAATCAATGCAGCTAAGCCATCAACAACAGCTTCGTAAGAACGAAGAATAATATAATCATGCTCAGAGAAGATTCGGCTATCGACGATATCACTGTCGACCATCACCTCTGAACCAAAGTTATCAGTTGAAACCACTATTCAATCTTCCATGTTGCAATCAATACTATTAATACGATTTATGCATTCAACTTAAGTATTAAATAGAATCAATAAAATTTAAAATATTGCTAGTAAGTTTATCAGATAATTAAAAAGAAAAGACCCGACATAAGTCGGGTCTTGATATTTCTCAATATATTTATTGGCAAATATTGCTCAATTATTGTGTTTTTGTCTCTGTAGCTGCTGGTTTTTCAGCTGGTGCCGCTGCAGGTTTTGCCGTTTTATCCCCTTTAATGCCTAGTAGCTCAACTTGGAATACCAATGTTGAGTTAGCAGGAATGCTTGGGTTAGCTTGTGCGCCATAAGCAAGTTGTGGCGGAATAACAAACTCAAACTTTGAGCCAACAGGCATTAGCTGAACGCCTTCAGTCCAACCAGGGATCACTTGGTTTAGTGGGAACGTAGCTGGTTGATTACGCTGGTAAGAACTGTCGAATACTGTACCGTCAGTTAGCATGCCTTTGTAATGAACTTCAACAGTATCTGTTGCTGTTGGTTTTGGACCAGTACCTTCTTTTTCAATTTTGTACATTAGGCCGGTTTTTGTTGTTACAACACCAGATTCTTTCGAGAAATTAGTACGGAATTCTTCACCCGCTTTTACGTTCTTCTCAGCTTCTGCTTTAGCTTTTTCTTCAACGATTTTCGCAACACGTTGGTCAAGCTCTTGAAGCGCTTGTTGTGTCTGCTCTTGCGTTAAACGACTCTTACCCGCAAATACATCTTCAACACCTTGAAGTACGTCTTGACGATTTAGATCTAGACCTAGCTCTTTTTGCTGATCAAGGTTAGCTGATAGATATTGCGCCAGTGATGCACCAATTGCATAAGCTGATTTTTGATCTTCAGTTTTAAATTCAACTTTGGCATCAGTTGCTGGAGTCTTAGCAGCAACCTGCTCTACTTTCGCAGGCTCTGCAGGCTTATTGGTGTCTGCTTTATTATCATCCTGACAACCAACAGCGAGGAAAATTGTTGCTGCCAATACAGACATCTTTAGAACAGGTTTCATGTATTTCTCCATCAGTCAGTGAGGCAATGCCTCATTTTTTAACTGTACTTTTTAGTATGAGTATGAAAATAAAGTTATAACAATATACTACTAGCATTTGATTAAGTAACTGTAAAAAACAAGTCAACTCAGTTATTTAATCAGACTAATTTACTCTACTAGTTACCCTATGCAAGCGGAACCAGAGCTTAATGTATAAAACTTTTTTTTCATTTAGTTTATTTTTATCCACTTTGACCTTGAGTGGTTGTTTCTTTTCTGGCTCAGAAGTCCAACGCTGGCAGTTAGCCCCACAAGGTGCAACCAGTTTTAGCCTTAGCCGAGATGGCCGTTTTGCAATAGTTAGTGCAATCGAACAAGGTATCGCGCTATGGGACTTACAGCAAAACAAAAAGTTAGCTGATTTTGGTTCTCAAGATCAACATCACAGTACGGTGATAAGTAGCTATATTTCTGACAATAAACGTTTTGCTATCACAGCAACAGCACAAAATTTTGCTATCTGGGATCTTGGCTGGTCTCAAGCCCAAGGTTTATGGTCTATAGATGACGCTACCATTAGAGATGTCGCTATTGCCAATAATGGCGACGACATCTTATTAGCACTAAGTAATGGTAAGGCCTTGTTTATCAATATTAGCACAGGAAGAAGACTTGAGTTTTTAGCTCATAAAGAGAAAGTTAATAGTGTCACCTTATCTCCTAATGGTCGTTACGCACTATCTGGCGGCAATGATCATAATGGCTATTTGTGGGATACCCGAACGGGACAAATCTTGTATCATTTCCCTCATAAAAGTCGTATTACTCGAGTCGCACTGCAGCGAGATGGTAAGTTTGCCCTGACTGCCGATGGTACAAATGAAGTCTTTGTTTGGGATTTAACCAACGGAAATAAAGTATCAGAGCTAGATATTAACCTTCGTCAACAAACCCTTTCCAGTGCGCGTTTTTCTGACAATGGTTCACTGATAGCAACCGGCACTCCCTCACGCAGAGTGGAGTTATGGCGCACATCGGATGGGGAAAATATGGGGAGTTGGAAGGCGGAACGTCAGCAAGAGACTCGACCCGCTACAGCAGTGGTGTATGATGTCGCTATTAGCCCAACAGGTAACGTCATCTCTGGATCATCATCTGGATTTGCCCAAGCCTGGTCAACAGATTGAAAACGACCATGACTGAGATTGAACAATTACAACACCGTATTGATGAACTTGAAATGAAACAAGCCTTTCAAGAGCAAACTATTGATGATCTTAATGATGCCCTTACTAAGCAACAGTTCATGATTGACCGCATGGAAGTTCAGATGAGATTTTTAGTGGGTAAGGTAAAAGGTATGCAAGCACCGAATATGGCCAGCGAGTCGGAAGAAACTCCGCCCCCACACTATTAATCGCGTTTGACTAAAAAAGAAAAACAAAAAAGGAAGCCGGAGCTTCCTTTTCTATTGATATCATCAAATGATATTAGTGAGAGCAGCAACCGCCTTTCTCTTCGCCACCGCAGCAACCTTCGTCACCGTGGTCGTGATCGCCACAGCCGCCTTCGCCGCCACAACAACCACCGCCTTGGTGTAAGTGACCGTGTGCGATTTCTTCTTCAGTCGCTGCACGTACTGCAACAACTTCAACATCAAAACCTAGAGTTTGACCAGCAAGCATGTGGTTACCATCAACAACTACGTGATCGCCATCTACTTCAGTTACTTCTACAGGGATTGGACCTTGATCAGTATCTGCTAGGAAACGCATACCAACAGTAATTTCATCAACACCTTGGAATACGTTTGCAGGAACACGTTGAACCATTTCGTCCATGTGCTCGCCGTAAGCATCAGCAGGAGCAACAGTTACTTCGAACTTGTCGCCAGCTACATGACCTTCAAGCGCTGCTTCAAGGCCAGGAATTAGATTGTTATGACCGTGAAGGTAATCAAGTGGAGCTTCAACTGTTGATTGATCTACAACTACACCATCTTCAGTTTTCACTTGGTAAGCTAGGCTTACTACTGTGTCTTTAGCGACTTTCATGTTTACTCCAAAATTTGAGCTTGGGGTGATAAGTTTTGCGCGACATCATACAGGATAATATAGCAATGATGCTAATACCGTATTTAGTCAGGTTTAAAAACACCTATTACTTGTTGTTTGGTCGTTGACGAAAGTTGTTCACTTTCTTGTACCGATTGCGGCACTCGTGTATCTGAATGATCACAAGCCACACACTCGACATATTCAACATCATCTTGCTGCCACCAGCGTAAAGTATCGATGGTTTGACAACTTGGGCATGCCGCCCCTGCGATAAATCGTTTTTTTATCATCCTGCTATTTCCTTGACCATTACACAAGCACTAGCTTAATCCCAACCATGGTGGCGTTCTTCCTCGCCTCGCATTTCACGATCGAAAATTTCTTCTAACTCTTTACGGGCTTCTTTTTGCCTTGACGCTAAATTGACTTCTTCACTATGCTGCGGCAATAGGTCCCGTAAGGCTTGTGTATCTATTTTACGAAAATGTGCCTCGGCACGTTTCGCTTTATACGGATGCATACCTAAAGATATGAGGGCTTGGCGACCTAAATCAAGAGCACCAGCAAAAGTTTCACGAGAGAAACATTCAACACCTTGGCTTAGTAATTGATGAGCTTCTACACGGCTTCTCGCACGCGCTAATATTTTTAAGTGTGGGAAATGCTGCTGACAAATAGCCACTACTTCCATGACCTCTGTCGGTGCATCGGTACAAATAATAATGGCTTCCGCATTATCCGCCCCTGCTGCACGTAGCAAATCTAACTGAGTAGCATCACCGTAAAAAACTTTATAACCGAACTTGCGTAAAAATTGGATTTGGCTCGGATCTCGTTCAAGGACGGTTACTTTAATCTTATTAGCAAACAGTAATCGTCCTATAACTTGTCCAAAGCGTCCAAACCCCGTAATGATGACACGAGGCGCACGATCAACGACATCAGACTCTGGCTCAGGTTGTTCATCAGCTTTGAAACTTCGCACAAACCAGCGATTTTGCAGGGTCAACACTAGCGGTGTTGTCATCATTGATAGGCTCACAACCACCAGCAAGAAAGCTAATAATTGCGCATCTAATAAACCTTCAGCACGAGCGGCAGTAAACAGGACAAACGCAAACTCACCACCCTGACTTAAAATTGCCGCCATCTGACTACGTGACTTTTCTCTTACGCCAAATATCCGAGCTAAAAGATATAACACGACGCCTTTTACTGCGATTAACGCTAATACCGCAGCTAAAATCTGTAATGGATATTGCCACAGCAACCCAATATTTACCGCCATACCCACTGAGATAAAAAACAGCCCCAGTAATAAACCTTTAAACGGCTCTATCGCAATTTCTAGTTCATGGCGATATTCGCTCTCAGCTAATAGCACCCCAGCTAAGAATGCCCCTAACGCCATGGATAATCCAAGCGCCTGCATAATCAATGCAATACCAAGAACTAACAGCAATGCCGCAACATTAAACAGTTCTCTAACGCCACTCATCACCACATAACGAAACAGTGGGCGAAGTAAAAAATGTCCGCCAACAAGTAATACGGCAATACCACCTAACATCCATAATGCATCATTCCAACTTCCCCCTTCACCTCCCGCAAGTGCGGGGAGTAAGGCAAGCATTGGGATCACCGCAATATCTTGAAATAGCAATACTGCAAAACCCGATTTGCCAGTATCACTTCCTGATAATTGCTGCTCTTCTATTACGCGTAGTGCAATTGCCGTAGAAGATAACGCCAATCCCATCCCTATGACTGCTGCATCACGCCATGTCAGTGATGGTAAAAAGCCATTGAGGGTCATCACTACTACGGCAATGACTCCACTGGTGATCACAACTTGCCCGCCACCTAACCCTAAAATAGGTTTTCGCATTTGCCACAGTTTTTTCGGATTAAGCTCTAAACCAATCAGAAACAATAACAACACAACGCCGAATTCAGAGAAATGGAGAATGGCATCAACATCAGAGATCAACCCTAACCCCCAAGGGCCAATTGCAATACCAGCAATCAAATAACCTAACACTGAACCTAAGCCAAGCTTTTGCGCCAAAGGCACAGCAATGATGGCAGCAGCTAAAAAGACCACACTAAGAACAAGAAAATCATTGGTCATTGTTGGCCTCCTTACTCGTTAAGCTAATTCGAGGCTCAATGATCAAAGGGTTCGCTAACCATGATTGGTATGCGCGTGCATGTTGGTTTAATTCATCCACCGTGACGCGTCTTGCCCAGTGCAAGATAAGTGGTGGTAACCAATGCATTTGGCAAAGATCTGCACAAATCTCAAATGGCTTTAAAATGGTATCAATACCATAACGATTATAACCATCAGGACTATAAGCTTCTGCCCCACCGCCAGTTGTGATCACCGAGCGCCAATATTTACCCACAGTTTCGTTGCCATCACCGTGAGCAAAGCCTTTACTTAACACTCTATCAAACCACTCTTTCAACAATGATGGACAGGAATACATATAAAGCGGATGCTGGAAAATAATGATGTCGTGACTCGCAATCAGTTCATGCTCTGCAACAACATCAATGAAGAAATCAGGGTACGTAGCATATAAATCATGCACCGTAACGTGACCTAATAGTTCAATACCTTGCAACATTGCGCGATTAGCAACGGACTCATCAGGGTCAGGATGAGCAAAAATAATGAGAATTGATGGTAAGTTTTGTCGTGTCATAACATCCTTTGACAGTCGTTCATATTCATTATGTGCAACAATAAGTACTTGCTCAGTATTATTCCATCATACCTAATTGTTAACAAACATGATCTTTTGTTTATCATTTATTCAGCAAAACACAACCTCACCGGTAGAGAGATGTTAGCCACTCTGCGCTGTTTGAGTTAGACTTCCGCTCATAAGTCCAGTTTATTTAGTGGAGCGGGCAAGACCCCGGCAATATTGATGATTATCTTTTCAGATATCCAACTTCTACGTGGTGGCAAAGTATTACTTGAAAACGCCACTTCAACGATCCACCCGGGCGACAAAGTCGGTCTTGTCGGTAAAAACGGTTGTGGTAAATCGACCCTGTTCGCTTTACTGAAAAATGAGCTCAGCTTGGATGCTGGCAACTGTCAATTTCCAAGCAACTGGGAAATGGCGTGGGTTGCTCAGGAGACACCAGCATTAGAGCGCGCTGCTATTGAATATGTGATTGATGGCGACCGTGAATACCGTGAACTTGAGCGCCAACTGCTGGCTGCAGAGCAAGCTGATGATGGCACTAAAGTCGCAGAGCTTCACGGTAAAATGGATACCATTGGAGGCTATAGCATCAATGCGCGCGCGGCAGAATTGCTTGATGGTCTAGGCTTTTCACAACATCAAATGCAATGGAACCTGACCCAATTTTCGGGTGGTTGGCGTATGCGTCTTAACCTTGCTCAAGCACTATTATGTCGCTCTGATCTGCTACTACTCGATGAGCCAACTAACCACTTAGATTTAGATGCCGTAATGTGGCTGGAAAAATGGCTTCAAAGCTACCGTGGTACCTTGGTGTTAATTTCCCATGACCGCGACTTCTTAGATCCCGTGGTTAACCGCATTATCCATATTGAAAATCAAACCATGCACAGTTACACCGGTAACTATTCATCGTTTGAAGTACAACGCGCCGAAAAACTGGTGTTACAACAAGCGATGTACCAGAAACAACAAAAGCAAATGACGCACATGCAGTCATACATTGAACGTTTCCGTTACAAGGCCAGTAAAGCACGCCAAGCGCAAAGTCGTATAAAAGCCCTCGAGCGGATGGAAAAAGTGTTACCGGCTCAGTTTGATAACCCATTCAGTTTTGAATTCCGCGAGCCAAGTGCTCTACCAAACCCAATCTTAATGATGGATCAAGTTGCCGCTGGATATGACGACCTACTGATTTTAGAAAAGATTCGCCTGAATCTTGTTCCTGGTAGTCGCATTGGCCTACTTGGTCGAAATGGTGCCGGTAAATCTACCCTGATCAAAATGCTTGCTGGTGAACTACCAGAAAAAGCCGGTGATATGGCGTATTCACAAGGGGTTAAAATTGGTTACTTTGCCCAGCACCAATTAGAAACCTTGTACCTTGATGATACCCCTGTTCAGCATATGGCACGTATTGCGCCACAAGCAACCGAGCAACAACTCCGTGATTATTTAGGTAGCTTTGGTTTTATTGGTGATAAAGCGCTTGAAAAAGTCGGTCCGTTTTCTGGCGGTGAGAAAGCCCGTTTAGTACTGGCTCTTATTGTCTGGCAACGCCCTAACCTATTGCTGCTCGATGAGCCAACCAACCACCTTGATTTAGATATGCGCCAAGCACTGACGTTGGCACTGCAATCTTATGAAGGTGCAATGGTTATTGTCAGTCACGACCGTTACTTACTGCGTGCAACAACCGATGACTTATATCTAGTGCATGATCGCCAAGTCGTACCGTTTGATGGTGATTTAAATGATTATCACAAATGGCTTACCGAGCAACAGCGTAATGAGCGCCGTGATCAACAAGCAACAAAACCTGAAACCAACAAAGATAACAGCGCGGCATCGCGTAAAGAGCAAAAACGTCTAGAGGCAGAGTTCCGTAAACAAACAGCCCCTATTCGTAAAGAAATCACCAAGCTTGAAAAGCAAATGGACAAGCTCAATACCATTATCACCGATGCGGAAACCGCATTAAGCGATAGCAGTATTTATGAGGCGGAGAACAAAGTCCGTATGAATGAGCAATTAAAACTGCAAGGTGATGCAAAATCTGATTTGGAAGATGTTGAAGTGGCTTGGATGGAGTTACAAGAGCAATTAGAAGAAATGGAATCTCAATTTAACGCTGAATAATATCGCCTAACACCTATAACGCCAACGAGCACTTCGTTGGCGTTATTATTTTTAGTTATATAGAAAAACCTCAATCACTACCAAATCATCACCACGCACGCAGCCGTTAGCGCTCCCATCGTCTGATTAAACCTCATCGTACGACGTTCTGATGTTAGCCAATGGCGTATCACCACCCCAGTTGCAGTCCATAGCGAAACGCAAGCAAACCCCACCACGAAAAACACCGTCACAATTATCGATATCGATAACCAATAGTGCTCCCCGCTAACGGCGAAGGTGCTTACTGCCGTTGCTGACATCATCCATGCTTTAGGATTAACGTATTGAAACAGAGCAGCAGAGAATACACTCATCGGTTTCGCCTTCACTTTTTGCTCCGTTTTACTCATGCTACCAGCGGTGGCTATTTTCCATGCTAAATACAATAAGTACGCACACCCAACAACTTTTAATCCCTCGTGAACCATAGGATAACGTTCAAAAATAATGCCGAGCCCTGCCGCCAGTAAACTGATCATGCTCGCCATACCCACACTGATCCCCGTAATATGCGGAACACTACGCCAATAACCAAAGTTCGCTCCAGAGGCGGTCACCATCATATTGTTAGGCCCCGGCGTACCTGTCATTAATATGGCAAATAAAATAACTGAGATGATTGTTGATCCTTCCACACACTTTCCTTAATAAACGATAGAAATAAAACTATCCAGATCATCTCCCACGAAATTGCATCGATACAATTTTAGTTATTTCGCGACAACATAAAAAATCTCTGGCAATACGGTTGTTTTGTGCGCACAATTTAACCTAACAAGGGAAGTTATTAAGATCAAAGGATTTATTGTCACCATGACAATCGAGAAAAAGTTATTAAATATCCAACTTATCGCTAAAGCTAAAGAACCACTTTATCGTCAAATTGCAGATGGAATTGCACGAGCTATCGAGCAAGGTGACATCGCAATTGGGGAGAAACTCCCCACACACCGCGCACTTGCCGATCAATTACAGGTTACCGTCGGTACAGTGACACGTGCTTATGCAGAAGTAGAACGACGTCATCTTGTCGAAGCGCGTATTGGGGCTGGGACGTATGTCTGTGATAACAATAAAAACCATAACTGGATCTATCAATTAGAAGAGTTACAGGCTGAAGAGTGTAATTTCGGCTATAACATTCCTCCGCGATTTGATCGCAGTGAGATGATAAGCCAAGCCATGGCAAAAATTAGTGCCAATCCCTCACAATTAAATAACATGATGCTATATCAGCCACCGCAAGGGATCGATAATCATCGCCATATCGTTTGCCAATGGTTAAATCAAAAAGGCATTGATGTTTCATCAGAGCAGATGTACTTCACCTCTGGCGCGCAACATGCTGCGGAATTATTACTGAATATTTTCTGTCGAGCTGGTGATACCGTGTTAGTTGAACAATTTTGCTACCCCGGCTTTCTAACCCTTGCTCGTCAACATGGTATTACCCTAAAAAGTGTTGAGATGGATGAAAATGGAGTGATCCCTGCAAGTCTCTCATCGGCCTGTGAGCTCTACCAACCACGGTTAATATATTTAACACCAACCCAGCAAAACCCAACCTCGGTAACAATGCCGCTCTCTCGTCGTGAAGAAGTGATTAACGTATGTCGTGAACATAATGTGTTAATTGCGGAAGATGACGTCAACGGATTACTGCCGCCCTCACCGCCACCACCTTTAATAAACCTTGCACCTGAACATGTAATCCACATCGGAGGGTTATCAAAATGCCTCGCACCAGGACTTCGCTTAGGTTACATCCAAGTACCGAAACAGTGGCAGCAACACCTAAGCGCGGCATTGTATAACCACAGCTTAATGATCAGCCCACTGCTCTCTGCTATCGCTTGTGAATTAATAGTTCATGGTGATGCCGATCGGGTGTTAACGACCGTTCGTACTGAAATACAACAACGGCAATTATTGGTACAGCAATACCTTGGTGAGTTTGCCATTACAACCCAGACTTATAGTTTTCATGTTTGGCTGCAATTACCAGAAGACTGGCGCTTAAGTGATTTTATGGCGGCAACAACAGCTCGTGGGGTCATAGTTAAATCAGCAGAATTATTTACTCCCAGAGGTAATCATATTCAACCAGCAGTACGACTCGCCATTAGCTCACCACTAAATCAACAGCAATTGATCTTTGGCTTAAAAACCATTGCCGAGTTATTACGCCACCCCCCTTTATCCCATTTTTCGCTGTAACAGAGGATATTCATGTCTCAATTTACGCCAGCATCAGGATTACAAAATCCACATATTCAAACCTTATTACCGCGATTTGTTCGTCGCCAGCCACTATTTACGCCAGTGACGCAGCGACTGACCACGCCTGATGATGACTTTCTTGATCTCGCTTGGACAGAATCTCCTACAGACGATAGAAAACCATTAATGATCCTATTTCATGGTTTAGAAGGTAGCTTCCATAGTCCGTATGCCAATGGACTATTGTATGCCGCAAAACAACAAGGTTGGCTTGGGGTAATGATGCATTTTAGAGGCTGCAGTGATGAGCTAAATCGTCAACCAAGAGGCTATCACTCAGGTGAAGTCAATGATGCACGCTTTTTCATTACATGGTTACGTGAGCAATTTCCCCAACGGCCGTTTATTGCAGTTGGGGTATCTCTAGGTGGTAATATGCTGATTAACTACCTTGCAAAATATGGTGATGACAGTGATCTTGTTGCCGCTCAAGCGGTGTCTCCCCCATTAAATTTAGCCTCATGTTCGGCACGTATTCAACAAGGTTTCTCTAAGATCTATCAGCAATATCTACTCAGTTCGATGAAACGCACAATGGCAAAACGAATAATACTTCATCAAGACAAAATGCCCATCACCCACCAGCAATTAGATGCAATAAATACGGTATGGCAATTTGATCAGCACATTACCGCCCCTCTCCATGGTTTTATTGATGCTGACGATTATTATCAACGTTGTAGTGGCCTTCAACAGCTCAACTTGATCAGCACACCACTGCGAATTATCCATGCCAAAGACGATCCGTTCATGACCGAATCGGTGATCCCTTCACAACCATTGCCGAGTAATATCGACTACAACTTATATGAAAAAGGCGGTCATGTTGGGTTCGTTAGTGGTTCTATTTTTAAACCGACGTTTTGGCTCGAACACAGCGTTCCAACATGGTTTAAAACCAAACTCACCACTCCTCAATAGGGCTAGTGATATTTTTATCATATACTGCGCGTATCAGTAACGCAGTCGACGAGACATAAAATGATCATTCCTTGGCAAGATATCGCCCCAGAAACACTGACTAACCTGATTGAACAATTTGTGCTACGTGAAGGCACTGATTACGGTGAAGTTGAAATGAGCTTAGAAAACAAAGTGAATTATGTGATGCAGCAACTGAAATCCGGTGATGCTGTGATTGTATTTTCTGAATTACATGAATCTGTCGACATAAAATTACGCAACCAATTGCAATAACCTTTATTAATGTGAGTCGTGATCCGAGAGTTACGACTCAAAACTTGCCTCCGCTAGCAGTTTCACTTTTCAATCCCGACATCCTTGTTAACTTGTAGTAGCATTATTGTCCGATCAGGTAATGTTGTTATTACCAACTTCCTCATTTATCTTTCGATAATCAACAACGACAAGGTTAGTCATGTCTGCAAAACATCCTATTATTGCAGTTACTGGTTCATCAGGAGCAGGAACCACTACGACTTCTGAAGCATTCCGAAAGATGTTCAATATGATGAACATTAACGCGGCGTGGCTAGAAGGCGATAGCTTCCATCGCTATACCCGTCCTGAAATGGACACAGAGATCCGCAAAGCTAAAGAACAAGGTCGACATATCAGCTATTTTGGCTCAGAAGCCAATGACTTTGCCCAATTAGAGCAATTTTTCAAACAATATGGTGAAGATGGCACAGGTCGCTTTCGCCGTTATCTACACACGTTTGACGAAGCTGTGCCCTACAACCAAATGCCCGGAACCTTTACCCCGTGGCAACAATTAGCAGAAAACACCGATTTACTCTTTTATGAAGGTTTACATGGTGGGGTTGTTGATGGCGAAATCCATGTCGCACAACATGTTGATCTTCTAATTGGCATGGTACCCATTGTTAACTTGGAGTGGATCCAAAAAATTGTTCGAGACACCCGAGATCGAGGACATTCTCGCGAAGCGGTGATGGAGTCTATCGTTCGATCCATGGACGATTATTTAAATTATTTAACGCCACAGTTTTCACGTACGCATATCAACTTTCAACGTGTACCTACCGTTGACACCTCAAACCCAGTGAGTGCTAAAGGGATCCCAAGCTTGGATGAAAGCTTTGTCGTGATCCGTTTTCGCGGCTTGAAAAACGTCGATTTTCCGTATTTGTTGTCTATGATCCAAGGCTCATTCATGTCTCGCCATAACACACTTGTTGTCCCTGGTGGAAAAATGAGTTTTGCGATGGAATTAATCATGCGTCCACTGATCGAACAACTGATTAATACAGGTAAAATTAGCTAATATCGTCACGGTACGCCCCACTACATAACAAAGAAGGTTGGCATTCTTACCAACCTTCTTTTTATCTTAATAAGTCATTATGCAGTGATCATTTCATAAGAATGAGTTAAATGAACCTTTTCACCTATCATCAAACATACAGAGCAATATTTATCTAAAGAATCAGCAATGGTACTCGCAACTAACTTTTCATCTAAGTCAAAACCCGAAACGATAAAATGCAAATTGGCTTCAGTAAATAAACGGGGAGCTTGCTCTCGACGCTCTGCCGATATTTGAACTTCACAACCGACAATATTTTGCGCTTGTGATTGTAAACCACTAACTACATCAACAGAGCTACATCCCCCCGCCGCCATTAACACTAATTCCATCGGGCTAGGCGCTTTATCGCCCCCATTGCCATCCATCACTACACTATGACCTGAGCTCGATTGACCTAAAAAAGTCATATCTTCTACCCATTTTACTCGGGACTGCATCGTTTAATCCTTATTCAAACGCCCAATAGTTATCTCTAGTTTTATTGATAACATCATTAATGTAAATCTTATTTAATCCATTTAGAGTCATACAAATAGCCGTCTGTTTATCCGCACTAAATGTGTAACTACAACCTTAATTTTTAGGGGAGATCCTAACTATCTCATCACGTTGTGATCCTGTGCACAGTTATCCATATGAAATGAACGAATCTACTAGATCAATATCAAGAAAAAGGCGTAGAAAAAGGATACACTCTAACTTATTCAAGTTAGCTTGCAGCCCAGCGGCTGAATGGATACCCTGTCAGTAGGCAGTTTTTTTTCTCATGATAAATCTTAGAAAAGAGACCAATGCTGTTGGGCAACAAATGCAGAGGAAGTTAGTAATATGGTTCCAGGTAAACCGCAAACAGATCCAACTTTAGAGTGGTTTCTTTCCCATTGTCATATTCACAAGTACCCATCGAAAAGTACGCTGATCCACGCAGGTGAAAAAGCAGAAACGTTGTACTACATTGTGAAGGGTTCTGTTGCTGTACTAATCAAGGATGAAGAAGGTAAGGAAATGATCCTTTCTTACCTAAACCAAGGTGACTTTATTGGTGAGCTTGGCTTATTCGAAGAAGATCAAGAGCGTACTGCTTGGGTTCGCGCGAAGAGTCCTTGTGAAGTAGCAGAAATTTCATTTAAAAAATTCCGTCAGCTTATTCAGGTAAACCCTGATATTCTGATGCGTCTATCTGCTCAAATGGCAAGTCGTCTACAAGTGACAAGCCAGAAAGTAGGTGACTTGGCATTCTTAGATGTTACAGGTCGTATCGCACAGACATTGCTAAATCTAGCTAAACAGCCAGATGCAATGACGCACCCTGATGGCATGCAGATTAAGATCACACGTCAAGAAATCGGTCAAATCGTTGGCTGTTCTCGTGAGACGGTAGGTCGTATTCTGAAGATGCTTGAAGAGCAGAACCTAATCTCTGCTCATGGTAAGACGATTGTTGTTTACGGTACGCGTTAATTTTTAATGCTGTCATCGTACAAAAAAAGCCGCACTGAGTTGCGGCTTTTTTGTCTCTACCCTATTCATAACTCTACCAATAATTACCTTTTAAAAAGTGTGTCATTAATGCAATTAATTAATTTGTATTGCTCAAATTAAATGCTACATTCAAGCAATGAATGGACTTCATCTTTTATTGGTTTTTATATGGATATTGAACGCTTTGCTCCGAATAGCTATACCACCGTCCCTGGTGTAATAAATCCTCAGCCAACCACGATTGAAATGACAGGTTTTAGCGATCACCGTTGTTATCTTGAGCAACAAACAGGACTACGTCGTTGTCCTGTTGAAGATAGTGGTATTTGGGGATCGCCCCTCGATAATTAACAGATTCAAAAAAAGCAGCCAATTTGGCTGCTTTTTTATTGCATCGCTTACACCATTTAAGAGTTATAGGTACTCTCAAAGATCTTATCTGCCGAAGCTTCAACAAACCCAGTATAAATCTCACCATCAGGCTGTAAATAACGTTTAGCAAACTCATAAAATCCGCCAGAGACCAACATCTCACCATCAGAAAACGTGACCATGACTTTATCAGCCATCGTCGCTGATTGCTCTAGCATCACAATCGGATCGCCTTTTACTGCACCACCCGCCTGATTAATATCAAAACCACTCGATTCGAGAAAATGGTTCACTTCAGAAATTTCATTAAATTGCTCAAGCTGATTAATATCGACAGTAAAATGATTGGCACCAAAACCATGTGCAGCCACCCACCCAGCATATTCACTTTCTGCGCTTAAAAACTGGTAACTATCACTGCTTAATTGCCATGGTTTACCTTGAGAGAGAAAAGCAGGATCAGCAAAATAGGCATCATCAACTTGATCGACAAGTTGACGTACCTCTGTTTGTAATTCTGTTGAACATAACCCTAATTGCAGTTCACTAATAAAGACTTTAGGCGCAGCAGGATCGGGATGTTCAAAATGCTCTGCATATAACTTTTTCGCTTTGAAATGATATCGACCTTTGGGTTTATAACCTACCGCAATAAAAGGGGCTGCTAACCTTGCTAAACCACATTTTGGTAAAGCAAAGGTACGCAACGCAATATGATCATTCGTCAGTGGTGCGTCTTCGGTAAGTAATTGCCGAATATTCAGCGCTGAAGGGCATAATCGCTGGGTATAATCTTGCCATAACGCGGTAAATAATTGTTCCATGCTGCACAATCCTTACTGTAAATAATACAGTGAACTTATTAGTCTCAGAGTGAAATGCCCGGAGATAACTGCTCAGGTAAGCATGTCGCCTCACCTTCCATTGATGCCATTGGGTAAGCACAATAATCAGCTGCGTAGTAAGCACTTGGACGTAAGTTACCAGACGCTCCGGGGCCACCAAACGGCGCATCCCCACTAGCCCCCGTTAACTGGCGATTACGATTTACAATCCCCGCCCGAATATGATCGATAAAGTATTGCCATTCACTATCATCGGTTGATACAAGCCCTGCTGATAAGCCATAACGGGTGTTATTCGCCAATCGAACCGCTTGAGCGAGATCTTGATAACGCACTACCTGCAATAATGGGCCAAAGTATTCTTCATCGGGTAAATTTTCGATATTCGTAACATCAATGATCCCAGGTGTAACCACCGCACCTTGTCCGCGCTTTGCCTCTACCAATACTTTGCCACCAAGCGATACTAATTGTTGCTGGGTTTGCACAATATTGTCTGCGGCTTGGCGGGAGATTTGAGGCCCCATAAACGGCGCAGGCTCGGCAAATGGTCCATCGACCACAATCGCTTTGGTTGCTTCTACTAAAGCTGCTAACAACACATCCCCTTCGCTACCCAAGGGTAAGTATAGTCGGCGAGCACAAGTACAACGTTGTCCTGCACTGATAAAAGCAGATTGTAAAATGGTATAAACGGTAGCATTGAGATCGCCATAAGCATTGGAGATCACCATGGGGTTATTCCCCCCCATTTCTAATGCCAGCATCTTACCCGGTTGACCTGCAAATTGGCGATGCAGAATATGCCCAGTATTGGCACTGCCCGTAAATAATAAACCATCAATATCTTTTGAAGCAGCGAGTGCCTCTCCAGTAGAGCGAGCCCCCTGCACAAGATTAATAACTCCATCAGGTAATCCTGCTTGTTGCCAGAGTTTCATTACAATTTCAGCCGTTTTAGGCGTTAACTCAGAAGGTTTGAATACCACCGTATTACCCGCAAGCAGTGCAGGTACGATATGACCATTAGGTAAATGACCGGGGAAATTATAGGGCCCAAATACCGCCATCACTCCTAACGGTCTATGACGAACAACCGCTGTAGTACCTGCGATATCTTTCTCGCGTTGGCCTGTCCGTTCATGGTAAGCACGTAACGAAATCGCCACTTTCCCCACCATTGCTCCTGCTTCTGTTCGCGTTTCCCATAACGGTTTACCCGTTTCTTCAGCTATCGTAATGGCAATATTTTCACTATTGGTTTTCACCAACTCGGCAAATTGTTCCACGATGGTTTGGCGCTCAACAAGGGAAGTATGACGCCATTGAAGTAACGCTTTACGCGCAGCATTCACAGCTTGCGAGACTTGCTTATCTGTCGCGGCTCGGCCTTGCCAAATCACTTCATCAGTAAAGGGGTTGAGCGATGCCATCTCATCACCTAAACCATCGCCCCATTGACCCGCAATCCATTGACTCATACTTCTCTCCCCTCTTTGTATTCGTAGTTTACAGCTCAATAAAGCGCACAGGCTCACCGGTATTAACCATGAGAGTATCAGCGACCTCTTGCGTCATAACCACGGTTTGCGCTTTATCATTGACTTCCAGTGGGCTTGCAACAGCACGAAAGTCAGTAAATGATGTATTCGCCACTAAGCATTGCTGTTCACTGTGATGATCGTTAATTTCAACGGTATAACGCTTTGAATGACGGACAGTTTCCACATTACGTACATCACATTCAACCGTAGGACCTGCATCAAAAATATCGACATAGCCACGGCATGAAAAACCTTCATTTTCTAATAGACGTAATGCAGGACGCGTATTGTCATGAACTTGACCGATGACCGCTTGGGCTTCTTTGCTCAGTAAATTGACGTATATCGGAAGTTTAGGCATTAAGTCCGCAATAAAGCCTTTTGCTCCGATCCCTGTTAGATAGTCAGCATGAATAAAATCAATCGAGAAAAAGTTATCTTTTAACCATTGCCAAAAAGGTGAGTTCCCTTCTTCATCGGAAACACCGCGCATTTCGGCAAATACCACATCAGCGAAACGATGACGATGCTCTGCCATCATTAAAAAGCGCGCTTTAGACAATAGACGACCATTTAA
Source organism: Photobacterium sp. Ph5 (assembly GCF_022129445.1). Classification (GTDB taxonomy): domain Bacteria; phylum Pseudomonadota; class Gammaproteobacteria; order Enterobacterales; family Vibrionaceae; genus Photobacterium. Next base: position 31,400 of record NZ_JADQAQ010000035.1, read on the forward strand.
ACCTTCACGCCATGGTGTACGTAAAAATAACGTGCAAAGCTCGGTATCTCCGGTGTAGTGATTACCTAATGTCAGTAACTGTACGGTATTGTGTACCCCTAATCGACGCGAGGCATGAACCACAGTACTTAGATGATAGTTATAAAAAGGGGCTTCTAAGCCAATCGCCGCTTCAATGGCTGTGGTGCCTGCTATCTCGCCGGTATCTGTATCTTCAGCGACCATCAGGTAGCCTTCATCCTCTGGGCGAACGACATGTTTGGCAAAGCTGCGCTCTGAATGAGCAATGCGGTTACGAAGCATTTCTTCGTTAACAGGTAATGAAGTAAAACCATGACCTGATTCTTCAGCGCACTGCATGAGTGCAGAATAATCATCAGCGATGATAGGACGAATAACCAGCATCGACTTCCCTCCTGATGCAGGTAGTGACCATTGCCACTAACTAGATGGATAACAATAAGCTCTCATAAGATTACTGGCAGTCGTTCCTCAACTGCCAGCAGCAATACAAAGCAAAGTAGAATTACTCAGCGTTATAGAGTGTTGCGATAGCGCGTTCTAGACGAGCCATGCCCTCATCCACATCGGCTTTTTCAATCACTAGCGATGGCGTAAAGCGCACAACATTCGTACCTGCAACTAACATCATCAAGCCTTCTTTACCGGCTTGAACAAGAATGTCACGTGCCCGACCTTGCCACTCTTCTGTGAGAGACGCTCCCAACAGTAAACCTTTGCCGCGGATCTCAGCAAAAATTGGGTATTTAGCATTAATCACTGTAAGCCCTTCACGGAACCATTGTTCACGCTCTTTCACGCCAGCTAACACATCTGGTTTACTCACTTCATTAATTACCGCCTCTGCGACAGCGCACGCTAACGGATTACCACCATACGTTGAACCATGAGTCCCGACTTTTAAATGCTCTGCTAATGCTGTTGTGGTAAGCATTGCGCCAATAGGGAAACCACCACCCAGCGACTTAGCCGTGGTTAAAATATCAGGTGTGACACCTAAACCTTGATAAGCATAAAAATCGCCAGTACGACCATTACCGGTTTGGACTTCATCAAATATCAATAAGGCTTGGTGCTTATCACATAATTCACGCACGCCCTGAACAAACTCAACGCTCGGGCTAACCAAACCACCTTCACCTTGTAATGGCTCCATCATGACCGCACAAGTTCGCTCAGACATAATCTCAGCTAAAGCTGATAAGTCATTGTAAGGTATATGCGTTACGGCTTGAGGTTTAGGGCCAAAACCATCTGAGTAAGCTTCTTGCCCACCAACCGTAACGGTGAAAAAAGTACGACCGTGAAAACCTTGATGAAAGGCAATAATTTGATCTTTTTCAGCACTAAACTTATCGACCGCATAACGGCGAGCCAATTTCAGTGCCGCTTCGTTAGCTTCAGCACCAGAGTTAGCAAAAAAGACTTTGTCAGCAAAACATAACTCAGTGAGTTTTTTCGCTAAACGCAATGCAGGTTCATTAGTTAACACATTACTTAAATGCCATAATTTATCGGCTTGATCTTTTAATGCGTTAACCATAATTGGATGGCAATGACCCAGACAACTCACCGCAATTCCACCGGCAAAATCGACATATTCACGATCATGTTGATCCCATACTCGCGCACCATTGCCACGTACTGGGATCTCAGCCATAGGTGAATAACAAGGTACCATTACCTCATCAAATAAATTACGTTCTACTCTTTGCTCTGTAGTCATCACATTATCCTTCTGTGTATAACGCTATAATCATAGTATTTACATTTTATTAACCTTTGCCAATAGCAGAATATTTTTTTGCTCTTTGGCAACGATGCTGTTTTTAATAAAACTGACATAGTTATGCGTTATCTCGGCAAGTTTATTAACTAACAAAGACAAAAAGGTGTGTTTCCTATCAGGAAATTAATAGTACAGAGAAATATGCTAGTGAATAGCTTTGCAATTACAACAAATGAGAGTTGGAAATATAAAAATAGAAGAGATGTGGTTGATATCGCGATTTTAAGACAGGAAAATAATAAAAATCGCGATTTAATTCGAAATCTAGCGCTTAAGAAAGTTGGCTAATAAGGTGTGTCCTTGCTCCGTTAGGATACTCTCGGGATGAAATTGCACTCCCTCTAATGGCAACGTTTTATGAGCGATCCCCATAATTTCATCAAACTCCCCCTCACGCTCAGTCCATGCTGTAATGCTAAAGCAATCTGGCAGCGTATCTTGTTTAACGACTAAGGAATGATAACGGGTCACTGTTAATGGATTATTTAACCCTTCAAACACACTGGTATTATTGTGCTTGATCGGAGAGGTTTTACCATGCATCACTTGCCTTGCTCGTACCACATCCCCACCAAAAGCTTGTGCTAACGATTGATGGCCTAAGCACACGCCTAAAATAGGCAGTTTACCTGCAAAGTATTCAATAGCTTGTAGTGAGATACCCGCTTCATTTGGGGTACAAGGCCCAGGAGAGATGACTAAATGGGTGGGTGCTAGCGCCTCAATACCTGCGAGATCAATCTCATCATTACGGACAACCTTAACTTCAACACCTAACTCACAAAAGTATTGATACAGGTTATAAGTAAATGAATCATAGTTATCAATAATTAACAGCATATACCTACAGCGACCTTTTCTATTCTGCGCCCTATTGTGCAATACATCACTAGAAACGCAAACCATAAAAAAAGCAGAGCGAATGCCCTGCTTAATCTATTAACTCATTACTGATCAGTATGGACGCGCCACAAAACCTACCGCTTGGTATGCTTTTTTCAGTACTTCAGCCGCACGTGCAGAGGCTTTTTCAGCACCTTGCTTCATGACGCTGTCAAGGTAAGCACGATCAGCACGAATACGATGGTATTCAGCTTGTACAGGCTCAAGCATTGCAACTAATGCTTCACCCACATCTTTCTTAAATGGGCCATACATTTCAACGCCTGCATATTGTGCTTCAATTTCAGCATACGTCTTACCTGTTGCGCCTGAGTATAGACCCATTAGGTTTGAGATCCCTGCTTTGTTTTCGGTATCAAACGCAATGCGTGGCGGTGTTTCTGCATCAGTTTGTGCTTTGTTAACCTTCTTAAGAATCGATTTTGGATCTTCTAACAAGGTGATCACGTTCTTACGGTTATCATCAGACTTCGACATTTTCTTAGTCGCGTCTTGTAGGCTCATTACACGCGCACCAACCGATGGAATGTAAGGCTCAGGAATTTGGAAAATTGGACTTTCTTCTGTGCCATACAGATTATTAAAACGCGTAGCAATATCACGAGCTAACTCTAAGTGCTGCTTCTGATCGCTACCTACAGGTACTTGATGTGCGCCATATAATAAAATATCAGCCGCCATCAATACTGGGTAACCGAATAAGCCCACGTTTACATCATTCGCATGACGCGCTGATTTGTCTTTAAACTGAGTCATACGACTTAGCTCACCCATTTGGGTATAGCAGTTCAATAACCAGCCTAGTTGTGCATGCTCAGGTACATGTGACTGAACAAATAACGTGCTCTTTTGTGGATCAACACCGACCGCTAAACAAATCGCTAGTGCATCTAACGTTGCTTCATGCAGCGCTTTAGGATCTTGACGTACTGTAATGGCATGCAAATCAACCACACAGTATTGGCAATCGTAATCGTCTTGCATCTGTTCCCACTGACGCAGCGCACCTAGGTAGTTACCAATACTTAATTCACCAGAAGGCTGTACGCCACTTAATACAATGGGTTTACTCATGTTCAGACAATCCTGTTAATTTCTTATTCATAGAAAAGCGAGAGGCATACTCCCGCTTTTTACTTTGTTAGCCAGTGTACACTGGAATGTACTAGCCGCCTAGTTTAACCACATTTGCTAATTGCTTGAAGTGATCGCACACGACATCAGGCTCACTCTCTGCAATAGGCTGACCGTAGTTATAGCCATAGGTTAAACCCAACGAATGACATGTTGCAGCTTTGGCAGCCAAGATGTCATTGCGAGAATCCCCCACCATTAACATCTCAGATGCGGCAATATTGTGTTTTTCCATCAACCAATGCAGCGCATAAGGATCGGGTTTTTTCAGTGGGAAAGTATCACCACCAATCACATCAACAAAATACTCGCTGATGCCATGCTCTTCAAGTAAATGCGGGACAAATTGCGAGGGTTTATTAGTCACAATCGCCATTGACATACCCGCTTGATGAAACGCAGCGAGTGTTGCTTTTACATCGGCATACAATGCACTTTTTACATGACCGCCAAGCTCGTAATAGTGATCAAATAATTGGCGAGCTTCTTTTTGCAGCTCTGGATCAATCGTTGGATCGACATCAACACTTCGGCTTAATGCGCGACCAATTAAAATATCAGCACCATTACCGATCCAAGTGGTTACTTGCTCTACAGTTACGCCTTCTCGGCCGAGGTGACGCATAGTTTTATCAGCAGCATCGGCTAAATCTGGCACGCTATCTAGCAAGGTGCCGTCTAAATCAAATGCAATAAACTTGATGTTTTCAAATACCATTAGCATTTAGCCTCAGCCAGTTCTGCGCGCATTTTGTCTATCGCGACTTTATAATCAGGTTCATTGAAAATCGCAGAGCCTGCAACGAACATATCGGCACCCGCTGCTGCAATTTCTCGAATATTATCAACTTTCACACCACCATCAATTTCAAGACGAATATCACGGCCTGATGCATCAATACGGTTACGAACTTCACGTAGTTTATCAAGTGTTGATGGAATAAAAGATTGACCGCCAAAGCCTGGGTTCACTGACATCAATAAAATCATATCGACTTTATCCATAATGTAATCTAGGTGGTGGAGTGGTGTTGCCGGATTAAAAACCACACCCGCTTTACAACCATGCTCTTTGATCAGTTGTAAAGTACGGTCAACATGATCTGACGCTTCAACATGAAACGTGATCATCGTTGCGCCAGCTTTAGCAAAATCAGGAATAATGCGATCCACCGGTTTTACCATTAAATGCACATCAATCGGTGCGGTAATACCATAGTCACGAAGAGCCTTACAGATAGGCGCACCGAACGTTAAATTAGGCACGTAATGATTATCCATTACATCAAAGTGAATAACGTCTGCACCCGCTGCTAACACCTTGTCAACGTCTTCACCCAAACGTGCAAAATCAGCCGATAAGATAGATGGAGCAATCAAGAAGTCCTTCATGTACTTGCCTCTCTTCGATACACAAAACCTGATACTTGGAAAACCAAGCCCAATAAATTGCCATAATTCTACCCGAACCGCGAAATATTGTCCCAATGGATTTATTTATTACTTCAGTTGATCAAAATGATGAGACAACCCACTACACTCAGTAAAAAGGGGAATAAAAAGAGGCGAGGTAAACATAGCTAAGTCAAAGAAAAGCACACCACTACAAGTTATTGTGAGTGTGTTAGCGGCGTTATTTGGCGTTCAATCGGATAATAATCGGCATCATGATTTTAAGCAATCAAGCCCATGTCCATTTATTGTTGTGGGGATGGTGGTTATTGTCGCCATGATTATGGCAATTATTGCCGTTGCACAATGGGCAACGGCGATATAATTATTCTTCTTCAGAAGAAAACGCGGGAGCCTGCTCTGTGCTTGATACAGAGAATAAAGCTAAAAGCTCATCGACCTTATTGCGCCCACTGCCATTGCGGCTAATGGTACGTTTTACTTTAACCACAGAAAGATCTGCACCTGTGTATAAACGACGCGTTAGTGCAGTATCATGGTTAGAAATCAACACCGCAATATCTCTATCTGTTGCTGCTTTTTCTGCAACATCAGCAAGGGTGGCCTGATCATCTAAACTAAAACCATTACCTGAATAAGAAGTAAAATTAGCCGTGCTAGATAATGGCGCATAAGGCGGATCACAGTACACCACACACCCTTTTCTCGCGCGTGAAAATGTTTGGAGATAACCTTCACAGACAAACGTGGCTCGTTTTGCTTTCTCCGAGAAATAATACATTTCAGCTTCAGGGAAATAAGGTTTTTTATACGAGCCGAACGGCACATTGAAGCCACCTTTTTTGTTATAACGACATAAGCCGTTAAAACCATGGCGATTCATGTATAAGAAATACAATGAGCGTAAATACGGATCATCACTCGCATTAAATTCTTCACGAATTTTCAAATACGCTTCTTTATTATTGTATTCAGCCGTGAAAAGTTTACGTGCATCTTCAATATAGCGCTCAGGCTCATGCTTGAGGATGTTATAAAGATTGATCAGATCAGGATTGATATCGGCCAATAAGTAATGGTCGTAATCGGTATTAAGAAAAACCGACCCCGCCCCAACAAAAGGCTCAACCAATTTACGCGCAGGCGGTAGATGTCGTTTAATATCCTCAACGAGAGAGTATTTACCCCCAGCCCATTTTAGGAATGCACGATGCTTTTTCATTAAGCTAAACCCACCAACACTAGCAATATTGTCACGAAAGGTCGCGGATTGTACCTCATTTCTACCCTCTACCGATACCAATTCACGTAAATAACTACCCTCATGGCTTTATTTTCAACGTTCTATTTCTTGTTGAATTTTTCGATACGGTTTTGGCCATGGGGTTAGCACTTTTAATTGCTTCGGTAAGGCTTTTATTGCCGAGCGTGCCCGAGTGGCTGTTGAGTAATCGCCAGAAATGACAATAAACCATATTTTGCCGTCTCGACGTGTTTTATAGATACGAGCAGAAGACTGGATCTTATTCTTTTCAACAAAGGTTTTGGTTTCATTCCAACTCATTGAGGCTGACAATTGAATTGCATAGTGCCTTTTATTTATCGCGAGTATCGAGGCCGTATTGGCAAGCTTAATCGGCGTTAGAACAACCCCCTCTTTTTTCGGCAACAGTGGCTTACTATCCGGCTTAACAATCATTGCCGTTGCAGACGGCTTTACTTTGGGCTCTATCACCTTAACAGCAGGTAAAGCGCTTGAATCATGTGACGTAATATCAGTCGCTGACGCGGTTTGGGCTGTTAAGTTAGTCTCATCTTCTGGCGTTTCTGCATTATCTGTAGCTGCTTGCTGGCGAGTCTGTGTCGCTACAGCATCAGATATAACAGGTTCATTTTGACTAGGTACGTCTAGCACCTCTTTGGTAAATTCTTTGGCTGCACTTTCGCCAGTACCGCCAACACGTTGTTCATCAATCATCGCATCAATTAGTGGTGATGGTACCACTACCCGTTGCGCTTCATTTTCAGCACGCCCCACCGTCAACCCTTCACTATGGATCTCTGTTGGTAATGGCGTTTCATCAATAACGATATCTGTACTCTCGATGGGATCGGCCGCAATAGATCCAGCCTTAGATGCAAGAGAGGTATCACCAAACGTAACTTCAGTTGTCTTTGTATCTTGTAATGCCTTAAATCCAAACCATCCCGCAATGATGATGCACACTATAACAATCAACCCTATTAACAGTTGCGTCGGGGGTAAACGTCGTGATCCTTTACTCATAGCAGTAACGTCCTGTTGTGGTAATTGTTGTAATGCACCAGGGCGAGGTTCAACTCTCGCTAATCGTGACTTAATGTCTCGTCGATGCTGACTACCGAGTTGCTCATCATTGAGTAACATCTCGCTAAACTGGCTAATTTCATTCGGGCTTAATTCACTAATTTCTAACTCAAGTAAAGCCGGTCCTATCGTACGAACAATATCACCGAATGGCTGAGTGATGGCATCAGGTTCAGCAAAGAGCAATACATTAATTTGCCAGCCAGAATGCATTTCTGTTTGACGAACCAGCGCCCATAATTCAGCAAGTAATTCAGGCGCTAAAAAGTGTGCATTATCAATAATAATAACGAAGTTGATCTTTTCAGGCAGTAAATGCTCAGCACTTTGGCTTAACGAATCTTGCTCGTTAAACATCGGCGTGGAATGAAATTGTTGCAGTAGAAGTGTTCGTTGTTGCAGTAGTGTTTGATCATCTGTGCACGTCAGCAATGCTTGTTCAGCATGTTGTGCATAGTTTTCGAGATATTGATGCGCGAGCCACGTTTTTCCTGAGCCTTGCGTACCGTTCAATAAAATAAGGTGAGAGCTAAATCGAGTAATAAATTGTACTCGAGAGAGCAACTGGATCTGGCTATCCAGATCCAAGTTTTTTGCCTCTAGTGTGCTACGCATGATTAACCACTACTTAGTGATTAATCACATCCCGCAATACTTCATGTGTCACGTTAGACACGACTTCAGCACTGCCAATGGATGTCGGTAGAACCAATCGTAGCTGGCCTGATAATACTTTTTTATCTCGCATCATGTGCTTAATAAAATCATCAAAGCCCATTGTTTCAGGTGCGATCACCGGTAGCTTTGCTCGCTCATGCAGTCGAATAATTCGCGCTACATCGTCATCACTAATAAGGCCTTGTATTGCTGCAGTTTTAGCCGCTAGTACTGTACCTGCCGACACCGCTTCGCCGTGCAGCCAATTACCATAGCCCATCTCTGCTTCAATCGCATGACCAAATGTATGACCGAGATTAAGTAAAGCTCGTACACCTGATTCTTTTTCATCAGCCGCAACAACATCCGCCTTAATTTGACAACAACGCGCAATGGCATAACACAATGCATCGTTATCTAGTGCTTGTAAGCGTTCAATGTTGTCTTCTAGCCAGACAAAAAAGTCGTGATCAGCAATAATGCCATATTTGATCACTTCAGCCATTCCCGCTGCAAACTCACGTTCAGGTAAGGTTTGTAAGCAGTGATTATCAATCACTACCGCTTTGGGCTGATAAAAAGCGCCTATCATATTCTTACCCAACGGGTGATTCACTGCGGTTTTTCCACCAACAGATGAGTCCACTTGAGAAAGTAATGTGGTAGGTACTTGAATAAAATCTACGCCACGCTGATAACTTGCAGCAGCAAAGCCCACGACATCACCAATGACGCCGCCACCAAGCGCTACAATCACAACATCACGACCATAATTACCATCGAGTAAGAAAGTCATGATTTGATTAAAAGTTTCTAACGTTTTGTATTGTTCACCATCAGGGAGAGAAAGTAATGCCACTTGGCACTCTAATGAACTGATGGTTTCCATTACCTGCTGTGCATACAGCGGGGCAACAGTTTCGTTACTGACCACTACCACCCGCTTTCCAGTAGGAATTGCAGATGCAAACAACGCCGAGTTGCAAAACAACTCGGCGCCAATTGAAATAGGGTAGCTTCTGTCATCTAAATTGACATTGATCCGTTCCATGGTCAGCTTCTCTCTTTTGTTAATTAACGCTCTTCTAGCATCTTGATGATTTGGTTAGCGACTACCTTCGCACTTTGATCATCAGTACGAACAACGTAGTCAGCTACTTCTTCATATAATGGATTGCGCTCTTCTGCAAGTGCTTCCAGCACTTCACGAGGCGTATCAGTTTGAAGTAGAGGACGCTTTTTATCGCGTTGAGTTCGAGCAAGTTGCTTCTCGATAGTCGTCTCTAGATAAACTACGATACCACGTGCAGAAAGGCGATTACGGTTCTCTTTAGTTTTAACAGAACCACCACCTGTTGCCAGAACAATGCCTTGCTCTTGTGTTAGATCGTCAATAACTGCTTCTTCGCGAACACGGAAACCGTCTTCACCTTCCACATCAAAGACCCAACTAATATCAGCACCTGTACGTTCTTCAATAACTGTATCTGAGTCAAAGAATTCCATATGCAGCTGCTGTGCAAGGTGTCTACCAATAGTGCTTTTGCCGGCACCCATTGGGCCGACCAAGAAAATATTTCGTTTTTCAGCCATTTTTAGCAATTTTACGCGCGGTTAATAAAACGACACCACCCGCAGGCTCTATTAATTAATAAGCCCGAGGCGCCAAGTTCCTCACATATAATTCGTGATAAGACAGAAAATTATCTCAGGACTGATGGCTATATTGCAAGCGCTAGTCACTCCTAATCCGTATTTTATTATGCCTGTCCTACCCAAAGAGGTCGCCATAATGGCTCAGCAACGGTCTAAGGTCAATCGTAATAACCTTGTAAATGCGCTATCGCTGAGCATGAATACGGCAAAATAATAATTATATAGCCCAATAAAAACAACGGATGGAACTATTTTAATAAGGATCCATCCGTTGCTATAACAGTGTAGCTAAATTTTTATGGTTTGTTGATTAGCAGTAAAGACTACTGAATAACAATTTTAGGCGTCACAAAGATAAGTAATTCACGCTTACCCATTTGTTCCATTTTATGACGGAATAATGCTCCTAATACTGGAATATCACCTAATAATGGTACTTTACGCGTCACGTTAGTCATACTGTGTTGGTAAATGCCACCTAAAACCACTGTTTCACCGTTATTTACCAGAACTTGAGTACCAATACGTTGAGTGTCAATAGAAATCGCAGTACCCGTACCTGTAGGGACATCTTCACCTTTGTTATCTTGAGTCACTTCTAGATCTAACACAAGTTTATCATCCGGTGTGATTTGTGGTGTAACCATTAAACTTAGAACCGCTTTTTTAAACGATACCGACGTTGCACCACTCGATGACGCTTCTAAATAAGGAATTTCGGTACCTTGCTCAATGTATGCTGTTTTCTTGTTGGTCGTCATCAATCGAGGGCTAGAGATGATCTCGGCCTTATTTTCAGTTTGCAATGCCGACAACTCTAAATCGAGTAAAATATTACCCAACTTTGCCACTTGGAACGCTATTGAAGCCGCCCCTGCACCCGCGCCTAAATTAACATTAAGAAAGTCATCAACAGTTGCATCTTCACCTAATAAGCCTGAGCTTGCTAAATTACCTTCAATTGAACCGCCAACAGTGGTATCGCCATTCACTTTTGATACCCCCCAACGCACACCTAACTCATCAATATCGCCTTCATTAATGGTAACGATACGCGCTTCGATTTGTACCTGTTTAACCGGAATATCAAGAGATGACACAATATCTTTGATACTACGAATGTTATCAGGGGTATCTTTAATGATCAGCGCATTAGTACGTTCATCAACATGTAATGAACCACGCTCAGAGAGCATCCCTACACCATCGGTACTGCCACTTAAAAGTTCAGCAATGTCCGTTGCTTTCGCATAATTTACTTGAATCAGATCAGAACGCAGACTCAACAACTCTTGTTGCTTACGCTTAGCTTCCATTACCTGATGTTCGCTTGCGGTGAGTTCCGCTTTAGGGGCAACCAATAACACAGAACCACGCACACGCTTATCTAAGTCTTTTGATTGCAGAATAATATCTAGCACTTGAGGCCATGGCACATCATCTAAACGCAACGTGACATTGCCGCTAACAGAATCAGAGACAACCAAGTTAAAATCGTTGTAGTCAGCAATTAACTGCAGAACGTTACGCACAGGGATATCTTGGAAGTTAATTGAAATCGGCTTGCCTTTATAATTAATTTTGGCATTTGATTTGCTGCCTGATGCGGCCTTCTTCACTGCACGCTTTTCAATGATCACTTCTAGACGCTTACCACGTAGGTTGTAATCATAATCATAGCTGCCTTTCATATTGAACATTAGGCGTGCACCTTTTGACACACGCATGGTTTCAACGCTATTAACAACCGTTGCAAAATCAACAACATCAAGCGTATAAATCATGTCATCTTTGAGTACGGTATCAAAAATATCTAACTGTAGCTTGTTACCATTACGACGTAAATCGACTAACGACTGCGGCTTATCTAAACGAACGGTCAATACCCCTCGTCCTTTTCCGTCGCGACGAAAATCAATCGCTTGAATCTGATTATCAATCATTCCAGCTGCAGGTACAGCAGCAACACTCGGAAAAGCTAATACTCCACAGCATAACAGCCAAAGTGTTGCTAGATACTGGCGGCTTAACATCCACACATTCCCTTTCATAACTTATCCTTGATTACTGCTGAACTAGCGCCAGTTTAGTCGGTCGTTTAAGCCAACATCCTTTGCCATCTGGTAATGTTTCTTCGATTTCAATTAGTTTGTCGCTAACCGTAAGTACCTTGCCGCGATTAAGGCCAATATATTGTCCTGGCTTAATTTTCATTAAGTCGCCTTCAGGCGTAAAAACTAATCCCCAAAGCTGCTTATTGTTTCCAATCGCCCCTTTCATTGAGAGTTTTTCTAACGCAAAGTTTTCAAGCTTACTTAATTGGCGGTCAAGTTGTGGTTGCCAACACTCGCCCGTCTCTTTCTTGGCCAGTAACTGCTCTGGAATTGGCTTTACAAACGGTACTCGTTTGCTCGTCATTACAAACCTTTCAGCTTCAAAGACAAAAGACTCAGGTAAAGGCTTAACTCGTGCTTTGGCTTCGCTATGGGTCGTTGCGATAAACTCTGCAACAGAATCATCATTGGCCTGGCACCCAACTAACCCAATAACAATAGGTAATAACCACACTACATTTTTCATAGCTTAGCCCTCATCACTATTGATATTTTCTTGGCTTGGCGTTTTAAAACGATAGGTCGTTGCAGAAACCTTCAAAGACAAAGTTTCATCAGGCTCACCTAACGGCTTAACGCGACTTAATTCCGCATTATTTAAGTTAACAATACGAGGCAGGCTCGCTACCGCTTCTGCAAATTTACCAATTTGTTCGTAATTCCCCGTTAACTGCATATTGATCGGAAGCTCGTAATACAGCTCATGCTCAACCCGTGGAGCCCATTTAATCGACTGGAACACCAATCCATTATTGACACCAATATCATTAATCCCCGCTAACAAACTCGCCAGCTCTTGTTCTTCTGGTAACTGTTCAATCATTTCATTGTAACGACGGTTTAATTCTGCAACTTGCTCCTTAACCCGCGGCAATGCCGCTACTTGCGAAGCTCGACTCACCAGTTGTGATTTGAGTGCCTGCTCTTTTTGTTTCATTTGCTCAAGTTGATCATTCTTTGGGCTAACCCAATACCAATAACCAAACGCGCTTAATGCCACAGCCAAAACAGTCGCGACAATACATTGAGGCAGTAGAGGCCATTCTGTGATTTCATCTAATTCAAGTTCTTGCCAATCAGCCATGTCACTTCCCCTTATTAATGTCTTTTTTTGCGACTTTATTTACTTTTGGTTGCGCAAAAGAAGGCACGGTTAAATCAAAAGAAGCATTGAACTGAGACAGTTGCTCAGACTGACTACCTTTAGTGGTAACCAAGGAATGCATATCAACATTAATGAACCATTTAGATTGCTCTGCACCGCCCAATAATGCGGCTAAGTGACCGTTAGAATCACCCACCCCTTTTATCCCTACTCGTTGTGAGTTCAAATTTAATGATTCGAGGTATACACCGCCTGGTACAACATTCGGCAATTGATTGAGTAACTGCGTTGCGCGATTTCGCGACTGTTGAATATCAGCAATCACGTTTAGTCTCAGCTGAATCGCTTTACGCTGCTCTTCTAGCTTAGGTAGAAAGGCCAATCGTTTTTCGAGTAAATCAATTTCTTGTTGAAATTGATCATTACGGGCTTGTTGTTGCTGCTGCTGCAAATCTAAATATTTAACTACCCCGTAATTACCTAAAAAAGCGATGAATACCGCAGATGCCATTAACCCCATAAAACGTTGTTTATGTTGCTTACGACGTTCTTCACGCCACGGCAGAAGGTTTAATTTATCTATCATGCCATCCCCCGTAACGCTAATCCGGTAGCGACAGCATATTGACTCGACATATCACTCGGTAATGTTACTTTCTTCGGCTGGCTGAAATGTTCAAACGGTTTGATCCAAACAACCTCTAATCCCACTAACTGCTTTAATAGCGCATCAGAAATCAAGGACTGACAACCACCAGCAAGCCATAACCCTTTAATGCTACAGCGAGGATGTGTTGAGTTATAAAGTTGAATTTGTCGCTTTAATTGCTCAGCAAATTGCTCGGTAAAACGCTCAACAGTATTCTCTTCATCAGTTTCTTGTTGAAATGGTGATGCTTCAAATTGACTAGTACCAAAGCGAATTTCACGATGATAAGCATTACTGCCTTCCGGCTTCATACAAAATTCAGTGTGGCATTTACCAACATCAACCAATCCCCACTGGGTATACTGGCTGCCAATCTCGGCTAAATATTCGGTTAGCCATAACAATGCATTAGTCTGTAATTCAACGACTGTTGGTTTAAAACCAACTTTCTTTAATACAGTAACGCGGCTATCTATAGTTTCTTTACGAGAGGCAAAGACTTGATATGGCGCAGTAGTGGCTGCTTCTGAGAAACGTTCACTCACCATTGGGTAATAATCAAACCATAACTCTTCAACGGGAAACGGTGACGCAGCTCCTAATGCTTGGACGATCGCAAACTCAGCCTCATCTTCATTGAGGCTGGTATCGAGTTGAACAACTTTGCTGATAACAGCACTATCTGGTAAGGCTAAAGTAACGTTCTTGGCTTGCCACGGCAGTTGTTTCTTTAATTGACGTATTGCTGACAACAACGCTGTCGCATTTACACTATGCTGATCATTGATTACCGATTTGGTTAATTCAACCTCAGCGTATGCAGCCAATTCAAACTGGTCTTTTTTCTGCTGTAGCGCCACAGCTTTTATGCTATGGCTGCCAATATCTACCCCAACACTTAATGGGTTCCGAAACATCCGTGTTATGCTCCCATGTGGCGAAAAAACAAACTATTTCGAATAAACACCATCAACGGCATTAATTTTCTTTTTGTTATCTTTATACTAGTAATTGAAAGATAATGGATAATGACAATTAGCACGATGGCGTAACGGGAAATCTCAAGTGAAGTTCATAAAGCGATTACTAATACTTGCATTAATTTGCATAATTCTTGGAGTTGGTACTATTTTTGGCTTTTATCTGTATGTAAAGCCTGACCTTCCAGATGTAGCAAAATTAAAAAATGTCGAGCTGCAAACACCGATGCAGGTGTATAGCGCTGATGGCAAACTGATCTCACAGTTTGGTGAAAAACGACGCATACCTCTTACATTGGATGAAATTCCTCTCCTTATGCGAGAAGCTTTTATTGCGACGGAAGATAGTCGTTTTTATGAGCACCCAGGGGTTGATCCAATCGGTATTGCCCGTGCAGCTTTTGTCGTATTGACATCAGGCTCCGCTCGTCAAGGAGCGAGT
Organism: Photobacterium sp. Ph5; assembly: GCF_022129445.1. Classification (GTDB taxonomy): domain Bacteria; phylum Pseudomonadota; class Gammaproteobacteria; order Enterobacterales; family Vibrionaceae; genus Photobacterium. The sequence continues at coordinate 46,610 of NZ_JADQAQ010000035.1, forward strand.
ACGATTACCCAACAGCTCGCACGAAACTTCTTCTTATCCAATGAGAAGAAAATCATGCGAAAAATTAAAGAAGCTTTCATTGCCATCCATATTGAAAAGCTACTGACTAAAGATCAAATTCTTGACCTGTATTTAAACAAAATTTACCTCGGCTATCGTGCCTATGGTGTAGGTGCTGCGGCACAAGTATATTTTGGTAAAAGCGTTGATCAACTGACCTTATCAGAAATAGCCGTCATCGCAGGTTTACCCAAAGCGCCATCAACGATGAACCCTATCTATTCCATTGACCGCGCGACAACACGTCGTAATGTTGTGTTAGGTCGTATGCTTGAAGAAGGTTACATCACTAAAGCACAAATGGATGCTGCACGGGCAGAACCAATTGTTTCTCACTACCATGGAGCTGAAATTCAACTCTATGCACCTTACGTTGCCGAACGCGCACGCGCATGGATGGTAAACCGCTACGGTGAAGCCGCTTACGAAAAAGGGATGAAGGTCTACACCACCGTCAACAGCCAGCTTCAATTAGATGCACAACAAGCGGCAGTGAACAACCTATTAAGCTACGACCGACGCCATGGCTACCGTGGTCCAGTCGCAGTTATTTGGAAGCCAGGACAAACCCCATTAAATGCGAATCAAATTGTTAACAAGCTAAAAAATCAGCCAATTTACGGTCAATTAATCCCAGCAGTAGTTACAAAAGTAGCTGAAAAATCAGCCAATATCGTAACTAAAAATGGTGATATTGCAGTAATTAACTGGAATGGTATGAGCTGGGCACGTAAGTTCATCTCAGACTCTCGTCAAGGCGCAGCACCACGTAAAGCAAGTGATATTCTCACTGCAGGTCAACAAATTTGGGTTCAACACAAACAAGACGTTGTTAGTGATAAAGTTGATAATGCAGCAGTATCAACCAATGAATGGGTACTAAGCCAAACACCGGCTGTAAATACTGCATTTGTTGCCATGTCACCGAGTAATGGTGCCGTGTTAGCGATGGTGGGTGGCTTCAACTACACCCAAAGTAAGTTTAACCGTGCAACCCAATCTATTCGTCAGGTAGGCTCTGGCATTAAGCCATTCATCTATTCTGCGGCAATAGAAAAAGGCTTAACCCTTGCCACTCTCATTAATGATGCACCCATTACTAAATGGGATAAATGGCAAGGTACAGCATGGCGTCCTAAAAACTCTGATGGTAAATATGGCGGTCCTACCCGTGCTCGTATCGGTCTAGCTCGCTCTATTAACGTAATGGCTATTCGTGCACTACGTATTGCTGGATTAGATTTCACCATTGATTACCTTACTCGTTTTGGTTTTAAACGTGCAGATTTACCTCGTGCAGAGCCTATTGCGCTTGGTGCTGGTAGCTTAACACCACTAGAGCTTGTACAAGGTTATTCGGTGTTTGCTAATGGTGGTTATGCGGTTGAACCGTTCTTAATTAACAAGGTTGATAACAATGATAACCAGTTAATTTACTACGCCGATCCTGCCATTGTTTGTAACGATGCTTGCCAAGCAAAAAATCCACAAGCGAAAATGCAAGTGGCAATGGCAACCGCTGTTGAAAATCATAAATTAGATCAACCTTCAGATAACACAGCGCCGATAGAAACAGAAAAAACAACGCCAGAAGATCTTGAAAAAGTGATTTCAATGCCGCCAGTTCGCTACGCTCCTGAAGTAATTAGCGAGCAGAACGCATTCCTCGTACGTGAAATGCTCAACAGTAATATCTGGGGAGAGCCAGGTAAGAGCTACGGTACAGGTTGGCGAGCAAAAGTACTGAAACGCCACGACATTGGCGGTAAAACAGGTACAACCAACAATGCGAAAGATGCTTGGTATACCGGTTTTGGTCCAAACATTGTTGCGACAACGTGGGTTGGTTTTGATGATCATCGCCGTGAATTAGGTCGTACAAGTTGGAACAACAATCTTGGTAAGAACCAAACAATCGGTGGTGAATTCGGTGGTAATGCAGCGCAACCGGCATGGATTAACTTTATGCGTCAGGCGCTAAAAAACACCCCTGAACAAGAAAAGCAAATTCCAAGCGATATTGTCAAAGTGCGTATAGACCGAGCAACTGGTCAGTTGTCCAACCGCAATGATTCAAGCTCAATGTATGAGTATTTTATCAAAGGTACCGAGCCAACACGTTCTGTACAGCAAGCGGTATCAGAGCAAAAATTTGATACAGAAACAGCTGAAGAGTTGTTCTAATCACTTTTCATGTCTTGTACATAAAAAGAGCGCTCATTGAGTAATGCATGTGAATTAAGATAATTCACGTTTTCTTGAAGGCCTAGTCGCATAGC
>NZ_JADQAQ010000036.1 GCF_022129445.1 Photobacterium sp. Ph5
CCTTTCTGAAATTGGATTGAATTCTTAGGCATAACGTCACTCCTATACTTCAATACCTTGAAGTATAGGAGATAATTTAACAGTGGCTGTTAAATAGTGGTAATCAGGAATAAAAAAACCTATTTATTAATATCACTATTTTCATTACCTACTTTCGCTCAACCCCTTAATTTAAGTAATAATTTGAGTGATAATCCGTCTAATACAACAATGAATACGAGTAATGTTCTCTTAGGTCAAAATGCCTCTATAACAAACAGTAACAATTCCGTTGCAATTGGTTATGCTTCATCAGCAAAAGGGCAATCGAGTGTTGCTGAAGGTTATTCATCCAGTGCTAATGGTAATGCTGCAATAGCTATGGGGATTGCGGCAAAAAGCCAAGGTAATCAATCTGCCTCTTTTGGCTCTAATGCACAAACCAACGGTAATAGTTCATCTTCATTTGGCTCTGGTGCTACAGCAACAGGCGTTCAAACTGAAGCATTTGGATCTACAGCCAATGCTGATGGCAATGCTTCTATTGCCTTTGGTTCTAGTGCTAAAGCCACTGGGTATTCAACGACGTCTATGGGTACCAGTAGTGTCGCGAAAGGTGCATATGCAATGGCTGTGGGTACAAGTAGCCATGCTGACGGTAACTATTCAATGGCATTAGGGACTAAAGCGGCCGCTGGTGAAAAAGATATAACAATTGGTAACTATGCGACTGCATCAGGTAAACCTGGTTCTATTGCGATTGGTAATCAATCTGTTTCTACTGATGGCCAAGTATCATTTGGTAGCGATAAGATCCAGCGTCGTTTAGAGCATATTCAAGCCGGTATAGCACAAACAGATGCGGTTAACGTAAGTCAGCTACATCAAGGTATTTCACAAGCAAATAAATATACTGATACTCAAGTATCATCAACATTAAACCAAGCAAAGAGTTATACCAATACTTCAGCGGCTAACACTTTGCACCAAGCTAATGGATATACCGATGATAAAACAGCTGCAGCCGTTAAACAGGCTAACCATTATTCAGATATTGATGCTAGTAATGCCGTAAATAAAGCTGACCATTATGCGGATCAAAGTGCAGCATCAACACTCAATAAAGCCAATAATTATACTGATCAACGTTTTGGTGAACTTAGCCAAGATATAGATAAAGTACATAACGAAGCCAATGCTGGTATTGCCAGCGCGATGGCAATGAGTGCAGTGCCTTTCCGTCAAGGTTATCACTATACCGTGGGCTTAGGCGCTGCAAATTACGATAACCAATCAGCAATCGCATTAGGTGGAAAATTTGATGTTGGGAAACGAGGAATCATTACTATCGCCGCTTCTGACGACTCAGAGCATGATACGGGGATTTCTGCTGGTGTTGGTATCGGATTCTAATTGTCATCGATGTTTTACTCAGCTAATAATACTCTCTGACTAATAACCACGTCCATCCGTAAACATTATTCGGATGTACGTGGTTGCCACCACCAGCGATAAAATCGTCTTATTACAGATTGAACATCTTGTAATATTAAATACAGTGATGGAACTAATAATAAGGTCACAACGGTGGCAAATAAAATCCCAAAGGCTAATGATGTTGCCATCGGAATCACGATCTGTGCTTGTAAGCTATCTTCTAATAAAATAGGCGCTAGACCAAAAAAGGTCGTTAATGACGTTAATACAATCGCTCTAAATCGAGCACATCCTGCATCAATGACCGCTTGCTGTAAGCCAACGCCTTGCTTTAATGCTCGATTAATAAAGGTAACTAAAACTAACGAATCATTCACCACAACCCCAGCTAATGCCAAAATACCAAACACACTGAGTAAATTAAGGGTAAGCCCAGCTAAATAATGCCCAGCTATTGCGCCGATAATACCAAATGGGATCACTGACATAATAATCAGTGGCTGGCTATAAGATCGTAGTGGAATCGCCATTAGAGCGAAAATAGTAAGCAGTGCCAGTAAAGAATCACGAATTAAACTACCTTTAGTATTTTTTTCATCTTTTGCTCGACCATCTAACGCTATCTTAATATCAGGGTATTGCTGTTGAAATTTATCGAGTTTATTTGTCAAAATATCATTGTAGATATCAGAAGGTGCTGTTTGTGCTTTATCAACATTGGCAGATACAATCACAGATCGTTTTCGATCAACACGATTGATGTTGGTGTAAGAAGATTCAATATTAGCCGTAGCAACCTCTGTAAAAGGAACAAACTTGCCATTTGGTAACCTCACCTTCATGTTCTCCAAATATCCAATCGTGCTGCGTTCTTGTTGTGGATAACGCACCATGACTTTAACTTCTTCATTGTTGCGCAAAACACGCTGTGCTTCGTAACCAAAAAAAGCATAACGAACTTGGTTAGCTAACGCTGATAATGACAAGCCTAATGCTTCTCCTGCTGCGGTTAATTGTAATTTCACTTCAGGTATTGGTGATGAGAGATCATCTTTAATATTCAACGTCCCATCATACTCAGATAACAGTTGTTGCATTGCTTTCGATGCGGCAGCAAGTTCCGTTAAATTTTCGCCTTTTAAACTAAACTGTAAATCACTTTGCTTACGATCAATCGAGGCATCATAGGTGATATTTTTCACTCCGACCAAAGGTGGCATTTGTGCTTTCCATTGTTTTAATATTTCAAAGCTACTGATCGGTAACGTTTCTGTTTTATGAAGCTCGGCTAAGATAAATAAATCTTGGCGATTCGCCATATTCATATAAGCGTGTTTCACCACATTCACACCCAGCTCTTGATATATTTTGGCATCAGCTTGATACAATGCATCTTCTATTTGAGCCGCAACACGTGCGTTATTTTCATCAGAAGAAGACACGTCCATATCTACATTCACTTGAATATAATCAGATGGAAGGTTAGGGAAAAAGACCCATCGCAATTGGCCACTCACAACAAGTGCGATAGCAAGCATTAAGATGCCAGAAAAAGTCGCTAAGACACTATAGCGATGCCTCGTACACAGGGTAATAAATCGACGATAGTTATGGTTAATAAACCTATCGACTGCGCTGTTAAAACGCAATTTTAAGCGTGAAAGTAAATGAGGTGTCTTACTCGGCGGTGTTAAACGCATACGCGCTAAATGAGCAGGAAGGATAAGTTTTGATTCAATCAAAGAAAAGCTTAAACAAAGCAATACAACCCAAGCAATGGCTTTAAAAAATTCAGTTCTGGGCGCATCCGAAATAAGCATCGGGATAAACGCCGCCATCGTCGTTAAAACGCCAAATGTTGCTGGAATCGCAACGTTTTGCACGCCTTTAATAACGTTTTCGATTCTCTGGCCTTTGTCTTTTACTTCGGTATAAACACTTTCCCCCACCACTATTGCATCATCAACAACTATCCCTAGCACTAAAATAAAACCAAACAGCGAGATAAGATTAATTGATACCGCAATAAACGGTGTTGGCATAAACAAAAGCGTACCAAGAAAACAAAATGGGATCCCTAATATGACCCAAAACGCAACGCGTATATCAAGAAAAAGAGCCAGAATAACAAAGACTAATACGCCACCATATAGCATATTGGAAAGCATCATATTCAAACGCCCTTCCAAATAATGTGACATATCTCCCCATGTATCGAGATAGACACCCGAAGGTAACTGAGCTTGCTTTTTGGCTATATAGTCACTGACTTGATGTGAGATTTTAGTCGCATCTTCATCCGTTAAGTTTCGTACTTGAATAACTGCGGCTCGTTGGCGATTAAAACGATTTAAAATCCTATTTTCAACAAAACCGTCTGAAACAGTGGCTACATCTGATAATAATAATCGGCTACCGTCTGAGCGTGTGCGTAAAACAATCGATGAAAACGCATCACCGCTATACAGTTGACCATTAGTTCGAACCAATAAATCACCATCTTTGGCTTTAATAATGCCACCGGGTAAATCTATAGATCGCTGTTGAACAACATTCGCGACTTGCTCAAAGGTTAAGCTATACTTTCTTAGTGCATTTTCAGATACATCTATCGCTATTTCATAATCTTTTACGCCTGAAACGACAACATCAGAAGCACTGGTTTCGAGTAAAATATCGTCTCGAACTTGTTTAGCATATTCTTTTAATTGTCTTTCATTGAGATTGCCATAAAGCGAAATGAACATGACATTACTGGTAAATTCAGCCCGCTTGATCAACGGCGTTTCCATATTGACTGGAAACGTCGTGATGGCATCAATTTGTTGTTTGACATCATCTAGCACTTTCTCAAGATCGGCCCCTGTTTCAAGCTCTAAAGTCAATGAAGCCAAGCCTTGAGAAGCGACAGATTCAATGCGCTTAATGTTTTTTACATTATCGAGCGATTGCTCAATTTTAATGTTAATACTTTGCTCTATATCTTCAGGAGATGCGCCTGGATAACTTGCCGTGATCATAATTCGATTCAAAGCAAAAGCGGGGAAAATTTCTTTATTAATTAAACTAATAGAAAATAATCCACCTAAAATAACAAGCAGCATGAGTAAATTAGCAGCAACATGATTATGGGTAAACCAAGCAATTAATCCTTTTGCTTTCATCGCTATTCTCCCTTATTCACGACTTTAGGATTTACCACTTTTTTATCGGCAGCCATTAGTGGTGAAATATCAGGAGAATAACTATTACTCATCACCGTTGTGACTTCAGTGCCATCTATTAAACTATCAGGGCTTATTAAGGAAACTAACTCTCCATCTGTTAGCCCACCGATAATATAAGCATTTTCTGTATCTGAACGGACTACATGCACCTTTCGAGTTGTAGTTTTATTATCAGCATCAACCACAATGACCTGCTCAGATCGTACAACGTGTCGAGGTAACTTAATCACATCACTGACTTTTCTTCCTTGGATCTTTGTTGTTACGAATGTACCAAATTGCAAAATTGGTAGTGAGAAAGAAGCTGAATTATTGACGAGGGATGAATAACGGTTATAAGGATCATTAACTTCTGCGACGAGATAAATCATTCGATTATCTTTATCAATTACACCTTCATTACGCACTAACTGTGCCGCCCAATGAATAACTTTCACTTCATTATATTGAGATTCTAAGGTGATCTTTGTTGTTTCAAGACCGGGTAAATCAAGATAAGCCATAGATTGCGGCGTGATAGGTAAACGAATTTCAGCCGTTTGCGTACCATACAACTCGCCAATTAACTTACCTTTCGTAACATAACTACCGATATTGATTTCTTTAGCTGTTACTAAACTATCGAAAGGGGCACGTATTTCTGTTTTAGTCAGATTGCGTTTAGCACGCTCTACAGCAGCTTGTGCAAACTTTACATTGGCTTCTTCTTGTTTGCGTTGAGGCTCACGTAAACCAAGAGACGTTTTTTTATTCGGAGAAACATCACGTAAGATCTTTTTAGCAACTTTTCCTCGCGCAATTTCTTCTTTTAATTTCGCTTGTGCTTGCGCCAATGTCGCTTCAGCTTGGGCAAGATCGGCATGATAGTCACTATCATCTAAACGTGCTAATAACTCTCCTTTTGTAACGAATTCTCCTACAGCAAAATCAGGAGAAATGTATTTGACCGAACCCACTACTTCAGAGACAACTTCTGCTTTTTGCTTGGGTTCAACAATTCCATATGAACCTACGGTGAGTTGCACATCTTGTTTTTGTATTTTAATGACTTGTAAAACAGGAGGCTGAACTGTAACTTTTTGCTGCTCTGGGCGTTTTTTGGTATTTATCAACAATACTGACGCCACAATAAACATTGCGATAATAACCAAAGGTAGTAATCGTCTTACCATTACATGCATGCTTTTAATCCCTAATCAGCGCATTTCAATAATCAGATCTTGTTTCTATTGTAGAGCATAGATGAATGGTCAAAAGTAGAAACTGCTTGCTGATTTATACGTAATAAAGTGTGAATTTGTTCACTATGTCATTCTTATTTTTGATTATTTATACATACCATCGTTTAATCGTGTGACCTATTAGCTTTACTTTGTCTCTTACACACCAACCGATGGTAAGTGTTAACCAAAGTAATAAAAGGTCGCACTTTGCTCGTTACTCCCCCTTGAAAATCACTTTCACGCCCTTATTTCTTATTTAGAAAGACTATTTAGTTACATCGATTTACGTTTATTAAACATGTAAATCGTACATATTTAGATGGAAGTTCAACTTTTTTAGTCATGGTTAACATGTAAAATCAATTAGTTAAATAAAAGCAAAAAAAAAGATTAGAAAAACTTATTAAAATGTATTGACCGAACAATTACGGAAGCATATATTAATTACACGAACTGCCAAATGGAGTTCAAAGTGCTAATAAGATTCGCCTGATCAGGGAATGCCTTATTAGTTCTGTTTTATCGGATCACTTAATCGATCCGCTTAGTGTAAAACGACAGCTTTATATAACCTCTGTCAACACTAAGACTATTGCTTATTATTGAGGATAGTTACTATGCGTAATGTAGATTTCACTCCCCTATACCGCCACGCTATTGGTTTTGATCGTTTATTCAACCTTGTTGAAGCAAGCAGCAACAAAGCACAGGCAACCGGATACCCTCCGTACAATATCGAGCAAACTGACGAGAATAATTACCGTATTACAATGGCGGTAGCTGGTTTCTCTGAAGATCGCTTAGATCTTACTCAAAATGAAAATATGCTTGTTGTAACAGGAACTAAGGCTCCTGAAGAAAACAAGAACTTTATCTATCAAGGTATTGCTGAGCGTAACTTTGAACGTAAATTCCAACTTGCAGATTACGTAAAAGTTGTTGGTGCAAATTTAGAGAATGGTTTACTTCATATCGATTTAGAGCGTGAAGTACCTGAAGCAATGCAACCACGCAAAATTGCTATTGGTAAAGCAGCAACACTGCCAACTGAAGAGTAATTTCAACGCTATTAATTAGCCTTGAGTAGATAACATATTTAGAGCTATCACCTTTTTTCGACCTAAATTCGACGGGTTGATAGCTCACTATATTCATCCCCTATCGGGAAATCATATTTAAATTGCATTGATATTTGGCTGGAGGTAAGCGCTTCAACCAACATTATTCTTACCATTAATAAAATATCGAACATGATTCAGATAAGAATAACTAATCAATGCGATACATTGAGGAAAAGATTTATGAGTAAAATTATCGGTATTGACTTAGGTACAACTAACTCTTGTGTTTCTGTATTAGACGGTGACATGCCACGTGTTATTGAAAATGCGGAAGGCGAACGTACAACAGCTTCTGTGATCGCATATACAGATGGTGAAACCTTAGTCGGTCAACCCGCAAAACGTCAGGCGGTAACCAACCCTGAAAATACGTTATTTGCAATTAAGCGTTTAATTGGTCGTCGTTTTGAAGACGAAGAAATTCAACGTGATCTTTCTGTCATGCCATACAAAATTGTCAAAGCTGACAACGGCGATGCATGGGTAGAAGCAAAAGGTCAAAAAATGGCGGCACCTCAGGTTTCTGCTGAAGTTCTGAAAAAAATGAAGAAAACAGCAGAAGAATATTTAGGTGAAAAAGTGACAGCTGCTGTAATTACAGTACCTGCTTACTTTAATGATGCACAGCGTCAAGCAACCAAAGATGCTGGTCGTATTGCAGGGCTTGAAGTTAAACGTATTATCAATGAGCCAACAGCAGCTGCTCTAGCTTATGGTTTAGATAAAAAAGGTGGCGATCGCACAATCGCAGTGTACGACTTAGGTGGTGGTACCTTTGATATTTCTATTATCGAAATTGATAACGTTGATGGCGAACAAACCTTTGAAGTATTAGCAACCAATGGTGATACACACCTTGGTGGTGAAGATTTCGATACGCGTATGATCAACTACCTTGTTGATGAGTTTAAGAAAGATCAAGGTATTGATTTACGCAATGATCCACTTGCAATGCAGCGTGTAAAAGAAGCGGCTGAAAAAGCGAAAATTGAGCTTTCTTCTGCACAGCAAACTGATGTGAATCTCCCTTATGTGACAGCGGATGCAACAGGTCCTAAGCACATGAATGTTAAGATCACACGTGCAAAATTGGAATCACTAGTTGATGAGCTAGTACAAGGTACATTGACCCCTGTAAAATCAGCACTTAAAGACGCTAACTTGAATGTAAGTGATATCACTGACGTTATTTTAGTGGGTGGTCAAACACGTATGCCACTGGTACAAAAAACAGTTGCAGACTTCTTTGGTAAAGAACCACGTAAAGATGTTAACCCTGATGAAGCAGTTGCTATGGGTGCTGCGATTCAAGGTGGCGTATTAGCGGGTGATGTAAAAGATGTTCTTTTACTTGATGTTACTCCTCTCTCTTTTGGTATTGAAACCATGGGGGGTGTGATGACAAGTTTAATTAACAAGAACACCACAATCCCAACTAAAGCTGAGCAAGTGTTCTCAACCGCTGAAGATAACCAAAGTGCAGTAACGATCCATGTTCTCCAAGGTGAACGTAAACAAGCGATGCATAACAAATCACTTGGTCAGTTTAATCTTGAAGGTATTCAAGCTGCGCCTCGTGGCATGCCACAAATTGAGGTTACTTTTGATTTAGATGCTGACGGTATATTGAATGTATCAGCAACCGATAAGGCAACAGGTAAAGCGCAAAAGATCACGATTCAAGCATCAGGTGGTTTAACTGAGGCTGAGATTGAAAAAATGGTTCAAGAAGCTGAAGCAAATAAAGAAGCTGACATGCAATTTGAACAACTGGTCACAGCGCGTAACCAAGCAGATCAATTGATCCATAGCACACGCAAACAGTTAACTGAAGCTGGCGATAATTTACCAGCAGCAGATAAAGAAAGCGTTGAATCAGCAATCTCGGCACTTGAGAGTGTGAAATCTGGCGATGATAAAGACGCCATTGAAAAACACACTCAAGCATTGATGACTGCAGCACAAAAGCTGATGGAGCAGGCTCAAGCGAACAACCAGCATCAAGCAGAAACGCAAAATGAAGCGAAAAGCGACGATGTTGTGGACGCAGAGTTTGAAGAAGTGAAGTAATTACTCTCGATAGTTTGCTATCAGTGGTAGCATTCAATCGCAATGAATAGAGACGGGCGAAGAGATCAACATCTCTCGCCCTTTTCTACAATAACAACATGCAAAATGTAAATCTAATTTGGCTAACTATCTGTGCCTTTAATCGTTCATTACGCTTAAATCAATTATCGTTTTTGGGTATGATTAGCGGAGAATGTTCCAGATAGTTATCTCAGTTGAGATAAGAGGTGTTACCAATGTCAAAACGTGATTTTTATGAAGTTCTTGGTGTCGCCAAAACTGCATCAGAAAAAGAAATTAAAAAAGCATACAAAAAGCTCGCAATGAAGTTTCACCCAGATAAAAATCCGGATGATCCAACTGCTGCTGACAAATTTAAAGAAGTAAAAGCAGCTTACGAAATTTTAACCGACAAAGAAAAACGTGCAGCTTACGATCAATTTGGTCATGCTGCGTTTGATAACCCAGGTATGGGCGGTGGACATCATGGTGGCGGTCATCACGGTGGTTTCCAAGGTGGCGGTTACGGTGATTTTGAAGATATTTTCGGTGGTGCATTTGGTGATATGTTCTCAAATGCTCGCGGTGGTCGTGGAGGCTTTGGTAGCCGTCATTCCACTCGTCCACAAAAAGGCGAAGATCTTCAATACACCATGGAAATTGATTTAGAAGATGCGATTAATGGTGCATCTCGTGTTATTGATTTACCCGTATTTGAAGGCACGAGCCAAGTCAATAAAAAGCTGAATATCAAGATCCCTGCTGGTATTGAAGATGGTGGTCGAATTCGCTTAACTGGCAAAGGTCATCCAGGTATCAATGGTGGCCCACAAGGCGATGTATATATTCAAATGAATATTCGCCCTCATCCACGCTATACTCGCGAAGGCAATAATTTACATTGTAAAGCTACTACCGACTTTGTGACTGCAGCATTAGGTGGCAAGATTGAGGTGAATACCTTAAACGGTGCGATTAGTCTTAAGATCCCTGAAGGGACACAAAACGGCCGTAAGTTCCGTCTAAAAGGTAAAGGCGTAACCGATCGTAAAGGCAACACTGGCGATTTAATTGTCCAATTAACAATTGAAACACCACTGAACCTAAACGAGCGTCAAAAAGAGCTACTTGCAGAATTTGCTGCTGCATAAATATCATTGCTGTTCAGGTTTCCATAATGGTTCTGCTGGTAGGATAGAAGTAGACAGATACGAGGGCTATAACCAATACGGGTCTCAAATGACCTGCTGAGAAATCAGGACTTGAGCACCATGATTTGGTTATAGCTATCAACAGTATTCAGGTCACTAGAGCGTGAATGCTCAGGACATCATTATGGATAATGCGGTCCGTGACCAAAGTCATCGTAAAGCTGATTAAGAACGGAAAAGCACTCACCATTGCCGTGGTAGTGATAGATTGACTCAGCGGGCAATAATGACCTGCTGAAGTCAGTATCTTATCTAATCGCTTTTTTATATCGCGCTTTTAGTGAATAACTGTAAATTTAAAACCCTTATGACAACTATCAAACAGCTTTCCTTAGCAGTCGCAATCGCTGCATTATTTTCCTCCAGTACAGTATTTGCCACGCCTAGCAATGATGCGGCGAACACCATGCCCAATAGTGATTACTATGCGGCAACACAATACAAAGAAGCTAAAGCCCCACTCAATAACTTTGGTGCTATCGACGTAAAAGTTAGTATCCCAGAAAATGTGCAAGTGCCTCCTGCCCCAGTAGAAGCCGGCGGTGCGAATGGTATCCCTGAAACTATGGTGCAGAAGTGGGCTCAGGCCGGAGTCTTCCCACCTAATCTTGAAGCACGGGCTTTCATTTTAATCGATGCCAACACTGGACAAATTATTGCTTCCCACGATGCCAACATGCGTATGGCACCAGCCAGCACCACCAAGTTAATGCTAATGTACATTGTTGAGCAAAAACTGGCCGACGGTGTGATTTCACTAGACTCAAAGGTACAAGTGCCGGAAGTTGCATGGCGCACAGGTGGTTCAAGAATGTTCTTGAAGCCCGGCTCTTATGTTTCAGTGAAAGATCTTATTCAGGGTGTGATTGTTGAATCGGGGAATGATGCCGCTGTCACCTTGGCAAATTACGTAGCAGGCTCGCAATCTTCATTCGTTTCGATGATGAACGCGACTGCCGTTAAACTCGGCATGCACAATACCCATTTCACGACTGTCATGGGCTTGCCAGCACCAGCACATTTCTCAACCGCTTATGATCTCGGGCTGCTCGGACAGCACATCATGAACGACTACCCTCAATACTTTCATTTTTTCAGTCAAAAATATTTTGAATACAATCATATCCGCCAACCAAATTTCAACCGCTTATTGTTCACTTATCAATATGCGACAGGCATGAAAACAGGCAGTACAGAAGCTGCAGGGTACTCACTGGTAAGCTCCGCTAAGATGCCAGATAACCCAATGAAGTTAGTTGCGGTTGTGCTAGGCACACAATCACTGAATGATGTAGCAGCTCAAAGTAAGGCACTGTTCAATTACGGCTTTCGTTTCTTCAAACAAGACACTTTATATGCAGCAGACAGCAAACTTTCTGAACAACACGTTTGGGGAGGACAACAAGATAACGTCGCTTTAGGTCTAGAGAAGCCACTAACCTTGGTGCTTCCTTCAAGTATTGATGAGAAAGATCTACTAACTAAACTCCAATTTGACAGTGATATCAAAGCTCCAGTTGATAAGGGTGAAAAATTAGGCGAAATGACTGTAACTTATAAAGACAAAGTTATTAAAACCGAGCCACTTGTCGCGCTCAACAGTGTGCAGCAAGGCGGCTGGCTCACTCGCATCTGGGCAAGTATCTCAATGTATTGTCATAACTTACTAGCGTCTCACGGTCTGTAGGCTCAGAAAATTAGACTGCTCTTTGAAGGGTAAATAAAAATGACGTTGTGAAAATTGTCTTTTTATTTGCCCCTGACGAATAGTACACTCCAGTCGTAATAGCCATCATACTAATAAAGCCAATATTTTAGTCGAAATGAACAAGGTATTGGCTTTTTGTTTGGATAATCATTATGTCTACTTTTAAATCGAAACAACCCTTAGCAATACTAACGAGTATTATATTACTTAGCTTATCAACTATGGTATTTGCTAGCATCTCTGACATCAACCGCGCAGTAGAAAACAGCCGTCATTTAGAACCTGGTGAAAGTTTCTCACTCGATCAACCTTGTAAGTTATTTAATAACTACGAGCATAAAATTTATCACTGTACAGCAATGATTGGCCCATTATCACTGATTAAAGACCAAGAGTTAGATGCCATTAAAAGTGATGACGAACTACTTTATCGTGATGTTGCTTTTGTTAGAAAAGAAGACGGACAACCCGTTTTCCGTCTACTTCCACGTGAAGAAAAAACACAGACAATTTCACCTAACGCTCCATCAGAGCAGTCAGCCAAAAAGCAATTATCTCATGTTGGGTTTCTTGCTAAATAGCAATAACTCCCCTCACTAACCTCAATGAATCACTGTTTTATTAAGTACCTTAATTTCTGTTATAATGCGTTAAAAGCAACTCATTATTTTAAAATGCAGTTAGATTAATTTTCTAACTGCTTATTTTTAGTTCGCTTATAGAAATTCATTATGTGTTTTAAGCCCCACCACTTAAAATACTCGCCCAATGATTAACATCGTTATTATGTTCTATTCGAGCTTGATATATAAAACATGATTGAAGCAAAAATTGAAAACTGGGGACTCAAACGCGTTGAACGTTATCTACCGATAACTCAGGGTCTGTTCCATACGGTAAATGATAAAAAACTATGCCAATTATGCGTTGCGCTTTCTTTTTTTATTGGATTCATCACTACCTTTTTTATCGTTTCTTTCGAAATCTATTTAGAGTTACTAGGTGAAAACTGGTTAGCCTTAGATAACCTGTTAAGACTCGCAGTCATTAATATTGTCTTTATTGGCTTGGAGTTATTTTTACTGTTTGAAGTTGGATTTATTACGACAGCTATTCTTATCAACCGTGCGTCAGCTAAATACCAGTTTTGTGGTAAAATGAAAGCGTCATTAGTGCGTGCGGTTATGGAGCTTTCTGAGCCTGTTGAGAATATTCACGGTATAAAACCGTATAAACAGTTTAGTAAATTTCGCTATATTAAAGTTGCCTTATATACTGGTAAAGACATACTTAGCAACTTTATTATCAAGGCATTACTTCAAAAATCGATATCACGCAGTAGTGTTCGCGTATACATTCCACTGGTTTCTACCTTAATCACCGGTTTTTGGGACGCATGGGTACAACAAAAGGCCCTTAGCGAAGTGCGATTACGTATTTCAGCACGCGTGTATGTACTTAACCAGTTGGCAGAACTTGAAGCTAAAGAGATGAGCCAAGCTTACATTATCGCACTACTTCGCTTAATTGCGGTAAGACAAAGCTACAAGCAAGAGTGTGACGTCAATTTGGAGTTCTTCTATGATCAACTACATAAGAAGAAACAATGTCTAATAACAGAGCTTGAGTCTGTTGATTTGCTACTAGCAAGCGTTGATGCGTTAACAGTTGATGAAAAAGCAGAGCTCACAGTGATGACCGAGTACTTGTTCTATTTCAGACGCTCTCCGAACCGTATTGAAAAACAGTTGCTGTGCAAGCTTGGGGTACTTAAAGCCACTAAGCGTAATCCTCTACTTTGCTAAACACACCACAATAAAAGCCGCCTTTAATATATTCCATGATTTAATATTAAAGGCGGCTTTGCTTTTCATATGTCACCTGATAGCCGCACTCAAAAACAACCTACAAACCATCATATTCAAATTTTCAGAAAGCGTTTCGTATTTTTATTGATTAGTGTCGCCATTACATCCCATGATAATTGATGATGTTTTGCTAATACATCAATCACTGGATTGATCATATTTGGCTCACCTTGCACGCCATTGTATTTACACGGCGAATCTGACTCCACCAACAGCATATCAAGCGGAATTTTCTTAGCAAACTCCAAGTAATGAGGATCGACAAAGATCCAAGGACTTACCGAGATGAAATGTGCTTGTTGATGAAGTAAGGCGAGATTTTCATCACTGCCTTCATACCAATGGAACAACGCCCCTTTAATTTGATAATCCTTTAAAATAGGCAACGCATAATGAATATCATCTTCTACTACATGCAAATTTACAGGTAGTTCTAAGTCTGCTGCAATCTTAACAAAACGAGCTAACCGCTCACTTCCCTGCTGTTTAATAAGGTGTTTTTCTTGCTCTGTTTTCTCGTCTAAGTAAAAAAAAGGAATGCCGATTTCGCCAATTCCAGACAATAAATGATGATGTTGGTATATAAGATCAATAACAGCTTGGATCTCTTGTTCACTGACATCTTTCTCTGGGTGAATACCAAGAAATAGATAAACCTGATCTGAATATTGTTGTTTTAAGCGTATCAATTCTAACGCGCTTTCCTTCGTCATAGATACGGCAGCTATTTTGCCGTTTTGCTTAAAAAACCGTTCTCTATCAAACGCTAGCACACCTTCTAGATGGCAGTGAATATCAATTAGCACAGTAATATTTCCAATCGAGATAAGACAAAGCAATAGAACATAATAACGTTTATTATTCAATGCGTTAATATAATTAATCGTTCTTAAACTTAGCTTAATTAATCTTTTATATCGCATACTACGTACACGATATAAATATAATTAATGGAGTTATGTACATGCTTTCTTGGTTTAAAAATAATCCCGCCAAAAAATTAAAGAAACGTCACTCAATGCTACTTGAAGAAGCTATGCATGCGCAAAGGAATGGCGACATCAGAACCTATTCTCGGTTAACAGCAGAAGCTGATGAACTATTTCAGCAAATCAAGCACCTCAATCAACCTGAAACCTGAGCTTTTCATAAACAGCTTGTTAATTTCAGTAAAAAAAAGCCTCCAATAGTCTTTTTACTCTATGAGTTAAAGCTATTGGAGGCTTTCTTTGTTAATTAATTACTGCATCATTTCGTTACAGGTTGAGCAGGTGTCGCATCTTTTAATTCAATCTTATGATTGGCTGGCGCCATTGTTTGCTGCGCAAATTGTTGAAATTGCTTTTGCATTTCCATCATTTGCTGCTGCTGTTTTACCATTAAGTTAGACATATTCATTTGCATCCCATCAATATCATTCCATGAGTTTGCAAATACATTATTCATCTCAATTTGTTGTTGCTGCAATTGTTTAAAGAATGCTTTATCTACCTTACCGTTATCACCTTTTGATTGAAATTGCACAATCTCATAATTCATTGGCCCCTGAGGAGTCTGTACCGTCCCTTTCGTTACGGTTTTCTCACCATTATCTGTTTTTACTGTTTTCGTCGTTTGATTTGGTTTTACATTAGCTGCAGCACTATCAACATTTTTTAAATCTACGGTTTGAACCCAACCTGTCTGACCGTTGCTTGGATCGCCTACTTTTGACCACCCTTCATTTTTATAAATAGTGATCAGAGGTATATCTGTTTTTATAGTCTCAACTACCTTAGCTGATGCATTAGGCTCTTGATATAACTTGATAGTTTCAGTCGAATTATTAGCAGCCCATACCGCAGTACTCATACACGCAACTGCGGCAATACCTGCAAATGCTAGAATAGAACGTTTCATAAAATATCCTCTATGCACAGTGACTTAATTTAAAAGGTCTAAAATACTGTTTGACTATGCATTACCTGTAACAGATATATTATGTCTCTTAAATTAATTGAAGATGAACAGAGTCTAAAATAATTAAAATCAATTCAACGAAAAATTATTTTACAATTTTGTTTTCTTATTCTCATACATTTTTTTATCAATACTATTCATTGTCTTAACAATATCTCCTTGATAACATTCAGCACCATAACTGAATGATATAAAGGATAAATCACCAAATTCATTGATTATTTTTTCATTAATCAACTTCATTCTATTTTTAATTGCAGAGATATTATTATTTTCAGTAATGATCACAAATTCATCACCACCATATCGAATAACTGAATCATCTGAGCGAAAAGTAGAACGTAACAATGAGGAGAATTTTTGAATTAACTCATCGCCTTTGATATGGCCAAACTCATCATTCACATGTTTAAAATTATCTAAGTCAATAAGAATAATCGTACTTTTATTTGTGAAATAATAGTTCTTAAAATAACGTTTATTATATAGTCCACTCAAATCATCAATTAATGATATGTGCAGATACTGCTCTTTCTCACAATAAAGATCAGTGATATCTTTCGCGACAGTATAATAAAACGTCTCTGTGTTTATTATTGTGTCAAACTCTATTACATCAAAATAGAGAATCCTATCCTCTATTTTACATTCAATAACATTTGCCGATGAATGAGCACTCACATCAGAGGCTAAATTATGATGATAAACATAAGTTATAAAACAGGATAAGAGAATATTACTCGACACCACTTCTTCATAAGTCATACCAACCAAATCAACGTTAGTATAAAGATTCAGCCATTGCTTCAAGTTTTCATTGATAAAAACAATTCGATGTTCTTTATTTCGAACGCATAGAAAACCAGGGAAACCAGCTAAAAATGGTGCCAGGTACAATTTTACAGCATCAATCATTACTATAATTCATGAATTCAATATTTTATAAATATACATCAAACACCCATTAAGAATCAAGTTGCACTAAATGAAACAGCTCTTTAAAAATTGAGTATTTCCACCTAACGCATCATCGCTTATTCTTTAACGATCAAAATTCGGCTTGGGTAACTGTGCTCTTCACGCTCTATTTGATAACTTGACGTTCCTTGCTTTAAATCTTCAACCGGTGCTTCAGTAACAACCTCAACACGTAAACCAAACTCATGTTCACGCTTTTTAAATGCCTCTAATATTTTATTCTCTTCATGATTTAATGTAGTTAAATCTTTACCATCCAGTTCAATAATTTTATCTAATAATTCTCTATTTGAAGTATTCATCGTAAATGCTCTTTATATCAATTAAGTAAGAAATGATAACTTACTCCTATCTGATTAAAATTACATCTTAACTACATTTAGAATATAGCTTAAATATTTATTTAATTCTTACCTTACATATATAATAATCAATATTTCAATATGAACAAAAAAGCTTCTTTTTATAAAGAAGCTTTTCTTATTTTAACGATTACTCTTGTGGTTCTGGTTTTGATACTACTGTCCAATGTTCATTTTTATCGTAACCGCTATCGCATAAGTCGACAGAAAACCCCATATCAACAATTTCTTTTAGCGTTAAATTATCTGCCAAGACAGCGATTTCACCGTTTTTATTCACTAAGTCCATGTTTACTCCTTAACTGATCTTTGTTGATATATCATTGTGAGTATAACGTTGAATAAAAATATTGCTGTGATAACGTCATTATAAATATTTAACACAATAATCTGTTGATAAATAGGCGTTCAATTACTGAATTAAGCTCCATGGTGAGTATTTATGATCTGGCTTATCACCTTGAGTCCACCATTTAGCCTGATAAATATCCCCCTGATAATTCACTTTATCGCCACCATGATAAACACTTATGGGCTTCCACTGAGGAATTTCACTCGTATCATAACGATTATCAACAACCCATACAGGTGATAAATCAGGTTGCTCCCCTTTTGTCCACCATTGCGCAATATAATAGACACTATTAAAAGAGACGACATCACCAGCGTAATACACAGTATTTCTATCCCAGAGCTCTTCATTTAAAGGGGGTTCTTTTTTACCTTTTACATCAATAGGAACTGATTTTATCGTTTCAACTTGTCCATCCGACACAATAATCGTCACGCTTGTGGTGATATCTGTTGTCGTTTTAGGCGCAATAAAACTAACAACAGCCCTTCCATTTTCTGCAGTGACAATCTGTGCATTTATTGCTGTGAAAGTTAATGGATTATTTTCTGCATCTGTTGCTGTAACCGTAAATTGTAACGTTTGCAGTGACTCAATAGACTGTTGGGATGGTACAATAAGCTCTGGCGCAGTATTCTTTCCTGTATTTGAAAAAACATGGTCTATCGTCTCTGCTAATGGTGAAGACAACTGAGTACACTGCTTTAACCTATCGCCGTAAGATATAAACTGACCATGACATTGAATATCACCACTAGCCTGCCAAACGGCTACTCCACCTAAATCGTGATTAACCACATACTCGGCTTTTTCCGTTATCGATTTAGGATTATCGTAACTTAAAAAATACTGATCTTTTATTGCGTACGGAACTTGTGCGTTCGCATCCCATTTATGTTCCCAACCAATCGCTTTAACAATCGCATTGTAATTAGGTTGACCATCATGTGCAGCCCAATGGTAAGTATCAGCAGCAGACATAGCAGGGCCATCTATATCGAATTCCATTCTAGTTTTAGCTGTTGGTGCACCGACATAGGCTTTGGCTGCAGTGGTTTTTACTCCACGACCATAAAATGCAACACCTAGATTTATTTTCTCCGGTGCGACACCACGTTCAAATAGCCAACCTCGAAGAGTATCAAGGTTAAGTGACTCATTGGTTTGCTCCGGATAAGAGTAAAGTGGCGCGTTATGACCAGCAACAGTCGACCAACCTCCATCAAGGTCATACGTCATCATATTAAAATAATCTATCGACTTTGTTAAACGGTTCCAATTATATCCTGTGAGTTTTGATGTCGACGCTGAAAATGCAGCAGACAGTAATTTGTCTGGACCGATATGAACACGAATATCTTCCATCAATTGTTCAAAGTTGGCAAAATCATCAGTACTACCATTAAAATTCATGCCACCAAAACCAGGATATTCCCAATTTATATCAATACCATCAAAACCAAAGGCGATTAATTTATCAATATCCGCAAGAAAACGGGCTTTTTTATCAGGGTTAGCCGCCATTTCAGGAAAGTGTTTAGACATACTCCAACCACCGATTGATGCCATTACTTTAACTCCCTTGTGGTGAGCAAGATCAAGCAGTCCAAGTGCCCCTCCTTGTTTTTTTAGAGGGATCGGCATATTACCCGTAATTCCTGATGGTAAATGTAACCAGCCATGCCCTTGCGGAACAAACCCTTGCGCTTTGACGTTGGCAAAATTATCCGCATCTGACACTTCGTTAAAGGGGAAATAGTTAAGATATTCTAACTCCCCCCATAAGATTGGAAGGTCCCAACTATTTGATGTATTAAATAATGGGGCCGGTTCTTGAACCGTGCTCTCTAGATACAATTCACTATTACGGAAATCACCGCTATGCAAAGAGCCATCTTTTGCGACACCAAAAAAAGAGAAATTAATAATTGTATATATCTCTAAATTAATATTAAGCTGTGTTGCTTCTCCCTTAATAGAGTATCCAGCTTCAACACCTTTAGCTGCTTCCCATTGCGGAAGATAACCAATAACATTCTTATTATGCATTGATAGTGCATATGTATTAATTGAGAAACTCAATAAAATAAGACTAATTGAGATATTTTCAATCCATGATTTTTTTATTTTTATAAACATATTCCACTCCACTTATCTCGTACAGATAGTGTTATTAGCTAACTAAGAAAATGATAATATTCTCAATACTGTTCCTATAACATCCCAAGCGGTAGCCTTATACCGCCACTATAAAACTTATCTCTTATTATATTCACCAATAAATAATCAATTTATACTGAATAACAAGGTAAAACTGGGTCATGATTTAACAACCCTAACCTAGTCGAGATAGAAAGAAGCATACATAGCAACATCAAACCATGACTTTTATTGTAAATACTGATATTCGCATCTAATAAATAAAACAAAATTACATTTATTCATTATTTCTACTAAGATCAAAAAATAATATTAAAGTTGTTGTAAGAAATATTAATTTACTAATATATTAATTGTTAATTTTTATTGATAATCATTTTGTATATATTTCTACGGTGCTATCATAAAGCTCAATTAATATAAATTAGCTATGCAATGGATTCGGTATGATAAAGAATGCAACGAATGCATCACAAGGGATGTTACTCTTTAAGCTGTCCACACTACAAAGCTTTGCGATTGGTACACTTAAAGTTCGTGAAATCGTACCTTATACAAATTTAAGTGTTATCCCAAAATCCCACCCAACCGTACTTGGCACAACCACATTACGAGGTGACACTGTTCCTGTTATTGATATGGCAAAAGCGATTGGTTATCCCGCAATCAGCCAAGAAGAACGTCAACGTTGTTTTATTATCATTACAGATTGCCGTCGTAAGTTAGTCGGTTTTTTGGTCAGAGGAATTGAACGGATCACGGAATGCAACTGGCAAAATATTGAAGCACCTCCCCAACATTTAGGTAGTGATATTTTTGTTACTGGTGTTATGCGCGATAACGATAAATTAATTCAACTATTAGATGTTGAATTGCTTCTATCTAAAATATTTCCAGATGATCCTTCAACATTATTACCTAAGTTAACAGATCTTGAACGTGAGACTTTACGTCCATTAAAAATACTCTTAGTTGATGATTCAGCCGTAGCAAGAAAGCAATTAACTCAAGCACTTGATAGCATTAGTGTACCCTACTTTGTTGCTAAAAATGGACAAGATGCCTTTAATATGATGCAAACGGCAGCGCAAGCAAAAGACCCGTTCCATATTTTGGTTAGCGATATCGAAATGCCAGGGTTAGATGGATATGAACTTGCATTTAATGTCAAAAACAGTGATGCCCTCGTCTCAACTTATATTATTTTACATACATCGCTTTCGAGTGAAATCAGTGTGTCTCAAGCACACCAAGTTGGCGCTCAAGAAGCACTGACAAAATTTGAGGCGAATGAATTAATTCATGCGATGTTACGGGGTGCAGAGCAACATTTAGCATTAACTAGTTAATATAAAAAAGCGAGAAGTCACCAACTATATAAGTGTGGTAATTTCTCGCTTTTATCACGTGATATTGCGTTAAATTAACGAATAAAACGGTTATAAATAAACAGAATAATAAATGCGCCCAAGGTAGCAGTAATAATGCTGCCGATGTTTACGCCTGTAGCATGGCCTAAACCGATAAATTTGCCCACATAACCACCAACAAATGCACCGCCAATACCCAATGCCATTGTTACAATCCAACCACCACCATCTTTACCCGGCATTAAAAACTTTGCCAATGCACCAGCGATCAAACCAAGAATAATCCAAGATAAAATACCCATTAAGAGCTCCTATACTTTTTTAAATCGTAAATACTTATAATTGGTAAGTGTAGACAGTTATCGACTAATAAAGTTCAATTCTTTGTCAGGATATTTATAAATCACAATAAACTGACTATACCCAATATGACTATTCTAACTTTTTATAGCATAAGGTATTTTTACTTTTATCCTCTTAAAATCACACTTCTGATTTACTCACTATAGTGTAATATGCGTGCTATTCGATGATTTTTAGATAGATATTATAAGGCAATAATACATATGAAATACGATTGGATTCTTTTTGATGCGGATGAAACCCTGTTCTATTTTGATGCCTTTAAAGGTCTACAGCTTATGTTTTCTCGTTATGATATCGCCTTTAATGAAAATGACTTTAAGCAATATGAATTAATTAATCGTCCATTATGGGTGCAATATCAAAATGGTGATATTTCAGCCAGTGAACTTCAACAAACGCGTTTTCGGGGATGGGCTAAAAAGCTTAATACAACAGAACAACAGCTCAATGATGATTACATGCAAGCAATGGCAGACATTTGTGAAGTATTGCCAGGTACCATATCACTTATCCATTCTCTTAATGGTCGCGTTAAGTTAGGCATTATTACTAATGGCTTTACTGCGCTGCAAAAAATCCGCTTAGAAAAAACAGGGCTGGCCGATTATTTTGATCTACTTGTTATTTCAGAACAGGTCGGCGTCGCAAAACCCGATCGCCGCATATTTAATTATAGTCTTGAAAAAATGGGGAATCCCGAACCAAACGCTGTACTGATGGTAGGCGACAACCCGCAGTCAGATATTTTAGGTGGTATTAATGCAGGTTTAGACACATGTTGGTTTAACCATCAAAACCAATTGTTACCTGAAAATATAAAGCCAACCTATCAAGTATCAGCATTGGCTGAACTTGAAAAAATATTAGCTTAGAAACAATAAGTTAAATCTAACAACCGATATTTATCGCGAAAGTTTATTTTACATTCGCGATAAATACATTGTTCATTCCGTATTAAATACAAATAATTACTGAATATCACTTTACAATTATCTAAAATAGCTTTAGTTTTGGGTCAATTATTTCATTCGAGCGCATAACTTATGTATTCAATCAATCACAACAATGTAGCAGTATCTTCTACTGTATTTGTTATGAATACTTTTGCGCTTGTCTCTGTCGTCGTCGTCAAATAACGCTGACGTTTAAGCTTATTCGTCAGTTACTATTGCTGGCGGATATGTTAAATCACCTTTTATCTTCCAGCCAAACTGACCATTCATGTAGAAGGTATGCCGTTTGAAGAGAAGAGAACTTGCCGCCATTGGATTTATGACTTTTGCCTTATTTTTAGGGGCAGGAAACCTTATTTTTCCACCTATGATGGCACAACAAGCCGGTGAAAATTGGTTAATCGCCATAGCGGGCTTCCTGCTCACTGCCGTCGGTTTACCCGCCTTAACACTTATCGTTTTAGGCCGACTTTCATCTGCTGATAAACTTACAGCTTCATTACCTCATTGGATGGATCGTACTTTCTGGTTTTTAGTATTAACAACTCTGGGTCCAGCCTTTGTTTTACCTCGAGCTGTAACTGTTGCGTATGAAATGGGTATTAAACCTTTCTACCATGGTGATGGGCTTATGTTATTTTCAGTGCTATTTTGCTTACTCACTTTAATTTTAGCATTAAAGCCCGGTAAGTTAGTTAGCTATATTGGTAAAGTAATGACACCAGCTTTAATTGTCATGCTAGCAGTATTAGTAATAGCAGCTTTGATTAATCCATTAGGCTCTCCGACAGCAGCCAATGCTGTTTATAAAACCGCGCCTACAGTTAACGGAATGATCCAAGGTTACATGACATTAGATGCTATCGCAGCGGTCGCATTCGGTTGGGTGATCATTCAAACGATTCGTAGTACGGGGATCAGCTGCAATAAAGCTATTTCTTACTACACATTACGCATTGCCGGTATTTATGCATTACTGATGTCATTGTGTTATTTAGCAATGGGTTACTTAGGTGCAACATCTTCTTCTATTGCGCCCAATTCAACCAATGGCGGTGAGATCTTAACGCGCTATGCTGCCGGTGAATTTGGTACATTTGGTCAAATTCTATTAGCCACTATTACTTTAATGGCGTGTTTGACTACCACCATTGGCTTGACTAATGCAAATGGTGAATACTACAAAAACACCTATAACGTCCCTTTTAAAATCAGTGCGGTTGTGATCATGAGCTTAACAGCCATTATCTCTAATGTCGGTTTAGAAACGATTATCGAAGTTAGTTTACCTGCCATTTTGATTTTATGTCCTATCGCTGTATCACTGATCATCGCCATTATTTTCATGCCGAACACAGTGAGTAACGAAAAGCGTAAATTCTCGATGAGTCAAACACTGATCGTCATTATTGCTACGTTATTTGGCAGTATTGATGCACTAAACATTTTAAGTAAGATCCCTTCATCTATTCATCACGATCTAACAGCATGGCTACCTTTATTTAATGCTCATGCTTCATGGCTACTCCCTGTACTGGTAACCATTTTTAGCAGTAAAGTGATTCATATTATTCAACGTAATCGAAATGCGGTTGCTACCTGTTAACACGAAAAGTTGAAGCTATGCCATTGGTATAGCTTCAATATCAGCGCTACCACAGCCTTCGATTATTTATATAGAAGCATAAAAATACAAAATTTAGCGTAAATGCTCATATATTTACCTATCATTATGATTTTATTTAGCTAATTGATTGCATTTAAGAGTAATAAATCGCATACCATAAAAAATTCGTTTACAACTCTACGTTTTCTTTATATGTTGTAAGCGTTAATTCAGTCACAAAACAGAAGTTGTTAAGTTATGTATTCAGCACTACGCGAACATAAAGCACAAAAAAACTTAGCATCGAACCAATGTATTCATTGGCGCGAGGTTTCTGTTGTTGGCATAAAACATACAACACGAATTATTACCGCTATTATCCTAGTGATTATTCGCTAGGCTGGCGGGCAAGCTTCCGTCAGCCGAGCTGGCGGAGGATACTATCAAGTCAAATATCTTCTTACAGCAAACCTGCGGAATACAATTTTAATCATGGACGTTTAACTCATTGCGCAATAATCGCGATGGTTGTCTATAACTTCAAAAATGCAGGTATACCATTTGAAAACACAAGACATCTTCGTACTCGGTCTCACGACATTTGCCCTCTTTCTTGGTGCAGGTAACTTGATTTTTCCACCCGCTATGGGATTGGATGCTGGTACATCTTTGACTTCTGCTATGGGCGGTTTTTTAATCACAGCTGTAGGTTTACCTGCATTTACCATCATTGTGCTAGGTCGAATTGGTAATACCAATAATCTAACCAAAGCGCTACCTAAGTGGCTAGGAACGACATTTTGGGTATTGCTCTTTACCGCTATTGGTCCTGCTTTTGGTATGCCTCGCGCCGTTACCGTCGCGTATGAAATGGGTATCCAACCATTTTTTAACAGTGATCACTTAGTGACTTTCTCTATCATCTTTTCTGCGTTAACTCTATTTCTCGCGTTTAAACCCGGTAACCTTGTGACTTACATTGGTAAGATCATGACACCAGCCTTAATTATTCTTTTATGCGGTTTAGGATTAGCGGCTTTTCTTAATCCACTTAGCGCACCAGCAACTCCGTTTGGTGATTATCAAACAGGTGCAGTAACAAGTGGCTTAATACAAGGTTATATGACCATGGATGCGATTGCGGCGGTTGGCTTTGGTTGGGTAATCATTCATGCAATTAAGGCGAAAGGAGTCACAACACAGCAAGGTATTGCGTCCGCATCAATTAAAGTTGCGCTTATTTATGCCACGCTAATGGCAGCTTGTTACATCATTATGGGCTATGTAGGTGCAACATCATCAACGATTGCCGAGCATGGTGTAAATGGTAGCGTGATCTTAACTCGTTACGTTGCAGGTGAATTTGGTCATTACGGACAATGGTTATTAGCTGCTATTATCTTAATGGCATGTTTAACCACAACAGTGGGCTTAACCAATGCGTGCGCTGAATATTACCAAGATACCTTCAAAGCATCATTCGGTTTCACTGCAACAATCATCGTTGTGCTAACGGGTATTATCGCGAATTTCGGATTAAACGATATTCTGAAAGTAAGCTTACCTGCCATCCTTGTACTTTGTCCGGTTGCCATCGCATTAGTATTAGCATCATTAGCGGCATCAACATTTACCGTTTCACGCCTTACACACAGTGCGGTTCTGATCACAGCAACACTTTTCGGTACTATTGATGCTATTAATATATTAGGAAAAATGCCAAAAGAACTTGGTGACTTTTTCAGCGATACATTACCGCTTTACAACGCACATGCAGGTTGGTTATTACCGTCTTTATTCATGTTAATTACGACAGCGATGATTGGGCGTACAGCAAGCGCAGAGAAAAAGTTTAGACGTGTTGACTACCGATTAAAAACGGCAAATAACGATTAATAAAAAACGGCGATATTGGGGTATCGCCGTTTTTTTACTTTTTTATCGATATGATAAACTAAGCTTACGATGAGAATGACGGCTTAAATAACATAAGCTTTTTTAATACTTATTTCTGAGTTCATAAATACATAACGAACTTCTTATGTTAAATCGACAATTTCTTCAAGTAGCTTTAATTTAGGGTAAATTTTCTTTATCTGTTGTGATCAATAAAACTGCAGACACCTTTAAAATGTTACCCTATATTATCATTCAGGCTTATTTTTACTATGATGCCATTCTCTTAAAAAGTTCATACTTCGCTAAAATCAACAATAAATATAAGTGCTTTAGTTCATTATTTCTAAAAAGCTTACCTCCTCTGTATCATCCTGAACTCCAATATTCCCAAAACCTACATGTGCTTATAAATTTACACATTTCAAATTAAAAAACCAAGTCTACAATGCAACCCAGTACAATAAACTTCGACTTTATTTAGAATTACGATAAAAATAATAATATATAACATTATGTTATATTTAATGACTCGCAAAAAAATATATTTAACTTTAATTAAGCAATGGATGTTTATATTTTTAGCTCGCTAGGAGATTCAATCAATCAGAAAAATTAATGGAACTAAGAATGAACTTTAAATTATCGTTACTTGCAACATCACTATCTACAGCGCTATTACTTTCAGGCTGTGGCGGTGGCGATTCTTCAATTGAAGATAAAATTAAGGATGCAATTACAGAAACCGTTGCAGATGAGAGTATTACAATAACTGGAGCTATAGCTGTCAAAGTCATCGATGGTTACCTTACTAAGGCTGAAATCTGTGTTGATAAAAACAACAATAGTATTTGTGAAGCAGATGAAAAACTAGACACGCTTACTGATGAAAATGGTCAACTAGAAATAACAGAAGAAAACCGACAATACCCATTAATCGCGAATGTTATTGCTGGTAAAAGTTCAGATACAGACCGTGTCGGTAAAAGTGTCAAAAGTTATTCGATGACTGCAACTGCTGGGAAAACAGTTATCACCCCTTTTACAACGCTTGCTAGCATTCAAAATTTAACTATTGATGAATTAGCAGCTAAATACAATTTAGATAGCTCTGTTATTTCTGGTGACTATATCGAAGCAAAGAAAGCTGAAGACACAAAAGAATCAGCAGTAAAAGCTCACGCATTGGCACGTAGTATTGCAAATCAATTAGATGAAACTATTTCTGCAACAAAAGATGATATTGATACTATAAATAAAAATATTGAAAAAGTTTCGTCAGAAATTGATAATTTAATTAACAATGACAAACTTGATGTAGTTGATAATACTGACTTCAATATAAATGATGGTGATGTAAGTCAAGTTAAGATAATTAATGAATTAAAGCCATATCTAGAAAATGGGGGAGAATGGTATTACTTAAGAGAAGGTTACGATGCTTTATATAAAATAACATTTGAAAAAAATCAAAAAAAATACTATCAAGTTGGTTTTTCTGAACAATATATCGAGTCTTATTCAATATCAAAAAACAAATTATATGTAAATAACACTCAATCATCTTCTTATATTGAGGGGTTTTTGTACTTAAGTGACAATTTCTCATTAACACATATCAATAGTAATGATAATATATTATTACTGACAAAAAATAATCTAGAATCTATATCTCCTATTGAAATCAACATTAGTGATTTAATCAATAATAATCATTACTTTATTTTCAATGATGATGATTATGGTGTAGATGAAAGTTTTGCACAATTAAAATTCTCTTCAGATAATTCATTTACAAGCACTGAAGATGGAAATACTGAAAGCGGTTCATGGTCGATTGTGGACTATACATTACCAGATACAGCAGTCATAACCAAAGCTCTAGAACTAAAATTCCCAGACGAAGAAGATAAAACTGAAAAATGGATTTTATTAGAAAAAAATGATGACGCCATGGTTTTTGGTTCTTACACAACTAGTGAAAGCCATGAATTTGATGAAAGATCAGAACTACATTTGCAAGGCTTTAGTTTTCATAATAAAAACACAGCAACATCTATTTTCAACCAGTGGAAATATGGTGAGACTCTAATCAATGATGACTTAAAGAAACATATTGAAAATGATCAATACTGGTACTCTGCAAGCTTTAATAAAAGTAAGTATAATGAAAGTGGATTTGATAAGCTTATTTATAAAAATGGAACCGTTTCTGGTACCAATAAAGATGATTCAGAAGCCAAAAGTACAACGTACACAATAGAAGATAATAAAATAAGTTACACAGATATCAATGATGCTGATATCAGTATATACAATAGCGACTCATTCGATCTTAGAGTTGATGTTGATGTAAATGATCTTATATTAAATACCACAACCGATCTTCAAAACTATAAAAAAATAGAATTAACTGCTGAAGACTTTTCTGAACAGAAATGGAACATTGTCTTCGATAGCAGTAACTCTAGTAATACCATTCTTCCAAGTTATAATACGTTTAAATATAAAAAAGATGGAAGTTACTCATCTATTGGCGACGATCAAACACCAATAACACGAAAATGGGACATTGTTAATGGTAGTTTAACTCATAAATCAAGTGATAGTAATTTAGATGAAACATTTATTGCAATCACAAAAGATAAACAATCTATGATACTTGCAAATATTGTAAATGGAAAAATCTCTATTCGGTATGCTTTATTTAAAGAGTCATATACAGCTAAAGATATTCTTAAGAAATGGAATTATATAAAAAATAACAAATCATAAAAACTATAGCCCTAAGCAATTAGGGCTAATTTTTCTAAAGTGGTATTACAACTCATTCCACATTGCGGCACCCGGCGCCCATACTTCCACTTTATTCTTCTCTAAGTTACAGCGAAAGTTAATATCACCACGTTGAGCCGGTTTTATATGATCGACAAACACCCAGCCTCGGTTACTTTCGGATTGATTTTCAACATTATTAGCAATAATGGTTTCTGCTGCATATTGAGTTTTATTCGTTACCAAAATTTGGCACTGCTCGATATCGTTGGTAGAAGGTGGAGTAAAAGGAGTTGCTGTCATATCACAGCCAGTAAGTAGTAGCGCAATAAGTAAGATTTTAGTTTTCATCGTAGACTATTCATAGCATCAAAATGTGTCACTAATTGCAGGCGAAATATGAATATCAACGATATGCCATTAGCGAAGTTGTGCGGCATTTTATAGAGAAAAAAACAAATTGATAGTGTTAATTATTCCCAGAATTCATTCTTTTGAAGCTGATCACTCTCATAATACACCAGGTGAATTCTCAAAAAGAATAAAACTGAATTTTATCGTATAAAACAGAAGCATTATTACGCCAGCCTTTCGCGGATATTTCTCATTCGTTACGATATTAAATCAGTGTTAACGATAACAGTATGAAATATTATTAAAAATCTATACCTTTCAAAAATGACCACAATAAGCTATTTCCCTTCTATCAACTGTAAAAACAGAAAAACCACAGGCACTTTTCATGAACCTGTGGTTTTAGATGTCAACTGAACCGTAATTACTATTGATGTTGTTGAAGTTGCTCAGTCAGCCAATTTAACCACGCATCCATCCCTTTACCCGTTTTAGCTGAAAGTTTTATGACCTGAATATTGGGATTCACTTTTCGTGCATTAGCAATACAATCTTCAATGTTGATATCAACATACGGCAATAAGTCGACCTTGTTGATCAGCATTAAGTCCGCAGCAGCAAACATATTAGGGTATTTAAGCGGCTTATCTTCCCCTTCAGTGACTGACAAAATCGCGACTTTGCATGCCTCACCCAAATCAAAACTCGCTGGGCACACCAAGTTACCGACATTTTCGATAAACAAGAAACCTGACTCATTCATTGCTAATTGATGATAAGCATCGTGCACCATTTGTGCATCTAAGTGGCAGCCTTTTCCTGTATTAACTTGAATAGCTTGCACTTGTGTCGCACGAATACGATCCGCATCATTAGAGGTTTGCTGATCCCCTTCAATCACTGCACATGGATACTGCTGTTTTAGCTGCATCAGGGTTTCAGTAAGCAAGGTAGTTTTACCAGAGCCAGGACTTGATACTAGATTAAGCACAAGCTGTTTATTGGCTTCAAAATGCTCGCGATTATGTTCAGCCAGTTTATTATTATTACCTAAAATATCCATCTCTAACGTCAAAAGTTGACGTTGAGAAACCCCAGCCACATGCACTTCAGCTTCGCCTCTACCGTAGTGCAAATCACCTTTATCTAGGGTTTCAGGCTGATGATGGTCATGGCTATCATGAGTGTGGTTGTGATGTTCGTGCGATACATGATCATGATGAGAATGTTGATGATGTGGGTGTGGGTGGCTGTGTTCATGGTGCGATGTTGCGGGTAAGGTGTAATGCACATGATGGTGAACATCACCTTGATGATAATAGTGATGATGGATCACTACAGGCTGTTCATTACTCGCTTTATGAACATTGCCGTGATCATGGTGATGGTCATTGTGATGACTATGCCTATGATGATCGTGGTGGTGAGAACCATGATGATGGTGATCGTCGACACCTTCTACATGGCTATCTCCGCAGCCGCATACATTACACATTATTCTACCTCAATATTTTTAATCATTAATTCGTCACCGGTTTCAACTTTAAGCTGATAACCTTGGCAATGAGGGCAGCAGACACCACGCTCATCCATTTCGATATAGCGCTGACACTCCATACACCAAACTTGAGCTTGTACTGACTCAATGGCTAACTTCGCGCCTTCTGCTATCGTTCCTCGTGTTGCAAATTCAAATCCTGTTGCCAATGCATGGGGCTCTATACACGATAATGTCCCAATCGATAATGTCACTCGAGTTACACGATGAAAACCTTGCTTTTTCGCCTGTTCAACCACGGTATCTACCGTATTCATACTCAGTGATAATTCATGCATGACGAGATCTCTTCATTCTTATTTTTGATGTATGGCAAACCACAACTGACCTGCTGAAATAGATGCATCATTAGCAGGGAGTGCTTCACCACAAAAAAGGGATAAACTGTGCGCGCTGGCTTTTTCAAACACTTCATCAACTAATACACGGTTTTGGAACACTCCACCGCCTAAAACAATCGGTAATGGCTTATAAGTTTGTCCTATAGTGACAATAACGTCAGCAATGGCACTAATAAAACTGTGCGCCAAACAATTTCGCCATGCTGGGCGATAATCATCGGCAACTAAACTTAACAGTGGTAACGCATATTCAAAAAGTGGCTGCCAATCAATCACACCATTAGCGTCAACAGCGAAAGAAATAGGTTGATGACATCGATCTTTCATTGCCGCTTGTTCGAGTTTCAACCCGCACTCACCTTCATAATCAACGCGATCAACCAAACCTAACAAGCTTGTCCACGCATCAATTAAACGCCCCATCGATGAGGTATAAGGTGATTGACTACCTGTCTGCCATAATCGGTATAGGTTATTGAAATAAACATCACTCCACTCTTTAAACGCTGACAACTGCATCGCTTTAATCGCATCGACTGAGTAACATTCCAATAAAAGAGCAAATAACAAACGAGCTGGCTCTTTTATCGCTTTTTCGCCTCCAATTAAGCGAAATTGACGTAAATGTCCGACACGTTGATAACTTTGTGGCGTAGAAAGTAAGACTTCACCTCCCCACACGGTGTGATCATCACCCCAACCAGTCCCATCAAAGGTAAAACCTAAAACCGGCTCCGTTAAATTATGCTCAGCCATCACAGCTAATACATGGGCATGATGGTGCTGCACCTTTAAAAGTGGTGTGACCAAATGGGCTTTGGCTTGGTATTTTTCAGCAAATTGAGAGGAATGATAATTAGGGTGTTTATCACACACCAATTGCTGTGGCTTAACATTATAAAGCGCCGTTAAATGGTTAACCGTTTCTTGATAACGCAGCTCGGTATCGAGATCGTCTAAATCACCAATATAGGGAGATATTAGCCATTGCTGAGGTAATGCTAACCCTATGGTTGATTTTTGCTCAGCGCCTAAGGATACGGTGATATTGCCTGTACTTTGTTTGCTACCAGTAACGAAATGACTCACAGGCGCATAGCCTCTTGCCATACGTAGCACACGGATCTTGCCGCCAGCATAATGTACAAGGCTATCATCGCACGCACTCTCAATCGGACGATTATGATCTAAAATACCGCTGATTTTCCCTGAAAATTGAGTACAGACTTGAGCTAACTCAGTGGCAATAGGCATACCTGATAAGTTCGCACTGGTCATAACAAGTGCACTTGTCGCACCTATTGCTTTTAATTCATCAAACAACAAATAATGCAATGGCGTATACGGCAGCATGATTCCTAGATACGGTACATTCGGAGCAACATTTTCAGCTAATACGTCTTCTGCTCGCGTTACTTCTTCTGCAACAATATCTAAACGCTTATTCATGAGAACAATAGGTCTAGCTTGCGCTGCTAATGCTCTCCATTCAGCATCACAACCTTCAACGAATTGTTGAGCAATGTCATCACTTGCCGCCATGATGGCTAACGGTTTTGACTGGCGATGTTTAAGCTTACGTAATCTCGCCACAGCTTGAGCGTTAGTGGCATCACACGCTAAATGAAAACCACCGATGCCTTTAACTGCAACAATTTCGCCGTCTTTAATCTTTTGCGCAAGCTGCTCAATCGCTGTTTTTTTTGTTGCAACAAGTGGTAATTCTCCACTCGATTTCACTCGCTGCTGTGCATCATAAAGCGTTACCCAAGGGCCGCAGCAGTCACAACTAATCGGCTGAGCATGATAACGACGATCGACTGGATTTTGATATGCCTCGGCACAATCAGGGCACAACGAAAAATCCCGCATACTGGTTACTGCACGATCATAAGGTAGCGCTTTTATAATGCTGTAACGTGGACCGCAATGGGTACAGTTGGTAAATGGGTATTGGAAGTATCGAGAATCTGGATTGGAAATATCCCGCTTACAAGCATCACAAAGCCCTTGATCTGGTGAAATAGATACCGTTGTGCTGTCACGGCACTGACTTTGCTCTATACCAAAGGTATTCGGCTTTTCCAATTCAGACCATAGCGATAAAGTGCGAATTGCCACATCATCAATGCGACTTAAAGGAGGCGCTTGGTCAATTAACTGCGAAGTGAAAATAGTTAATGTATCAAGAGAGCCTTGCACATCTATTTTCACCCCTTCTGAATCATTGATCACCGAACCAACTAGCACATGTTGTGTCGCTAGTTGGTAGACAAAGGGGCGGAAACCGACCCCCTGTACAATGCCGGTAATATGAATATATTGTCGTGCAATGTTGTCTGTCACGCTAACTGCCCTGTAATTAAGACAGCATTAAGATGCCACCAAATGCCGCCATAACGACACCTAGGACATTAGTAACACGGCGATTAGCAGCTGAAGCCGCGATAGCTTTACCTAATACCACACCACACGCATGTAGAATTGCCGTTGCTAGTACGAAACCGATAAAGAATTCAACAGCCTTAGCACCTAAAGGCATTTCCATACCGTGAGCCATACCGTGGAATAATGCAAATGCCATTACTGCACCTGTCGCTACTTTCGCAGATATACGACCACCCGCTAATAGCATGCCGCCCATTGCAATCACAGATACAGCAATACCTAGTTCAACACCTGGGATCACAACACCTGATACACCTAAAGCAGCACCTACAATCATGATTGAGATAAAAGCAAGAGGTAAACGTGAAATCGCTTTACCACCCATCATAGCCGCTAATAGACCCACACCTACCATAACACTTAGGTGATCCATGCCCGTAAATGGGTGAACAAAACCACTCATAAACGCAGAAGCATGAGGACCAATGTGACCAGGGTGTGCTAAAGCAAGAGGAGAAAAAGAAGTAGTTAGCAAGCCCAACATTAGATGTTTCATTTTCATATTATATCTTCTTAATAAAAGTAACCGGAGGTCCGGAGGGTTATAAAACACTTCACGCGATGAGTAAGCGTAAAGTACGATGAAAGCACGAGATCAAATCATGCCAAAAACACGTTCTGGGTGAGCATAAGCATCGGCTCGACCACGACGACAATGCCCTAATAGCGTCATATTTAAACGATCCGCTAAATCAACAGCCATTTTTGTTGCAGAAGATACGGCAAGTAACACTTCAACACCGGCTGAGGCCGCCTTTTGTACCATTTCAAAACTAGCCCGACTGGTGACTAACACAGCACCGCCAGATAAACGCTGTTGATGGATATAACCAATTAATTTATCTAACGCGATGTGGCGACCAACATCTTCAAATGTTGCGAGTAATTGACCATTAGCGTCGATATATGCCGCCGCATGTGCAGCACCAGTGAGTTGATTAAGTGCTTGGTGTTCAAGTAATTGCTGTAACGCTTGTTCTAAATGACTTAAATCAAACTCAACTATCATCGGCAATGGCATTAGCATCCGACATACGGTTTCCAATTTTTCTTCACCACAAATACCACAGCCCGTTAAACCCGCTAATGAACGACGTTTCTGCTTTAAACGCTCAGCACAACGATTTGCAACCGTAATATCAAGATTGATCCCATTATCATGATGGGTAATCACCATATCGTGAATATCACGGTGATGATCGATAATCCCCTCAGACAATGAAAAACCTATCGCAAACTGCTCTAAATCATGAGGGGTACACATCATCACGGTGTACGCAACGCCATTAAACGCAAGAGCAACAGGCGTTTCTTCAATAATGAAATCCATCTCTCTAAAATCGCTTTCTCCTTTGCGATAGCGAATGATCGGACGCTGACAAGCATCACTAACGGCATCGGTTGATTGCACATCAAGAGTGGTCAAAATAGTGATCCTATAATTAAATAAAAATGTAAGCTGGTATAAAAAGCATCAGATACCACCTCGAAAATCTTGGCTATTAATCCCCATTTTCTGCATTCGGGATAATAAGGTTGTTCGTTTCAGTCCTAACTGGTTTGCGGCACCATTCGGGCCTGCCACTACACCATGACAAGCCTTTAATGCTTTAATCACGTCTGCTTTATCAATAATGGGTTTAACTACGTCACCTTTCACTGCTGATTCTGGCGTATTGATAACACCTGTAGCTTCAGGGTTAATCAGTCCTACAGGGGGCACTTTTTCGGTCGGTACACGGGCAGAGTGAGACGCTGTTTTTAACTCATGAACAGGGACATTAAGCACATTACCACGCGTTAAAATCACAGAGCGTTCAACAAAGTTACGCAATTCACGAACGTTACCCGGCCATGGAAATGCGCTCATAACCGCTAAATCTTCAGCTGCAATTGCAGTAATGGTTTTCCCCATTTTCTTAGCAAGTTCTCGGGTAAAATGTTTAACCAATAACGGGATATCTTCAGCACGTTCGCGTAATGGCGGAATTTGGATAGGGAAAACATTCAAACGATAATAAAGATCATTACGAAATTTCTTTTCTTCTACTCGGCGTAATAAATCAACATTCGTGGCGACAACAATTCGCACATCAACACTGATTAATGCGTTTTTACCCACACGTTCAATTTCATTTTCTTGTAATGCACGTAATAATTTAGGCTGAAGCTCTAACGGCATATCACCAATTTCATCTAAAAATAACGTACCTTTATGCGCTTGCTCAAAACGACCAACACGCTGGCTAATCGCGCCTGTAAATGCGCCACGTTCATGACCAAACAATTCACTTTCAAATAAACCAGCAGGAATGGCGGCACAATTCATCTTCACCATATCCGTTTTGCTGCGTAGGCTTAACTTATGGATAGCACGAGCAATTAATTCTTTTCCCGTCCCCGACTCGCCTAAAATCAACACCGTACTGTCACAGCTAGCAACAAGGGCGACTTGTTCAAGGACTTTATTCATCACTTCACTTTGACTAATAATATCGTCAAAAATAACGTGTTCACCCATCCCTTCATCGATGTTTACAAACTTAGTAATAGGTTGATTTGGAGTGCTTGCTTGATGTGTTTTTATACTATGCATAGCTAACGCAACACGCGCAGCTATCTGTTTAAATAGCTCAAGATCCGTGTTTTGATATGGAGCTTCAATAGGCTTCATAAAACTGATATAACCCACCGCAATGCCTCTAAATACAAGTGGCATAACACAAGCGGTTTTAACACGACTTGGAAAGTACGGGCTATTATTATCAGCCTGCATTTTCTTAATATCTATCGCATTTAAAAATACAGGCTGATTATTCTTAATTGCATTTTTAATTAGTTTATCATTGGTAAAGAAATGACATTGATAATCAATTTCATTATTAATAAAACAAGCAGAATGCTGATTATAATGCCCATCTTGTAATTGAATTATCGATAGATCGGTCATATCAAAATGCTGATATAAAAATCGCAACAATGATCCTATCAATTCTTTTTTTGTACTTTGACTTATAACAGTATTCGTCACATCAACCAGTACCTGAAAATTGTTTTTTTCAGTTGTTAGTTTTTCAGTAAACGTTGATGCAGTTTGGTGCTCTATAATATGTTCAATCATTGCTGAAATCATATTATTAAATAATTTGAATTGCTTCTCGCTCTCACTATCATCAGGCATAGTTAAATTAATATATTCAATCGCACCTAAAGGTTGATTACAAATAGATAGCGGTATTTTGCAATAATTAAAAACCGAGTCATACGCTGGATGATTTTCTAGTTGAGGAAAAGTTTGATATAGCGTTTCACCATCCATCTGATGGCAATATTCGCGCATGGTAACGCCATTTAACCCAGTACTTGAGCCTGTATAATCAAATTGCTGACATTGTTTATCTTGATCAAGATAGTAAAGGCTAGGTTGACTATCAAGATCATTTTTTAAAAGTAGATTCACACGTTCAACATTGATAAATAATAGATCTTCATTGTTAAGAAAATCCATCACGCCTGAAATATCATTGATTGATAATAAGGCTTTAGAAAAAGTCATCAAATCACTTTCAAAGCGTTCCATGTTGGCATTAACTCTTGCTGATAATGTCGCTCGAATAGAGAGTAATAATTCAAGCATTTGTTATACAATTCTCAACCATTTCAATAACCAAGTATTGATATCAATCAATAAACAATAAATATAAATGCAAACTAATGATGAAAAATAGAGCGAGTGCTAATTATTTGAGCGATATGAATGACTAGTAGCAATATACAGCAAAGCAATGAAATATAAGGTTTCCAAATTTAAAATATACAACATTCTATCTTGGAAACCTTATTTTCATTAATGGTTTATTTGAACAATAAAATAAACAAATAAACTCATTCTTTGTTATTAAGCATTAACAACATGGCTTTTCAAACGTGCTTTTAAATTACTGTACTCAGTTTGTACGTAATTTTCTGCCCATGCCTGATCATCAATATTTTCTACCTTAACGGCACAATATTTAAATTCAGGCGTACTTGAAATTGGATCCACATGTTCAATGGTCAATTCATTACAGGCACCAATCCACCATTGGTAAGTCATGTACACCACGCCCTTATTTACACGCTCATTATAATTTGCACGTGAAATAACTTTACCGCGACGTGATGAAACCCAAACCAATTGTTGATCGTCAATACCTAACTGACGCGCATCATCAGGGTGCATCTGCACATAACCCGGTTCATCTTCCAATGTCTGTAATGCAGAACAGTTACCCGTCATTGAACGACAAGAGTAATGGCCTACTTCACGCACAGTAGATAATACTAACGGGTATTCAGCATCAGGTTGCTCTAATGGCGCACGCCATTCCGCAGCAATAAACTGACCTTTACCTGATGGTGTACTGAATTTATTACCTTCAAACAAGAAAGGTGTACCCGGGTGATCCTCAGTTGGACATGGCCACTGTACAGATTTTAACCCTTCCATCTTCTCGTACGTTGCACCTGTATATAGTGGTGCAAGGTGACGCATCTCATCCCAAATTTCTTGGGTATTTTGATAAGACATTGGGTAACCCATACGGGTTGCTAATAAACTGAAAATTTCCCAGTCAGGTTTCACGTCTCCCGGTGGCGTAATCGCTTTATAGAAGCGTTGGAAACCACGGTCAGCGCTACTGTATACACCTTCATGTTCACCCCAACTTGTCGCAGGGAAGATCACATCAGCAAATTCTGCTGTTTGTGTCATGAAGATATCTTGCACAATCACTAATTCCATCTTGCGCATGGTTTCACGCATTGCAGCAAGATCGGCTTCAGTTTGTGCTGGATCTTCACCAAACACATAGAAAGCTTTACAGATCCCTTCTTCTACTTTGTGACCAATTTCTGTTAAACGGTAACCCGGCTTATCAGATAATGGAACACCCCAAGCAGCTTCGAATTTCGCTCGAATATCAGCATCTTCTACTGACTGATAACCTGGGAATTGGTGTGGCAACATACCCATATCACAGGTACCTTGCACGTTGTTTTGTCCACGTACAGGACCACAACCTACACCTTCACGACCAAAGTTACCGGTAAGTAATGCAAGTCCCGCTAAACCACGCACAACATCAACAGCTTGTCCGTATTGGGTAACACCCATACCCCAAAGGATCATCGCTTCTGGTGCTGCTGCATAAGTACGTGCTGCTATACGAATGTCTTCCGCTTTAAGACCTGTGGTTTGTTCAACACTTTCAGGCGTATAACGAGAAACAAGCTCACGGAACGCATCAAAGCCTTCAGTGTTATTTGCAACGTACTCTTTGTCGTATAAGTTTTCTTCAATAATGACATTCGCTAACGCATTAACCAGTGCCATGTTTGAACCGTTCTTCAACGCTAACCATTGATCAGCGATACGTGCAGATTCAATCTTACGTGGATCGCAAACAATGATCTTCGCACCATTAGCGCGAGCCTTAAGAATGTGCCTTGCTACAACTGGGTGAGAATCAGCCGCGTTGTAACCGAATATGAGTAAACATTTTGTTTTTTGAATTTCGGGAATGGCGTTACTCATTGCGCCATTACCTACTGTTGTCTCCAGACCGGAGACTGATGGAGCGTGTCACACCCTGGCGCAGTGATCGACGTTATTCGTCCCTATCACCGCACGTGCGAGCTTCTGCATCACATAGTTAGCTTCGTTACCTGGACCGCGCGCTGAGCCAGTTGTCATGATCGCGTCAGGGCCATATTGCTTCTTGATTGCCATTAGCTTTTCGCCGGCAAAATCAATAGCTTCTTCCCATGAAACCGCTTCTAACGCGGCATCGCGTGTACGGCGGATCATCGGTTGCTTCAAGCGTGGAGTTAATAAATTGGTGTCGTTAAGGAAATCCCAGCCATAGTAACCTTTTAAACACAGTTGACCTTCGTTGGTACGGCCATCTGCAGGCTCTGCTGCAATTACTTTGTTATTTTCGACAACCAATTTTAGTTTGCACCCAGTACCACAGTAGGGACAAACAACAATTGATTTCTTCATACTAACCTTGGGTTGTAATAATAAACGTCAATATCGTTGTGATTAAACAATCACCTTAGCAACCTGTTGCTACCACAGCGCTCATTGCCGCTGCTTCACGTTTTTGTTGGCTAGTTTCAGTCAACGTTTCAGGCTCAATGATTCGAATCGCACCAGTCGGACAAACTTGAACACAAGAAGGACCAGACTCTTGGTGATGACATAAATCACATTTTAATGCTTGGGTTTGCGGTACTTTACGCGTAAACAACGCAGCACCTTTTGTCTCTTCAACCATCGTTGTTACTACATTCATTGCACCGTAAGGACATGCAATAACGCAGGTTTTACAACCAATACAACGTGATTGAATCACTTTGACAAAACCATCTTCTAAAACGATGGCGTTATTGGGACAAACCTGAGCACACGGCGCATCATCACATTGACGACACATTACAGGCGTAGTTACATGGGCATTTTTCACGACAGTTAAACGTGGTGAAAAATCCGATGGTTCCATTCCAGCAGCCGTATTTTCAGCTTGATGCGATAACGCACAAGCGATTTCACAAGTTCGGCATCCAATACACAAGTTGGGATCTGCAAATACAAATCGGTTCATGGTGTATCCCTTGTTGATGTCGATACATCGCAATACACTTTCGCATTGCGATACCTTATAAGCATGAGTTATGCCAGTTTTTACACCTTGAACAGTAAAAACTCAACCTCTTAATATTTAAGACAAAAAAATAAAGCCTGATCGAGATCAGGCTTTATTTACAGCAACGAACATGTGCGATACGTATCGATAACCATCATCGACACGCTTCGTCACATCTCATCGACACTTTATCGACAGGCAAACGATTGGGCATCGTCACCCATGCCATATAATGCTAACAATGTTCAAAACAGCTAGAGCCTTGCCATATTGGTAATTGTTGATAAATTTGCTCAACACCTTGCTGCACCATTTCCGTTAACGGGAATGAAAAAGCAACAATCGCAGGCTGTATCCCAATGAAGATCACTTCTGGTATAAAGGTCTTCAATTCATCAATTAAGAAATTCAACGGCAAACTGTGGGTCGACACCACATACATATCAACGATAGTCTCAGGATCAATAATTCGTACTTCCCCTGCTTCTTCACCAATATCTGCAGCATCAACCACCAGCACCCGTTTCGGCATCGCTTTACGAATAAGGTGTAAGCAATCCTCAGGCATCGAGCCGCCTTCAAGCACGCTCCAATCGGCAATCGGATTATCCTTCATCATCTTAGCAAGCAAAGGACCTGCACCGTCATCTGCCATCATGCTGTTACCAACCGTCAATACAATATTGCTGACCGACAAATCGACATCGTCATTCGACACCGTTACGCCCATGACAGAAGAGAGGTTAATTTCCTCTAGCACAATTACTGTCCTCCTCGGATCATCATGTACATGGTTGGTTCGCGATGAATATCCCCTAAGGCTTCAATAAATCCATGGGTTAACTGCTTTGACTTTTCGCTTTGAGTCGCGCTATCAATACCATCAAACGCCAGTGCCAACATGTTTAAATGCTCTGGATAAATCGTGATTTCACCAAACACCAGAAAGCCTTTCATTTTACGAAAAGCTTCACCGCTTTGGTCTAATCCACTAATCCATTCAAGGTACTCATAACCAGAGCATTTCAATACCGCATCTAAGCAATCAACCACACCAAGATGGTGACCAATCGCCAAGCTGTAGTACATAATTTGCTTGGCTTCTTCTGGCACATCGTAGCTTTCATCAACAAACTTGCGACCCAAACTGTAGAAATACACATTCTGCTCAAGGTGGCGAGATTGCGTTAATTCTTCAGATAAATCGGCAGTCTTGCTATTAGGCATGATCGCCTCCACAGCATGCTTTTTGCTCTGCCGCACACGCAGGTTGTCCG
Source organism: Photobacterium sp. Ph5 (assembly GCF_022129445.1). Lineage (GTDB taxonomy): Bacteria > Pseudomonadota > Gammaproteobacteria > Enterobacterales > Vibrionaceae > Photobacterium. Next base: position 41,289 of record NZ_JADQAQ010000036.1, read on the forward strand.
GTTAATGCAGCCATGGTTTTGCTCAGCAGAATATTCACGATTTCGGTTAAACGTGGATCGTCTTTTTCCGCTAAGTAATCTGCAATTTTGCTATCAACGTTATCTGCACTACAGGTTGCCAATACATCCATCACTTCATCTGCAATACGTTGGCCTTGAACATAACCTGCAAGTAAGCGGGCTTGACGCTCAATCATCACCTTAATATCCAATGGAATTTCAGTATGTTTAAGGCTCGCTTTTTGCTCATCAGGGTTGTGTGTTTTCGCTTTCAGTTTCTGATCAAGCAGACCTAAAGCTACCGCAAAACCATAAATCGTTGCCGCAGGTGTTGGAGGACAGCCCGGAATGTAGACATCAACAGGTACAATCTTGTCAGTACCGCCCCAGACACAATATAAGTCATGGAAGATACCGCCATCACAACCACATGCACCATAAGAAATCACAATTTTAGGATCAGGTGCCGCTTCATAAGCACGAAGCGCGGGTGCACGCATAGCGCGAGTCACAGCCCCCGTAAAGAGAAGAATATCCGCATGGCGAGGCGATGCGACAACCTTAATACCAAAACGCTCAGTATCAAATACAGGGGTTGTGGCTGCGAAAATTTCGATTTCACAGGCGTTACAACCACCACAGTCAACACGGTAAACATACGCAGAGCGACGAATCTGCTTAATGAGCGCGTCTTTTAATTTCTGGCTATTAGGCGGTAATGGAACAGGAACAGTTTGGGTATGAGCTGTACCATTTAGCTGTTTAATACCTTTCACATTTCCTCCTCAAGGTAACGTAGATGGCTGACGTTTTCGCTATCAAGCATATTGTTACTGCGACGACACTCAGGACAGGTTTCTAATTGTTGGCGACGTAACTCTAATTGATCCGCTGAAACGCCAGTTTGTGCCAAGGTATCTAGCACATAATCCAATAGCTTTTTCGCTACAAACGGACGTTCACATTGGCGACAATTCGCCAGTTGGAACACTGCATGTTCATACAGATCTTCTTTGCGGGTTACCGCTAGCTCAAAGTTCTGAGACAGCTTAATCGCTTTCGTTGGGCAGACTTCTTCACAGCGACCACAGTAAATACAACGTGCCATCGACAATTCCCAACGGCGAGTCCCTGCTTTTTCGTCAGTTTCCATCACCAACGCATTGGCAGGACAAGCACGCATACACGCAGCACAAGACAGACACTGATCTGCGTCTAACTCTGGCTTACCACGGAAGTCTTCATTCACTTCCAATGGTGCGAATGGGTATTTGGTTGTTACTTCACCGGTTTTTAAGACGGTCTTTAATAACTTAAACACAACGCCTCCTACAGCTTAAACGGTGAGTTTTTACGGTCGATGCTGTACTGCTCAATCGCTTTATATGGAATAGTTTTGCTACGCTTCTTCTTGGTATCAACAATGGTGACACGGTCAGTACATGAGTAACATGGATCCAAACTACCGATAATTAACGGCGCATCAGCAACGGTGTTACCTCGTAACATGTAGCGTAACGTAGGCCAATTCGCATACGTTGCTGCACGACAACGCCAGCGGAATAGTTTTTGGTTATCCCCTGTCATACTCCAGTGCACGTTTTCACCACGCGGCGCTTCAGTAAACCCCAAGGCAAACTTATTCGGTACGTAGTTAAAACCTTCCGTGAGAATTGCACCCGGTGGTAGGTGATCAAGGCCGTATTCAACAATATTTAGTGAATCAAATACTTCACGAATACGAACCATCACACGTGATTGCACATCACCGCCGTCCATGGTTTGTAATTCCATCGGAACATCACCGTAAGACTCTAAAGATTGTCCATGAATAATACGCACATCACGCTTAAAGCCGCTGGCACGAATAAGTGGACCAACAGGGCTGTAATCACGAGCAACTTGCTTAGACAAAATACCAACACCTGCAATGCGGCTTTCGATATTAGGTGTTGCTAGAAGCACTTCCACCAGCTCAGAAAAGGTTTTGCGTACTTCTTTGACCATCGCAATACCTTTTAAGCGTTGATCTTTAAGGAAATCTCGGCGTACACCACCAATTAAGTTCATACCGTAAGTTTTACGGGCACCTGTTAGTAATTCAGCCAATTCCATGGTCTTTTCACGGACACGGAAGAACTGCATGAAACCTGAGTCAAAACCAACAAAGTGGCTAGATAAGCCAATGTTTAATAAGTGACTGTGTAGACGTTCAACTTCAAGTAAAACAGTACGGATCATCTTGGCGCGGAATGGCACATCAACCGATAATGCGTTTTCAATCGTATTGCTGTAACCCACACTATGAGTAAAGCCACAAATACCACAAACACGGTCAGTTAACTGCGCTACCTCGTGGTAACCCATACGTGTTTCTGCCAGTTTTTCCATGCCACGGTGCACGTAGAACATACGGTAGTCCGCATCAACAATGTCTTCACCATCAACGAATAAACGGAAGTGACCCGGTTCATCAGAAGTAATGTGTAATGGACCAACAGGTACAATACGGTTGCTGTCGTCACCTAACTGGTTATCAAAGTTATAGGTTTCTGTTTCGGTTGTTGGCTGTGGACGCTGACGGTAATCCATCGCATCTTTACGTAGTGGGTGGAGATCTTCAGGCCAATCATCAGGAAGGACTAAACGACGTTCATCAGGTAAACCTACTGGACGTAAGCCGTACATATCACGCACTTCACGCTCGCCCCACACAGCAGCAGGAATGGTTGGCGTAATAGAAATAAACTCTTGGCTATTGGCATCAACCAGTACTTTTACCGTTACCCAACTTTTAACTTCCCCTTCCATAGAAAGCGCGTGATAAACCGCAAAGTGACCATTTAAGGTACGCTCGTCATTACCGAATGTAACTGTCAGCCAACCGCCTTGATCGTAATAAAGCCACTTCATCACTTCGACCAAAGAGGTCATTTTTACCGTAATAGTAACTTGATTATCCGTTTGCCACTCTTCATCAATAATGGCTGATGGAAAGAAATGATTCACACCATCGACATACTGTTTGCCAATCCGATTTGATTGCGGTTTAGTGGCATATTGTTCAAATGTATTGTTTGTCATTATTGTTTCTTACCAACCAAAAATTAAAAAAATAAGTGCCAACACGGCCACTAAAAATACAGGGAAAATAGCGCGGTGGATTTTCATAAAACGGAAACGCGCCATGGTGTTTTCCGCAATCCCTGCAATTAAGAAAACCACAAAAAGCTTGATAAATAAGATCACGGTTGCTGAAAATAAGCTGCCGAAACCTAATGATTGGGCTTTACCCCAAGGAATGAAAATCGCAAGGAAGAACTGAGCGACAACAAGCTGTTTTAGACCTAGACCTAATTTCACCATAGCTAAACCAGCACCTGAGTATTCAGTTACAGGGCCCTCTTGTAGCTCTTGCTCCGCTTCTGCACTATCGAATGGTAATTTACCCATCTCAATAAACAGTGCAAATGCACACACAAGGCCGGCCAAGATAATCGCTAGTGGTGAATGCCAGCTGTCATTTGCCATCGCATGGCTAATATAACCAAGATCGGTGGTACCCATTGCTAATGCAACAACCACAATTGACAGGATCAACATTGGCTCAACCAAGATACCAAGAGTCAATTCTCGGCTACTACCTAAGCCACCAAACATACTGTTTGAATCAATACCTGATAACGCAAAGAAGAAACGGAAAATAGCCAATAAGTAAATATCGGTAATAATATCGCCCGAAATAGGGAAAGGTGACACTTGCGTCACGGTTGGCAATGCCATACCGATCAACAACATAGTGATCACCATTACCCAAGGCGTGATCCAGAAAATAAAGCCTGCATTTGACGGTGATACTGACTGGCGCTGCAATAACTTATAAATATCGCGGTAGTCTTGTAGTACTCCCGGCCCTTTACGAGAATGAATTTTAGCGCGAATAACACGGGAAAATCCGGTTGCTAAAGGGGCAAGCAGAAGCATCAATAAAGCCTGAACAACAGCTAGCGTGATCCAACTAGCAGAAGGCATTTCAAGTGGGGACATTAGCAACTCACTCCTGAAATGAAAGGAAAGAACAACACCACAAATAGAGCAGCCGCGCAGCACATAATGCAGACTTTTCGACCATCAAGTTGACTACCGTCAGCTACCGCAAATAAATGAGGTAAAACATGACGATCAATCAAAGATTGCTTTGGACGGTTGTCATAAATAAGGCTAAACATATGACGCATTGGACGCGTAATACCTTCGGCAGAAACTGTCATACGCTGCTCATATTGGTAACCACACGCCCAAGGATCACCTTGTTGACGACGTACCAAACGACGTTGACGGAACACATAAAGCAATACCGCAGGAACAAGTGCTAATAGCGCTAGCATAATTGCAATAACAGGCGTAGAGAGGATCGCTTGATCAGCAACAGCAGGATAAACCGCACTACCTGTTGCAACAGAAACAGGGCCAAGATGAAGAATTGAAGATGCAATATCAGAGAAATAAGGTGCAATCCAAGGCGAGCCCACACCTAATACGATACATAATATCGCTAACATCGTTGTTGCTGTTGTCATACCAGCGCCCACTTCACGAGTATTCGCCGCTTGCTCTGTTTTTGGTGCGCCAGTAAAGCAGATACCGTAAACCTTCACAAAACACATACAAGCTAATGCACCTGTTAGTGCCAGCATTACCATACCGAACGGGCCAAACAACATATTTGCAGCGGTTCCTACTTTACCCATGCTAAATAGTGATTGATAAATAAACCACTCAGACACAAAACCATTAAATGGTGGCAATGCACAAATTGCTAAGGTACCAATTAAGAACGCAATGGCTGTTTTTGGCATGGTCTTACCCAAACCGCCCATTTTATCCATGTCTTTGGTATGCATACGATACACAATAGAGCCGGAGCCTAAGCACAATAAGCCTTTGAAGATCGCATGGTTTAACAAGTGGTATAAACCACCCAGTAAGCCCAATAGCGCAAGAACTGGATGATGACTTGCAATACCAATCATACTGACACCGACACCAATTAAGATGATGCCAATATTTTCAATCGTGTGGTAAGCCAATAGACGCTTAATATCATGTTCTGCTAACGCATACATTACGCCTAAAACAGACGATACCGCACCGAAGATAAGAACAAGGAAGCCCCACCATAACTGGGTTGCGCCAAGGAAAATAATGCTGAATTTTAGGATGCCGTAGATACCAATTTTCACCATCACACATGAGATCAAGGTAGAACAGTACGAAGGCGAAATAGGGTAAGCTTTAATTAACCAACCGTGTAAACCAACACCCGCTGATTTAATACCGAAACCAACTAACGCTAATAGGAAGGTTAATGATGCAAAGCCAGCACTTAATGGTGTAGTCGTGAACGCACTAAAGTCATAGCTATGGGCATTTATCGATAGAATCAAAAATGCAGCCATGATCAAAAAGCTAGCAATATGATCGACAATAAAGTAATTCAGACCTGCCTTACGACTTGCCAAACTACCATCGCTGATCACAATCAACCATGATGCGATTGAGACCACTTCCATAAACACCATAAAAGTGATCACATTGGCTGAAATCACTAATACCGTCATTGCCGCAGCAAAGATGTTAAATAGAATATTGATTTTCCAGCCAGATTTACCTAGATATTCTTTTAAATAATTAATCGAATAAATAGACGCCGCCATGGTCACTATGGATATTACCACCACCATTAAGGCTGAAAGCATATCCATATTCACCACGCAGCGCGTCGCCTGTGCAAAATCTGCTGAATCATAATGACCCACAATGGTAGACACGCCAGCTAAAACACCAAACACACCACCAAATGCACTAATTACACCTGCCAAACGTAAACTATCGCGTTCATCCTTACGGCCAAGCCAAGAAATAAGGGCCGCTACACCGTAGCTGATCACAGCAAATAAAACTAAAACTAACGGATTCATTTGTTCATAGCTCCAGACTTCACAGAAACGGCACTGTCAGCCGCGCTTTCACGTTTACTGTGGCGTGCTTTCATCACTTTACTCTCATCAATCAGCACAATTGCTTGAGTTGGACATACTTGCGCACAGGCAGGCCCTTGTTCACGGAAACCACATAAATCACATTTCACAGCGATACTTTTAACGCCCGGTTCCCATGCCAAAATATCTTGACCAAAAGTGCTAGGGATTGACGTTGATGGGTTACTAGAACGAGGAGTAGAAGGGATATAGGTATCGTAACTGTTTGCCATCGCGATTGGTCGACTACCATCAAAAGCGATAGCACCAAACGGACACGCGACTGCACATAATGTACAACCAACACAAAGCGACTCGTTAAGAACAACACGATCTGCTTGTTTAGAAATAGCTTGTACCGGACATACAGCCGCACAAGGCGCGTCTTCACAGTGACGACACATCACAGGTGCCGTAGCATTGTCATGCTTAACCACGGTAAGACGAGGATGACTTTGCAGTCCGACTTTTTTATGTTCTTCGGAGCACGCTGCCATGCAGGTACCACAACCGATACATTTGTCGGGATCTGCAACAACAAAGCTTTTCATGATCTTTCCAGTTAATTGCAAAAAGCATCACAAAAAGCAATAATCATACCAATAAGGTATTATTGTATTTTATTAGCTAAAGATCATTCACTTATACTTAGCGCGCTCTCCTACTCTTCACTTTTTATCACTAACAAAAGTAAATAAGCATAGGATGATCGCTCATCGACACTACTGTCGACACCTTATTTCGACAGTAGTGTCGACACAAAACGACGAACAAGAAGGAACTGTTTTATAATTGAGTTTCGCAGATGGATATTTACCACCCAACTTTATGAATATGACAAATGATTAAGAAAAAACACCTTCATTCAACCATGCCTTTCTACCTCCTTTTTATTGCAGGTATTGTTGATGCAATTGGCTTTATCCATCTGAAAAATGGCCTATTTATCTCTTTTATGAGTGGTAACACAACCCACGTCGGAATATTGCTAACATCAGGCAATGCACCACAAGCGTGGCACTACATAGGGGTTATCGTATTATTTGTTTTAGGTGCTGCCGTTGGTGAAGCCATTGCAATTGCTAACAAACCTTTTTATCGCAGCATGATCATGGCGCTAGTCACATTAGTGCTATCAGCAACATTGTTTGTTGAGCCTATCGCTAAGCCCATTGTGACCAATTTCTTCTTAAGCTTTGCTATGGGTATTCAAAATATCGCACTGCGATTAACCATTGAAAAATCAACTGCGCTGACTTACGTGACTGGTTTCTTAGTTAATACTGGACGTTCTATTGCGATGCTCCTTATGGGTGAAGGCGATCGCAGCACCTTTTTACGTCATTTCAGCTTATGGTTATCCATCTTTCTTGGCGCAATTGCAGGAACGCAAGTGATGGATTACTCCTTCAGATATGCGTTACTTGTCCCGATTATTTTAAGCTTAATTGCAACAGGAGTTTTATTCTGGACCCATGAAATTGCTGATGATTAATAGTTACTGTAGCCAATAAAACGAAAAAGCCGACGTGATTGAAGTGACCCCATAAAGTTGGACATTTCGGTTAAGCGGC
>NZ_JADQAQ010000037.1 GCF_022129445.1 Photobacterium sp. Ph5
CTTTGAAAGCCTACCCTAAGCCTAACGGCTTAGGATGAGGCGGACCATATAATTATGTATTTTGTAAAAACCATGATGTCTTATTGCCAGTGTACATGTTGTAAAATCGCGTAACTGATTATTTACCTTGTATAACGCGAGTGAGTTTAGGTGCCATAATTAATGTAATTATGGCAATCATCCCGGTTATAACGCCGATTTCTTTAAATACCACACCATAAATCTCTAACGTTGTATGTGGATCGGTTACACCTTTAGACGCGGCTGTTAATGTCGCAACCCACCCTGCGATAACCGCTGCGGTTGCTGATGTTAAAAACCACATACCCATTGCGAATCCCATCATCCGTTGTGGCACTAACTGGGCTATCATCGCAAGCCCTAATCCTGAGACTAATAGCTCGCCAAGAGATTGTAATAAGTAGCTAAGTATTAACCAATTTGAACTCATTATGCCGTTAGCATCTGCATAATGACTGCCCAAAGTTAATATAAGAAATGCACAGCTACATAACACCATACCTAGAGCGAACTTATACGGCATTGAAAACGTTTCACCCGTTTTGTTGTAAACCATGGCGAGTATTGGGCTACAAATCATGATCCAAAATGGACTGAGTGCTTGAAATTGCTCTGGCTGTACTTCGATACCAAAGATCTTGTGGTGAATATTGTGTATGGCGAAGAAATTTAACGAGGTCGGCATTTGAAAATACAGCACAAAGAAGACAATTCCTTGTAGCATGAGTACGAACGCAACCATCATTTTTGCGCGCTCTAACCCTGTTGTTTGCAATGCTTCTTTAAAATATAACGTCACAATGGTAACACCAACAACAGCAAGGATGAGGTGGGCATAAAAGATGTGTTGCAACAGGTAGGCACTTGCAAAAGCTAATAGCACCGTTCCTATAACAACAAAAAGGTAATTGCGATAATTAATCGGCTTTTTATCTGGCTCTGAACCTATGTCACTGACCAAGCGACGGCTAACAAGAAAATTGGCGATGGTGATCAGTAAACCAATTGAGCTAACGCCAAACGCAACACCATAACCAAGTTGCTGAGATATCCACGGTGTAAGTAATGTTGAGATAAACGAACCGAGGTTAATCGCCATGTAATACATGGTGAATGCACCATCTAGTCGCGGATCATTTTCTTCATATACTTTAGCTAATAAGCTGGATGGATTCGCTTTAAATAGGCCATTACCGATAGTAATAAACCCCATCGCAATAAAAATAAGCTCTTTACTATTAAATTCATCTGAAGCCGAAATACCTAATAGCCCATACCCTACCATGAGTACAATTGCACCTAACACGATGGTACGTTTTGTGCCTATAACTTTATCACCGACCCAGCCACCAATAGCAATAGAACCAAACACCAAGGCTGAAAATGCACCAAACAAGGTAAACGACTCAGCTTCTGACATCGCGAGTACATCGACCAAGTAGACGGTAAGAATGGCTTGCATACCATAAAAACCAAAGCGTTCCCAAAACTCGATTGAAAAAATGAGATAAAACGGCTTGGGTTGTTTAAAAACGTTAAGTTCTGACATGTCTATTCTCTTTATTTTTAGGCATTTTCAGTCACCGTTCCAACATAGTATTCTACTTAGTTAAGCGCTTTTTATGTCACGGCATTATTTTAGATTTTATCTATAGATGACACCTTCACTATAGAACATTCCTGTTTCTCTACCTCGATTCTTAATTATGCGATTTTCGATTTTTTATAGCTCACTATCCTTTCTGTAATTGATTCTGCAACAATAAGTACAGGAATGATTGATGAAGTACTCGACACTTTTTGTGTTATTAGCTTCTTTAGCCTATTCAGGATGTGGTGGTGGAAGTTCTGATGACACAACAAATACAGCGGCTGTTGATACACCAACAGGTGATACTCCTACACTTGATGAGCAACTTCCCACCACACCAGAGGCTGAAACTGATCCTGCGGATGAATCTGAGCCTAAATTTTTAATCAGTGATATATCAAGCGGTTATTACGATAAGCTGTATGACGCTGTAGGTAACGAGTTAACGCTAGATAAAGATCAGGTTTTATCTATGCAAGACACGTTAGTTGATAATGTGTTACCGATTTTGACAGAGGAACAGCAAAATACATTTAACGAGGCTTATAAGGCATTTGAAGACCTCGAAGAAAAGAATGAGGTTGATAAGGTCTTATTCTCCAATAGTATGATTGATGCAATGTTAAGCAATGCTGATAAAGCGACACAAGATAAATACTTCCCTTCTTTTCGTTTATTCCGCAAACAAACACATCACCTGTTCCCTATTTCACGCTTAGGTGATTACAGCTGGCTATTTGAGTTTCTAAATCAGCGTTCTTGGTTAACTCATATTATATTGATCCCACCAGAAACGACTGACGATTATACTGCGACTTGCCGTGAAAATGATGTGCCTATTCCACCCGATTGGGGTTCTGATTTATGGGTACATCAAGGCACAGCAACCACTGATTTTCTTGCCAGCCGAAGAACCGAAGTTTATGCCTATGAAGATCCTGATGTCGCCGGAGCGTGTATGGCATTACCTCGTTGGAGGTTAGGTGCTTCAGGCAGTGAATATATACAATTTCTTGGTATCATTTGCCAAAGCAAAACCACGGGTAAAGCGTGTTTTTGGGATAATATTAGTAAAGAAACAGGCGGAAGAATTACAGGAGGTGAAGATTTAACCTTTAAAATTTCGGATATTCAAAATGGTGATAACCTCGCTGAAAATTGTACTGACTGCCATAGGGGTAAGAACGTTTTCTTAATTCACCCTGATACTCCAATTGATATTTCAGATGATTACGATATTGATCCCAATGTCCGATATCAACCTCTATCCGCCCAAGGGTGGACAAATCCACCTGCCTTTGCCGAACTTGGCGATGGTGCGTGCGCGAGTTGCCATGAGATCGGTGGTATATCCTTTGAATATTGCAATACAGTATTAAGAAATGCAGCTAATCAAACTATGCCCGGTACTGCTATTTCTCCAGATCCTGTTGGTTGGGTTGGAAACGGTTCGTTCTACGGTACACATATTCAAGCGATGATTGATGCTGGATGCCCAGAGTAAATAGACCAATCAGGTACTATAGAGCATTCTGAAGTACCTGATTTTTTCTGTGTTCATATCATCAATAGATAATATTGCCTTAACTATCACAAACTTTTCTATCCCTCGTTTTTTTTATATTTATTGTTCTATTGTTAATACGGTTAATTGTTTGAGGGTAATAAAATGTGTACAGGCATAATTTTAAAAAGCGAAGATGGTGTCACTATTCCAGCTAGAACCATGGAATTCGGTTTTGACATTCTTTCTAATATCGCAATAGTCCCCGCTGGCACTGAAATTCACTCTTTGTCTGGCGACAATAAGCAAACAGGCTTAGTGTATAAAGCTAAATATGGCTTTGGCGGTGCAAACGCCTTAGGACGTAATATCATTGTTGATGGTATTAATGAAAAAGGATTGTACTTTGGCGCATTTTATTTTGCGGGATTTGCTAAGTATTCAGAATTATCTCCAGAGAACCAATCTCAATCCGTATCAAGTGAAGAACTCGGTAACTATATATTAGCAAACTTTGCTACGGTTGAAGATGTCAAACAAGGATTACAACAAATCTCTGTCGTTGGTACATTTATAAAAGAAATTCAAAGCTTTGCCCCGCTTCATTATAGTGTCGTGGATGCGAATGGCGATGCCATTGTTATTGAATATAGCGACAACGGTTTAACTATTTTCGATAATGAAATAGGTGTAATGACAAACCCACCATCTTTTGATTGGCATTTAACGCATATTCGCAATTACATTAACTTATCGCCTGAGAACATGAAACCTGTCACCATTAATGGCATGACCCTTTCTCCTATCAGTCAAGGATCTGGCCTAATGGGGTTACCTGGCGACTATACTTCACCAAGTCGTTTCCTGCGGGCTGCTGCATTTGTTAATTTGTCTATTCCCTCAAGAAATGCAGAAGAAGGCGTTTTTCATGCTTTCCATATCTTAAATGCGTTTGATATTCCCAAAGGCATAGTCAGTGAAGTTTCAGAGCACGGTATCTTTCATGATTACACTGTTTGGACATCTGTGATTGATACCAAAAATAAAGATTATTATTTCCGTACCTATCTCTCTCCACAGCAAATGAAAGTAAATATTGTTGAGGCTTTAAAAGGACTAACCGCTCCTAAAGTGATCGATATGGAATTGACACATACTTACAAAGATCTAACCGGAAATTTTTCACAGAAGTCATAATCTAAAATAGCATTTGGGTTTATTTAAAGAGGCCAATCAATGGCCTCTTTCTAGATACTAAATTAGCCACCGGCTAATTTTACTGTATGTCCTTTCTTCTCAAGATGCGCCTTAATGATATCACGCTTATCACCTTGAATTTCAATATTGCCATCTTTAACTGAACCGCCACAGCCACACACTTTCTTCAACTCGGCAGCAATTAATTTTAATTGGGTATCTTCAACATCCAAGCCCGTTACAATAGAAACACCTTTGCCTTTACGACCTTTAGTTTCACGCTGAATACGGACAATACCATCACCTTTTGGGCGTTTAGGTGCTACTGCTTCTTCTTTAATTCGACCGGTTTCGGTTGAGAAAACTAAACGACTGTTATCATTCATTATGCAATTAGTCTCATTGTTTGCGTGGTTATTGTGAATAAGCTTTCAAGTTCATACATGAACCTTGCTAATTCGCTTTCAGCTAATATTATCAAGAAAAGAACACTAAACGGAACAGCTTATGATTCGGAACGTTATATTTGATTTTGGTGCAGTGTTATTTCAATGGGATCCACAGAAAATAGTAGAAACCTTTACTCAATCTGTAGATGAACAAAATATCCTAATGGAACAAGTACTCGCCCATCCTGATTGGTTAGCGCTTGACCGTGGAACCATGCTATTAGCCGAGGAAATTCCTAAATTCGCAGCGCGTACGGGTATTTCATGCCAACGCATGGAAGATTTTATTAACCATATACAATTAAGTTTGGAAAAAATGCCAGAAACAGAGGCATTATTTTTTAGATTACTAGATAAAAATTACCCTATCTACTACCTAACCAATATGTGTAGTGCCTTTTTTGAAACCTTATACGAAAAGCATCATTTTATTTCATTTTTTGACGGTGGTGTTGTTTCAGGTAAAGAGCTTACTATGAAACCTGAGCCTGAAATCTTTCATCTTCTGTGTCAACGTTATCATCTAAATCCCCATGAATGTCTCTTTATTGATGATCATTATCCTAATATTCAGACAGCTAAATCACTCGGGTTTAATACGGTGCATTTTACGCCAACGCAGGGCTGTATAAGAGAAATAGAAGAAGTACTTGCAATGTTTAACCCTAAAATTCAAGCTTTTTAATTAATTTTAACAATCACTTGAACCAATAAGGATGTATCCAGTCTATTATCAATAGATTATTATTCGTTTCAGGAGTATGTGTGAAAAACATTCTTATCTCTGCAGTACTGTTGCTTGCCTCAGGAACAACTTTTGCCGCCCCACAATGTGATGGAAAATCTATTGTTGGTCCAGTTGAAACTATCAAGGTAAATGATCTTGGTATTAATTACGAAGCTCGTATTGATACAGGTGCAAACACAACATCTATTAATGCTTACAATATCAAAATAGACGGAAAAGCTGAGGAAGATAACAGCAAGCAAACTATGCACGATAACTTAGGGCACAAGATTACTTTCACTACCAAAAATGAATTAGGTCAGGAAGTCACTCATACCGCTAAGATTATTAAAGTAAGTAAAATTCGCAATGCGCAAGGTGTCGAACGTCGTTATGCCGTTGTAATGGATCTGATTTGGAATGGTCAGAGTAAAGCAATTCCTGTTAACTTACGTGATCGTAGTAAATTAAAATACAAACTATTAATTGGTCGAAATTGGCTTGAAGGTGATTACCTTGTAGATGTTACAAAAGCTGATGCTGACGATTAGTTAATAAAACGCAACGATTAAAACAAAGCCTGCTGAATTAGCAGGCTTTGTCGTTTATTGCGTTTTAGATTGTTTCTCGATGACTTTATCAAGGTACTGCTTAATGGATGTTGCATTACCTTTTAATAACTGCCCTCTTAAAAGCAAATACCATTCGTTAGGCTTTCCAGTATCGTTACGCATAATAAAACCACGATAGTTTTCAGATGAAACATTAGATACTGGCTTTGAGGATTGAGATGAGAACTTCTGAGGATGAATGAATGTACTCATGTCTAACCACCAATCAACACTTTTTTTTATTTCAGTCAGTGTGCCGCTGATAGGATTACCTTTGATTGCTGATTTCCATTCGTTGGTAACGCCCGTTGTATTTTCAATAGTATATCCACGGTGAAAAATCCGTTTTTTCATACTGTTGATCCTTGTTTTACTTTAAGTCCAACATCATGATAACAAGGTTATCATTTGTTAATAAATGCGGATTAATTTAACCATGATGTTTTATTAATGACTAGTATTTTAATGTTATTAAAGCGGCTTATGTTTAAAGTTTGCATGCTTTGTTCATTATCTAGTGTTATAATTTGTTTAAAACATAAAGTTATAGTGCATTAGGTGCTGAGTTATGGCTAAGAAAGTTCCAGTTATTGATTGTGATGAAAAACGCGCCACTAGTATTGTAGAATTTAGCCACGTGGCAGATAGTATTAGCATTTGGCAATCACTCACGCATCGAAGCTATGCAGAAAATACGCTGGTTGCATTTAAAAATGATTGGAACCACTTTTTAATTTTCTGTGAAACAAACAAAGTATTGCCACTGCCAGCATCAGCTGAAACGGTTCACCGTTTTATTGAAAAAATGGCAGAGTCACGTAAATTAGCTAGCCTTAAACGTTACATTGTCACCATTGGGCTTGTTCATAAATGTCATGCTTTACCTAATCCATGCCAGAGCCAAGAAATTAAGCTCGCCATGCACAAGCAACGATTAGATAAACACGATGATTACACTCATGCACAAGGCTTTAGAGATAACCATTTACAGGCATTACTTGATACCTTTGCTCTCTCCACAAAACCCAAAGATGTGCGTGATATGGCTATTTGGGCTATTACCTTCGAGGCGATGTTAAAACGTTCTGAAGTTGCAGCACTTAGAATTGACGACATTGAAATAGAAAATTCGGGCTTAATCAACATCACTGTGAAGGATCGCATTATTGCACTTAGTGATTTAGCCTCGAAAGCTGTTCAACGCTGGTTAACGCTTGGCATGATTATGGACAGCTTTGTATTTAGACGTATTGATAGACACAGTAACATTGGCGATAAACCGCTGGATCCCTCATCTATTTATCGTGTGTTCCGTCGTGCAAGCCAAGAATTAGAGTTACCGGCAGATGTGATTTTTTCTGGTCAATCCCCTCGTGTTGGTGCAAGTCAAGATTTAGCCGACTCTGGTCTATCTATTAGTCAAATTCAACATCAAGGACGTTGGCGTAGTCCTGCTATGCCCGCGCAATATATAGGCCAACGCGGTAAACGTGACAGTGAATTAAAGAAATTTGCGAAAAAAAACACCAATAAATAATCATCCACCAGCAAAAAAGCCCATAAACCACCAGCTCTGAAGCTTAAAGTCTATGGGCTTTCGTGTTAGCAGTGAGTACGTTACTTGACTGCGTTTTTGATCGCTTGCTCAATAAAATCAGCAAATTTATGACCATGATGCTCGAGCATTTTCGGGAACATCGAAATTGGTGTCATACCTGGGAAAGTATTGATTTCATTTAATAGGATTTCGTTATCTTCGCTTAGGAAGAAATCAATACGAGATAAATCCTTCAGCTTCATTTGTACAAACGCTTTACGTGCAAAGCCACAAATTGCGTCAATTTGTTCTGCCGTTAAGTTTTCTGCTTCAACCATAGTGGTTGATACGCTATCTGCACTGTATTTCTCTTCGTAGCTATAAAACTTATCTGTTGGACAGGACACTTCACCCGGCTTAGTGATAATTAATTCGTTACCATATTGATAAGCCGCAATTTCTAATTCACGTGGGCGAATGGCTTTTTCTATAAGCACTTGATCTGAATAGCCAAATGCATTGTTAACTGCATCAGTTAATTCTTGCTCTGTCGTTACACAGTAACAACCAACTGAAGACCCCTGACAAGCAGCCTTAACAAACACTTTGCCCCACTTAGAAAACGCGTCACGTGCTTCTTGATGTGCTGCATCATCATTTTCACTAAGGAAAACGTAAGGTGTATTAGGAATATTTAACGCGTCAAACCACAGCTTTGTTGTGATCTTATTAAAGCAATTTGTACTTGCTTCTGCGCCACAACCTAAGAAAGGTAGACCAGCGAGTGTCAGTAAAGATTGCAGGTCGCCCGTTTCACCAGGGAAACCATGAACACAAGGAATAACGTAATCGATCACAACTTCTTGATCGCCAACAATCAATGTTTTATCTAAGTTTAACTCACAAGGACGATTTTCTGCATCTAACCAACCGTCATTTTTAGTCATCTCAACACGAGTATAAGTAACACCGCTGATCGTTTTTAGCTGCTCTTCAATAAAGTTTGCTGACACGAGAGAAACTTCATGCTCAGCGCTACCGCCACCGCATAATAATAAAACATGGATAGAACTCATCATCATCCCTTGTAAACGCCGTTAGCTTTCAATGTTGCTAACGTGAAATAATTAATAACTTTGATACAAATAAAACCAATGCAAATCGTCAAAGTCTGTGTGAATAACATAGTAATCAAAAAAATCGATACTGTGCACCCTCTGTTATCGCTAATCATGATTTATTTTAAATTTGCTCGTTACTTGCTTAGTAAATCAACGCTTCTAACGCTGTACTAACATATGCATACAATGTATCTGCTGAATTTCTGATAATAAAAAAGTCATTTACCGTGATAAATGACTTTTTAACCATACAATCTGTTATCTCAAATGATTAACGAATACGTTCTAATGTTGGATATTGTGTTGCTTCAATATCTGAAAGATTACGAACAAATGCGCCAGAGTTAACCAGTTTTTGAGGCATTGCAGCCAGTGCCGCTTTTGCCGTTTCATAGTCACTGTAATGACCATATAACAAGGTATAAACACTGCTGCCATTTATCTTCTTATCATTTAACCATGCGGGTTGATCCGCTGGTAACTGACTTAAATAAGGTTTGAATTCATTTGCTTCACGCATAGCTAATAGTTGAATGCTAAATCCTTTAACTGCTGTAGTTTTCTCTCCTACTGCCGTTTCTTCAGTGGTAGTCTCTTGATTAACCGCATTTTGTGTATCATCGATAGGCTGTGTTGCTTCTTTCGTTTGTTGCTTTTCAGCTTCTACCTTTGGCGTGCTTTCAGCCATTTTTTCTGTCGCTTGCTCGACCGTTGTTGTTACTGCCGTTGCT
Source organism: Photobacterium sp. Ph5 (assembly GCF_022129445.1). GTDB lineage: Bacteria > Pseudomonadota > Gammaproteobacteria > Enterobacterales > Vibrionaceae > Photobacterium. The sequence goes on from NZ_JADQAQ010000037.1 coordinate 9,490, forward strand.
GCTGTCGTCTCTACATCATTTTCATGTTGTGTATTTTCGACAGCACGTTGCGCTGAAACTTGATGATCTTCACCTACGATATCAACCATATCACTGGGTTCTTGAACCTGATCTGCGTGTGCTACTTTTTGAGTTGGCTCTGTTGCTGTTGCTGTTGTATCTGTATCTTGAGTCGTTGTCACTGCGGGCTCAACAGAAGGTGTTGTTTCTGTTGGGAGTTGTTTTTCACTAATGGCAACCGAATCACTTGATAAATATAAAGGTTCAGACACGACACTAGCATCGACTTCCGCTACGGTATCGATAGGCTTCATGGTCTCTTTCACCATGGGTTTATTAATTGTTTCAACTGGCGCTTGAGTGTGAGGTGTAGACATACAGCCAGTCAGTGCAGCTAGCATGCTGATAGTGAAGATTTTTTTCATAATTGGATTTAGACCTAACGGAAAGTGTCGCGACAACATTAACAGTATTTTGCCGTGCCTTTATTCACCAATCAACTATAACCTTACGTTAGATCAAACATCATCAATATATGCTAGCGTGTTCACGTTCTCACTGGGCTTAAGACAACGTAAACTATGGATAATCTTATTATTACATTTTTTCCTTAGGAGTCATCATGGCAGATCCCCATATTAAATGCGAACTTGATGGGTTGGATAAACTAACGGTCATACTTTATCGTTCTGCATTAACGGTTGCAGCACTTATCATGGCCATTATTGGATACGAAACACTACAAGCTACTCCTTTCTTAGTTATTGTTGCACTATTAGCTTCAACAACTGTCCACATTTATGACAAACGCTTCCGTTGGTTAATTCAAGGTGCAGGATTATTTGCTGCTATTTGGCTTATTGCTGATTTATGGCAACCATTAGCATTAGGTGCAGCTTTATTTGTATTTAGTGCACTTTCAGTCAAAGAATACTTTTGTTTTCAAATTAAAGCGCTACTACTTACTCCTGTAGTTCTGGCTGGCTTTTGGTTCTGCTTAATTTTAAATGTTCCTGCTGGCGTTATTGCTTGTGCAATGCTTGGCGCAATCTTATTAGGCGTAGCTGCATTTAGTAAGTGGCGTATGCCGTTACATTTTGATATTGGTGATAAAACGCGTTACCAAGTATAAATTCTTCTTACTTATTGAATAAAAACAAAAAAGAGATCGTTATGATCTCTTTTTTATTATTGCTTAACCAATTTTCGAGTATATTTCTGTTCGTACATACTCTTATCCGCAATTTCAAGCGCATTTTTAGCACCATGCTCTAATGTGGCAATGCCATATGAAAAACTCAGATATAACTCCTGAGTGGAAAAATGCTCTTCAATACCACGACGTATTTTTTCCATTCTTTTATTAACAATATCAATATTTTGACTATCAAAAAGCACTATGAACTCATCACCACCGAAACGAATCATTATATCGTTCTCACGCAACATGGCTTTCATGGTATAAGCGAAGTCACGTAGCACCTCATCACCTTTGCTATGTCCGTGGAGGTCATTGATAGGCTTAAATCCATCAAGATCGATAAACACCAATCGTTGATGCTCCCTGATATAACTTGATTCTAAGTACTCTTTTTGAAAACACCCCGTCAAACTATCAATAGAAATTTTACCGTTATCTTCATAAACACTGCAAATAACAAAGTCTTTACCGAAGTGAGTCAATTTTTGGCGGTAAGTATGAAAAAGCTGATTACCACTCTCTGTTTCTACCGTTTCATTCGATGTGATAAAACAACTATCGCCATTAAGTAACTCTTGATCAAGGGCTAAACAAGTTCGATAGTCAGGAAATATTCGACATACATCTTCAACAGGTACATCAACTAAATCCATATTAAGATAATCAATATGTTTTTGATTGTTATAAATCGCATTACCTTGATTATCACGAATAATGACAAAGGCATCACAGGTACTAATCAGTGATGACATCAGTAAAGAAGGCGCACTATTACAGTTTTCTAAGATCTCTTTATAGTTCTCGTTGATCCTTTGTTGCTCTGCATAAACATCAAAACTATTGGGACTCACACCGATAATATTATAGTGATCAATTTGCGTTAGCTTTTCTATTGCTGCTCTTACTTCTAGTGGGCTTTTAGCGCGATTAAGATCATAGATAGCCTGATCAAGTGCTAGGCATAAAGACTGTTGCCCTTTTTCATTAACTGGCAAGGACTTTGTAGGTTGTAGTTTATCTACATGTAACGGTTTTGAAAAATAAAAACCTTGGTATTCCATCTCTCCAAACTGCTTTAGCAAATTCAATTGTTCAAAGGTTTCTATTCCTTCAACGATGATTCTTTTGCCTAATACTTTAGCTATTTTTTCATAAGTTGTTCTAACTAAAGAATATGCGACATAGCTTTGATCTATATTCTCAATCAGTTTTCTATCTAATTTAATGTAATCGACATCAAGATGAAGCAACATCTCACTATTGATATAGCCTTTGCCATAATCATCCAGTGCAAAACTCACACCGACTGCTCTTAGTTCAGCAATTGCCGCTTGAATTTGACGAAAATCATGACACGTATCATGGTTCGTTAATTCTAATATAATATTTTTATCAACAGCGAAGATTTCTTTACATTGCTCAATAAAATCATCGTTAATCAAGCTGTTAATTGAAATATTAATCGCAATACTTATCTTTGACGCACAGTAATGCACTGCACGTTGCTCAAGTACCTTACGAATAACCATAAGATCAAAACTCACCGTATCTTCTATAGAGTAGACATAGTTTTGAATATTAATCGATTGTTCGGTAGCACATAGTAGCGCTTCATAAGATGAGATTTCGCCGTTGATATATCTGGGTTGATAGTGGAAAGTAAAGTTAGATAGCATAAATATTATTATTCTTTTCTTATTTTATGAGAAAGTAGAATAATTCAACAACTAAAAATACGCCAACCGAAACTGTAACAAAAATTAAATAAAAACAACAAGATACCAAAAAAGGAATACCCATGTAACACGCCGAGCAAATTGCCCAATTTTCTAGGCTAATATCAATATTTAGTAACCTGCTTTATTATAACTTATTAATAATTTATTGCGGTTAGATCACAGCTCTTTGGCAAGGTTTTCCATCTTATCTGATTCAGGTTTATTCTATAAAGAAAGAGTTTATCTATTAACTATAAGGGTTATCAATCATGGATGGGATGAGACGCTTACTCAAACCAAAATCAATTACTGTTGTTGGCGCATCTGATAATCCTTTACGTGCCGGTAATGTGGTTATTCGTAATCTATTATCCGGTCAGTTCCGCGGTCCTATCATGCCTGTCACGCCAAAATATGATGCGGTCGCAGGTATCCTTGCTTATCCCGATATTGCTAGCCTACCCAGAGTCCCCGACTTGGCCATTGTATGTACTCGAGCTGAGTTAAATATTGATATTGTTGAACAACTGGGGAAAAAAGGAGTTAAAGCAGCCATCATTCTTGCCGCTGGCATGAATCATTCACAATTAAATCCAGCCCCTTTTACTCCCTGCCAGCTACCAAGCCTTGAAGATCAAATGTTGGCGAAAGCCAAAGAATACGGAATGCGATTAATCGGTCCTAACAGTATGGGTTTGATCTTACCATGGTTAAACTTAAACGCATCATTTTCTCCTATTAGTGCTAATAAAGGAAATATTGCCTTTATTTCTCAATCTGCTGCAGTATGTACCACTATTTTAGATTGGGCAAAAAATAAGAGTATTGGATTCTCTACTTTTTTGTCACTCGGTGATGCCTGTGACATTAACTTTGCTGAGTTATTAGATTCCTTGTGCCAAGATTCTAAAACAGAAGCAATTTTGCTTTATATTGATTCAGTAAAAGATGCACGACGCTTTATGTCTGCCGCTAGGGCTGCAGCACGTAACCGCCGAATATTGGTATTAAAAAGTGGCCGTACCCAAGCGGGCAGCTCTGCTGCGCATATCCATACCGGCGGTGATATTGGTTTAGATGCGGTTTATGATGCTGCGATTAGACGATCTGGTATGTTACGGGTAAATAATACTCATGAACTGTTTGCAGCGGTTGAAACACTTGCTCACTCAGTACCATTACGAGGTGAGCGCTTAGCGATTTTAACCAACGGTGGTGGGCCAGCAATTATGGCTGTTGATGCGCTTTCTGATCGCGGTGGAAAGCTTGCCCAACTCAGTCCTGAAACAACTAATCGACTTTCCGCTGTTTTACCCTCATGTTGGTCTCACTCTAACCCTATTGATATTATTGGCGACGCTGATATAACGCGTTACCAACAGGCGATTAAGATCCTATTAGACAGTGATGATTTTGATGCTTTATTAATCATGCACAGCCCATCTGCGATTGCGCCCGATACAGCAACCGCAAATGCACTTGTTGAGACTCTCCACCAGCATCCTCGCACTAAACGATTTAATATTTTGACTAATTGGGCGGGTGAAAATGAAGCAGCAATAGCCAGAAAAACATTTACTGAAGCGGGTTTTCCAGCCTATCGCACACCTGAAAGTGCGGTCTCAGCTTTCATGCATTTAGTCGAATACCGACGTAACCAAAAGCAACTGATGGAAACGCCAACTTCTATTGGCTATGACAATCATAACTCACATCAAGTCCATGAATTAGTGAATATGATGCTGACAAATAATATTCATCATTTAGAAACGCATGAAGCTCGCCCAATTTTAGAATGTTATGGCTTTAATACCCTTCCGACATGGATTGCACTTGATGCCGTAGAAGCCGTTCATATTGCTGAGCAAATCGGTTATCCCGTAGCGGTTAAGCTACGTTCTCCAGATATACGACATAAATCAGAAATACATGGTGTTGTGCTTCATCTACGCACCGCAGCAGAAGTTGAAACCGCAGCGCAAGCTATCTTTGATAGAGCGGCGATGCTTTACCCTACTGCACGTATTGATGGATTGTTAGTACAACGTATGGCTGATCGTTCTGGCGCTCAAGAATTGCGGATCGATGTACACAATGATCCAATCTTTGGCCCTGTGATCTTAATGGGGGAAGATAATGCCCATTGGGATATCCACCGTGACGCTGCTGTCGGTATCCCACCGTTAAATATGGCGCTAGCTCGTTATATGGTGATCAATGCACTAAAAACAGGAAAAATCAAACAGCGCAGTGCGTTAGAGAAAATAGACATTCCAGCCTTATGTAATTTACTGGTTAAGATCTCACAATTGATCATCGATTGCCCTGAGATCAAAGCCCTTAATATCCATCCATTATTAATCAGCGGTAGTGATCTAACTGTGTTAGATGCTTCTATGGATATTCAATCTTTCTGTGGCGATAAACAAAAACGCCTCGCAATACGTCCTTATCCTAAAGAGTACGAAGAAAGTTGTGTGCTCAAAAATGGTCAAACCTTGTTATTGCGCCCTATTTTGCCTGAAGATGAACCGTTACATAAAACCTTTATGTCTAAAGTTTCGGTTGAAGATCTTTATAAGCGCTTTTTCTCTGATGTCGGTGAACTAAACCATGAAGCACTCGCTAAGTTTACGCAAATAGATTACGACCGTGAGATGGCTTTCGTTGCCGTTGCCCCGAATGCCAATATCAACCCAGATACAAATAAGAAAGAAGACATTGTTTTAGGTGTGGCTCGGGCGTTATCCGATCCTAAAAACCATGATGCAGAGTTTGCGATTCTAGTACGCTCGGATATGAAAGGATTAGGGCTTGGCAGTATCTTAATGGACAAGTTAGTGAGATACAGTAAACAACGTGGATTACAATATTTAACAGGAATGACGATGCCATCTAATCGTGGGATGATCCATCTTGCAGAGAAAGTCGGTTTTAGTATTGATGTACAACTAGAAGATGGCATTGTTGAAATGCTACTTCCACTTACTGACAAAAAAGATAGCTAATCTCCGAGGCAGCTATTCGATGCAATCATCAAATTGCTGCCTTTTTAATTTTATTGCTTATATTAAGAATCTACCGTCAGACCTTAAATTGACGAATTATATGATGCATTTGAGCAGATAAATCAGATAATTCTTGTGTAGATTTTACAGTTTCATTAACACTTTGAGCACTTTGCTGAGAAATCACATTTACAGCTTCCATATTTCGATTGATTTCTTCTGTTGTTGTACTTTGTTCTTCTGATGCATTAGCACTTTGAGTATTCATATCATTAATATTTGCGATAGATTCACTAATCACACGAAAAGCATCGCTTGATTTGGTCGCATTCACAACACTTTCTTTCACAAAAATATTGCTCTTATCCATGCTGCCTACTAACTCATTAGTGCCAAGCTGTACTTTTTCGATTAATGTTTGAATTTCAGTGGTTGAGTCTTGCGTGCGTTTAGCCAATTCTCTTACTTCGTCTGCAACAACCGCAAAACCTCGCCCCTGATCACCCGCTCGAGCAGCTTCAATCGCTGCATTAAGCGCTAGCAAATTCGTTTGATCGGCAATAGCACGAATAACATCTAAAATGCCGCCAATATTTTCAGTTTCATGTACCAACTCACTCAAGCGCACTGAAGTAAGGTTTATCTCTTCGTCAAGTTGATGAATACTTTCAATCGTTCCATTTACAATAACGATCCCCGATTGAGCTTCATTATTCGCTTCGTTAGCAAACTGTGCGGCAGAAAAGGCATTCTGCGCAACTTCTTGTACCGACATCGACATTTGATTCATAGCAACTGCTACTTCATCAGTCATTTGTTGCTGCTCTTTCACACCTTGGCTTGTTTGGGTCGTAATAGTCATTAAATTATCAGAAGCATTACCAAGCTGGTTACTCGCATTGTTCATTTTAATAATGATCTTTTTTAGACTATCTGCCGTGGTTTGCAAGGCTGTCAATAATACGCCAATCTCGTTATTTCCACTTGGTTGAATGTGAATCGCTAAGTTACCATTAGCCAGCTCTTTTGCAGCATCAACTGCACGCCCTATTGGTCCTGTTATCGTTTTAGAAATCGCGATACCAACGGTAAATGCTAATATTGCAGCAATGATCCCTCCCCAAATAATCACTTTGACTGCTAAATCCGCAGCATTCTCTGCCGAGATTTTACGTTGTTGCATTAAATCTTTTTCGACAGTAATAATATCATTAACCCGAGTGCGGAGTTCGTCCATATAGATCTTGCCTTTCTTACGTGCAAGCTCTTGATATAAATCATCCATTACCTTGTAATTACGTTCGTTTTTTATCAACCTAATTGCAACTTCCGCGTAATTATTAATCCAAGCATTAACATTATCAGCTTCAAAATCGTTAGTTCGAAAGAGTTTATCTAACTCTTTTTTACTTGCGTAATATGGTTCTAGGTATAATTCATTTTTATTAATAATGTAACCGCGCAAACCCGTTTCCATATTAATTAACGCTTGTAATATATCAGGGCTTTGATAACCAAAGTGACGATCTTCCACTTCTATTCGGATCTTATCCATCAACTGTTTACCTAAGCCTGACTTTAACAGTTCATTGATTTCACTAGTTGCATACTCGCCACTTTGAATATCTTTTCGTAATGTAATAATCTTTTCTGCATAGTTTTGCCAGCTTGTTGCACCGCTTGCAACTTTATCAAACCTCTTTTGTTGTGCTGGGTTGTCACTAGTTAACTGCTTAACAATATTTAAATTTTCATTAAAGTCTGCTTTACCACTCACGTAAGGCTCTAAATAATCTGGCTGCCCTCCAATAGCAAAACCACGCAACCCTGTTTCTTGATCAACCATCGCGCTAACAAGCGCATTCGCATGGTCTATTACTTTATAAGTATGCTCTACTTTTTTTGATGTTTTCTCCATTGTACTAATCGCACTCCATACAATGGTAAATAAAATCCCGAGTAATAATATGACGAAACCATTACCTATCAGTAATTTAGTCCTTATTGAAAAATTGGAGATATCCATAATTTACTAGCCTTTAATTATTGAGCAATAATGGCAGATAGGGCGGTAATCACTTCGATGATCGCCTAACTTCCCGAGTCTAAAACCTTACTTATTATAGGCAATTAGTTGCATTTGATTAATAAATCATGGAGATTTGTTTTATATCTGAGAATATTAAAAATATTGATAAGATTAATTTTAACTAGTTAGCATATTTATCTAATAACGTCGCCTCATACACTATAATTATCACTTTAAAGACAGTTAACTGGAATATGTGAGGTGTTACTGTGCATATCTATCTACACACTGAGGAATATAAGCCACATCATTATTTATATTTACTCGCCACTATCATTGTTTTTTTGTTTCTAGCACATAATGCTTATGCAGGAACCACTAAAAATATTGGTACTAACATTCCTGTTGATGATCAATACGGATTAGCACTTGAACCTGCTCCAACAATCACTTATCGCTTTTTACCATCAAAGACTGGAGAACAACAGGTAGAACAATTTATTGAGCAATCCCCTGTACTTGAAACGATTAAGCAACTTAGCCAACGCCGTTTTATTTTCTCACCCAGTTTACTGATTGTATTCGGATCTGAAGATGGCCCACTGTTTGATCCTGTGACAAATTCAATCCATATTCCCTATCAATTCGTCATTGAAGCCCGTCAACGATTTAAAAACAAAGGTTTGATTAGCAATCAACGAGAGCTTAATCAAGCAACAGAAGATACGTTATTACATACGTTGCTACATGAAATTGGTCATGCTTATATTACCGATAGAGCTATACCTATTTTGGGTAAAGAAGAAGATTCCGTTGATAACTTTGCGACGATTCTTTTACTGAACGATATTGCTCGGGGAGATGAAATAGCGATGAATTCTGCCGACTTATTTGCATTAGAAGATCTAGAAATTGATAGCTTTGATGATGCTGATTTCGTCAGCGAACACAGTTTAGACTTACAACGTTACTATAATATCTTATGTTTAGTGTATGGTAGTAACCCTAATCGTTATCAACGTATTTTTGACGAGTTACCGGTATCTGAACGCCAACTTCAAAAAGAACGTTGTCCTGAATACTTTTCTGTTATTAATCAAGGCTGGCAGCATTATCTTGCAGAATAACAACGATCAAGCTGACCTGAAATGATATGTTTAGTGCAGCTCTAAATTTAAAGCTATAAATAACCTAAATATGACAAAGTAAAAAACTATCACTTTACTATAAGGCTATAATCTTTAATATCAATAACATGATAACGATTTACATAGTGTCTCTACTTTATGGATGAATTTGTGTTCTATGTCGAATGACAGTAAAAAAGATAATAATGCAGAACAAGACTTGCACACAATTCAGGACGATCATCCGAAAGCGGTTTCGCGCCCTAAGCGATTCCGCCGCTTTATTTTTTGGACTCTTTTACTCTTTACAACACTTCCTCCGGTTCTACTTTCTATCTGGCTAAACAGTAAAGGGATCCATCTAAACAATGTTTCAGGCTTACATTTCAAGCATGGGATCACTGCGAAGAAAATTTCCGTCAGTATTAACGACACTAATTTAGAATTTGAAAACTTATCTCTTCAACGTCGTCGAGATAAAACAAGTGGTGATATCTCTTATCACGTAGTCGCAACAAAAACCTTGCTAGAGCTTCCCCCTGCAGCAAAATCAATGCTGAAAGATAACAACGTACAACTTAACTATATTCATTTTTACGATGCTGATTTCAAATTTACTCATTTTGAGACACCCTTTCGTTTTTCAGCTCATGCCCGAAAAGTAACTGCATCAGCACTACATACTAACAGTGTTAGTGGTTGGCCCAACGCAATTCAGATCCTAGAAGATGTTAACGTAAACTTTAATAGTGATCCTAATATCGCTTTATCTGGCACAGTAAAACATGGCGTGATCACCTTGTTTTTTCCTAATTACAACCCTTCTCCTCATTATCGTCTGCCGTTCAATGACGGGGATTTTTCTATTGCATGGAAAAAAGATTCAACACCACTGAAAATACACATTGGCTCTTTAGTTCCAGAGTGGGAAACCTTGTACTCCATTTTAGAAAAGCAGATCATTACTAAACTTGGGTTTTCCATTGACTTCCACCAGCCAATGGATTCAATGGTCTTAACTACAAATAAATTCCACATTGAAGAACCTAAGTATTTACCTCAATTTGTAGAACGTGCGGATATTGATAACAAGGGTTACCACTTAGGGCAAACCATTGCCAACCTAGCTCAATTACCCATGCATAAATTTAAAGTAAAATCATTTACTTATGGAGATTTAATTCTAGATGCGAAAGTGGTGTTAGAAACGCCACTCACCAATGCTGACGGTACTGTCACCCCCAGACCAAAAAAGAAAAAGGTTAAAACAAAAAAGACACTGATCACTCAGAAACAAATTGATAAGCAAAACGCAGCCAATAAAGCTAAACAGCAAGCAAAAGATCTCAATATCAAAGAGGAAACACGAACAAAAGCAAAGTTTATTGTACGTGGTAAGGCTCTTGCGCCAAACCCTTACGATCTTGATGTTACTATACGTCACCTCACGAAAATCGATGCTCGTGTGCATACGAATTTAACACGCAGCGATGGTAACAAACTCGACTGTGATTCTATTATTATTTTTAAACAGCCATTACCTAAGTACTTAAATTGTAATGCAAACTTTAAAGACACCAAAGAGTTTACTGATCGAATAGGATTGACTGATCTACCTGACGCAAAAATTAATGGGCCATTACGTTTTTGGGCAAATCAAACGACAGCACCGACTGACGCGCCCAAAAACCGTAGTATGTTAATTAACAATAAACTGGCTACTGCTTATTATGATGTAGGTTTCGAATTACCTGAATCTTTCGAGATCTCTCTTAACAAATACGCACTTCCTGCTGGTTTATTCAAGAAAGCCGATGCAAAGCAACCACAGAATAAACAATTAGCTGATGTTCAAATGATCAGTGATGGTAAGATTGATTTTAACGTCAATTTCTACGATCAACTTTTACGCGTCATATTAAAAGATGACAGCGAAAAAATTAGCTTTGTTAATAAAAGAACACAATCTGCGGTCCATTTAGACTTTAAAGAACTTAACTGCCTTTACCCAAACCTGCAATGTCATATCAATGCAGAAATAGAGGCTAAAGCTCATAAGATCTATCCTATGCCAAATAGCTTAATTAAAGACTTTAGTTTTCGGACGAAAATGGTGGCAACGTGGGCAAACAACCTGTTGGTTGCAAAAATGGGTAACAACAATATTTCTATGATGAATGTTGATGTGAAAAGTATTCCAAGCTTACAAAAAAGCCAAAGTAAAAACATTAACTTCCACTTAGACTCGTTAGTTGGGCTATATACTCAAAATAAACAAGCAACGGTTGGTACATTTACCATTTATCAGCCAGCAGAAACAAAAGCCTCACTAAATTCTGAGTTTGTAGTAAATCGTCAAGAAGAAGCTAAACTCAATAACTATTCAGATCCATCGTTGAGTCGTTATCGCGCAGATTTAGGTATTAATATCAATAACTTTTATCTCAGCAAAGATCTGAAGCTAACAGCTAACGAGCAAGTTGCTAAAACAAACATGGAAGAAAATCTTAAGTCTGACGATACCACCTCATCATCAAAAACTTGGAATTCCCAACAATACAACAATAGACCGCCTTATAAAAAAGGAATTAGCTATCATATCGAAACACAACTGAGAGGTAATATTGCGTTAGTAACAGCGATATCACAACCAGATCACCGTACTACATCCAATTTTATTGTGCCTTTACGTCAAGAGTTCAATAACACCAACACACGGGTTGTCACTGACAATACTGAAGATAACAACACACTGATTAGTCAAGATGAGCCATTAAAGCCACTGATGATTAAATCGGATTACAATATTGTGTTAAGTGGTCAACGTAACCAATTAAAGCTTGGTAAAATTTATAGTGATGGTCATATCCAATTACTGGGTAAAGAGCTGACTATTAATAGCCAGTTTAAAAACAGTAATCAGGCTTTATTTGCGGATATTGATTTACAGTCTAATTTTGATACTGGTAACTCCCATGTTAAGTTACAACGTCACACATTCAACTTTACGCCAGAGCAAGATCTCAAAAACTACTACATTCCAATCTTACCTATTGATTTAAATATTACTCAAGGTCAATTAACCACTAGTGCCGATATTAATATAAATAAAAACGCACAAATTACTGGCTCAATTGAACTATCAAGCAAAGGCATTACAGGTGCGTATGAAAGCTATCGCTTTGGTAACGTTCATAGCAATGTACAATTAGCGCTCATTGCTTCTAATGTGAAAACACAATCACCTCTGGAAATCTCAGCCGATTATCTTGATGTTGGTATTCCGATGTCAAACCCTCGTTTTGTTGCTGATTTTGATACAGCAAAACAGTATTACCATATTGAACATGGCTCAACTGAACTTTATGGCGGTAATGTCACTATTACACCACTCACTATCAATAGCCTTAGTAATATTAAAGAAGTTCCCTTGAAGATAACGGGAATTGATTTAACACGGGTTATGGCGATTGCCGATCAAGACAATATAGAGCTAACAGGTAAGGTGGATGGCGTTATTCCTATTGCGCTTGAAAATGGCAGTATCGTGATACGCAACGCTTCGCTCGATACCCGTAAACCCGGTGGCGTTTTGCGCTATATTGAAGGATCAAGCATCGATAAAAAAATTAAAGAAGCAGATGTGTTAAGTCCGCTCAATATTGCAAAGGTATTAGAAAATTACCATTATAATAGTATTGCTCTTGCCTTTGATTACGCTAAAAATGGTGATCTTTCATTAACAACAAAAATAAAAGGTCAAAATCCAGACTTCCAAAATGGGCGACCAATCCACTTAAACATCAACTTAAATGACAATATCCCTAAATTATTACGCTCAAAAGATATGATTTATTCATCACATTTAGTGGCTAAAATTAAACAACAACTTGGCATTCAAGAATAAGAAGACAAATATCACTTATGACTACATCTAAAAAACATTGCCAAAATCACATCGATAAACCCTCTTCTCATGGTCAAATTTCAACAGTGAAAGCCGCTTTTCTATTGTTAGGTCTTTCGAGTAGTATTGCAATCAGTGGCTGTACACCAAAGGTTGAGATTGCGCTTTCAGAAGAGCCCATTATTATTAATCTTAATATCAATATAAAACATGAAATCAATGTTAAAGCCGATCGTGAAATTAATGAGTTATTCAATGACAAAGATATATTTTAAATTCGTTCTGAGTGTACTGACAGGGCTACTGCTATTATCGTCAGTGGCTCATGCATTAACGTTACAACAAGCTAAACAACAAGGGTTGATTGGTGAAGCGAATAATGGGTATGTTGCAAGTGTGCAACCTACGCCTTCCCCCTCATTAATGGCTTTAATTAATTCTGTGAATAACAAACGCCAACAAGGCTACTTACAAATCAGCAAAAAGAATAATCTATCATTAGATGAAGTGAGTAGCATGGCACAAAAAAAAGCGGTTAAGAAAACCTTACCAGGACACTACTTTCAAACTAAAACAGGGGCTTGGGTTAAAAAATAAACATTACTAATGTTAAGTTTTCCTTAACCCCACACTCAGATGATCTAACTCTTAACGGTCTAATAATGAGCGTATAATTTTATTAATTATAATTAAATTTTTCGCTATTATGCCAATCATTGATAACTTTAAGCGTCTACGACCGATAGATGCAATCTTTATATGTACTGCATTATTATGTTTACTCCCTATCATAAGTTCGCCAATCGCTTTAATTCTTGGTTTCCTACTTGCCAGTTTTGGTTTAGTTCCTTCACAATTTAATATTGCCGCCCTGACTAAAAAACTTTTATCTTATTCCATTATTGGTTTGGGCTTTGGCATCCACTTAAACGAAGCGATTGAAGCAAGCCGCGCAGGATTAGGATTAATCATTTGCTCCATTTTCTTTACACTTCTTTTGGGTTGGGTTGTTACCCACTTTTTATCACTTGATAAGAAAACAGGTCATTTAATTGCTTCTGGTACTGCTATTTGTGGCGGTAGTGCTATTGCAGCAGTTTCCCCTGCTATTAATGCAAAAGACGAACAAACATCACTCGCCTTAGCAACTGTGTTTGTTTTAAATGCTGTTGCGCTATTTGTATTCCCAGCAATTGGCCACTTATTAGAAATGAGCCAGCATGCATTCGGTACATGGGCAGCAATTGCTATTCATGATACTTCATCTGTCGTCGGTGCCGCAGGATCTTACGGGGATGAAGCATTAAAAACAGCAACAACATTAAAGTTAGCACGAGCATTATGGATCATCCCCGTCGCTTTTATTAGTGCACTACTATTTAAAGGTAATAGTAAAAAGATCGCCGTTCCTTACTTTATCGTTTTGTATTGTGTTGCTATCTTAATCGCACACTTTTTACCGCAGTTTCAATCTGTTTATGATGTGATTTTTGCAGCCTCTAAGCGTTTGCTGGTAGTGTGTTTATTCTTAATTGGCTCAGGGATCACGGTTAATAAGTTACGAAACGCAGGACCGAAACCAATGTTGTTAGGCGTTTTACTCTGGCTTGCTATTGGTAGTGCATCCCTAATTTATATTGAAATGTTTATTCCTTAACTTTTCGCTATTGTCTACACAAAGAGCCAGACATATATGTCTGGCTCTTTGTTTTTATACGCAGACTGGCAGCCTTGAGTATTACATTTCTATAATTGGACGCCACATCTCTTCTACTTCTGCTTCTGACGGTATACCACTATGCTCGATTTTTTTTACCACTCGACAGGGATTACCTACAGCAACAGAGTCTGCAGGAATATCTTTCGTTACAATACTACCTGCACCAATAACGCTTCTATCACCAATCGTAACACCATCTAATATTATGGCTCCCGCCCCTATCCATACATTATCACCAATAGTAATAGGATTAGCCGCAGCAATAGGCAATACTCTTTCAGCAATGTCTAATGGATGACCAGCAGTACTAATAATGACATTCGGTCCAATTTGAACAAACTCGCCAAACATCACTGGAGCTATATCCAAAATTTTAACGCCAGCATTAATAAATCCCCCGCGTTTAAAATGAATATTCTTACCCATATCACAATAAAATGGTGAAAGAATCGTAACACCATTTACCGAACCTAATAGCTCAGACAAAATACGATGATATTTTTCTTCTTCTGATGGTCGAGCATGGTTAAAGTCATACAGCTTTTCTTTAACACTTTGCTGAAAATGAACGAGTTCTGGGTTAATAGGTAAATGTACGGAGAAATCTGATAGTTTGCTGCTCATCCTTTGCCTCTAATACCAATACACACTTCAATATAAGAAATAAAGTATCAGATAACGCAGCAGTTATATCCAATAGGAAACACAGTTAAACTGATAAAGCGGCAATCATTTTGCCGCTTCGTGATAGAGATCTTAATTAAAAAGAGTGAACATAAACTTATTTACTCTGGCGAATGCAGCAATAAATCAAACCGGCTGTTGCCGTGGAGAATATCGAGATCAGGCTCATCTGCAATTAAATCACGAATAGACGGACTGGCAATAATTGCACGCTCTAGATCTTCAATTGCTTGTTCTTCAATACCTAATCGAGAATATGCACAAGCACGTTGATAAAGTGCCGGTCCATTGGTGTCATCGACTTCCAACACTCGATTACATAAACTCAGTGCCCAATGGTATTCCTTAATTTCCATTGCTGCATCTGCTTTATAGGTTAAAGCTTCAAGATCCCCTGGACGAATAAGCAAAATCTCATCATAAACATCAATACGTTGTTCAGGTGTTTGGGAACTTTGCGCACGTAACCAAAGGTTATGAATTTCGTTAATTTTCTCAATTTCTTTGTTATTTTCACTAATAATGCGTGTTTTACGTTTTAAATCTCGTTCAAGCGCCAAGAACTTCTTCTCATATTCTTGGGCAATTTTCTCTAAACGTTTATCCGCCATTTCAGTGGTGTTACTTTTGAACTCGCGAAGAGACTGCCAGCCAACAAAAGCGATAAGAGATGCGACACCTGCAATAATGTAGAAAAAATAAGTGACGGTGACATTCGCATAATTTAATGACTTATCTGCAACTGATAATTCGCGATCGGTAATTTCAATGACCATTCGACGTTCAAGATCTTGCTGTGATTCACGCAAATCTTTCAATTCATCAAGAATATAACGTTCCATGAACGGCTTTTCTAACATGTCCGTTTCTGAGTATTTTTTTTCACTTGCCTGTACAGAAAAACAGAGAAGTAGAGATGCTAATAGCCCTATAAGCAAGCGCATAAGTATTCCTTTTACATAGGTAAACAGTACAACTTCTGAAACCATAGCAAATGGAAGGACTAAATAGCAAAAAGAGAGGGTAAATTGCTGAAAAATGGGTATATAAGCAGTTTAAAGTAATGAAATCGAATAATTAATCATCACTTTCTCATTCTGTAAGAATAAAAATCTCTATGACAGCTCATTGTTGTCATAGCGATGACATAATTATTTAGCGTAAATGACTCTCTCAGAGTTACCGACCACAATATAAACAAGCTGATTCGGTGCTAACTCAAACGGTTGTCTCGTAATCACTACCTTATTATTTTTATACTGAACATCCGCATGATCGCAGGCGCGATTTTCACAACTAAACAATAAATTGCCCTTAGTGAACGCTTTTAATGAAAAATCATCACGATTAAAACGTTTTTTACTCACTCTTACGACTATTTTGTCTTTCTCTGAGTTGGCCCGTATGCGTATATCATTAACTTTATACTTATAAGTCGCGGTATCAACCAACGGTGATTCAAAAACCAATTTGATTTTATCACCTTTATCAAGGCGCTTCTTCAGTGAAACTTTTACGATGGCACTTTCTTTATCTAAGCCGACATCAAATATATCACTTTGATTATTTTCAATTTTCCCTAAATAATCTCCGTTGATATACACTTTCACGCGGTGCTCTGGTTGCCATGTTCGGAAATAATCATAAGCAAACTGAATCTTGTTTTTTTGTGGACGGTAATGGATCGCAACATCTTGTCCAAATTCATATGCGGGCTGGCTAACTTGTAAATCGCTGTTATTCCACATTCCCGTTGATGGCTGTAAATACTCAGCATATCGATTTAAATCAATATTTGTTTCACCACTGACTGGTATTCCCCAATATCTAAAATATTCACGTAAGTCATACCCCGTTGCTAAACTCGCTTCACGAATAAAAACTTGTACCCGTTGATCTTCGCGAACATCAAACAAAAAGGGTAGATCACGATAACCATTACGCATAATAACACTCATACGCTGATAAAATCGTGGACCAAAAGTTAGATCAAGTTGCCAGAATAAACCTAACTTATCAAAGAGTTTAAGCTCTTGACCAAAATAGTCTTTTTCTGAGTTTGGTTTATCAAGATAAGGATAAATATTATTATTCCAATGATTAACGATATTACTTCCATGGCCTAGTGTTTGACGTATTTTTTGTGACGTGATGTTCGTTGTTACTTCTGTCATCCCTGGAAATTGTAAATAACGAGGCTGAAGTGTATGCCCATATTCGTGCCAAGGTCCCCATCCTCGTGTCCCATTTAGAAACTCAGTATCAACAACACGGTTGAATACATTATCTAATCCAGTCCCTAAATGATGAGTTGTCGCATACATACTGCCTACACCGTCATCACCCACATCGAGAAATAACAACTTATGGGACATAGGTTGGTGTAATGAAGCTAATTCAGGTGAAAAACCATAATGTTGTTGTCCCCATGTCACAATATTATCCCAACTTTGCATTAACTCCGTAGGATTAGTAATACCGTATTGCTTTAGTTTATTGATAGGCCCCGTAATGATCATCTTTTCAGTAATCAGATGCATATTTGGTGTAGTCGCATCATCGAGCATAGCCAGAAAATCACTATCAGTATGTTCACCTAACCGAAATATTGGCATTTCATTACCGCCTGTTATTGTTATTTCAACAACAGGATCCGTACTTCTTAGTTGATTATCGACATAAATCTCGCCATTGACTGCCGCTTTCACATAATAGTCTGTAACATAATTAGGTCTAACTCTTTGATCACAAAGCTTCATTGTCGACAATGTATTAATACAAATTTGAACATCATACTCATAATAGACTGGACTAAGACGAATATAATCACCTACTTCGACGTAAATTTTAGTGGGTATATAATGAGTAAGACCACGATTAGGACGTAATTTATCTTGCATACTGTCAAGTAATGTAGATTTACTTAATGCGGGGTCTACAGTGACAGTATCCACAACATTTTCATTAACATCGGGGTTAATAATAGGATGTATTGGTGGCTCTGATGAAAATGAGCTTGCAGAAACAAATAAGCCCATTACACACACCAAATATTTTGAAAATGCTGTCACCATATTCATTTGTTATCTCCACATAAAAGTGAAATCAGACTTTAAGTGTAGAAGATTTTGCAAAATGCATCTTAAATATGAGACAAATTATCATAAAAGAAACAAGCGATGGTTAACGATGTATCTACTAATCTTGGTCGTTGCCGTACGATCAAAGTCAATAGATACGATAATTGGACCATTGTGAGAAATAGCCGTTAATCGCAACAAATGTCGAAATAATCACTACCAATGGTCAAGCATAATGAATGGTTACTGGCCGCAATACTGCTGTTGTAGCACCTTGCATAAGAACTTATTATCCACCTTTCTTATTATTATAAATGCCTAATAATACATGTTTATATTTCACAATATATTAGCGTCATAAAATACAAATAAATGTTTATGCTTACCAGTGAATCAGCCTGACGTTTTTAGGGTTCGATTTCAACTCTATCGGATCTGGATACTGTTTGAATTACGTGATGTTTATTCTCATCAACTTTGAGCCATACCACTGTAATAAGAATAACAAACGCGATTAAATCACAAATTGCACTGATTAATCCTGATGTCATTAGAGAAACAGCTATTAACCCAATCGCAATCAACGCAGCAGTTATTCTTAGCTTTTTATCATTATTTTTATGTAACCATTTTTTCATCACTGACTCCTTTTATTCTCTTAATTGTAATGGAGTAAGTTAGGTTCAAAAATATCGATTCACTCTTTGATAGAGTAAAATATTATATGTCAGCATCTACCTGTTTTTATTGTGTATTTATAACGATACACTTATTCAACATCTAAATATCTAAATTTGATAAGTGCGCCATTATTCTCAAAACGCCCCATCTAAGTAGTGACCTACTTTACTTTTCTCTGTAATAAGCGATGATTTATATTCAATATGTTTAATATGGAAGTTATAATGTTAAAATCGTTTAGTTATATACTCATTCTTCTTGCAACCCTATTGACTACAGGTTGTGAATCAGTTCTAACTGCGGCAGAAACCGCACCTAAAATAAACACCGTTAATAAAGCACAACCTTTAACAATCGCTATTCTTGACCATCGCCCTTATGTTGTTAATAACGACAAATCCCCTGCTTTTGAAGGCTTAATCCGTAGCGCTTTTGGTATTCCATACAGCTATGACACAGTAACGAAAGAAGCAATGTCTAATTTCTTGGGCCAACGTCTCGCTCTTGGAATTAAGCGACATGGTGTAGATGTTGATCTTGTACAAACTCACCCAGCAATGACCGTTGATGCTTCACTAAAGGCGGTTAATAAAAAGGAAAATACGGGGCTATTATTTGTTCTTAAAGAATGGAAATACGACCTACACCCACTTGCTGATAACTCGTGGTACGATCTAGATGTTATGGTTATTGATAAAATTGGTAATAAAAAGCTCGTGAAAAACTTCAAAGGGGAAAATGATATTCCAGAAGAACTCAGTATATTTAATGATATGCAGATCATCTATAAACAACGTTTTGAACAAATATTCCAAGACCCTGACGTTCGTAACGCATTAAAATAATGAAAAGCCCTTCGACTATTTTAGTTAATTAGAGAGAAATCTAATTCATGAAGGGCTTTTATTACCACCTTACTATACTCAACACTTCGCAATAGGTAATTCATCAAGTCGAGTAGTCCAACGATTAGAACGATGCGCTTGCTTCATATGCCAGTTGGACGTTGCAATAACAGAGGCGGGTTTAATTCCATTCTTAAACTTCGCATTCATCATATCTGTGATTGCCATTAAATCTCGACGTTTAGCTTCATCATAGGCACTAGTATCAAACATATCTAATTGAAAGCTATTGTTTTCAGCTGACGTTAGTTCGTCTAATATCACACCAACTTTTTGATACTCATAGCCTTCTTTATAGAGCAGTTTAAGCTGCTGCAATGCCGATTCAATAAACTTATAGTTATCTTGGCTTGGACACATAAGTGCCACTGCGCTACTGCGGTTTCGCTGTGGGAGTTGCTTATAGCGATTAGTACGTAAGAACACACCAACAATATTTGCTTGGCTTCCTTGTTTTCGCAGTTTTTCTCCCGCTCGCTGGCAATGGAAAGCCAAAGCAGATTTTAACTCTTCAAACTCGGTAATGCCTTGCCCAAAACTTCGACTCGATAAAATTTGTTTTCGGGTTTCATCAATATCCCCAGGCGCAATACACGCGACGCCTTGCAATTCCATCACTGTACGTGCAAGAACAACATTCCATACTCGACGCATTTCTGGCGCACTCTTTTGGGATAGTTGTAAGGCATTATCAATTCCTAATGTACGTAATCGTGTTGCCGTTTTTGCTCCAATTCCCCAAATATTTTGAATATCTGTACGGGCTAATAACCATTCCCTTTTATGATCATTATCGATTTGAATAACACCACTCACCTGTCGTTCATACACTTTGGCTGCATGATTACCCAATTTAGCTAAGGTTGGTGTAGCACCAATCCCCACTCGAACAGGTAATCCAATATTTTTATAAATAGTATCTTTTATTTCGCGACCATAATCTTGTAATTTCTCTAACTTAAAACCATCTAAGCGAACAAAGGCCTCATCTATTGAATATTGTTCAACACACGGAGAAAATTTAGAGAGTTCTTCAATAAAACGACGACTCATATCGGCATATAGGTTGTAATTTGAACTACGTACTTGAACGCCATTCATACGAGCATCTCGTTGAATTTTAAACCATGGCGCACCACGTTGAATACCCAATGCTTTCGCTTGATCAGAAAGAGCAACACAGCAACCATCATTATTAGAAAGTACAACTAAGGGCTTATTCACTAAGGTGGGATCAAACAACTGTTCACAAGAACAATAGAAACTCTTGGCGTCCACTAATGCCCACACTTGATCGTGTTTACCTGTGATATTTTCAAACATTATCATTTCAAATACAGCATTAAAGTAAATTGTGAATATTACGGGTAACGACACCAAAAATTTCAGCATCTTGAGGTAAAGGAAACGATTTCATGGCTGGGTTTTCTGCTTTTAACCACCAAGTATCATTAATTCGTACTAAACGTTTACAGGTGAATTCATCATATATACGCGCAATAACAATTCGCCCTGGAATCACTTGTTCTGCTCGATCAACCACCAGCAAATCGCCATCAAAAATCCCAGCCCCAATCATGGACTCACCGGATGCACGTAAAAAGAAAGTAGCATTCGGATGGCGAATCAAATACTCATCCAGGTCTAAACTCTCTTGATGTCCATCAGCGGGAGATGGAAAACCACACGCCACTGATTCTATAAAATACGGATATGCTGTCATTAAGCAAACCAAATACCAACTGTACATTTATACAGTTTAATACGAATGGTACTGCAAGGTCACTTTTTTATTGCTTTGCTTTCATTGTAAAAATCCATTATCAATAAACCATATTAAAAACTAATAAATCACTGTTTTAATCGAATAAAAAAACATCAAAAAACGTTTTTTATACTATTTTAATGCGGTGAATATGCTTTTATTAGATACAATAGGAAAAATAAAATTTGGTACTGGATATTGACACCTATTACTAGGCTTCTCTCTATATAGTATCTACTTCTCAAAGATTATGGAGAAACGTATGACGTTGCTGACTCGTAAGGCAGCTATTCTTTTAGGCCTATTTGCTTTATCTGGCTGTGCATCTTCTGACAGCCCATGCGACTCAGGTTACCTTATGCCATCAAAAATTGATGGTGCTAATTTTCAATGTGAAAAACCAACTGATACTGTTGTTCCTGAAACAACAGTAACGCCGCCACCAGTAATTGATAGCGATTATATTAATAACGATAACGCGCATCTTGAAGATGAAACATCAATGACTAACGATCAAGCGTTTGGTGATATTTCTCCTTCTCGTTACACAGTACAAATCTTAGCGCTTAGTGAAGAGCGTAACTTACGTGGTTACCTACAGCCAATTACAGGTAATGAGCCAATTTGGGTTAACTGGAAGCGTGTAAACGGTCGTAACTGGTACGCTGTGATCTACGGTAACTTTGCAACGAAAGATGAAGCTCGCCAAGCAATTCAATACTTACCAGCTTCTGTTCAAGCACAAGGTCCATTCCCACTAAGCTTTGCTACTGTTAAAGCAGACAAAGAAGGTCAGGTATACCAACTTCGTTAATCATCCTTTGATTGCGCAATATAAAAACCAGCCTTGTGCTGGTTTTTTATTATCCTTTCCTTTTTAACAGATATAAAAAAACCAGAGTCAAACTCTGGCTTTCTCGTTATCATTAGTAAGAGTGCTTACTCGCCATCTTTACTTACATCAGTATTACGCTTTTTCTTTGGCATAAATACGTCATTACCCACCGCTTGGTTTTCGTAAAAACGCTTATCCACTTTTTTCTTAGCACGTGGCGCTTGTTTTTTCTGAGCTACCACTTTATCACCAGTCGGCTTCTTCTTAATAAACTTCTTCTTCGGCGCTGGTTTCAACCCTTTAAATTTACCTTCTAACCCTTCGATAGTCGTAAATTCAATCTTCTGCTTTAAGAATGCTTCAACATTTTTAAAGCTCTTCCAATCTTTAGGGCCTACCAGTGATACAGCATCACCTTTGTTACCTGCACGGCCTGTACGACCAACACGGTGAACATACTCTTCAGCATGTTTTGGCATATCGAAGTTAATAACCAGTGATACGTTATCAATATCTAAACCACGAGAAGCAATATCCGTTGTCACAAGGATCTTATGACACGTACGCTCAAACTGACTCATAATACTGTTTCGTTGGTTCTGGTTTAAGCTACCACTTAGTGCAACAGCTTTTAGCTTACGCTCATTTAATTCAGTCGTTAAACGATCGGTATCAGCACGTGTTGCCGTAAAGATGATAACTTGCTTGTAATCTTGTGTTTCTAAGATTTTATCCAGTAACGCTTGTTTATGATCTAGGTGATCACAAAGAATAAAGCGTTGAGTAATATCTTTATGCTCTTCTGCTGAGTGACCAATCGAAATACGTTTCGGGTTATCTAGCATTTCTGAAGCAATCTCAACCACATCCGAGTGATCCAAGGTTGCTGAAAACATCAATGTTTGACGACGACGGTGGTTAGCCGCTTCGTTGATACGACGAAGTTGTGCTTCAAAACCTAAATCAAGCATACGGTCTGCTTCATCAAGAATAAGCATTTCTAAGCCATCAAGGTGCGTACTACGGTGCTCTAGGTGATCGGCTAAACGGCCAGGCGTTGCAACAACAAACATAGGATCATTACGTAGTGCTTTAACTTGATCATTAAAGTTTTCACCACCGACAATCAAAGTAGCATCATACGGTGTACCTGCATTTAGCGTACGTAGTTGTGCAAATACTTGTTTTGCTAATTCACGTGTCGGTGTAAGGATAACAACACGGGGATCACGTCGTGTAAATGGCTTACTACGATACATACGTTGCATTGCAGGAAGCAAGAATGCCAATGTTTTACCGGAACCCGTTTTTGAAGAGGCTAAGATATCTTTGCCTGCGATAGCAACAGGAATTGCTGTTTGCTGAATTTCGGTTGCTCGATCAAACGCCAAATGATTAATTTTTTTCAATAGGCGCGGGTCTAATCCAAGATCTTTAAAATGCAAAATGATGCTCCGGTAAAAACAACTCTTTGGATAGAGTTTACAGTTAACTATGATGAATATCACAATAACGTGAAAAACATTAGCCGCGGATTATAACACAAGTTCTGATTAAGAAAGCATATTTAGCTTTTTCATTTTATTATAAAGCAAGCGATAAAACCAAATTGGAAAGAATTGAGCATTTAGTCTAATCTAGCGAGGTTTTATTCAATAAGGATATATGATGTCTGAAAATAAATTTCCGTTGTGGCTTGCTATCTCCTACTCACTTTTCTTTATCATTTTAGGGATAAACCCAGCATTTAGAGAAGTATGGATAGCTGAAGCTATTCCCCTTGTACTTATCTTTGGTCTACTTGTCGTCACTTACCGTCACTTCCAATTTAGTAATCTTGCTTATTGTTTAATGGCAGTATGGCTTGTATTGCATAATATCGGTGCCCATTATACCTTTGCTAATGTCCCCTTTGATTGGTTCAACGATTTAATTGGCTCTAGTCGTAACAACTTTGATCGCCTTGCCCACTTTTCAATTGGCTTTTATGCCTTTCCTATTGCTGAATATTTAGTGAGAAAAAATCATTGTAAGCCTCTTATTGCTGGTTTATTTGGTCTATTTGCAGTGATGGCTATTGCGGCTGGCTATGAGATCATTGAATGGTGGTATGCAGCAAGTGCTGGTGGTGAAGCTGGCATCGAGTTTTTAGGTTCTCAAGGCGATATTTGGGATGCACAAAAAGATATGCTCGCAGACACGCTAGGTGCCGTATTGAGTTTAACTTTATTCTTTATTTTCAAAACCTATAAGCAAACCAAAAATTAAAACATCTATACTCATATAAAAAAGGCGCTCATTTGAAATGAGCGCCTTTTATTTATTGGCAGTTCTGGTTGAACTCTAGTTATTCAGCGTCTGGATAACCATTTGGGTTAGTCGACTGCCAACGCCATGTATCTTGCGTCATATCATCCAAGGTTAATTTCGCCTCCCAATGCAACTCTGCTTTTGCTTTAGCTGGATCAGCCCAACATTCAGCAATATCACCAGGACGACGCGGTGCAATACGGTAAGCAACTTCAACACCTGACGCTTTTGAGAATGCATCAACCATTTGCAGAACACTGTTACCATTACCTGTACCTAGGTTATAAATGTGTAAACCCGCTTCTGAACCTTTGTGGTTAAGTGCTGCTAAGTGGCCATCAGCTAAGTCAACTACGTGAATATAATCACGAACGCCTGTACCATCGATAGTTGGGTAATCATTACCAAATACAGATAGGAACTCACGACGACCGACTGCAACTTGAGAAATAAATGGCATCAAGTTATTCGGAATACCTTGTGGATCTTCACCCATGGTGCCAGATTTATGTGAACCAACAGGATTAAAATAACGTAGCAAGGTAATACTCATTTCTGGATAAGCATGTTGAATATCAGCTAGACACTCTTCAACCATTAACTTACTGCGACCATAAGGATTCGTAGCACTGGTTGGAAAATCTTCTGTAATTGGCACAGAGGCAGGATCACCATAAACCGTTGCAGAAGAGCTAAAGATTAGCGCATTCACACCAGCAGCGCGCATGGCCTCAACAAGGACTAATGTTCCGTGAACATTATTATCATAATATTCTAGCGGCTTTTCTACTGACTCACCCACCGCTTTTAAACCTGCAAAGTGAATAACGGCATCAATTTCATTTTCAGCGAAAACACTATCTAAAAAAGCACGATCGCGTATATCACCTTGATAAAAAGCAGGTTTAACACCAGTTAGGTTTTCAATACGACCTAATACTGTTTCTTTACTGTTATACAAATTATCGACAATAATCGGTGTCATACCCGCATCAATCATTTGTACACAAGTATGGCTGCCAATATAGCCCATGCCACCAGTAACTAAAACACGCATAGTGTCTCCTAATCCTTAAAAATAGAGGCTATCACATTCATGCAACTTAATATTAAGTCGCCATATTAAATGGATAATCAATCAGTTGATGACGATTATCATGATTCATCACCACAGTTTCAAGTCAGTTGTGCTTAATATTGCTATCAAACACACTTAATCTTGGTTATTTATGTTTACAATTACGAACAATAACTTCGGTTTTAATGACTTGCGCCCCCATTATAAAACACCGTATTATTAAGTGGTACTATTTTAACTATAGAGTCACTATGAAACGTTTATTACCTATAACAATGATGGTATGCAGCCTGCTTCCTCTCCTTAATGGCTGCGAAGTCGTTCAATGGAAAACCGAACATGATCAAACCGTGCTCCATGATGATGGTTTTACGAAACACTCTCTTACATTAAAAGAAGGTGGAACACTGACTTACTGGGAAGGTGGACAAGGTGAGCCTTTATTATTATTGCATGGTTTTGGTGGCACTGCTGCTGCAACATGGAAAGCTGAAATGCTTGAATTAAGTAAGCATTACCATGTCATTGCTCCTGATTTACTATGGTTTGGTGAGTCACAAAGCCAAGCTGAAGCACGTTTAGCAACTCAAACCCAAGCGATATGGCAACTTGTTGATCACTTAAAACTAGAAAAAATCAATGTAGCAGGCATTTCATATGGCGGGTTTGTTACCTACGATATGATGACAAACCCTGAACGGATCAATAAAGCCATTATTATCGCTAGTCCTGGCCCACTTTTCAGCGATAACGACTTAGCCGATTTGGTTAAACGCGCCAATGTGAATACACCAGAAGCTTTATTTGTCCCAAATGACAGTAATGGTATTCGTCGTTTATATGACAATGTCTTTGTAAAGAAAAAACCAATGCCTGATTTTGTCGCAGAGCAAATCTATCAAGGTTACTTTTCGCAATGGAAACCGCAACGAACAAGCCTGATCCAAACTCTGCCATTAGATCGTGATCGTATTCAACAATTCGATCCGACTCATTTGCCAGAACTTATGCTTATTTGGGGTGAAAAAGATAAAATCTTTCCATTATCTAATGGCATCAAACTCAGCAAATATGCTCAAGCTCCAATCGTTGTTATCCCAAATACCGCACATGGCGTCACTAATGAGCAACCAGAACTCACCACTG
This sequence comes from Photobacterium sp. Ph5, assembly GCF_022129445.1. Lineage (GTDB taxonomy): Bacteria > Pseudomonadota > Gammaproteobacteria > Enterobacterales > Vibrionaceae > Photobacterium. The sequence continues at coordinate 36,684 of NZ_JADQAQ010000037.1, forward strand.
AACTCATCAATAACTTTTTAAAACAATAATAAAATTTATCATTAATAAGAGGTGTAATCGCCTCTTATTCTTATCTATTAAGAATGCAATTAACATTTAAAAAAATAAACCGTTATTGTTCATCATCAAATGTTATTGATATAGCTCGTTACATTAATTTTCAAAAATAATTAGACATAAAGTGAAATACTGCTATTCTCGCGCCATGCACAACATGTTGCATTCTTTAATCCTGTGCGAAGGTGTTTCCAACTTATGACGACATTAATCAAAAGCAATCAACTCCACCCCACTAACCTTGCTTATATCGAACTTAGTGAAAAAACACTCAAGAAACAGCTCGCATTACTCTTCCCTTTTTCTGGTGCTATCTGTGCCGTTATTGCTTTTACCTATTTTGTCTCTAATGCAGAGTTTTATTTTACCTTTGTAGGTATCGTTGGCATGTTTCTTTGTTATAGCCTTGCCATCCTTAACCGATCTCTAATTTCAGCAAAGATCTTATTCTGGATATTCCTTATCGCAACAACCCTAGTCTGTACCAGTGGGTTTTATTTTGAGGGTGCGCGCCATATCAGCAACACTATTGGACTAACTATTCCTTTGTTATGCTTCTTTGCCTTACGAATCAAAACAGCAGCTTGGTATAGCACTATTTTTGGGTTTATTTATATCGTGCTAAGTATCTCTGAAATAGCCAATAAACACTTACAAATTTCATCAGCACTACAAAACATCAGTGCTTATTCAATTATTTTTGTAATGGCGTTTTTACTTTCGCGTCATCGTTATGATGCCATCATGCAGGTTAAGCGCACCACAACCCATGATTATTTAACAGGGCTTTTAAGTCGCGAAGGGTTTGTGCCAATTTACCTTAATGAATCTTCTCGTTGTCAACGTTATCGTCGTGATATATCAATGCTGCTGATTGATATCGATAACCTGCGAGACATAAACGATCGATATGGGCTGGATACGGGCGATAAAGCCATTATGATGTTAGCAAAATGCATGAAAAAAACCTGCGATGCCAACGTTAAAATTGCACGATTAAGTTGCCAAGAATTTTGTATTCTTTTACCTAATGCAGATATCCAAAAAGCGGAATTTATGGCGATCACATTACGTAATGAAGTCGCTAAATGGACATTAGAATTAGATTCAGGCCACAAAATAAGTATGACTATCAGTGTCGGTATTACAGCCGTCGAATATCAAGATTTCAGATATGACTATATAAAAGCCGAGAGTGCATTGATGCGTGCGAAACGTTGGGGATATAATCAAATAGCGACCAATGAATAAAGGTGCTAAAGCATGTCAAAAACACTTTTCCAATGGAAATGTTTTTCAGTTGAAGAACAAGAGCACGTATTGCCGAATAATAAACAAGTGACATTTACTTCAATTAAACATCCTGGAGCTGTGGTGATCATTCCCATCAATAGCCAAGGGCACCTTGTTTTAGTAAACCAATATCGTCCCGCAATTAAACAGTGGATTTTAGAATTTCCAGCTGGGACATTAGAAACACATGAAGATATTTTTCTATGTGCGAAAAGAGAACTCGCTGAAGAAACCAATTTAAAAGCAGACAGTTGGCAATCATTAGGCGAATTACTACCAGTACCTAGCTTTTGTGATGAGATCCAACACCTTTTCGTTGCGACAGATCTAGCCCCAACAATTGGTGAGCTTGATGATGATGAGATTATCGAAGTTGTTACCCTTTCAGTCGCTGAACTCGAGCAAAAAATCGTTAAAAATGAAGTCAAAGATAACAAAACCTTGTCTGCTTTTCTTAAAGCACGTTTGGCTGGGATTCTGTAAACCTCCTGCGCTGAACCTATATTTCAGCGCAGAGTACCGTCATATCTGAAAAATAACTACCCACACATATTGATCGTAGTTCTCACTGTAAAAGACTATAAAGAATACTTTATGGAGTGGTAGTTTATGTCTTTTCTTCTCGCATTATTATTTACCTTATCCTCTAACCTCGATAACTTTGTAATGGGTTTAACATATGGGGTTAAAAATGAAGATATTCCTCTTTCATCGAATATCATCATTTCCTTTATTACGACTTTTGTTACCTATTTATCCATGCTGTTTGGTCAACTGATCACCCACCTTGTTCCTCACAAATTCTCTAATGAATTAGGTTCACTCATTTTTATACTCATGGGAGCGTGGTTCATTGGTGCAGATTTACTTAAAAAACAACAAATAGCACAAGAGAAACGCCGTGATCTCAGTATAAAAGGTGCTGTTATCTTAGGTTTTTTACTTTCAATTAATAATATTGGGGTGGGTATTCTTGGTAGCATTACTCAACTTAATATCATGTTAGTGGTGACATTAACCTTCATTACTGGGGTTGGGCTAACTTATGCAGGTAATAATTTAGGCGATCATGTGATTGGTAAAATGATAGGTAAATATAACGATATTATTTCAGGCACTTTGCTGATTGGATTAGGTGTGCTGTCTCTACTTTTCACATTCTAGCAAACGAAAAAAGCCCAGCATGGGCTGGGCAAAGTAGTTTTCCTTAAATCTTCATAGAACAACGGAAGAAATAAGCAGAAACTACATCATAAGCAGTGGACGCTTAGACTGTTTTAGTATTGCAGTAAATCACTACAATTTATTTACAATACAGTTAATTAATAGCAATCACATCAGCATTTAAAATTCCACTTCCCAACGCTGTAATGGTTTTTTCGCATCAATCCCACTGCGGCCCCAACGATCAAGGCTATCAATAACAATTACTTTAGTATCCGCAGAAATCAATGCTTTCATATTTTTACTTAACGCTTTAGTTGTCAGAATGGTTAATGAAGGATCTTCTTTTAGTAATGCGTTTAATTGCGTTTTATCTACCTCTGTCCATTCCAACTCAGGCTTGATCAAACGATCTACAACAAATAACTGATTACCGGATGCAAAATCTTCTAACTCAGCAGACAGTAAAACGACAGAATCCACATCCGCTTGCATAAGGGTGGCTTGCTGACGATTAATCAATTGACGAACATCAATCATTAGTGCTTGTTGATTCTTTTCTATTTGTTGAGCTTTCTCAGGCCATAAACGCTGGAGATCATCACTGACTATTGCAGCCATACGAGTTAAGTTCGTTGGGTTTAACCATGCATATAACGATGTAGTACCATCAGGTAAACGTAATGCAGCGACGCCTTGTGCGCGTGGTGAAATCGCTTGTGATGCATCAATCTCAACAATATTTATATTACCTTCACGCGCATAAACAAATAGCGGATCATTAGGCCAAATAGCGCCTAACGTAATAACTGCTTTTGCTGTTTTACTTGCGTTTGAAGCAACCTCTTGCCCTTTAGTTGAAAACCAATTAGGTAATCGCGTTACACCGTAGCGTTTAGGTGGTAAATATTCAGTCGTGATCCCTGTCTCTTTAGTCAACTCTGTCGCTAACATATAAGTCACAGGGGTTGCTGTTAAAATATCTTTTGCGTAAGCAATACTTGTTGGCAGTAAAACGGCAGCGCTTAAACAGGCACCGAATAAAACAGTTTTGGTTTTACGCATGGATGTAGAGAATTTATTCAATAAAAACATGTGATTTCCTGATTAACTTTTGCGAATAATGCGATAAATCGTTGCTGATAAGAAAAAAATGGCTGATACGATAATGATCGCAGCACCTGATGGCACAGGCAGCTTTAATTCCATTGGTAATACCGTGCCAATAACACAACTTATCGTAGCTAACAGTGCTGACAATAGAACAAAGCTACCCATATTTTTGGTTAACAAACGTGCAGTTGCGCCAGGAATCAACAACAACGCACCAACCAACACTGCACCAACAATTTTCACAGATGCTATCGTGACAAGTGTTATCATCATCACAAATAGGTAATCGTAAAAATTGGTTTTATAACCGCGAACTCGGGCAATATCAGGGCTAATACACGTTAATAAAATACGGTTAAATGTCGGTATTAATAACAGCACAATTAGGGCACAACTGAACGCAAGCACAATCAAATCTTGATCTGTTACCGTTAAAATTGAACCAAACAAGACGTTTTCTAACATATGGATATTGATCTTACGCGCCACATACATCAACAATGCCGCACCAACGGCTAATGCTAATGCAAGAAAAACACCGACTAATGTGTCATAAGGTACATTGGTTCGATTTCGCACGAAATGCAGCAATAAAGCAAAGATCATACAGAAACTAAATAAACCAATGAATGGATTTTCTGGCGGCTCTCCTAACAATACACCCAACGCAATACCCGTTAGAGCGGCGTGACCGACTGCTTCAGAAAAGAACGCTAAGCGTTTAGCAATCACTAAGGTACCTAAACCACCTAAAAGAGGCCCAAGCAACAGTGCCGCTACAATCGCGTTAACCATAAAAGCATAAGAGAAACTGTCACTTAACCAACCAGCATCAACCCCCAGTTGCGCCCAATGTCTTAATAATTCCATTACGCCACCTCTGATTGATTAGACGTAGATACTGCTGGCTGTGAATAATGATTAAACAAACGTTCAATCTTCTCCGGTACCAATACTTGACTATGATCACCGCTATCAACTAACACACGATTAACCACATGAACTTGTGCCTCTAAACGTCGAACAGCTGTCACATCATGATGAACCGCTAAGACAGTTTTACCTTGATTAACAAATTCATTGATAAGCGATTCTAAATACCGCACACCCTGCTCATCCATACCTGTCGTTGGCTCATCAAGTACCAGCAAATCGGGATTATCTAATAGTGCTTGAGCAAACAATACGCGCTGCTGTTCACCACCAGATAATTGTCCCATACGGCGATCTGCTCGATTCGCCATACCGACACGATCAAGTTGCGTTAATGCGATTTGTTTATCTTTCTGGCGTTGGCGCCAAAACAAAGGTGAACGTGTTTGATTTAATAAAATAAAATCCATCACTGTTAACGGCAAACTTTGTTCGAACATTGCTTTTTGTGGCACATAACCAATCGTACCGGCTTTACCGTTATTAACTGATTCATCCCATAAAATATCAATCTGACCACGAAACGGCGTTAAGCCTAAAATAGAACGTAACAATGATGTTTTACCGCCACCATTAGGGCCCATCACTACATGGCATTGCCCACCGTCAAATTGATGAGTGATATCAGATAAAATCTGATTCGCACCATATTGCAGATTAACGTTATTTAATTGAATGCTCGGGCCGATAATCATGCTTGATCCTTCTTGGCAGCAAACTTGATTGCTTCGACTAGTGTGGCCAGATTTTCTTGCATCTCGATTTCTACTTTCTTGGCATCGTACTCACCGTGTGTCATGTGAGAAAAGCGGTATAATTGAACGCCTGTTGCTTTCTCAATTGTATCAACATAACGGTTAGGCATATTCAGTTCATAAAACAAAACATCAATGCCTGATTGCTTAATTTTCTCAATTGTTTCTTGTAATTGGCTTGCACTTGGTTCAACACCATGAGCAGGTTCAATCACCGCTGCAACATCAACACCAAACTCTTGCAATAAGTAACCATAAGCATTGTGCGTAGTCGCGACTTTCATTCCCGCGGTATCTAAATCACCCAGAGTCAACATGGCATCCCGCTTCATTAAACGAAATTGTTTAGCATAATTACGGGCGTTTTTTCGGTATTCGGCGGCGTTGTCAGGATCAATTTTCGCTAACTCATTGGCAATGGTATAAACCTTCTGAATCGTGGTTGATAATCCAACAAACGTATGTGGGTTCACTGCACCATTACCAACTGACTGCCCCATTGCTGGCAATAGCGGCACATCGTTATTAGCTTCAATGACAATCAAATCATCACGATCAGCAGCTTGAATAACTTTTAATGCAAAATCATCATGACCAATACCATTAACCACGATGATATCCATCTCTTTTAGACGCTTCAGATCATTAGGTTGAGGTAAATAGTTATGAGGGTTAAAACCGGCATCAACCAACGGTAAAATCTCAGCTTTATCACCAACAACCGCTTTTACATAACTGTAATAGGGCTGCAAAGTAATACCAATGGTCTTTTTATCAGCAGCAAAGCTATTCATACTCACAAGCAATGCTATAGCAGTAAGGCTAGATTTAATTAATTTATTCATTGTTATCTAAATCTCAGTACAGTGAAGATTAACGGCAATAAAACCAAAGCGCCGTTATTAATGATTGTGGGGTTCGTTATTCTTAGGCGAATCGTTAAACACAATTTGCGTCCAACCATTACTGATTAACTGTGTTTCATCAAAATCATGTAATGTATTAGCATCGAGTAATACCACATCGTTATTCATGGCAAGCCAAATATCAGGAGATGCTGAAACGCTATTTAACACTACCGACATCGCGCCTTTTTCATCAGTTTTAACGCCTTGATAGATAGCACCTGTGATCAATGCCCATTGATGACGACCTTTTCGCTCCCAGCTTTTATCTGTCACAAAAGGAGCAATCCAAAACTCTTGAAGTTCTGATATTTTCGGCCATTGACCAACAGCATCACTTAACTGGCTATCTTGAAATAAATTACGAATTTCTTCATGAGCTAACCGTAATTCAGCAACCATAGCGATCTCTTCGGCGGCTAAATCAGTAATCGCAATTTGGTGCGAAAGCAGTATCGATTGTGGTTGTGTAGTTTGGTGATAAGGAAGCAAGACAAAAGACACCAACAAGATTAATCCAATACATAATACAACCCACTTACCTTCTCGGTCTCCATTATCAGAGCGAACAGATTGACGGATCATTTCTCTTTTATCTCAACAACATCAACTTCAACAGGATTCTCATGTCCGGCATCAAAAACCAAATAAAAGTCAGTATCTGGCTTGGTGAACTCAGCAATTGATCGCTTATCCGTCACAGCTTTAGCAATTAAATTGTCGTCGTAATCAAACATATCAACGTTATATTCTACCGCCGTACTACCATCACTATAACCAGCTTCACACAACACTTTATCGGCTTCAAACCAGCAACTCATTAATGGGAAATGAGCAAAAGCCGCAGTTGAAAATGTCCCCATACAAAATAAAGATGCTGTAATAATAGATGATTTAATTGTCATAAAAACCTCTAACAAGCCCAAAGACAGGCTTAAAGAATGCATATATTTAGGCGTGATGAGTTCACGCCTAAGCCAGTAATAGATTATTGAAGTAAGGTTTCAAATGTCAGGTGGACATTGACGTTAGCACGGTCATACATAGGATCGTTTTCAACCATACCTTTGTAGTTCGACTTCATTAGGTAACGACCTGCCACTTCTGGAGTAAAAGTGATCTTACCGTCTTTATCACTCACTACATCAATTTGCTCTTGATGGTTACGGTACAATGTTCCTTCACGAGTAATGTCTGCAGTAACACCAGCTTGCGGTTTACCATTAAAGAAAAACTGGAATGTAACTGGCTCACCTTCAACAATATCTGACGGGTGTGTAACAGGCACCATTTCCAGATATTTACCTGTTAATTCCATTGCTTTATTTGATGGTTTACCCACTGTTACATAGCTTTCAGCACGGGTATAACTCACCTGAGTGACAACGTCACGTGATTTTTCAGGCAATATTGTCATACGATCTGCTTTATTCGCTTCCATACGTTTTTCAGTATCGCGACGTCCTGCTTTATAAAAGGTGTAATATTTAGGTGTTTGATTAATTTGGATTTTGTGTGTACCTTCTTCTTCAAAGAAGAAATCAAAAATCGCACGACGTTTACCACGAATCGTGAAATTAGGGTAAGTAATACGACCATCAGGCATAACAACTTGTGTGGTTTCAATACTTGCGGGCTTGTCAAAAACAAACGTACCGTGTGACGCTGTCACATCAAACGATAACCAATCACCGCCCTCTTTTGAAACGGTAAAATGTGAAGGTAATACCCAACGAGGGTGAGCTTGAGCAACAGATGCCACACCTAAACCTGCTGTTACTAGGCATGCCAAAGATAGCGCTTTAAATTTATTATTCATGATGACAATTCACTTAGAGTTTGTAGTTAATCTTGATCGTGCCAGTTTCTTCTGTTGGTGCTAAAACATAGCTAACCGCACTTTCACTGAGTGTTAATTTCTGACGTAAATAGTTACGTCCACCGTGTTCACGTACCACTTCAACATAAAAGGTATAATCCCCTTGCTCTACACGATTTCCTTTATCGTCTAAGCCATCCCATGAAAAACGGTACTCACCTACCGGACGTGTTGCAGAAGTAACAGCATCAACCAGTTCACGATCATATCGACCGACTTTGCGCCACCAGCTACGTAAATCTTTCAGCCATTCGTCTTTACCTACCCAAAGCTGCATCGTTTTTACCGGTTTACGTTCACTGTTTTCAATCCACACTGCCACATAAGGACGGGCATACGTTGAGGTTTCAATTTTAGGTAAACTCAACTCAACATCTAACTGGGCAGTTTCTGGCAAAGGTGCAGCCCATACCATTGATAACGGTGCCAGCAGTATCGTTGCCAGTACGGTCTTTTTTAATTTATTTTTAATGGTCATCATCAACCTGTTAAATATTAAGGAACAAATACAACATAAATAATGGCTGTTATAACTGAGCCAAAACTCATCCACTTCATTGATGCATTAAGCGTTTTCTTTTTCGGTAGTAGCAAACACACACCCGTTAACACAAAACAGATCATTAACGCAGCTGTAATATCAATAAACCACTTCCAAACCTCGCCACTATTACGACCTTTATGAAGATCGTTAAGTAGCGCAATAACACCATAATTCGTAATTTCAATATTCGCTTGTGCGGTTGTCATATCGATAAAGACAACTGCGTTATAACCAGGGCCTTTGTAATCTAACGAGATCTCACCTTCGACTAGTTCATCCCCCTCAAGATCGGTAAAGATCTCAATACCTGACGCAGTACCACGTACATCAGTATGTTTAGATAGATAACTGATCAAAGCAGATTTGTTCGGTATAAACGGACCTTGTTCAGACGAAAGCAGTGAAGTAGGTATGGTAATTTGTTGTTCTGTCACACTTGGTGTATCAGACACAAACACTTCAGGACGGTTTAATGTAATGCCTGTGATGGCAAAAAATAAAACAATCAATAACAACGCCATTGAAATGTAAATATGAAGACGACGCGCCCACAATTGGACATTTTTTTGCTTTAACACCATAGTCAAAAACTAGCTACCTACTTAGAATGGCAGTAATTTAATTGATAATCGTTCTTATTGGCATTCAATTTACATTGTTTACGTTAGTAAATAGAGAGCATTGCAAAGGGAGCAATAACAGGCAGGAGAAAAAATATAACCGCATGAATAAAAACAAAAAAGCCAATTAAACAAATGTTCAACTGGCTTTCACTGAAAATTCTTTACGGTTTACAATCAGAACATATTTATGTGGTTAAATCCCACAGCGATTATGAATATCCATATCCGGATCATAAATAGAAGTACAAACATCCATAATACCTAGCACTAAGCAACTTCATTTTCTTCCTAAACTATCCTTGTGTAATGTTGTAACAACTTTTTCAAGGCACTTACATTACAACCATTCACAAACATGTTACCAACGATACTCATCTGATTTCTATGGTTCAATGCGTAACAGGCTGTTATAACAATATAATCTCTGTTCTCGTTACGACTTACCATGATCTGAGATAAAAAAAAGAGTGAGTTAAATATGAACGTAAACGCTAATTGGATAAAGATATTTAACTTTTTTTATATGATTTATTTTTACCAAATAGCATTTCATGAAGTAACTTTAATGCTCGATATAATCGCATTTTACAAGCACTAATTGTTATACACAAAACATCACTGATTTCTAATAATGTTAGATCTTGATAAAATCGTAAATCAATAATCTCTTGTTCGTTATAAGATAGTTCATCTAATAAGATATCCATATCAATTTTATCATCAATATTCACTTGATTATAATCACTGATAGGCTCAATATTATTTATAGAAACGTTTTTTTTATAATATTTATTTTTTTTTGCTAAGTGTGAATAACAAACATTATCCGCAATAGTATAAATCCACGTTCTAAAAACACCTTGATGACAATATTTTGGTAATGCTTGATAAATTCTCAATAAAACATCCTGAACAACATCATCAAGACTGTCACTATCATTTATTCTATACATACACCTTGAATATAAAGATGACCAATAAGGCTTCATTAGCAATGAAAATATTTCATTTCTTTTTAAGGTGTTATTTTTAAAAATATAAACCAAATCACTTTCATTTAAAAAACCATTATTTAATACATTCATTATCATATCCGTATAGTGATTTTATATTATTCCAATGACAAAAAAATCATGTTACTTACAATACATATTTACTATAAGCAAAAAAAAACACAGACTTGTCTTATAAAAAAGAAAGCCTGTGTTTTAACATTTAGAAATTAACTTATTACTTCAAACGGTACGTTAAACCAAAGTGGAAGGTTGTATCGACATCATCATTTCGATTAGTGTTTGTTGTTCCATCATAATCAATATTATCTTCAGTTTTAGACAAGCCGCCAGTTACGGATAAACTAATAGAATTAGAAACATAGTAACGGAATGTTGAACGTAAACTATTGGTCATTAAATCTTCTGATTTATCACTTGCAGCATAAGTGAGTAACCATGCGTTTTCCCAATCAATATTGTCACGAAGTTCATAAGTTAAAGACATGGTATTGGTTGCGTTAAAACCATTATCACCATCATCAAGCACTGCGGTTAAAATCGCTTCATTTGAAAATTGCGTTTGGTTATTGATTGGGTAATGATATTCAGCCCCAACTTCAAGCGCAGGTTTGGTATCAGAGCCATCATAATTAGTCAGTACTGCGCCAACCCCCGCTCTGACTAACCACCCGTATTTACGAGTAGAAATGCGTTCATTCACCAATACATCGTAAGATTTAATAGCACCTCGTGCGCCTAGTTTATCACCTAATGCTTTACCGATATCTTCTACCCAATACTCAGCATAATCAGCAGAGCCATAACGACTACGGTATGCTGGCTCTTTTGCTATGACTTGAGCCACATTTTGATAAGTTTCGCGACTAATATTACCTCTTAATAAACCCCGCTCTTGAAGAGATTGAACAACACGAATCGCTTTTGCCATTGGGGTTGCATTGACCACTCGTCCATAACCTAAACCAACTGTTAACTTAGTAAAGGGATCTTCCATATCAGTTTGTGCGCCGACCTCTGCTTTACCATACCAAAAGAAATCATTTTCCTTCGGGCTAAAGTACATGTCATTTGTAAGTGAAGCTAAAGCTTGGTAATTTTCTTTACGTTCATCATTATCATTCGGACCTTGACTGATGGTTGTATCACCGACAAAGTCAATTCGCGTATTTCGATCTGCTGATGAAAATACACGATCATAATTTGCACTTACAACAGCGTTATAACTGGCCTGATCCTGATTACCATCGCGTAAATCAAATTGCGCATCTAAGTATGCATCTTCATACGCTGATGTCGCTTCATCATAATCAAACATGCTAATTGGTTCAGCAAAAGTGACTGAAGATAACAGCATACCAACCGCAGCAGAGACTGCAGTGATTGTTGATTTCATGATACTACTCCTTTAATTGTTACTTTGTTTTTATTTATATTCAGTCCGTGGCTATGCCCGACTGTATTTACACAAACTCAGCAACAACTAAAAAAGTCACAATAAATTTTATTGCTTTTCAGCATTCTCAAAGTTAAGAAATAATCTTGGAAGAAATATATAGCGTCAGAATAAAATAACGTAATTAATTTTTATAATAGAGGTTGTATTGTAGTGGTACATTAAATTTGGCCACCTACTCAGAGGTGATATCATCACCTCT
>NZ_JADQAQ010000038.1 GCF_022129445.1 Photobacterium sp. Ph5
AAGGATATGAGCTAGCTAAGTCTCTTGAACACAATAACTTGTGATCAAGAGACAGAGCATTCTGCTAGCCTTTTTCTTGTCTGATAATCACTATAAAACCCCCTTTTGAGTGATTTAAAATCATACAACCTCAACAAAATGTGCTGCAAAACACATTTTGTCCTCGACATGTGCAAAAAATTAAGCAAACTGGTAAAAACGGTGTTATTTCACCCCTCTATTTCTGTGATTATGTACTCACTTTGAAACAGTCAAACTCGTGTAGTTCACAATTACCCAATAAAACGGATGGATCAAAGCTTTATGAACCCTGTAGTTATAGCGGTATGTATCATGCTGATACTCGCGTTAATGCGAGTGAATGTAGTGGTCGCGCTAACCTTTAGTGCCATTGTTGGCGGCCTGATTGGTGGAATGTCTCTCACTGATGCCGTATCAGCCTTTGAAGGTGGTCTTGGTGGCGGCGCAACCACAGCGCTAAGTTATGCCATGCTCGGTACATTTGCCGTTGCTATCTCGCGTTCAGGTATCACAGATGTACTGGCACAAAAAGTGATCAAGCGTATTAGCGGTCATGATAATGCAGCAGCTGCAACGGGCGTCAAATATAGCGTTCTTATCATTCTAGTCTTACTTGCCATTTCTTCTCAGAACGTTATTCCTGTACATATTGCTTTCATCCCAATTGTTATTCCGCCGCTACTGCATGTTTTTGCCAAACTAAAATTAGACCGTCGTTTAATCGCTTGTGTATTAACCTTTGGTTTAGTCACTCCTTATATGGTGTTACCTATTGGTTTTGGCGGTATTTTCTTAAATAACATCTTGCTTAAAAACTTACACGATAACGGCTTAGATGTATTAGCCAGCCAAGTACCCGTGGCAATGCTTTTACCTGCTTGTGGCATGTTATTTGGTTTATTGATATCTATTTTTATCAGTTACCGTAAACCGCGTGAGTATTCCGTTGAAAAGATCCTTGCCAGTGAGCCTGAGAAAAAAGAAATCGATATGCGTCATGTCTATGTCGCTGTTGCTGCTATTTTTGCTGCATTAGGCGCGCAATTATACAGTGGTTCGATGATCATCGGTGGCCTTGTCGGCTTTATGGTGTTTACTTTCACTGGTGTAATTAAGTGGAAAGAAACCCATGATGTGTTCACCAAAGGTGTTCATATGATGGCAATGATCGGCTTTATTATGATTGCAGCAGCAGGTTTTGCTGCGGTAATGAAAGCAACCGGTGGCGTAGAAACCTTAGTGAATTCCCTTGAAGCTGTGATAGGTAATAACAAACCTCTTGCTTCATTGTTAATGCTCGTTGTAGGTTTATTAGTAACGATGGGAATAGGTTCTTCATTCTCAACTATTCCTATTCTTGCCACTATTTACGTGCCACTTTGTCTGTCTTTTGGTTTCTCACCAATGGCAACCATTGCAATTGTTGGTACAGCAGCAGCGCTAGGTGACGCAGGCTCGCCAGCGTCTGATTCAACATTAGGGCCAACATCTGGCTTGAATGCTGATGGTCAACACGATCATATCTGGGATTCGGTTGTACCCACCTTTATTCACTACAACCTACCTTTAATTGGCTTTGGTTGGCTGGCATCTATGGTGCTTTAAGTCAAACTCAAAAACAAAAAAAACCGCCATATTGGGCGGTTTTTTATTGTTTGAAAGCGAAATACTTAAACAATCATTTCATCTCAAACAATTACTGTGCAGAGAAATTACTCTGCAGAAGCTGCGTCGCGACGTGCTGCAGCTTCTTTAATTAGTGGCTGAAGCTCACCTTTTTGGAACATCTCAAGAATGATGTCACAACCACCAATTAGCTCACCTTCAATCCATAATTGTGGGAATGTTGGCCACTGTGCGTAAATTGGAAGTTCTGCACGAATATCTGGATTTTGTAAAATATCAACGTATGCAAACTTTTCGCCACAGCCCATTAGTGCTTGTGAAGCTTGTGAAGAAAAACCACAGCTTGGTAGCTTTGGTGAGCCTTTCATGTAAAGTAGAATTGGGTTTTCAGCGATTTGCTGCTTAATTTTGTCGATAGTTTCCATAACTTCCTCGTACAACCTTAATAGTAATAACTTAAACCCTACCATTCTACTTGGTTATCGTCACCAATAAAAATACTTTCCCACACTAAGCGAATGCTTTTAATGCAATACCAGATCCCAGTTTCAATGGCCTTGTTAAATAAAAGGTTATTGACGCATTGATAAACGAGGTATAGGGTATTTTTTTGTTTCCAAGTCTTTTAATAAAGAAAAAACTTGCTAAAATAAAGCGGTCAGATTCAAAAAATAAATACGTAGGCCTTGATGCTTACAGGAAGCAATAATGTCGTGGCAGACGCCACAAAACGAATATGGAGAATTGAGCAATGGCATTTGAATTACCAGCTCTACCTTACGCAATGAACGCACTTGAGCCTCACATTTCTCAAGAGACTCTAGAATATCACTACGGTAAGCACCACAACACTTACGTTGTTAAGCTTAACGGTCTTGTTGAAGGTACAGAGCTTGCTGAAAAGTCACTTGAAGAAATTGTACAGACTTCAACTGGCGGCGTATTTAACAATGCAGCTCAAGTATGGAACCACACGTTCTACTGGAACTGTCTAGCACCTAATGCTGGCGGTGAACCAACGGGTGAACTTGCAGATGCTATCGTTAAAGCATTCGGTTCTTTTGCTGATTTCAAAGCAAAATTTACAGAATCTGCAATCAACAACTTCGGTTCTGGTTGGACTTGGTTAGTTAAAATGGAAGATGGTTCATTAGAAATCGTGAACACATCTAATGCAGGTTGTCCTATCGCTGAAGAAGGTCTTAAAATGACTCCTCTTCTAACTGTTGATGTGTGGGAACATGCTTACTACATTGACTACCGCAACCTACGTCCAAGCTACATGGACGCATTCTGGGCACTTGTTAACTGGGATTTCGTTGCTAAAAACCTAGCAGCATAATTACAGATAAGTACCTTAATAAGAAACCGTGAATATTGATAAATATTCACGTTTTTTTTTATTTTTAAATTGAATGGCATCTAACAAAAACTTTAAAATAACATAGCTCTGACAATGGGCAATCCCAGCTAACCATTCACTGACATTATGATTGCGTATTTATTATACGCTTACTGCACACCGACACCCTTATCCCCCATAAGAGTTAAATGACGTGCACTATAAAAAATTATCTCCGCTACTACTCACTATTATCACTTTATCTTCAAGTACTTATGCTTTAGCTAGTGATAATGAAAAATCCCAAGCAATTCCTGTCACTGTCGAGCCTATTTCAACCAAAGAATTTGTTGCCACATTAAATGAAGTGGGAAAAATTAATGCCATTGATTTTGCAGAGCTCACATTCAGTGCTCCAGGTAAACTTGTCGCTATCAATTTCAAAGATGGTGATGTGGTAAAAAAAGGTCAACTAATTGCAAAATTAGATAGCAGTAAAGCCAAAGCTGATCTTGATAAAGCAGCAAGTTCATTAACAACCGCAAGAAATAAAGTTAAACGTGTCATCGAACTGAATAAAAAGCAACCTGGTGCTTTATCAAAACAAGATTTTGAAGAGCTACAAGATGCAGCCAACCTTGCTGCTGCTGATTATCGACAACAACAAGCCATTTTGAAAGATTATGCCATTACAGCCCCGTTTGATGGTGAACTTACCAACTTCACTAAATCAGCAGGAAGTATTATTGATGCAACGACACCTCTGGTAAGTATTTATAACCTTAACCCTGTAGAAGTCTCCTACACCATTAGCCAAAATGATTTAGGAAAAGCAGTAAAAGGCCAGCCAATTACGGTTACTGTAGAAGCATACAAAAATATGACATTTAACGGTATTGTTGATTACGTCGCACCAGCCGTTAATAAAAATACGGGACGTGTGGCTATTCATGCCCGCATTGAAAACCCTAACCATATTTTAGCCCCTGGAATGTTTGCGCAAGTTCGCCAAATGGTAAACGGTCGCACTGAACGCATAGTTGCACCACAAAACGCCATTCTTGCCCACAAT
This sequence comes from Photobacterium sp. Ph5, assembly GCF_022129445.1. Lineage (GTDB taxonomy): Bacteria > Pseudomonadota > Gammaproteobacteria > Enterobacterales > Vibrionaceae > Photobacterium. Next base: position 4,062 of record NZ_JADQAQ010000038.1, read on the forward strand.
GAAGATCGCTATGTTTGGGTCATTGATAAAAACAATATCGCAGTCAAGCGTTACCTGACATTAGGTGACAACCTTAATAATGGATATGTTATTGTAGAAAAAGGCTTAAAAGTGGATGAAAAGGTTGTTGTTACGGGACACCAAAGAATTGATGATGAAACTCTCGTTAATATCATCAAGACCCAAACCTCAACAGCAGATGCACCAGCACAAGCGCCAAAAAAGAAAACAACCGATCCTGCTACTGCTGCAAAAAAAGATGAAAAAAAAGGTGATAACACAGTAACGGAGCTGAACCATGAAGCTACCTGAAGTCTGTATTAAACATCCTGTTTTTGCCTCCGTCTTAAGTATTGCAATTATTCTTATTGGCCTGTTCTCTTTCCAAAAGCTAGCAATTCAATATTTCCCTGAGCACAACACCCCTAAAGCAACGGTTACCGCCAATATTGATGGTGCCAGTGCCGACTTTATGTCACGAAATGTCGCAACACATTTAATTAATGCAGCAACAGGGTTAGAAAGCGTCGACATTATGACGACTGACTGTACTCAAGGTAAATGCACGTTAAATGTGAAATTTGATGATGGCATTACTGATGTTGAATACGCGAACTTAATGAATAAGTTACGAAGCAGTATTGAAGCTATCGCTGACTTTCCACCAAGTATGGTTGATAAACCAACGGTAACCGATGACTCAGGCGACAAAAGCTCTGCCAGTAATATTATTACCTTTATTAATAAAGGTACAATGAGCTCGCAAGAAATGTATGACTACATTGGACAACAAATCAAACCCCAATTTAGACATATTGCGGGCGTTGGTGCTGTTTATGGTCCTTATGGTGGTGCAGCAAAAGCTGTACGTGTTTGGCTTAATCCAAACCGTATGATGGCACTTAATGTAAAAGCGGCAGATGTTGTTACAACACTCAGTGCATACAGCTCGTCATTTACTGTTGGTCAAATCGTGGGCGAAGCCCGTAACTTCCAAATCAACCCTGTCACTCAAGTCACTAGCGTTAAAGATATTCAGGATCTGGTGATCCGTGTTGATGATGGCAATATCATTCGTATTAAAGACATTGCTGATGTCAAAATGGGTGAAAACAGCCTCACACCGAGCAAATTAAAAGTAAATGGTGACACTGCAATGTCGCTTCAGGTGTTACCTCTTAAGAGTGAAAACCCTGTTGACGTAGCTGCTCGTGTGAAAGCTGAAATAGAAAAGATGCAGCAACACTTGCCTGACGGTTTAGAAATGAAGATGGTTTATAATCAAGCCGATTTCATTCAAGAATCTATAGATCAAGGCTTCCATACCCTATTTGAAGCTATCGTTTTAGTCTCTGTGATTGTAGTGATTTTCCTAGGATCACTGCGTATTGCATCAATCCCAATTATCACCATCCCAGTATGTATTATTGGTGTTTTTGCAGTGATGTCATTTCTTGGTTTCAGCATTAACGTGCTGACTATTTTAGCCATTATTCTTGCGATCGGCCTTGTGGTTGATGATGCTATCGTGGTGGTTGAAAACTGTTATCGCTATATAGAGGAAGGTGAAACACCCCTTAATGCTGCCATTAAGGGGAGTAATGAAATTATCTTCCCAGTAATAGCAATGACAATGACCCTTGCTGCGGTTTACCTGCCTATTGGTTTAATGTCAGGTATGACAGCTGATCTGTTCCGCCAATTTGCTTTTACCCTTGCAGCATCAGTGATCATCTCAGGCATGGTTGCATTAACACTGTCACCGATGATGTGCGCTTATTTAATAAAACCAGTAGCACAGCAACCTAAATGGTTTGCAGCAATTGATAAACAAATTCATAGGCTCTCAGAAAGTTACACGAAACAATTATCTAAGTGGTTTAACCGTAAGGCATTGATGGGAGGTATTGCACTGGCACTTATCGCGCTTTCGGGTGCCGCGGTATGGTCTATGCCACAAGTACTGTTACCAACAGAAGATACTGGCTTTATTGATGGTAGTTCAGAAGCACCGACAGGTGTAGGTCGACGTTATCACATCAAACATAACTCAGAACTTAATCATGTTATGGAAGATAACAAAGACATTGCTGCTAACTTATCGTATATCGAGGCCGCACCATCAAATCATATTTTACTTGAGCCTTGGGGTAAACGTACTAAGCCCGCAGATGAAGTTGTGGCAGAATTAACAGATAAATCAGCGAAAACATTGTCGGCATACAGTATGTCATTCAGTGTTCGCTCGGCTGATGGTCTAAATGCGGCAACTAATTTGAAACTGCAGCTTAAAACCGTTAATAGAGATAATACGAAGCTTAATGATACAGCGAACCGTGTCGTTAAAAAATTGAGTGAATATCAAGGGTTAACGCGTGTTAAAAGCTCATTACTGCGTGATCAACTCCGATATGACTTACGCATTGATCGCAATGCAATTATCTTATCAGGCGTAGCTTATACTGATGTAACCAATGCCCTATCTACTTTTCTTGGTTCGTTAAAAGCTGCGAACTTACAGGCTGATGATGGTTATACCTACCCTATTCGCGTTCAGGTTAACCGCAAAGATCTAGGCAACTTCGATATTATCGATAAGCTTTATGTGGCGTCAGAATCAGGACAAAACATTCCTCTGTCTGAATTCGTCTCGATTAAAGCGGTAACCTCCGAGTCTAACTTTAAGACTTACATGGGGCAAAATAGTGCTGAAATTACAGCAACCTTAATGCCGAGCTATACCGCAGGTGATGTGCGTAATTATATTGATGAGAACATACCAGAACTGCTTGATGACTCACAAAGCTATGCCTATGACGGTGTAGTGAAAGAGTTAATGGACTCACAAGATGGCACCCAAACACTATTTTTGATGGCGCTTATTTTCATCTATTTGATCTTAGCTGCGCAGTTTGAGAGCTTTGTTGATCCGTTGATCATTTTGCTTACCGTTCCTCTGTGTATTGTAGGCGCAGTACTGACCCTGTGGATATTTGGGCAAAGCCTCAATATTTACTCACAAATAGGCTTATTAACTTTAGTCGGGCTGGTCACTAAACACGGTATCTTGTTGGTTGAGTTTGCCAATGAGCAACGTAAACACGGTAAAAGCGCCATTGATGCTGCTATTCACAGTGCTCGTTCGCGTCTACGACCAATTTTAATGACTTCGCTCACCATGATCTTAGGTGCCTTACCATTGGCATTTGCATCAGGGCCTGGCTCGTTAGGTCGTGTAAATATTGGCTTGGTCTTAGTGGGAGGGTTAACCGCCGGCACATTCTTCTCCTTGTTCCTTGTTCCTGTCGCTTATGTAGGAATGAGTAAATTAAGAGAAAAAGACGTACTAAAAACTATCTTAAGTGGTCGTGGTTTACGTCAGCATAAACAACACTAAATCAAAGCTACTATAAACAAAAACGCCTGCATTATTGCAGGCGTTTTTTATTATCAACTGACAAATATTATGCTTTTTCAGAAAGGATAATACGCAGTGTACGACGAAGTGGCTCTGCAGCCCCCCATAATAACTGATCACCAACAGTAAAGGCATTAAGGTAGTCATCACCCATCGCGAGTTTACGTAGGCGACCTACTGGTACCGATAGCGTCCCCGTTACTTTTGCAGGGCTTAGCTCTTGCACTGTTACGTCACGATCATTCGGGATAACTTTTACCCAATCATTATGCGATGCTATGATTTCTTCAATTTCATCTAGCGGTACATTTTTCTTCAGCTTCAATGTCAGTGCTTGACTATGGCAGCGCATCGCACCAATACGTACACAAGTACCATCGATTGGGATTGGAGAATCCTCTAAGCCAAGAATTTTGTTTGTTTCAACAGATGCTTTCCACTCTTCTTTGCTTTGACCATTCTCACGCTTCACATCAATCCAAGGAATAAGAGAACCCGCTAATGGCGCACCAAACTCTTGTGATGGAAAATCACTTGAACGTAAGGTATCTGCCACTTTACGGTCAATATCAAGTATCGATGTTGATGGATTAGCAAGCTCACTTGTCACTGAATCGTTAATCACACCCATTTGGTTGATCAACTCACGCATGTTCTTTGCACCCGCACCAGAAGCGGCTTGATACGTTTGTGACGTCATCCACTCAACAAGTCCTGCTTTGTATAGACCACCGACAGCCATCAGCATCAAGCTAACCGTACAGTTACCACCTACGTAGGTATTTGTGCCGTTATGAATGCCTTGCTGAATTTGATCAAAGTTAACAGGATCAAGTGTAATAATTGATTCTGGCTTCATACGTAATGTTGATGCCGCATCAATCCAGTAACCTTTCCAACCAGCTTGTCGCAATGCTGGGTATACCTTTTCAGTATAACCACCACCCTGACAGGTAATAATAGCATCCAGTTTTTTTAAACTTTCAACATCAAAAGCATCTTGCAGCATGCCTGCATCTTTACCTAAATTTGGTGCTGGAATACCAATTTGAGAAGTTGAATAGAATACAGGGTCAATCAGTTTAAAATCGCCCTCTTCAACCATACGTTGCATCAGTACAGAACCAACCATACCACGCCAACCAACTAAACCTACTTTCATCATTTGCTACTACACTCCCTGTCGTAATTTAACTGCTGTTTCCATCTATAGAGATTTAACGGCTTAAAAACAAGCATAATTTTAACATCTAATTAAAAATACTATCGCAAAACAGAGTAACAATCTTCGTTAATTTATTGATATTTGAATTTCTTATCACTGGTATTAGATTTTTTTATAAGCTCAAAAATGCAACAACAAAGAATAATAAAACAGCAAAAAAGCTTAATACTTAACACTTAACGTATGTTTTTAGCGCTAAATATAGAATTAGCCACTCAAAACCATATAATTCAATTAAGCACGTATCTTTGAAAATCCCCCCCTATCCTGATAATCTCTCCAATCGTTTTTTACTAGGCATATTACTTAGTAATTACGTCTGTTTTAGATTTTTAAACTAATTAGAACACTATTATTATGTTTTAAAACAAAAAAACAGAGCAAGAGAACAAATATACAAACACAACATAAAAACCATTATTTAACAAAATAAATACAACAAAAGCAGTAATTTTGCTTATTTAGCAAAGCAAAAGACTCAGGTCACATAAAGAAACATTATTTATCGCGGTTTTAAAGTCACCTGCTACAGTAGCCGAGGTTTGTTACAAGCTGTGATGCACGTGATCTATCAACCAGTATAGAAATATTAATTACTGACTTTGGGCTAGCAGCTCATTTACAGGTACGATAAACAAGGTTAGAAGTATGGAAAAACAGACTGTCGTGAAACTACCCTCGTTGATGCAAGTTCTTGTTGCTCTCGGTATTTTCCTTGCACTAGCATTCTCATTTACCGCTAAGTTAAATTTACCTATTCAGCTAGCACTCTACATCGGCTGGTTCATCATTATAGGTTTGGGCATTAAACTTGGTCATGATTACAAGTCATTAGAAAAAGCCGCAACAAAGGGTATTGCGAACGGTCTTGGTGCCGTATTAATTCTACTTGCCGTTGGTGCACTTGTGGGTACTTGGATTGCAGGTGGTATTGTTCCAACCATTATTTACTACGGTCTAAAAGCCATCCACCCATCCATTTTCTTGCTAGCAACAATGATCATTTGTTCATTAACCGCATTAGCAACCGGTACTTCTTGGGGTGCAGCAGGTACAGCAGGTATCGCTATGATGGGTATTGGCCAAGGTTTAGGTATTCCCGCGCCTATGACCGCTGGTGCTGTTCTTTCTGGCTGTTACTTCGGTGACAAAATGTCTCCCCTTTCAGATTCAGTGATCCTTGCATCTTCTATGTCTAACGTAGAAATTATGGAGCACATTAAAGGCATGTTGCCGATCGCATTAATCAGTTATGTGATCACTGGTATTATGTTTACGGTTGTAGGTTACCACTACGCCGGTAACGTGGACATGTCTCAAGTTGATTCCGTGATCCAAGCAATGGATAAGCAATTTGTTATCTCGCCATTGTCATTTATTCCTGTAGCTATTGTCTTGGTATTACTGGCTTTACGCTTACCATCATTCCCTGTTATTACGCTAGGTTCTCTACTGGGTATTATTTGGGCGGTGATGATCCAAGGTATGGATCCTTTAGTTGCCTTTAATACTGCATGGGCACCGTTTTCAATTAGCTCTGGGGTAGAATTTATTGATGCTATTTTAAACCGTGGCGGTATGTCTTCAATGCTCGGATCTGTTGCTGTGATTATCTTTGGTCTAGGCTTTGGTGGCTTATTAGATAAAGTTGGTGTACTACAAACTATCGCTCGTTTATTTGAAAAACGCGTAAATTCCGCAGGTAGCCTATCCATTTCAACCATCGCTACTGCTTTCCTTGGTAACGTATTTGGTTCTGCAATGTATGTATCGCTGATCCTAACACCTAAAATTTGTGCAAAAAACTACGACCGCTTAGGCTACCAACGTAAGAACCTTTCTCGTAACGCTGAGTTTGGCGGTACGTTAACCTCTGGTATGGTGCCGTGGAGTGATAATGGTATTTACATGGCGAGTATTTTAGGTGTTGCGACGTTCTCATATGCACCATTTATGTGGTTAAGCTTCGTCTGTATTATCGTAACAATTGTCTGCTCATTCATGGGATGGTTTGTTGATCGCTGTCCACCGGCAACAGAAGCCCAATTAGCACAAGATGAAGAAGAGGAAGCACTCGCTGTTAAACAATTAACGTCATAATTTTTAACTAAATATAGAAAAAAGCCCCATTATATTAGCCAAATAATGGGGCTTTTTGTCTTTATACATCTTATACATTTCTTAGTTCAACCATCCCTTCCGTTACAATAAAATCAATAATAACCTCGAGTCCCTCCGCTTGCTTTAAATTGGTAAATACAAAAGGTTTGGTTGGCCTCATTCTTTGAGTATCTTGCTCCATCACCTCCAATGACGCACCGACATAAGGTGCTAAATCAATTTTATTAATAACCAATAGATCGGAGCGAGTGATCCCTGGTCCTCCTTTTCTTGGTATTTTTTCTCCTTCCGCGACATCTATAACATAGATGGTTAAGTCAGCCAGTTCAGGACTAAACGTCGCACTTAAATTGTCACCACCACTCTCAACAAACACGATATCTAAATTTTTATGTCGTCTTGCAAGCTCATCAACTGCCGCAAGATTCATCGAGGCATCTTCGCGTATAGCGGTGTGTGGGCAACCTCCCGTTTCAACACCAATAATTCTATCTGGCGCTAATGCTTCTGCGCGCGTTAAAATTTTGGCATCCTCTTGGGTATAAATATCATTTGTAACAACCGCAATATTTAATTTGTCACGAATCGCCTTACATAACACCTCAAGTAAAGCCGTTTTCCCTGAACCAACAGGACCACCGACACCAATACGTAATGGTTGTTTATATTCTGTCATTATCATAACAATCCTTTTATGAACGAAATAAGCGTGTATATTGCGTTTCGTGACGGCTACTAGCGATAGATAAAGCAGGCATATAGCTACCAATATTTAGATCAGAAATATGAGCTGAATGCTCTATTGCTGATGGAAAATGCTCAACTAATTGTATTAACGCTTGTTGTCCCGCCGTTTGCCCAAGAGGAACCAGTTTAACGCCAGCCATCACCATATTCTCAGCCCAGCTCCATAAATATCCTTGAGATAGTTGTATACATGGAATATTCCAATGATGTGCAGCCAAGACAAATCCTAATATCTGGTTTTGATTTAGCACGTTCATATGCTCAACACCATGTGTCGGTACATTTAATTGGGCTAATAATGTAAATAACGCGCGACCACGTTGCTGCTCTTCAGCGCGTAATTCTTTTGTTTCACGGCACGCATATAAGTACTCACTCCATGACGTTATGCTTTTGAAATCTTGAACTTCAATCGCTCGGTAATAACGTCTTAAAATCGGTAACTCAAGTGTTGCCATACTTTGTTCAACAATAGTTCTTAACCATGATACCAATGCTTTTACATCCTCAATCCATTTCGCCTCAACTGCCCATTCCAACCCTTGTGAATAAGTAAAACCACCAATTGGCAATGATGGACTCATCAATTGATATAATCGATATTGCGCTATTGCCGTTATTTCCTGATTAGAATCGAGATTATTTTTTTGCATACACTGCAACCAAAACGATAACCGTAAAGAGTGCCATACAGATAGATAACGAGAGCAAATCAAGCCACTGAGTAGGATGAAACAATACTGATTGCAATAGGTGATGTGTTGAATGCTCTGTTTGATGCCCCGCATGAGCCCACACTGATGATGAGAAAAAGCATAGTACTAATAGTAAATAGTATTTCATAACGCATATCCTTATCGAGTTATAAATGATTAATGATGATGGTGACCGCTAGAAGATCCACCATAAGCACCACTCTCAGGTTCAAAAGGTTCACAATCACACATCACATCGCCCCCCAACCCCCTTACCATCTCATCAAGTACATGATCATGTTGATAACGTAACCAGAGACGAGATAACTGCAATGGAACATGTCTGTTTCCTAAATGGTACGCAATTTTCATGAGCTTTAATGCATCACCACAATAGACTGTTGATACTTTTTCAGGGGCGGCTTTTATCTCAACGGTAATTCCACAGCGGCTGACCAATTGTTCTCCCCCTCTCAATATATGACCACGAGGTAAAAATAATCCGGCTTCCCGCCCATCGTCTAAATGAACTTTTAATCGACTTTTTATCCGACTTTCTATCGGTAAACTTAAATACGTCTGGGGTGGATTGATGCTATCTTTTTTTATCGCTATCAACTCTATCATTGGTGTCCCTCCATCATGTCTCTGCTTCCGTGACTTCGATTACCTCTTCATTCACTTCTTCTTTAAAATAAAAAATATCGTTGTGCCATTGGTAATTCAGATGCGGGTTCACAAGTTAGCAATTCACCATTCGCTCGTACTTGATAAGTCTGAGAATCGACGTCTATGGTTGGTTGCCAGCTATTCAGCTGCATGTCACTTTTTCCGATCGTTCTACATTGCTTCACAACACCAATTAGGCTACCTAATCCAAGCTGTTCAGCGACGCCTTCTTTTTGCGCTTGCTGTGATAAAAATAACATAGAGGTTTGTTTCGCAGCCTCACCAAAATGGCCAAACATCGGGCGATAATGCACAGGTTGAGGCGTCGGGATCGAGCCATTAGGATCGCCCATTGGTGCCATTGCAATCATTCCACCTTTAATGACTAAACTGGGCTTAACGCCAAAAAAAGCGGGCTTCCACAATACTAAATCGGCTAGCTTTCCTTTTTCAATCGATCCTACTTCATGTGACATCCCATGGGTGATCGCAGGGTTGATGGTATATTTCGCAATATAACGTTTTAAGCGAAAATTATCGTTATCTTGGCTATCTTCCGCTAATGACCCTCGCTGTACTTTCATTTTATGAGCCGTTTGCCACGTTCTAAGGATCACTTCTCCTACTCGTCCCATTGCTTGCGAATCTGAAGCGATCATCGAAAACGCACCGAGATCATGCAAAATGTCTTCAGATGCAATAGTTTCTCGACGAATGCGTGACTCTGCAAATGCAACATCTTCTGCAATAGAGGGAGATAAATGATGGCAAACCATTAACATGTCGAGGTGTTCGTCAACGGTATTAATCGTATAAGGACGGGTAGGATTAGTAGAGGAAGGAAGCACATTATGCTCACCACAAGCTCGAATAATATCGGGGGCATGCCCACCACCAGCACCTTCCGTATGATAGGTATGAATCACCCGATCACCTATTGCTGCTAACGTTGATTCAACAAAGCCTGATTCATTTAAGGTGTCGGTATGAATGGCAACTTGTACATCCATTGAATCTGCAACTGTTAAACAAGTATCAATCGATGCAGGTGTGGTTCCCCAATCCTCATGCAGTTTTAAACCCACAACACCCGCAGCAACTTGCTCTTGCAATGGTCGTGGTTGACTACAATTACCTTTGCCAAGTAAGCCAAAATTCATGGGAAAATGATCTAGCGACTGCAACATGCGGTGGATATTCCAACTTCCTGGTGTACAGGTTGTTGCGTTTGTCCCTGTTGCTGGTCCTGTCCCTCCGCCGATCATGGTGGTGATCCCAGAGGCTAATGCTTCTTCAATTTGTTGAGGGCAAATAAAATGAATATGTGAGTCTATACCTCCCGCTGTTAATATATTGCCTTCACCAGCAATAATTTCGGTTCCCGCTCCTATCTCAATGGTCACTTCTGGCTGAATATCGGGATTTCCAGCTTTGCCTATTGCACTGATCCGTCCGTTTTTTATTGCAACATCTGCTTTTACGATACCCCAATAATCTAAAATGATCGCATTAGTGATCACCAGATCAGGTGTATCAACGGTCGAGGCTTGCCCTTGCCCCATCCCATCACGAATGACTTTCCCCCCTCCAAACTTTACCTCATCACCATAAACGGTATAGTCCTTTTCAATTGATAACCATAACTTGGTATCAGCAAGTCTGACTTTATCTCCAATGGTAGGACCAAACATTTCTGCGTACGCTTGCCTTGGGATAGATGCCATTCTTCATCCTTAACAGGTTATAACTCACCCATAATTTTCCCTTGAAAACCAAAAACCTGACGTTTACCTGAATACTCCACCAGCTCAATGGTACGCTTTTGTCCTGGCTCAAAACGTATTGCTGTTCCTGCCGCAATGTTAGGTCTATATCCCCGGCAAGCCTCTCGTTCAAATACCAGAGCATCATTTACTTCATAAAAGTGGTAATGAGAACCTACTTGGATAGGTCGATCACCGACATTCATCACAACCACTTGTATTGTCTGTCGATCCGCGTTAATAGTAATATCACCTTTAGCAACCATGATTTCACCGGGTATTAGAGGCGGATCGGTTTGCTTTATTTTCGTCATAATCCCTCAAACAATCGGTTCGTGAATCGTCACCAGCTTTGTTCCATCAGGAAATGTTGCTTCCACTTGCACATCTGGGATCATTGACGGTATCCCTTCCATAACATCTGCCGATGTCAGTAATGTACGACCATAATCCATTAACTCTGCAACCGTCTTGCCCGCTCTAGCACCTTCCATAATCTCAGCACTGATAAAAGCCACACATTCTGGGTAATTCAATTTAATACCGCGCTTTAAACGATCTTTGGCCAGTAACGCCGCACAATAAAGCAGTAATTTATCTTTTTCTCGTGGGGAGAGCTCCATCCTTCACTCCTTATCCCTAATCGTTAAGTAGCCCAAATTCTTGGTTTCACGGGGATTTCTTGAAACCACTGTTGGCGTACTAATTGCCAAATCTCAACAAATACAGACAATATCGTTTCACTCCAATTAGCGAGAGCTCTAATCACCATTAATCCCTCTAACTGGGTTACACCTATTACCAAATCAAATAAGTGATACCTCTTGCATATAGTATTGAGCAACACTTGTACCATTTCAAATACGACAGGGTCTTTATTGGTTATATATAAACTTGACGATAAATTAAATTTTTGTAACCCATTGATATAAAAATGACTATCCGCCCCTTCTAATGCAAATCGCTCAATTAATATTTTTTTTTCCGCTATCTGTATTTCCGTCTTACCCATTAAGTAGCCTTTCTCAAAGCCCTCATTCAGTGCAGGTCGTCCAAAACAGTGCATTTCCCACCCCATAAATCGAGCGGTTTCTGCCAATATAATTGTGGTGTTTAGCTTCACCTTGGCATCGTTAAAAAAGATATTTTCTTGTGGTAACCACTCTAAAATCCCCCCATCAGCCACTGTCAGACGCTGTGTTTGCTCTGCCCATTGATCTGCAGAACGATAAAATTTTGTGGCGCCAGGGGTGGTAACTAATGCATGTGCATAACTATCAACATCAGTATGAATGGTGAGAGTATCCCCCCCTACAACACCACCAGGAGGATGTAGCAAATAGGTATGACAGATATTTTTTTCCGGATAAAACGGTCGTTGAACAGCCAGTGGACCATACTGCTGTCGATGTGCTAATACTGTTTTATGATTTTTGACAGCAAAGCCTAAGGCCAATTTGGCTTGCCAGCCTGAGTGTCGTTTCTGAGCATCGAAATCAATTGCGAAAGAAGGATCACTCATACAGTTAGATACTCCGTGATTAGCCCTTGCTCTAAATCTTTCATTGCGCCATTAGCAACATTTCTCCCACGATCCAATAAACAAAAATGATCACCCACTCGACGGGCAAAAGGCAACTTTTGTTCAACCAATAAAACGGTTAAGCCAAAATCGATATTTAGTTTTTGGATAATATCGCCAATTTCTTGCACAATATTAGGTTGAATACCTTCAGTTGGTTCATCCAGAATAAGTAATTGAGGATCAACAACTAGCGCTCTGGCAATCGCAAGTTGTTGCTGCTGTCCACCCGATAAATCCCCGCCGTAACGATGACGCATTTGGTGTAAAACAGGAAAAAGTTGATAGATATAATCAGGAATAGTCCGATTTGCCTTATCGCGCACAGGCAAACCAACAGATAAGTTCTCTAGCACAGTAAGCATGGGAAAGATTTGTCGGCCTTGGGGCACATAACCCACCCCTAAATAAGGGCGCTCTTCAGCTTTATCTTTCGAAATATCACAGGTATTAAGTGAGATAGCTCCCTGCTTTATCGGTAATAGCCCCATAATACATTGCAGTAAGGTGGTTTTCCCTACCCCATTGCGCCCCATAAGTACGGTACATTGCCCTTTTGGAACATGTAGGTTCACATCCCACAATGTATGACTTTCACCATAAAATTGATTAACGCCAGTGACATTAAGCATCTTCATTCCCCTAAATAGACTTGAATAACTTCAGGATCAGCTTGTACTTGCGCCATTGTGCCTTCTGCTAAAATCCCACCTTGATGCATAACTGTTACATGACTGGCAATCGAACGAACAAAATCCATATCATGCTCAACCACCACTACAGAATGCTTACCTGCAAGACTGTTTAACAACTCAGCAGTACGATCCATTTCTTTGTGTGTCATGCCTGCAACGGGTTCATCCACCAACAGTAATTTGGGGCTTTGCATTAACAACATACCAATCTCTAACCACTGCTTCTGACCATGAGAAAGGTTACCTGCAAGCTCGTCTTTCTCATTATGTAAGTTGATTAAAGTAAGTACTGACTCCAATGCATCTTTTTGCTCACCATTTAATGTTGCACGTAACAATTGCCATACTTTCCGCTCACCCGACATTGCAAGTTCAAGGTTATGCCACACTGATAAACACTCAATGACAGTGGGCTTTTGAAACTTACGTCCAATACCGGAATTCGCAATATCTGCTTCAGACATCCTCAATAAATTAAGTGATGAGCCTAACCAAACTTGTCCTGAATCTGGTTTAGTCTTCCCTGTAATAATGTCCATCATGGTGGTTTTCCCTGCGCCATTAGGCCCAATAATGCAGCGTAATTCCCCTTCTTTAATGTATAAATTCAGATCATCAATTGCTTTAAAGCCATCAAATGATTTATTCACCCCTTCTAAATACAATAAAATATTGTGGCTGGTATCGACTAAAGGATGCTGCTGTGTTTGCATAAACCGAAACACTTTTTCACGTTCAGTCAGCGCTTGAAAAGTTGAGCTTAACGGCAATATTTTAGATAACGCACTCATGATTTTGCCTCCTTAAAGTAGCGCTTAATGTGGCTAAATGTGGGTAAGCGGAAACGACGCAATGCTTGCGTAGAACAAACACCAATCACACCTTTCGGTAAATACAATGTTGATAAAACAAACAGCGCCCCTAGGGCAAATAACCACACTTCAGGTAACTCAACCGTAAACCAACTCTTGGCATAGTTAACAAGTAATGCCCCCACAATGGCACCAAATAAGGTTGCTCTGCCTCCAAGCGCAACCCACACGACAATTTCAATTGAGTTTAATGGCGAAAACTCACCGGGGTTGATGATCCCAACTTGTGGCACATATAAAGCGCCAGCAATCCCCGCAAGCACTGCTGATAAAATAAATAACCACAGCTTAATATTATCCACGTCATACCCCATAAATCGGGTTCGTTGCTCAGTATCTCGAATAGCCATCGCCACTCGCCCTAGACGACTATTAATCACATAGCGGCATAAACAATACGCCAAAATTAATGCTATGGTTGTCGCTGAAAATAACATCACTTTAGTCATGTCGCTTTGTAAGCTAAAACCTAAAATATCTTTAAAATCGGTTAAGCCATTATTACCGCCAAAGCCCATCTCATTGCGGAAGAAAGCAAGCATTAATGCATAGGTTAATGCTTGCGTCATGATTGATAGATACACCCCAGAAACACGCGAGCGAAATGCTAACGAACCAAAGACATACGCCAATAAACCAGGTACAAGTAGAATCATCAAGCAAGCAAAAAGAAACGAATCAAAGCCATACCAAAACCACGGTAATTCAGACCAATTAAGGAAAACCATAAAATCAGGTAACACAGGGTGACCATATACTCCACGCTCACCAATTTGACGCATTAAATACATGCCCATGGCATAGCCACCTAATGCAAAAAAAGCACCATGACCTAAACTTAATATTCCTAAATATCCCCATACTAAATCAACGGCTAACGCTAATAAGGCAAAACTCAAATATTTACCTAATAAAGAAACAGTAAAAGTTTCTATATATAACGGATGAGATTCAGGTAGCCATAAATTACAGATAGGAATAAATATTAAGATCGAAAACAATATTGATAATGTTATTTTTCCACCACGGTCTTGACTTAAAAACGACCTTTTATACAAAAATGATTGGCGGTTCATAGCAACTCCTTAGCTAATTAGCCTTCTGCAGCTCGACCTCGTTGAGGAAATAATCCTTTAGGGCGTTTTTGAATAAATAAAATAATAAAGATAAGAATAAATATTTTTGCTAATACTGCACCAGCCCAAGGCTCTAATACTTTATTAAAGATCCCTAAACTTAATCCTGCCACTAATGTTCCCCAAATATTTCCGACGCCACCGAAAACAACCACCATAAATGAATCGATAATATAGCTTTGTCCCATGTTAGGGCCGACATTGGTCAATTGTGATAATGCAACACCTGCAATACCGGCAACCCCCGATCCTAAACCAAAGGTTAATGCATCAACCCGTTCAGAGCGTATCCCCATCGCTTTAGCCATTGAACGGTTTTGCGACACCGCGCGAACTTGCAATCCAAGGGAGGTTTTTCTTAATACCAATAACAACGCAATAAATACTGCAAAACAAAACAGTAAAATATACAGTCGGTTATAAGTGATCATTAGCATAGGGTTAATACTAAAAGCACCAGACATAAATTCAGGCGTACTGACCGAGCGATTTAACGGTGAGAATACACTTCGTACCGCTTGCTGTAAGATCAAGCTGATACCAAATGTTGCGAGTAATGTTTCTAACGCTCGGCCATATAAATGTCGAATCACAAGCCGCTCTATAATAATCCCGACCAGACCAGAGACAATAAACGCTGCAGGGATCGATAATAATAAAGCGATAGCAATATGATGCGGTAACAATTGCTGCATCACATATGTGGTATAAGCACCAATCATGATCAACTCACCGTGCGCCATATTAATCACCCCCATTACACCAAAGGTGATCGCCAGACCAATCCCAGCTAGTACCAAAACGGAGCCTAGACTTAACCCAAAAAAGATCGTTTCTATACCTGCATATAAGCGTTGTTGTTGCTTGTAGCTATCAAGCCCTTGCTGGACGGCAAGTGCAGTAGCTGGTGCTAATGTCTGCGCCTGTAATTTACTGAGTGTTTGAAAGACGATAGGATTTTTATATTGGCTAATTTGATGAATCGCATCTCGTTGTCGTTGCCCTACTGCATGTTTTGCTTGGTAGTTTTCTATTGCCAATAATGCGATTTTTTTAACTTTACTTTGCGATTCCGTTTCATAAAGTGTTTTTATTTTTATATAGCGTTCAGGCGTTAACTTTCCTAATAATGACAACACTGATTGGTACCGCTGCTGTTCATTTTCACTCACTAAACCTAATAAAGCGAGTTGGATATTAATTTCTTTACGTAATTTATTATTCACCCGTATCTTTTTAAAATCCCTCTTATTATCAATAATCACATTTTTAGTATTTATTATCGGTCTAGCACTCATGCCGGTTTTAAAATCATTAATAACAACTAACTGTTTAGATGACTTATTTAAATATAATTCTCCATTTAACCAAGCGGTTAATATTTTCTCACTGCGGATCTTATTATCATTATTAGCCAACCATTCTATTGCTTTTATTTTTGGTGGTGTTTTCTTCATTGTTAATATCGATACCAATGATGAATAAGAATCAATTGTAGAAGCCCACACTGACGACGTTGTAATAAACATCATCATAACTATGAGCATAATCACTCTAAGCAGCATAATAAACATCCCTGAATAAATAGAAAAAGCCCCTGTACCCCGGGGCTTAACCAATGTTATTAATGCGTGCTACCAGCACATTTTTTATCGATAACATTATAACTGCCGCATGAGAACGGTTTGCTCCAGCTAGAATACAGATCGCGTGACCCAGGTAGATAATTCGACCATGCATCACCATTAACTAACCCTGCTGTTTCCCATACCACTTCAAACTGCCCATCATCTTGGATCTCTCCAATTAATACAGGTTTAGTAATATGGTGGTTAGGCAACATCGTTGAATAACCGCCTGATAAATTAGGCACAGAAGTACCAATTAACGCATCCTGCACCGCTTCAGGATCGGTGGTTCCTGCATTGGTAACAGCTTGTACCCACATATTAAAACCTATGTAATGGGCTTCCATTGGATCATTCGTTACTCGTGCTTTGTTTTTAATAAACTTCTGCCACTTTTCAATAAACTCACTATTTTTCGTCGTATCAACGCTCATGAAATAATTCCAAGCCGCTAAATGCCCAACTAAAGGTGAGGTATCCATGCCTGAAAGTTCTTCTTCACCAACAGAGAATGCAATAACAGGAATATCATCAGAGCCCACACCTTGCGCGCCTAACTCTTTATAAAAGGGAACGTTTGCATCACCGTTGATGGTCGATATAACCGCTGTTTTTTTACCTTCAGCGCCAAACTTCTTAATATCAGACACAATAGACTGCCAATCAGAATGCCCAAATGGGGTATAACTGATCATGATATCTTCTGCTTTCACACCTTTGCTTTTCAAGTAAGCTTCAAGGATTTTATTCGTCGTTCGAGGATAGACATAATCAGTGCCAGCTAACACCCAACGCTCGACATCCAATTCATTCATTAGGTAATTAACAGCAGGCACTGCTTGTTGATTAGGTGCTGCACCGGTGTAAAAGACATTCTTTGATGACTCTTCACCTTCATATTGGACGGGATAAAATAAGATACTATTGAACTCTTCAAACACCGGTAACATCGATTTGCGTGATACGGAGGTCCACCCACCAAACACCACATCGACTTTTTCTTTTTCAATTAATTCTCGGGCTTTCTCCGCAAATAGCGGCCAATTAGACGCTGGATCAACCACTACAGCTTCTAGTTTTTTGCCTAACAAGCCTCCTTTTTTATTTTGTTCATCTACCAGCATTAAGACGGTATCTTTTAATGTGGTTTCACTGATTGCCATCGTACCTGATAGTGAATGAAGTACGCCGACCTTGATAGTGTCTTCAGCAGCCCATAATGGTTGAGAGAATAACGTTAGAACGGATAATGCAGTAAGATTTATCAGCTTCTTCTTCATGATATGCTCCTTGTAATAAACACTTTATATTTTCCAAGAAACGTACCAACTCCCTCTTTTTTGAAATAGAACACAAGTCAATGATTCTAATAGGGAATATTTTTACTGCGTTATTGATACCTTTATTTATATGCACACTATTAGTGCGGTTATTGTTTTTGTTCACTAAAACCGTGCATAGAAAGGTACATACTCATACCTTTTTCCTTAATAACACATCCTGACGTGACGGATTTATATCTTGTCATTATTGATCATAAGACATTAATAATGCGCGCGATCACAAATGCAAAGATTCATATTTAGCAATATTACATTACAAATATGCCCATTGATCTTAATCAAGATCCGTAAAGCGTTTTTGACCAAAATACGGCTGACGCAATATTTAACGCCATTAAAAAAGTGGAATCACGTTCATTGCGGAATGATTATTGAAATATCCTCGATATCACCTTTTTATTCTTCCTAAAAGGATTTATAGCTATGAGCAATAATGCAACTGAAGGCCGTAAAGTTACGGTTGGCAGCTATCTTGCCCTCGCCTTTGCTTTTGTTTTCTTTTCTGGTGCCATGCAGTCAAATGAATGGTACGGCGTGCTTGATTTCACTACTCTAAACGGTTCATTCGGTAATGTTGTTTATTCTGTTAATGACACAGCAGAAGGTGTTGAAACGGCATCAACCTCGTTACGAGGTAAAGGAGGAAGCGGTGCGCGTGATGGTTTTATTTTCGCATTAACCTTGATTCCAACCGTAATGTTTGCCTTAGGTATGATTAACGTACTTGAGCACTACGGCGCTTTAGATGCCGCTCGTAAACTATTAACGCCATTGTTACGTCCTTTAATGGGTATCCCAGGTAACTCTGGTTTAGCTCTTATTGCATCGTTACAAAGTACCGATGCTGGTGCGGCAATGACACGTCAACTGCGTGACGAAGGGCATCTCACAAAGCGTGAAACTGATGTGTTTACCATGTTCCAGTTCTCTGCTGGTGCTGCAATTGTTAACTTCTTCTCATCTGGCGCTGTACTTTTCACACTCACAACCGCAAGCGGTGAATTAGCTGTGGGTTCGTCAATTGGTCTTGCCGTTGCCATTATGTTCATCTTCAAATTTATCGGTGCCAATATTTTCCGCGTTTACCTCAATATCACCGAAGGTAAAGAAGATAAAAATAGCAAAAACACTGTGATCGGTCAGGAGAACGCATAATGACTACCGCTAAAAAACCAATGGTGACAGACATCTTCGTTGAAGGTGCTAAAAAAGGCTGGGTGATTGCAACCACATCAACCGTACCCAACGTATTAATGGCGTTTGTTATCATCAAAGCACTGCAAATTACGGGTGCATTAGAGCTCATGGGCACGTTATTTTCACCTATCATGGCTATTTTTGGTTTGCCAGGTGAAGCGGCAGCTGTATTAATTGGCTCATGGATGTCGATGGGTGGTGGTGTAGGTGTGGTGATTACCTTGTTTGACCAAGGGATCTTAAACGGTGAACACATCGCTATTTTAGCCCCTGCGATTTATCTCATGGGTTCACAAGTTCAATACATGGGACGCATCATGGGTCCTATTGGTACTGAAGGTCGCTATATCCCAGTTATGATTGCAATTTCGGTGCTGAATGCCTTCGCTGCTATGTTTGTGATGAATATCCTAGTGTGATCATTTAACTTGCCGTGAGCCCTTTCACGGCAAGTCTTTTCACTACCGTATTGCTGATCATAACGGCTTTCTTATTGGCTTTTATTTCCCCTTTTAATAATGGCACCGCCCATATTCGGAGCTTTATATGTCTTTTTCTATTGATCGTTACTTAGAAGAACTTCGTCCTTTAATCAACATTGACTGCGGTACGCTAACCGTTGACGGTATTAACGCGATTGCTGAGATCATGGTGAAAAAATACCAAGAGTTGGGTTGGCACATTAAACGTATCGATTGTGGTATCGCCGGAACTGGCTTAGAAATTCGCAACAAACCTGAAGCCAAGCATATTGATGCCATGCTGATCGGTCACATGGATACTGTATTCCCTGTTGGTACAGCAGCTGCTCGCCCAATGACCACAGATGAAACAAAAGCCTATGGCCCTGGGGTTTCTGACATGAAATCGGGACTATTAAATATTGTTTATGCGCTACGTGGTTTAGATCCACACACCTTAGATAAACTATCTATTTGTGTTTGCATGAACCCTGATGAAGAAATTGGTTCGTTACATTCAGAAGAATGGTTAAAAAGTGTTGCCGTCAATGCAAAACATGTTTTCGTCGCTGAGGCGGCTCGCGCTGACGGCTCTTTAGTTAAAGCCCGTAAAGGTATGGCACGCTATCGCTTAAGCTTCCATGGTAAAGCAGCACACGCAGGTAATGAACCTGAAAATGGCCGTAGTGCAATCAGTGAGATGGCACACTGGATCATTGCGATAAATGAGCTAACCAATTTCGTCTCTGGTACTACCTTCAATGTGGGTGTAGTTAAAGGGGGGGCAGGTGCCAATATTGTTGCTGATTTTGCTGAAGCGATTGTTGATGTACGTTTCTGGGACAACGATGAGTATGCGGCAGCTGATGAGAAAGTTCGCGCACTATGTGAAACCCCGTTTACTGCTGACGTAAAAGTCATGGTTGAACGTGAAGCACATAAACCATCAATGGTACCAAGCACACAAACAGAGCTATTAATGGCACAAGTTGAAGCGATCGGTAAAGACTTGGGTATTGATATTACATGGCAAGCAGTCGGTGGTGGATCTGATGCAAACCTAACTGCAGTGTTAGGTATTCCAACATTAGATGGTCTAGGCCCTATTGGTGCAGGTTTCCACAGTGCAGATGAATGGCTAGATCTCACCTCGATAGAACCACGTATTCGTTTATTACAGCGTATTCTAGATAAGTTAGCGGCGTAAAAACAATAAAAGGCTGCATCAATGCAGCCTTCCTTTTCTCTTTGAGTGTTGATAAACCCACTCACAGAGAACAACACAACCGGTTCAAGTTTTCTTTGCTAAACCACTCCTGATTTAGCCCGTTTTTGTGAATATCTCGGCCTTTCCTGCTGATATCTGGGCACTATGTAAATTGTCTAATTTAAATTGTATCGCCCTAATTGGATGACGCCATAAGTAACGTGGAAATGTCCAACGTAATACATGGATCATTTGTAATCGTTTGGCAGATTGATAGCAATGCCCAATACAATGCGAACAACTTGGCTTATCATCGCCCAGTCGACAACCTGTTACGCGCTCCTCAACATACTCGATAAGACTTTCACATTCAGGACAAATAATTGCCCCACGGTGCAACGTTTTACAATATAGGCGAATCATCGCTTTCACTGCGTTCAGTTCACGTTGCGAACGAACTGAATGATTGTTTTGAACTATCATAGTGGCGTTATTATCCACCGACACTTTAAAGATCCAATGATAAAGATCAATTTTTCAAAACAATCCTCTATTTATGAGCAGATTTCGAAAGTCATCACGAAATATTGATTAAAAGACACACTTTAATACATTGTTCAAAAATAAATAACACAGCGTACCAAATAAAAAAACATTTTATTAGCAGCGTATTTTTGTCACACAAAAACAAAAAATCCTCCTTAATTAAAAATAAACAAGGAGGATTGATAGCATTAAATTGCTACTAAATACATCAATAAACGTATAGAACGTTGATTAATTATCCGAATTTAAACGACGTAATAGCTGATCTTTTAAATTCGGTGGTGTGCCTTTAATCGTTAACGTATCGGTTTCTGCATCATAGAAAATACGCTCTCCCAGCAACATACTATCGAAATTAAGCGTCATACCACCGCCAGATCCGACAAACTTAGTCAGTTTACGCATTGCAGTACGGTCAGCTGGAAAACTTTCTTCTAGCTCATAACCTTGCTTTGACGTGAATTCATAGAAGTTAGTCCCATCGTCAGAAGTCGGTAACTCACCCGCAAGCTCTTTCACCGCGACTTCATCACCCGCTTGCAGTTGACTATTACAGTAATCATAAACCTGCTTACGGTATTGCTGCTTTTCTTCTTTATCTAAACGCGAATCAGCACAGAAATCTTCCACAGCTTGCATCAGCACTTGGTTTTGTTCTTTAACATCTAAACCAACGTCTGCTTGCATAAAGTCTAAGAAAAAGTCTGCAATTTTACGCCCCACGCGACCTTTAGCGAACGTTAAGTAACGCTTAGATTCAGGATCAGTTTCCCACGAAGACAAATCAATACGTGCAACAATATCCATTTTAGCGATATCAAGGTAGTCAGTCGCGCTAATGCCTAACTGCTCAGTCACTTTCATACTGTGACACGTTGGTAGCATACCAATAAACAGATAATCTGTTGCCAATGACTGGTATTCAGCCATCACTACTGTACCAGCTTCTGCAAACGGGTATTTAGCCAATTCAGTTTGTAAACGCTTAACAGCCATATCTGAAAACGTTAAGAAATCTAGCTCACCTTGACGGAATTGCTTCAGCCAATGAGAAAACTCGCTGTCTTGAGCAAAAAGTGCAAAACCTTTCGCCCCTTTACTACTGTAAATGCGATGGAGTTCAGCCACGAGATCTTCAGTCGATGCATCGTTCTCAAGAGTCTGATTTCTTAGATGTATTTCTAGTTCATCTTGGTCGTTTTTTGTCAATTGATGAAGAATGACATTAGAAAGTGTTAGGCTCATAATGAAAAGGTTTTCAAGAAAAGTGAACTCTAGGTTATCATAAGTCGCTTATGTAAACATTAAACAAGATTTCTTATGCCAATTACTTCAAAATATAGCACTAAACAAGTTGAACAAATCATTGATGACATGTTCGATGTACTTGAAAAACATAAAACATCACCAGAATTAGCACTGATGGTTGTTGGTGATATTGCAACCAATATTATTAACGCGAATGTGCCAGCTGCTCAACGCGCAGTGATTGCAGAAAAATTTGCTAAAGCTCTGCAGACCTCAATTAAAAAAGACTAAGTTTAATAGTCATATTAGACTTGCATTGAAGACTGAGAAGAATTGACATTTATGGTCGCCAGCGGAAATACCTACAAAGAGAAAGTCTCACAGCTGATTAGCTGGGGACATTGGTTCAGTTTCTTTAATATCATCGCCGCCATGCTATTGGGTACGCGATATATTACACATTCAGACTGGCCAGCAACGCTGATCGGGCAACTTTATCTTTTATTAAGTTGGGTTGGCCATTTCGGGTTTCTTGTTTTTGGCATCTATATTCTGATCATATTTCCAGCCAGCTTTTTGATACCTTCACAACGTTTAATGCGTTTATTTGGGGTATTAGTCAGCACTGTTGGTTTAACTGCCCTACTGCTTGATACTTATGCTTATCAAACAGTAGATTTACATTTAAGCCCATTAGTATGGGATTTATTGTTAAGTGGCGATAAGACAGAATTAAATGCTAGCTGGCAATATCTATTTGTCGTTGTTCCAGTCATCTTCCTCTTTGAGCTCATGTGCTCTGAGTGGGTATGGCGCAAACTTAGAAAGCTAACCCGTAAACATGTCGGCGGTCCAATCGCCCTTGTTTTTGGTGTTTGCTTTCTAGGTAGCCATCTAATTTATATCTGGGCAGATGCAAATTTATACCGTCCCGTAACCATGCAACGCTCTAATTTCCCTTTCTCTTATCCAATGACGGCAAAAACCTTCATGGAAAAGCATGGTTTACTTGATCGACAAGAATACACAAAGCGCCGTGCTGAGCAAGGTGTGCAAAATAGCGAGCTTGTACGCTATCCAATCAGTAAGTTAAGCTTTAATGATCAAGGTACTGGCCAAAATCTAATGATCATCATGGTTGATAGTCTACGTAGTGATATGTTGACATCAACCGTTATGCCGAATTTAACAGCATTTGCTCAAAATAATCTAAATTTCACCGATAACTACAGTTCAAGTAATAGCGATTCAACTGGCGTATTTGGTTTGCTATACGGCTTGCCGAGTGGCTATGCCAATAGTATTCGCGCAGAGGAAAAGTCACCGGTATTACTTAATACATTGCAAGATCGCGGTTATCAATTTGGTTTATTCAGTGGCGAGAATTTTGATTTACCGATTTATCGTGAAGCTATTTTTGTAAATACTAAACTAGCAGCAACGGACTCACTCCACTCTGATGACGTTGAAAGTGATTCACATGCAATAAAAGATTGGAAGCATTGGTTTAACAAACAAAATTCCAATAAACCATGGTTTAGCTTCCTTGAATTGACCTCTGTTCAGCAGTTTAAAGAAGGTGAACATTATAAGCCTCGTTTTACTCCCTCATTAGGTAGCAATGCCATTAATGAAAAAGGAGTGGATTCAACATTGCTGCTAAAAAACAGTTACCGTAATGCGGCCTACCATATCGATGAGATGCTTGGACGTGTATTTGCTCAATTAGAAGCAAAAGGTGATATGGCTAATACCATTGTCGTGATTGCCTCAAACCACGGTACTGAATTTAACGAAACAGGTAACAATACTTGGGGATCGGGCAGTAATTACAGCCAATACCAAATAAAAGTGCCACTGATCATTCATTGGCCTGATCATTCCGCGCAGGAAGTCACACGCTTAACCAGTAATTTAGATCTGGTACCGACACTGATGGAATCATTACTTAATGTGGCTTCAGCAAGCTCAAATTATAGTTCAGGCGTAAGTTTATTTGATCAAAATAATGATCGTCGCTGGTTATTAGCTGGAGATGACTCTGATATTGTTGTTGTTCAAAATAAACAAACAACCGTGGTTGATAAATACGGTAATTACAATGTTTATGGCAAAAATTACCAATTAGAAGATGAAGGTAAGCCAAAACTTTCAACATTAATGCAAGTCATGAATGAATTGAAACGTTTCTATGAACCCAAACATTATCAAGATAATGATAAGTAGTCATTTATCATAAACTACAAAATAAAAAGCAGCGTTTATTCATCGCTGCTTTTTATTTGTCAGTGATAACCATCCCTTGTCTCGTTATAACAATGTTCAAATCCATCTTGCCAACCATGGGTATATTTGCCTTGCTTTGCCATACGTTCAGGATCACGCCTAAAGCCTTTTTCATAGGTCATTTCATCAAGCGTTCTGCTGTGACAGCCGTCTTGATAACCATCAAGATAAGCGCGTGTAAACCCTAACTCAGATAGTTGTTGATGACGACTTGTCGAACACCCCATTAATATAAAATATAAACATAAATAAAAGAAAAGCGGGTAATATTTCATTATTAACACTCACCTTGTATTCTTTACCCTTTTTACAGCTATTTGCTATAAAAATACCTGTATTTCACACAAGCATAGTGGTGAAAGCCCTTTTTTTGTGTCTAAATAAAAAGACAATTCAAGTCTCGTTCTGATCGCATTTTTAGCGCTTATTTTCAATAACAACACAAATTTGTGGGTTATATCGCGCCTATTTATTAGTGAATTGTTAAAATATAAACTGTTATAAATATTAAAAATAAATTAGGCTCAATTGGAATTAATCCTTTAATGAAAAAGCACGTTGATCTTTTTTATCAAAACATTACAAAGCAATGGGGAAATGCACATAGCTTACGTACTATATGTGAACTGACTTGCCGCAATCTTATGGAGTTTTTTGACGTTCATCATTGCCAGCTAATTGTGGCTTACAAAGGCCAATGGCAGTCTTTAGTACAAGTGAACGAAGCTGGTATTCAATACAGTTTTCCACCAGTTGTTATTTCAAAAGAAACCCATGCTGATATTTATTCATCGATCGTCGGGCAAAACAGTACTCAACCTTTCATTACCTCTAATTCTGATTTTCATCGTGCTTGGCTGCCATTACAACGTCGTGAACAACGTATCGGCTGGCTAATTATAGATTTTCCTCATGCCGCGAAAGTCGATATTCAGGCATTAAGTCAATTGTGTACACTCCTTGCCACCGAAATTGATGCCGACCTTTTATCGCAAACAATCAAGACAGAAAATAGCTGTCGCCGCCATGTAGAGCAAGAGTTAAGAAACAGTCAATACGAGCAAGATCTACTACTTGAGCAACTTCAAGCGATGCATAGTATCTCGTTCATGTTATGGCGTACGAAATCAATCAAAGAAATGATCTTTATCGCCGTTGATGAAGGAAAAAAACAACTCGAAATTGATCGTATGGCTGTCTTTCTATTTGATAAACAATACCGCATGCATGGTACCTATGGTACAGACATTGCGGGTAATACCATTGATGAATATTATTTTGAGTCTGTGATCCCAGATCAATGGTACGCCGCACGAACACTTGAAGAAAAAGAATATCTCGCCGTTCAAGAAAACACCCCACTTTATCACGACTTAAAGCAAGTTGGCTTTGGCTGGAGTGCCTATATTGCCTTATGGGATGAAGATACTCCAATAGGTTGGATTGCTTGCGATAATCTTTTAACAGGTCGTCCATTCCGTACTTATCACCACCAGTTATTAAAACAGTACGGTTTTATCATTTCGCAGCATTTAGTTCGTCACCAGGCAGAAGATCGCCTCAAACGGCTCAATAGAGATCTTGAAAAACGGGTACTAACCCGTACTGAAGAGCTCAATAACGTCAATAAAATGCTGGAAAAAATTTCTCGTCTTGATCCATTAACCAATATCGCTAATCGTCGCGTATTTGATGAATCGATTGCTGATGAGTGGCGTCGAGCTGAAAGGCATCAGTTACCGATCTCTTTACTGATCATGGATATTGACCACTTCAAGCAATATAACGATCATTTAGGTCATGATGCCGGTGACGTCTGCTTAAAGAAAATAGCCCATGGGCTGGCTGATATCGAAAAACGTGCGGGCGCTTTATTTGCTCGTTTCGGTGGTGAAGAGTTTGTCTTATTACTGCCAGGTCAAGACAGTAAAGCCGCTGTTTTTTCTGCGAAAAAGATCTTAACTACGATGAATGAAATGGCGTTGCCTTTCCCCGATAATGAAGAGTCAGAAACGAAAACAAACCCAATAGTTACCCTCAGTATTGGTGTGAGCTCTATGATACCGACTCAAGGCAGTAATTATAAAATGCTATTTAATACTGCAGATAAAGCCTTGTACCGTGCAAAAGGTGAAGGGAGAAACTGTTACAGGCTCTTACTCTAGCTTCAATACAAAGTGGTTACTCACTCAATAACGTAACCACTTGGTGTCCTCTATATCTTCTATTTTTCTTTTGGCTTTCGTTTCCGCGTTGTTTTACCCGTAGTATTAGATGAAGATTTTGCACTTGCCGTTTTCTTTGAATATCGACGCTTCGCTCCCCCTTTGCTCCATTCGGGTGACTTTAGATCACGTAAGCTTTGCGGAATATCGGAGACTTTTACTTTTTCCATCAAGGTTGTGACTTGTATTTCTAATGTGCCCATAAACGGTTGATAAGCATATTTTTTATCTGCCATATCTTGCAATTGATGTTCCCAATGTGCCGTCATATCAGGATACGTTGCTTCATTCGGCAAAGCATAAATTAAGCCGCGCCCTGCATCTGTTGCATGGATTGTTTTTCCTTGTCTGTGTAACAGTTGGCGTTTAAATAAAATCTCTAAAATACCCGCACGCGTCGCTTCTGTGCCTAAACCATCAGTATCACGTAGAATTTTCTTTAATGAGGGATCAGAAACAAAGCGTGCTATCCCCGTCATTGCTTGCAATAAAGTCGCTTCCGTAAATGCTTTAGGTGGCTCCGTCATTTTGTCTTTAATTTCACCGTCACGGCAGGTTAATACCGTTCCTTTCGTCAATGGCGGCACTTTATCTGCCAGTTCGTTATCATCACCTTTATCATCTCGACCTAATAATACCCGCCAGCCCGCATCCATCAGTTGACGTCCTTTTGCTACAAAGTGACCTTTAGCGATAGTAAAGACTAACTTAGCTTCCGCATAAATCGCTGCCGGGTAAAACTGCATCAAATATTGTCGAGCAACTAGTTGATATACCTTCGCTTCACTAGGACTTAAACTCTGTGGACTCACCGCTTTTGGCGTTGGAATAATCGCATGGTGAGCATCCACTTTTTTATCATTCCATGCTTTGGATTTTAATGATGTATTTGCGCCAGAAACCGCATTCGATAAGCTATTGTCAGTATTAGCAATAGCACGGCAAACCTCACCGGCCTGCTTGAAATGATCGTTAGGTAAATAGCGACTATCAGAACGTGGGTAAGTGATCACTTTATGCTTTTCGTATAACGACTGACAGGTACTTAACACATCAGCCGCACTCATGCCAAAGCGTTTAGCAGCATCAATTTGTAATGCAGATAAAGAGTAAGGCAAAGGCGCGGTTTGCTTGGTTTCTTTACGTTCTGATTCTGCGACTTCCGCAGGTTGCCCTTTTATACGACTCACCACATTTTCACAAAGCTGCCGACTGAGTATTCTTCCCTCTTCATCTTGATAAGGCTCGCAAGCTTTACTTGGCACCCACTTCGCACAAATTTCTTGCTCAGCATAGGGAATTAGAGCAAATACATCATAAAAAGGCTTAGGAACAAAATTAGCAATTTCATCATCACGACGTACCACTAATCCTAATATCGGTGTTTGTACTCGCCCAACAGACAATACTCCACGATAACCGCCTTTTTGTCCGAGTAATGTATAAGCTCGGGTCATGTTCATACCATAAAGCCAGTCAGCCCGAGAACGAGCTAATGCTGATACCGACAATGGTACAAAATCATGATTACTGCGCATGGAAGATAACGCTTTTTTAACCGCAGCAGGGTTAAGATCAGAAATAAGTAACCGTAATGCAGTCTTTTTCTTTGTAGCCGATAATTTAGCGTAATCTATCACCTCATCCACCAGCAATTGCCCTTCACGATCAGGATCGCCAGCATGGACAATTTCTGAAGCCGATTGTGCTAACTTTTTAATTACTGCTAATTGCTGTTTTGCTGCTTTACGAGGAATAAGCTGCCATTTTTCAGGAATTATTGGTAAATCATTTAAATCCCATTTTTTATAACGCTCGTTATAAGCATCAGGTTCGACTTGTTCAAGTAGATGCCCAATACACCACGTAACAATATCGCCATTACCGACTTCGATATAACCATTATTATTTTTATGCGGTCGAGGAAGTACTGCGGCAATCGCCCTGCCTAAACTTGGTTTTTCTGCAATGTATAAACGGCTCATCAAAATCTTTATATGGCAGTGAATAATGCTGAAACTGTACCTAAAACCGCGCAGTGCAGCAAGAAATACTGGATATAAAACCAGTTGGCAATGCCGCGTTTTGTTTCCTAAATGTGATAAAATACTTTTTAATCAATAGTACACAGCTGATTCATAAGAGAGATAAATGCTTAATCTAAAAACATTGACCCCCGTATTCGCTGTTGTATTGCTGCTTGGCTTACTCTGGGTTGGGAAAGATTCATTACATAATTTTATTGAACATAACAATTTCAGCCATCCCGCCAAGCCAAACTTTGGTGCCTTCCTCAACATTGATGAAAAAAAGAAAGCCTTCTTTGACTATCTATACCCATTTGTTGAAGAAACTAATCAACAGATCTTAGAAGATCGTCAACAACTAAAAATCCTGAGTAAAGATCCCGCCAAGATCGATATCGATAACGACTTAATTACAACGCTTAGTCAGCAATATGATCTGCCATTACCCAAAAAAACAATTACTCAGCAATGGCTAACAGAATTATTAAAACGCGTTAATATTATACCTGCACAATTAGTCCTCGCGCAGGCGGCATTAGAATCATCATGGGGAACATCACGCTTTGCTGAAAAAGGAAATAGTTATTTTGGTGAATGGTGCTTTACCAAAGGGTGCGGTATTCCACCATTAGATGTTGATCTTGAGCATTATCATGAAGTGAAACGTTTTCCTTCTGTCCATGCTGCAGTAGAGTCTTATTTTAATAATATAAATACCAATGATGCTTATAGTGAACTGCGTAATATTCGTGCAAAACTGCAACATGATCATCAACCGATCACCGCACAAGCATTAGTTCATGGCTTACTCGAATATTCACAAATTGGGCATCAATACATCCAACGCTTATTAGACTTGATAAACTCAAATAAAGATCTTATTCCTACTACGCCTACTTCATAGATATAAAAAAGCTGATCGTTAATGATAATATTAACTGATCAGCTTCTATTTCATGTTATCAAATCACATTATGATTGCGCTTCAAACCATGCTTTTACCGCTTGATAATCACCACGAAAAACAATGCGGTCAGCTTTTTTACTCAGCTGATAGGTGTACATTGGATCGTAGTATTGTTCGAGTAGAGGCACCAGCCAACCATCATGTTCAGATACCGAACCGGTTGATTGCATCACGTTAATTGCATGCTTCTGCGCATCTAAAATTTCTTGATGACGCTCTAAACCTAAACGCTTACGGATATTAAACATACCTTTTTCAAGATATTCTGCAAACAAGATCCAGCCTTGCTCTTCGCCGTAATGGGTAACATAATCACGTTGCATGGTGATCACATAATCATCCAATAAACGACCTAAACGCACTTCTATTGGATCTTCAATAACAGCGATGGGTGCTTGTTTCATCGAAGCTTGAAGTGATAATGGCACCATCACGCAGCCAATACTTTTGCCTTCATCCTCATAGATAAAACGTTCAACACCACGTGCCTGTTTTTTCAACATTTGAACAGCTAAGTCATTTTCAAAGGCGATTTGAGTACGTTGTGGTGTCACAAATCGACCAAATGAAGAGCCACGGTGATGCGCGGCACCTTCAAGATCAATGCCGTTTGTAAGCTCATTGACCATAATGGTTTTGCCATTACCTGTATTACCCGCCACAATGGCTGTCGGCTTTTGTGCGATTTCTTCTATCGTATCAATTAAGAATCGACGAAGCGCTTTATAGCCACCTGTAATAAACGGGAAATCAATCCCCGCTTCTTTGAGCCATTGTTGGGTAATTTGAGAGCGTAAACCACCACGAAAACAGTATAAGTATCCCTGTGGGTTCGCTTCACAAAATGCTTTCCACTCGGCAACTCGCTGCGCTTTCACTTCACCATGAACTAATTCATGACCCAGTTTAATCGCTTCTTGTTGGCCTTTGTTCTTATAACATGTACCTACTGCTGCACGTTCATCATCCGTCATCAAAGGACGACTAACAGAAGTAGGAAATGCGCCTTGAGCGAACTCAACGGGCGCACGCATATCCATTAACGGTGTATCATTAATAAACAGACTGCGAAAATCTTCGCAATTGGGACGTTGCATTAGCAAACCTCGATTAAGGTATCGCCATCCATCGGCTCTAACTCACCAATCGCTTCCAGCAAAATGTCATATTTCTTCGCAATTTCAATTAGTTCAGCTTCACATTCAGGTGTTGCCGCTAATAATAAACCACCCGATGTTTGTGGATCGCACAATACCGCTTTTTGCTGCGCAGTCATCTCACCCAATTTACTACCGTAGCTCATGAAGTTACGCTCAGTACCGCCAGGCACACAACCCTGCTCAATGTACTCATACACGCCAGGTAACGTTGGTACTTTATCAAACCACAGTTTTGCTTTTAAGTTACTGCCTTCACAGATCTCAGTTAAGTGACCCATTAAGCCAAAACCAGTGACATCGGTGAGTGCTTTAACACCCGCAACATCAGCAAAATCTGCGCCCGGTTTATTTAATTTGCACATCCAATCGCGTGCCAATCCTTGGTGCTCATCAGCCAACTTAGATTTCTTTTCTGCTGTCGTTAATACACCGATACCGAGAGGCTTAGTGATATACAGCTTACAGCCTGCTTCTGCACTGTCATTACGCTTCACACGAGCAGTATCAACAATACCTGTAACAGCAAGACCAAAAATTGGCTCAGGAGCATCAATAGAGTGACCGCCCGCAAGTGAAATTCCCGCTTCGCGGCATACAGAGCGACCGCCTTCAATTACCTGTTGAGCAATTTCAGGGGCTAAAATGTTGACAGGCCAACCTAGAATAGCAATCGCCATAATAGGCTTACCGCCCATCGCATACACATCGCTGATCGCATTCGTTGCGGCAATACGACCGAAATCAAATGGGTCATCCACGATAGGCATGAAGAAGTCGGTAGTACTTATCACTGATGTGCCATTACCTAAGTCATAAACGGCAGCATCATCTTTACTTTCATTACCCACCAAAAGGTTAGGATCTGAGAATGGGGCTAACTGGGTGCGTAAAATGGTGTCGAGAACTTGGGGAGAAATTTTACAACCACATCCGGCACCGTGACTGTATTGGGTTAGGCGAACATTTTCCATGACACGCTCCAAAAAAGGGAAAGAGTCAGGGATTCTACTCCTGCCCCTAACACCTGTCATCTTTAGAGCGAATATCACGCTATTTTTCCATTGATATAAATCAAAAATAGCGTTAAAAATAATCAACCCGAGCTAAAAAAGGTGACA
Source organism: Photobacterium sp. Ph5 (assembly GCF_022129445.1). Taxonomy (GTDB): domain Bacteria; phylum Pseudomonadota; class Gammaproteobacteria; order Enterobacterales; family Vibrionaceae; genus Photobacterium. Next base: position 36,398 of record NZ_JADQAQ010000038.1, read on the forward strand.
CCTCTCACGGTATTGTTCACTGAATAGGTATCACCTCTTTAAAAAACAAGCCTGAAATGTTTAGTCGTTATAGGTATTCAACAAACTGAGTGAGATCGCGTTCATGCAATTTTGCTTCACGGCATCCTGCAGAGCCGAGATATAAAAAGCCAACAATCATATCTTCCCCACTTATACCTAATGCTTCACGTACAACAGGGTGATAGGCCCATGATCCCGTACGCCAAAACCCAGAAAAGCCTTGCGCGACAGCCGCCATTTGCATCGCTTGTACCGCACATCCGGCAGATAAATGTTGCTCAATCACCGGCACTTTATGATCTTCTGTGACTTTACTCACCACGGTGATCACCATCGGTGCACGAAATGGTGCTTTTGACGCTTTTTCAATCACAAATTCTTCAAGATCATCAGCTTTAGCCGCAGTAACTAAAATATCAGCAAGACGCTGTAACCCATCACCTTGAGAAACAATAAAACGCCATGGCATTAAACCACCATGATCAGGGGCACGTAGACCTGCACGAAAGATATTGTCTAATGCTTCGCCTTCTGGCGCTGGTGCCGACAACTTAGGAATTGAGCGGCGATTGAGTAATAGTGATAACGCGTCCATGGCAACCTCAAATGAAAATAGTTATTGTTTGAAATATACCATGTAGACCGTTTGAGATTAAGGATCTCATGAGCAAATTTAACGAGCGATTAAAGACAACTTGTTTACACACCAAAAAACAAAACAGAGATAAAAACCAATCAACAAAACAAAGGTAGCGCTAAACACCACAAAAACAACCAAAATACAGTGTTAGACACCAACCGTTCGAATTAATACAAACGATTGAACTGTGACGCAGATCTAGTTTAGCTTTTAATGCCAATCGGTTATTAAAAACTGGTTTATTTCATTATATTTTCACCAAAAAATAGTGACACATTCTATCTTTATTTATTTAACCTATTTATTACACCAGTAACATTCAAAATATAAAAACAATAACTATTAAGGCGTAATTATGATCATTGGTATCCCTAAAGAAATTAAAACCCACGAATATCGCGTAGGCATGATCCCTGCGTCAGTTAAAGAAGTTATCTCTCACGGTCATCGTGTTTTGGTCGAAACGAACGCAGGTACAGGTATTGGTTTTAGCGATCAGGACTACCGCGATGCTGGTGCACATATACTTGATACCGCAACCGATGTGTTTGCAGAAGCTGAAATGATTGTAAAAGTAAAAGAACCTCAAGCGATTGAGCGTGCCATGCTTCGTGAAGGTCAAATTCTATTTACTTACCTACACTTAGCCCCAGATCCAGAGCAAACACACGATTTAATAAATAGCAAAGCAGTTTGTATTGCTTACGAAACGGTGACAGATAAAAACGGTCGTCTTCCCCTACTCGCCCCCATGTCTGAAGTCGCAGGTCGCATGTCGATTCAAGCCGGTGCATTTGCACTCGAAAAATCACGCGGGGGAAGTGGCATGCTACTTGGCGGCGTGCCGGGAGTTGAGCCAGCAAAAGTAGTCATTATTGGCGGTGGTGTTGTAGGTGCAAATGCCGCTCAAATGGCATTAGGTATGCAAGCGGATGTTACCGTGATTGATCGTAATATTGATGTACTTCGCCAGCTTGATGCCCAATTTAACGGTAAACTCAAAACGGTTTACTCAACCAATGATTCAATTGAAAAGCACGTATTAGATGCTGATTTAGTGATTGGTGGTGTGTTAGTTGTCGGTGCTACAGCACCCAAACTGGTTACCGCTGAGATGATCAAGAAAATGAAGCCTGGCTCTGCGGTTGTGGATGTCGCCATCGACCAAGGCGGTTGTGTTGAAACCTCCCACGCAACGACCCACAGCGAGCCGACCTACATTGTTGATGACGTCGTACACTACTGTGTTGCCAATATGCCAGGAGCTGTGGCTCGTACCTCTGCCGTTGCCCTTAACAATGTGACACTGCCTTATATTGTGAGCCTTGCCAATAAAGGCTACAAAAAAGCACTTCAAGACGATAAACATCTATTAAATGGTCTAAACATTTACCGCGGGCAAATCACTTGTAAAAGTGTCGCAACATCACAGGATTTACTTTATGTTGATGCAGGCTCTGCTATTGCCTAAACCATAAAATAAAAACGCTCCCGTAGGCAATCTTCTCTCATTGCTGTAGCGGGAGTGTAGTTGTCATTACTGGCTGTTTTCTTGCTCTATTGATTTAACCATCAATACAGATAGCTTAGGCTATTCCTCCCGTTACCCCCTACCTCCACATTCCCTTTAAAAACAATCAATAACCATAAAATCAAAATCTTACGGTGACAATTTTTATTCAAAAACAGAGAAAATGAGACAGTTTAGATGACAGCGCAGTGTCTAAAAATATGGGAGATTTTGTCTAAATGGGGAAGAAAATTTGAGATGAAAAAATGAAAATATTCAACCCGCCCACATCCTAAAAAAGGATTAAATATAGAAAAAAACGTACCCCATACATTGATACGAATCAATACTAATAATGGTATTAATGCGCTACAATTCTCACAATTCTCACAATTCTCACAATTCTCATTAATCCTTATGAAAAAACGCATTATGGTTGACATGTCAGCCACCCTTATCCATCACGGACATATCCGCCTTTTAAAGCAAGCTAAAGAAATGGGTCATGTTGTTGTAGCGCTGACAACTGATGATGAAATTCAAACCAAAAAAGGGTATACCTCTGAGCTATCTTATGAAGAGCGAAAAGAAGTATTAGAAAGTATTCGTTATGTGGATGAAGTAGTGCCTTGTAATTGGCTTATCGATAATGATTTTCTAATTGAACACAATATTGATTTATTGGTTCATGGCTGTGATAACGTAAACCACATCCCTGAAGAAAAATTAGTGATATTCCCTCGTACTGAAGGTGTGAGTAGTTCTGAACTACGTGAGCGTGTTTTAGATTCATTAGTCTCAATGAATTTAAACGGTAAAAAAGGACCATCGGATAAGATCGCTCACATGTTGATCAATACCATCAAAAGCGAATTTAAGTTGGACTAAATGAAAAAAACATTACTTGCTTTATGTTGTGCGGTAGTGAGTTTTTCTGCACTGGCTAAAACTGAATTAACTGTTTATACCGCAATAGAAAATGATCGTCTTGCGGATTATAAAAACGCATTTGAAAAACAAAATCCTGATGTAGAAATTAATTGGGTGCGTGACTCTACCGGAGTGATCACGGCAAAACTTTTGGCTGAAAAAGAAGCACCAAAGGCTGATGTTGTCTTTGGCGTTGGTGCCAGCAGTCTACTTCTACTTGAAAAAGATAATTTATTAGCGCCTTACAAGCCGCAAGGCTACGATTTATTATCATCAAAAATGCGTGATAACAATAATCCACCACATTGGGTTGGTATGGATGCGTGGGCAACAGGTTTATGTATTAATAAATTTGTGATGAAAAAGCATAACTTACCATATCCTAAAACGTGGCAAGATTTAACTAATCCTATGTATAAAGGATTGATTGCAACAGCTAACCCAGCCTCTTCTGGTTCAGGTTTTATGAACCTTACTGCTTGGATCCAAATGTGGGGAGAAGAGAAGGCTTGGGCATATCAAGATGCATTAAATAAAAATATAAAAATGTACACCCATTCAGGAACAAAACCTTGCAGCATGGCAGCACAAGGTGAAGTCGCGATTGGTATTTCATCTTCTTCGTTTGCTCATAACTTGATTAAACGTCGTGCTCCTATTGAGGTTATCTTACCTGAAGGCGGTATTGGTTGGGAGATGGAAGCGGCAGCTATCGTTAAGGATACTCCTCATCTAAAAGCTGCAGAAAAACTTATGGATTGGGTAAGTTCTGATGATGTCGCTAAATTAGGTGTGAAGTTCTCAGGTATTACAGCTCGAGAATCATTCATGACCCCAGAAGGAAAAATCAGTTATCAAGCCATGATTAACAATGACCTATCTTGGGCGGCTAATAATCGTGCAACTTTAATTCAGCAATGGCGTGATAAGTACGAATTAAATTAATCACTACTCCATACTAAATATTTTGATTGTTTACTTTCTGAGAGAAATACGTGAGTTTTATATCTATTGATCACGTCATTAAAGATTATGAAGAGTACCGTGCATTGCATGGTATTTCTTTATCTATTGATCGTGGCGAATTTATTTGTTTTCTAGGCCCATCTGGCTGTGGTAAAACCACGCTATTAAATATTATTGCTGGCTTGCACTTTCCTGAACAGGGTAAGGTCATGTGTCTTGATGAAGACATAACTTATTTGACACCAGCAAAAAGAAAATTTGGCATTGTTTTTCAAAATTACGCGTTATTTCCCAATTTAACCGTAAGCGATAATATTACTTATGGTTTACGTGGCAAAGAATGGAATAAAGCAAAACGTAATGAGCGCGCCGATGAATTATTGAGCTTAATTGGTTTGCCGCATATTGCTCAGCGCTACCCTGTTGAGTTATCTGGAGGTCAACAACAACGCATAGCGCTTGCACGTGCTATTGCAAATAAACCTCGCTTATTGTTGCTTGATGAGCCTTTATCCGCTTTGGATGCAAAAGTTCGAGTCACGTTACGTAATGAGTTAAAAATATTACAACGCAGACTTGGAATTACGGTGGTTATGGTGACACATGACCAAGAAGAAGCTATGGCATTAGCAGATCGCATCGTAGTAATGAATGAAGGTCGTATTGAACAAACTGGTACACCTGAATCATTATATTTAGCACCTGAAAACCGTTTCGTTGGTGAATTTATCGGTAGTATGAATATGCTATCCATCCCGCAATGGGCACAAGGCAAAACGATAGGGGTGCGTTACGAACAAATTCAAGTTCGTTCAGCAACAGAGGGAAACTTACAACACCCACATACGTTAGTGGTTCGTGTTATGTCTTGGCATTTAATGGGGTCATTTTATCGCCTTGAGTTATTGATGAGTGATCAAAACACTCAATTATATGCCGATGTGCCTTATCAGTATTTTCAAGATAATCAGTTATCAGAACAGACACTTGTTGCTATTACCATTCCACCTGAATCCTGGTGTGTTTTATCATGAGTGTGACAACTTTATTTAAGAAAAAGCAGTCTCAACTCAGTGGATTATTATTGCTAGCGTTACCCTGTATATTTTTATGGGTAGGGGTTGGTGAGCCACTAAAACAATTATTAATCCGTAGTGTTAGTAATAATGATGGCCAATATATTGGCTTAAAAAACTTCATTGACTACTTTTCCAACTCAGGATTAGTGGATGCATTGCTGCATTCTGTGTTTGTTAGCCTTGTTGTTATGGTGGTTAGTGTCTGTATTGCATTTTTGGTTGCGTTTGGTTTAGTTCGTAGTCAATTATGGGGTAAACTTGCCTTACAAGCACTGATTCAAATTCCATTATTTGTTCCCTCTATCTTTCCATGTTTAGGTTTAATCTACTTATTAGGTGGGCAAGGCTTAATTTCACAATACTTAACCGACTTTGATTTATATGGTCCAACGGGGGTGATATTAGGTGGAATAATTTTTACCTTACCTCATGCAGTATTGTTATTGACTACCACATTACGCGGTATTGATTCACGTCTTTATCAAGCAGCGAGTAGTTTAGGCGCGAGTTCTTGGCGCCAATTTACTTCTATTACTTTAGCTAATAGTGCTTACGGTATTATCAGTGCTTGTTTTGTTGTCTTTACTCTAACGATGACAGATTTCGGTATTGCAAAAGTGTTAGCAGGACAATATTCCATGCTAGCAACTGAAATTTATAAACAAGTGATTGGACAACAAAACTTTTCAATGGGAGCAACAATTAGCCTTGTATTAATTGTACCTACTTGTATCGCTTTCTTTGTTGATGGATGGGCTCGTAAGAAGCAAGCGCGTTTAGCGAACAACCAAACCGTACAAGAAGCCACTCCTTCTATTGTACGAGATAGTATCTTAACGATTGTATGTTGGTTACCTTGTGCTGCTTTACTCGCAGTTATTGGTGTTGTCGTTTGGGGGTCATTAATTTCCTATTGGCCTTATGACTTTAGCTTTACATGGGCAAACTATGACTTTGACGCCTTTGGTTATGGCTGGCAACCTTATTGGAATTCACTGATATTAGCGGTAATGGTCGCTGTTTTTGGTGTCATCATTACGTTTTGTACTAGTTATGTTTCGCTACGAGCAACAGCACCTAAGTTTATTATCGGGCTGGTTCGTTTCTTTGCGTTATTACCCTTGAGTATCCCTGGTACGGTATTGGGTCTTGCTTATATTTTTGCATTTAACCGCCCTGATTCATGGCTTAATGCATGGCAAGGTACTTTTGCTATTTTAGCGTTTAACACCATAGTCCATTTATTTTCAGTATCGTTCTTAACCTTTAACAGTACTGTTGGTCGGCTAGAATCAAACTATGAGCACGTAGGGCGTTCACTTTCTGTTCCGCAATGGTTAACGTTTTTTAAAGTCATCGTCCCATTATCACAATTAACATTATTAGATATTTTCTTTTATCTGTTTGTTAATACGCTAACTACTGTGTCTGCAGTGGTGTTCCTTTATGGTTCTAATACGGTATTAGCATCTATCGTGATTTTAAATATGGATGATTCGGGTAACTTAGCCGCTGCATCTTCAATGGGTAGCTTATTATTGGTTACTGCTTTATTTGTTAAATCACTTCATCTTTTGGCTATCCGTCAGTGCCGTTAAACTGACATTTTTCAAATGAGTACACTATGTTAAGTTTGTTGTATGACATATTTATATCGCCATTAATTATGGGGATGAATTTTGTATTAGTGAATGCGTATTCCGTTCTGCATTCTTATGGTTTAGCTATTTTAGTATTAAGCCTTGTCGTTAATACTGTATTGTTACCGCTTTATCACATGGCTGATAAGTGGCAGCAAGAAGAGCGTGAAAAACAAAATAAAATGGCGGATAAGGTTGCTGAAATAAAGCAAGCCTTTCAAGGCCAAGAACGTTTTATGATGTTGAAAACATTGTATCGTCAAAACCATTATCATCCAATAATGGCTGTACGTAACAGTGTCGGCTTTTTAATTCAGGTGCCTTTTTTCTTTGCGGCTTACCAGTTGCTTAGCCACTTTCCTGCGTTAAATGGTCAATCTTTTGGTCCTTTTGCTAACTTAGGTTTACCTGATGGTTTATTAACGATTGGTGATTTGCATATTAACGTGATGCCGTTTGTGATGACAGGAATTAACCTGATATCAGCATTTGTATACTCCAAAGGGTTATCGTCTAAAGATAAAATACAGTTATATGTATTTGCGGGTATTTTCTTAGTTTTACTTTATACTTCTCCAGTTGGCTTAGTGCTTTACTGGACGTTGAATAATGTTTATTCCTTGGGTAAGAATTTAGTTTCTGCAAATGCGGATAACATTGAAAATTCAAAATTTGTTTCATTGCTTAAAGCCCCATTTACATTTGTTGGTAAAGCGTATGAAAACGTAGTGCCTAAAAAAATTCGTGATATAACGATTATTCCAGAGATTAAGTCATCTCTTATTTGTTTTAGCTCGCTTTATATCATTGTATTTTTAATTGCTGCTTATGTGCCAATTAATGTCTACTTATCAGATCCTGCCTTTTTCCATATTACCTTATCTGATGTGGTTAAATATGGTGTGAGAACTATTGTCGTTACACTTGCAGTTTTTGGTGTTATTTATTTATGCTTAAGTGAAAAATTAAAAGGTAAAGTAACTTTTATTATTACTTTTTTATCTTTAATTGCATTATTTAATGTATTAGTCCCATTACGTAATTATGGTGTTATAGATACCTATTTATTAACTAATGAACTTCAATTATATAAATATAAAACTTCACTTGCTATTGATTCTGCTATTTTTATATTACTTTATTTAGTCCTATTTATTTCAAAAATCCACGTAATAAAAATATCAAAATTAATTTTAATTATAATTATATCTATTACTTTAATTACAACATTTAATATATTTAAAAATAATAACGTAAAAGAAAAAATAACTATTGTAAATTCAAGTAACAACCTGCTACCTAATTACAATTACAACCTAAACTCTTATTCTAAAACAAATAAGAATATTGTTGTTATTATGTTAGACATGTTTACAGGAGATCATGTTTCACATATTTTTAAAAGTTATCCAAATCTTAAAGAGAATTTTACTGGTTTTACTTGGTATCCTGATACAATAACAAGTGGTCACTCAACGTTTATTAGTGAACCAAGTATTCATGGTGGACATTCATATACAACAGAAGCAATAAACAAAAGAAAAGAAAAAATAACTAGTCTTACTGATGAAATAGCAAAAGGATACAAAGTTTTCAACAATAACTTTGGTAGTCATGGCTTTGATATTTCACTTTATGGAACGCAATTTGCTAGTTGTGAAAATATTGAAAAACATGTAAATACAAAATATCTAAAAGTATGTAAGACACTGCAGGAGCAAAGTGATTATTTTGAATATTATTTAAAACAAAAAGATTTAAAAGAAAACTTCTCATCTGTTAATGACAATAAATTCCTTTTGGCATATGGAGTATTTTCTACATCCCCTTATTATGCAAGAAAAAATATATATGATACAGGTGAGTGGCTCGGAGTTGTAAAAAGCCAAAAAAATCAAAAGTATTCTTTTGATAAAAAATCATTTGGTAAGTTTGCATATTTAGATTTAATGAGTAATATTTCAAATACAAAATCAAAAAATCCAACATTTAAATACATTCAAACAGAAATAACACATTTACCATTTAAAATCAGTAAAGATCTAAAATTGACTAATAGTGATCCTTACCCAAATACAGAAGGTATGTTAACAAAAGTAGATGGTATCATTCCAGAGCATTTATATACAGAAGCTTTCTCATTAAAAGCTATCAGTAAATGGATAAAATGGCTAAAAGATAATAATATATATAACAATACAATGATTGTTCTTGTTTCTGATCATGGAGAGGGAGATAGCGTATCACTATCTAAAGCCTTTGGCATGAATGTTAGTGGTCATTATAAATACGGTGAAAATCAAGGTTATCCTGGTCGCTCGCATGGATTACTAATGATTAAAGACTTCAATAATAATAGTCCATTTAAAGTATCTGATTCTCATATGATTACTTCTGATGTTCCAAGTATTGTATGTGAAACAATAGGTGGATGCGACAATATAGAAAAGGACCCAAGACTTCATAATAATAAACGGCAACGTATTTTTTCTGAAGGCTCCTGGTCTCCAAAAAATCATAAAGTTAATGAATATATTATATACAGCCGATATATCATAGATGGCAGTATTTTCAATAAAAATAATTGGAAAAAAGTAAAATGAAAAAAATAATCTTATCTATTTTTATTGCGCTAACTTGCTTTCAAGCACCGGCTTTTGCCTATCTTGATCCTGGTACGGGCAGTATGTTGCTATCTGCACTGATTGGTATCGTAGCTACTGCATTCTTTATGCTGAAAACGCTATATTACAAACTGTCAGGTGGCTTTTTGTCATTATTTGGCGTCAAACTTGAGAAGAAAAAACATGGCATTGTTTTTTACTCTGAAGGTAAATCATATTGGCGTACTTTTAAGCCTGTATTAGAAGTATTGGATAAGAAGGGAATTCAAGCAACCTATTTAACGTCTTCTCAAGATGATGAGGGGCTTCAATTTCAATCAAACACCATTGATTGTAAATATATTGGCGAAGGTAATAAGGCATATACACAACTTAACATGTTAGAAGCTGATATATGTGTAATGACAACACCTGGTTTAGATGTATTACAAATTCAACGTTCTAAAGGTGTGAAACATTATTCTCATGTTGTTCACGCACCAACTGATGCTGGATTGTATAAGCTATATTCTTTCGATTATTACGACAGTGTACTTTGTAGCGGCCAGCACCAGGTTGATTCACTACGTTATTTAGAACAGTTACGTGGTACTGAACCTAAACTTTTAACTCATGCTGGTTGTCCTTATATGGACGTATTAGCAGAGCGCTTAGATAAAGAAAAGCCTGTTGTTCGTAATATTAAAGGTTTACCTCATGTGTTAATTGCACCAACGTGGGGTAATAACGGCTTGTTAAAACGTTTTGGTCTATCGTTATTGAAGCCGTTAGCAGAACAGGGTTATTCAATTACGATTCGTCCACACCCGCAAAGCTTTGTTGCAGAGCCTGAACTCATGGATGAATTACAATCAAAGTTAAGTGATTTTGCGAATGTTCAGTGGGATAGAAGTGCGGATAATTTTGATGTATTAGCGAATTCTGACATTATGATTTCTGATTTATCAGGTGTGATTTTTGATTACGCTTTTGTGTTTGAAAAGCCAGTTATCACTATGCAGTTTGAAGTTAACTTACTTGGTACAGAAGCAAATGATCTACCAAATAAAGTATGGGAACTTCAAGTGCTTGATAAAATAGGTAAACAAATATCAGTTGATGAACTTAATACTCTACCAGAATTAGTCCAATCATTAACAAATAATACAAATATTCATCGTGATATTATTACATTACGAGATGCTAGTTTATTTAATTATCGTCACTCAGGTGAAATTATTGCTCAGCAGTTAATTAATATTCAAGCTAACGTGAATGGAGCTCAATTGAATATTCAAAATATGCAAGAAGATCAAATGGAATCACAAAAACTAGCTAGCTAGGTTACATTTCATATGATGAAACCTCTACAGTGATTTGATCCTGTAGAGGTTTTTATTTCAGATATGCTAGAAGCCGTGTTGAGTGCCTGTTTTATAGCTATGGCGAAAAAATAGGCACTCATGCGTTCGTCCTGGAGAGTTAAGGTGATCAAAAAATGACATAGAAAGATAGCGGCTTAGGCTATTAAGCCCTAAAACATCCCTTACTATCAAGAAACACTGATGATTTTCAACCCTATCAAGACAAACAGTCAGTCTTTGAGCTCCGCCAATAATTCACTATCACTCTCGATATGATCTGGCGAAGCCTCACTTTCAATCACTGTTGCTCCTGCAAAGATATAACACACAGGTCGTCGTGATTATTGACGAAAATAAAAACAATAAAATCACCCAAAATAGTGCCATAACGATTCAACTTTACATCCAAGTAAACTTGAAAGTTCACCCATGCTTATTTAGTATATTTGTAAAATATATTTCTCGATTATTTACCAGCTAAAACACTTCTTCAACATACTGATATAATAATGGTAAATTATTGCAGCATCAACACCTGAATATATTGTCCGAATATCTCTATTTATATTTAATTATATTACTGTTCGTTATTTATAAATTAAATGTATTTAAAACGAATACTTATCAATAAATTTTTTGTATCGAGTAGGGTGAGGCGTTGCCGCCTCATCCCTCTCACAGACCCGTACGTACGGGTCTCGTATACGGCTCATGCACATTTCCATTCAATATATTCACTGAACACATACCCTGTTGCAACGTGCCCAAGATCAACTAAACCTTG
>NZ_JADQAQ010000039.1 GCF_022129445.1 Photobacterium sp. Ph5
CGGACAAAAGAAAGGACCGAACGTTTCCACGTTCAGTCCTCTTTGTGCCATCCAAGTACCCGTTTAGGTACAAACGATGATGCTTATCCGAACGGCATTAGGCTATAATCGCCAGCTTTTTTGATTTTACTTATCGCAGTTATAGCTCATTATATTTTTTCGCTGATCCATAACACTTATCTATTGGGTATTTGTCAGCATTTTTGATTATCTTTCTCTGGCAAGCTTCTAAAATATCTACGTCGCATTTATCCGCTAATCGAACCAGATACATCATCACATCCGCAATTTCTTCTTCTAATTGTCGCTTTTTTTCTACTGAAAGGTGTTGGCTTTGCTCTGGTGTTAACCATTGGAATATCTCGGTTAACTCTCCCACTTCGCCGCTTAATGCCATTACCAAGTTTTTAGGGCTATGGAATTGATCCCAATTGCGCTGTATTGAAAATTGGCGGAGTTGTTCTTGTAGTTGGTGTAGCTCAGATTTTGTAGATGGGTTTGATGGCATGATAAAATGTTCTTAGTGAGCAATAATTGAAGGATAAACAAAAACACCGTACAACGCACGGTGTTTGCATTTAAATAACGATTAATGAGGCAGTGCGACTTTACGTTTTTTATGAAATAAGTTGGGTAATAATGCTTCAAGAGTGCAAAAGATCAAACCGGCCCAAATAAGGCTAAAACTGATCGCCTTAGTATGATCAAACACTTCACCAAACAAGAATACAGCTAATAAGAACTGTAATGTTGGCTCAATATATTGCATTAACCCAACCATCGTTAAGCTTGTGCGATTCAGTGCTAAAGCGAAGAAAATTAAAGGAGCTACAGTGACAGGTGCCGATCCTACATATAATAGAAATGTAGTAGTACCTGATGTCAATGACACACTATCGCCCGAGAAGTATAGCCACAGCATATAAATTACAGCAAAAGGAGTAAGGATTGCTGCTTCAATAGTAACTGAGGTTAATGCGTCATATTTTATATATTTTTTTGTTAATCCATAGATAGCAAAAAAACTTCCCATAAGAAGGGATAACCAAGGTAATTCACCGTATTGCCAAACTTGATAAGCAATGCCTAATATTGCTAGAACGACAGCGATAACTTGTGCTTTAGTGAGCTTTTCACTTAAGAAAAACATGCCTAAGGCAATGGCAAATAATGGGTTAATAAAATAACCGAGGCTAGCGGCAAGTACTTCGCCATGGGTGATCGCCCAGGTAAAAGCATACCAAGAAACACTCATGATACAACCCGCAACACCACACATTAAAAATGATTTCTTATCTGATAATAGCACTTTAATGTTAGGTAAAGGGCGTTTAAGTAGTTGCATGACGAGCAACATAACAGGCACTGAAAAAATAAGTCTTAGTGCGAGTAATTCATTAGTATTTGCTTGCGGTAAGAACTGATAATACAGAGGAAGAATTCCCCAAAGTACAAAAGAAAAAGCCGCCAGCATATTTCCAGCACGACGAGATTGCATTGATAGACCTAACAGTAAAGTGTAAATATTCGATGTAGTGTGTTAGCAAGATTTTGCTATATCGTGTGGAACAGAATGAACCTAGACGATAATCTCGACATTCTGTCACTGGGCGAGTATATGTCAATATTATTTTATCTTTTTACAGTATAAAAATATAAACAATATTTAATCACTGTTTATTCTGTTTTTTGTTAAACTTCATGGGTTAGAGTGCTGTGGTGATATAAGCTATGGTTGCTTGCCATTTAGGTTTACAACTGAGAGAAAATAGATGACTAAATTAACGTCAGATATCCAAGCTAACAAATTAATGTTTGTTGAAGAAACACAAAATACACGTATTGTTTGGAGCCTTCGTAATGAAGAAGGTGATTGGCTATCTGTTGCTTCATCTGAGTTTGAAGATTCGGAAGTAATGCCATTCTGGTCAAATGAAGAAGATGCGAAAGCGCAATGTGCTGATGAGTGGGCTGAGTTCCAACCAAGTGAATTGCCATTAGATATTTTCTTAGAAGATTGGATGATCACACTTGCTGAAGACGGTGTTCTTGTTGGCTTGAACTGGAATGAAAGTCTTGAAGGTGTTGAAGTTGAGCCTAGCGATGTTGCTAAGCTTTACATCTAAGCTTTACATCTAAGCTTTAGATTGTTGATAAAAATCACACCCAATGACTTTCATTGGGTGTGATTATTTTAGGCTTTATTTTCTTTTGATGTTTCTTCACTCGTTAAATAAGAGTTTTGCGCTAATTCATTATCAAGTTGGGTGATCTTTGCAGCCATAAGTTGATGACATTTTTCTGCCAGTTTCCTTGCATCAGTAGACTTAAATGCTTGAGTGTCAATTGGAGCTAGCATTTCAGCGATGACAGTACCGTTATCAAGCCTATTTAAATTAATCTTATTATGTGTCGTACTGATCACGACAGGAATAATAGGTACCCCTGACTCAATTGCCATTCTAAAAGCGCCTGTCTTAAAAGGTAGTAATCCACGTCCTTTGCTTCGAGTTCCTTCAGGGTAAACCCATACAGATAAATTTCTTTGATGGATAGCATCAGCAACTTGCTGAATGGTATTACGTGCTTTGGCTTTATTTTCACGATCTATCAAGATATTGCCAGTGACCCAATATAGTTGCCCAAAGAAAGGGATCCACAATAAGCTCTTTTTTCCTAATGAAACGGTATTCGGCTGTAACATACCAGGGGTAGTAACAAAGTCATAAACACTTTGGTGATTTGAAATATAGACGGCATTAGCAATATTAGTGCTGTTATGAAGCCCGCGTTGTTCAACACGAACACCTGTGATTTTTTGCAATTGGTTAAACCAACGACAGAATGTGTAGACATGTTTAGGTGCACGCGGTCGGTTAACAAGACAGTAAAGTAATGCACAACAGGTTGTTATTATAATGAAAAAGATTGCGATAATAATTCTAAAAAAAGCCAGCACGTATACTCCTTATGCTGTTTAAGTCATGTTGCCTAACGGCATGTGCATACATTACCTAAATAGTAATTGATGCGGTAGTGTCTTTTTACAAAAATATAACATTTTATAGTGAGCTATCACTGTTTATAAAAATATAACATTTTATAGTGAGCTATCACTGTTTATAAAAATATACAGTATCTGGTCAGATGATTTACTGCTTGTTAATAGAATTGACAATTACATTTTCAGGTCTGATGTGAAGATAATCGCATATGTATTTATAGATAAGTAAATGACTGGATCTTCAAAAGGATAAAAGTAAGAATTATATATAGATAATCAATACGTTATAGGCGTAGCTATTATCTCTTCTGTTGTATAGATTTTTGAGCTTACTTAACAGTAAGCTTTTTTTTTGTTTATTTTTATAATAATTTGACCATATTATAACGTTCGAATTGGATATCGGTGCGAATTACGATTTCAGTATCTATCAATTCAAAACCTAACTTTTCAAATAGTGGTTGCGATAGCTTACTGGCTGTAACGCTCAATGTTGTTTGATGAGTGATATATGCTAACTGTTCTAGGTGTTTGTAAATAGTACTTGCTACGCCTAAACGGTGATATTGAGGCTTAACATAGAGTAGTGAAACATAACTTTGAGGATTAAGTTGACCGAATCCAATCACTGTCCCTTTATTATTTAGCGCCATAATCACATTGCCTTGCATCAATAATTCAGCAAATTCCTCTGGGTATTTGCGGGGGTAATCAGCCCATAATTTAATTTGCTGCTGATTATAATAAGCGGGAGCAAGCTTTGTTATCGCGTCATAATAAAGCTGAGACAATTCTTGTTGATAATGTTGTTTATAATTGCACAGTGTTATTGATGTCATATTGTTGAGTATATACATTCAGTGTTTTGTATCTAACTTTAAAATATTACAATTACTATTGTTGGAAATATGTCAAATTTATCGTGATAGTGTGCACTTCGTCCCTATTATTGATATTATTTTAGGCCATAATCAATAAAATTATTATCAAGTAATGAGTACAGGGTAAATTTTGAAGAACGGATTTAAATATAATAAATACGCATTAGTTGCATTGGCGCTTGTGTCAATGATTGGGTGTTCTTCGACTGACTCTGTAAATGATAAAACATCAAACAATAAACCTACTGAAACAACGACAGTAGGTAAAGAAATTGCATTTAGCAATGATATGTTGAAAGAAGGCTTAAAGAAGAACGCTTCTGTAGATACAGGTATGTTTGATGGTATTTACCATTCATGGAAAGGAACACCTTATCGCCTTGGTGGAACAACCAAGAAGGGGATTGATTGTTCGGCGTTTGTGCAAGTTGGTTACTCTAGCGTTTACCAAATGATGTTACCGCGCACAACATTACAATTGGTTAAAAAGGGGCGTAAAGTTTCTCGCAATAGTGCAAAAGAAGGGGATTTAGTCTTTTTCCGTACAGGACGAAATACACGTCATGTTGGGATATACTTAGGCAACTCTGAATTTATGCACGCATCACAATCAAAAGGTGTGATGATTTCACGTTTAGATAACCCTTATTGGAAGCGACACTTTTGGCAAATTAGACGCATGCCAAAATCATAATCATACTTGAATATTAAAAAGCCCAGCTAAATTTAGCTGGGCTTTTTATTTATAAGTACTTTGCTGCCACTGTTCTTGCTAATAAACCTATAGGAGTAGTAACACCTGTCGTGGAATTAAATACTTTTCCATTTTTAACAATAAGAATAGTCGGTGTGACACTTATCCCTAATTGTTGGCTGATATGACCATTTTGATCATTAATGACAGGGAAGCGATATTCTTTACTATTCATGTATGCTTGCAACAAACGATCATCGCCAGAACGAATAGCGATACTAAATACTTTTATATTCAGATCACTTTGATATTGCTGTAGCCAATTGATTGATGGACTTACAAATCGGCAACTTGGACACCATGTTGCCCATAAATAAAGAATAACGGGTTGTTGATAACTACTGGTTAGCCAATCAACATCATGCTGGTTAATTGTTTTTTCTACCGAATGGTGAGCAACCGAAACCGTGAGATCTTTATTTCTCCATATATCAACAGCAATACTTACCACCGTCACTATTATAGCTATGATCAGTATATTTTTAAGCCATCCTTGAGCAAATCTCCCTGCCATTTATGTTATTCCTTACTTGCTTTTTTAATTGCGTTAAGTACTTCGTCACTTGTTAAAATTACAGGTAATGGAATCCCCTGTGGAGCATTAGGACCATATACAATATTAAATGGCACACCAAAGCGTCCATGAGATTGCAGGAAGCCTGTCACGTAGTCTGATGGTTTCGTCCAATCACCGCGCATTAACTCGATGTTATCTGCAGATAAGGCCGAATATACGGGCTCTTGCAATAACACACCGACTTTATTGGCTTTACAAGTGATACACCATTCAGCTGTCACATCAACAAAGACTGTTTTTCCTTCAGCGACTTGTTTTGCAATGTTATCAACGTTTAGTGTTTCCCAGTGGTGGTCATCGGCTAGCGGCTTTGCCCAATGGTTTGAGGTTAAGCTACCTACGATAAGGCTACCAGCAACACCCAGAAGAAGAACTGCAGTTGTGATGATAACGGCTTTGCGTCCTTTCTTACGACCTAATTGCCATAAGATAACGAGCATAATGAGTAGACCAATAATCCAAACAACAGTTGCACTAAAGAAGCTAGTCATTAAGCTTAATAGCCAAATACTGGTGGCAAGCATCATCAAACCAAACAGCGTTTTAACACGATCCATCCATAAACCAGGTTTTGGTAATGCGTTTGCCAATTGTGGGAAGAGAGCAATGAGCAACCATGGTGCAGCCATACCTATCGCTAATGCGGTGAAAATGGCAAAGAGTGTCACATAACTAGCACCTAATGCGAATGCGACAGCTGTGCCTAAGAATGGGGCGCTACATGGCGTTGCGAGCAGGGTAGCAAACATACCTTGAATAAAGTGACCAAGGTGTGAGTTATCGCCTTTGGTTGCCATCCAAGTATTGGTGTTACTTGATAGGCGAATTTCAAATAAACCTAGCATATTTGCGCCAAAAAGGGCGGTGATCGCAATCATAGCACCAATAAACCAAGGACTTTGGAATTGGATTCCCCAGCCGAGTGCTTGACCAGATAATTTCATTAATGCTAAAAAGCCAGCCAATAGCCAAAATGATGTAATAATTCCTGCGGCAGAAGCAATAAATTGAGTCCTAATTTGACGTTTTTCTAAGCCTTTTGCTGAAATGACGCTACTTAACTTCATTCCTAATACCGGTAATACACATGGCATGATGTTAAGAATTAAACCACCCAATAGTGCAATGCCAATAATTTCTAATAAGTTATTATTAGAACTCGGCACAACCACGGGGGTATCAGTTGCTGTTGCTGGGATCTCGACGGCGAGATCATTATCACCGATTGTGATTTGAAGTGGTTCGCCAACAAGCTTTGGTGTACCAAACCAGCTAGTTACAGGTAATACTGCATACAGAGTTTGATCTTTAATCGTAACATTAGGGGCTAAGAAAGAGGTGTCCTTAACCGCTTTATTAGGTCCATCAATCAACACATCAGGTTTTACCCAGCCCGCTTTATTAGTTGCAACAACTGTAATCGCTTTATTGTTCTTATCATAAGAGACGGTATCCAGTGTCACTGCTTGAGATGATTTAGGGACTTGGCTATAACCTTTGTTGTATAAAAACATTGCATCGGTAGATACGTTGAGTTTATCAGGATTAAAATCAAGGGCTAATTCATAATCGGTAAGCACACAAATACTGGTACAGGAAGACATGGTTAATTTACCTGCGAGAAACACAGGCTTATTCATGTCTTTTATATGAATTGAAAGTGGGAAAATAACATCATGTTTATAGCCAAGCGTTTCAACCCCAAGAAACTCATAACGTTTTGGCATTGGCCATTGCCAATCAACACTTTCTACATTACTAGACATATCCCAGTTTATAGATGGCGCTACACCACCTTCACCAGGCGATCGCCAATAGGTTTTCCAATCTTTATCAAGTTTAACTTCTAGCAGTCCTTGAACGGTATGGTTAGCAAGATCTTTTTCCCCCGTTAGCACTAATCTAACTTGTACAGGGGGATGCTGCGGGTTTGTTACCCATCCCGTTGAAATCTCAGTAGCCGCGAAGGTTTGACTGGAAAAAGTGATACTGAGTAATGCGCCGAGCATGGCACAGACGAAATAAGTATTGAGGTATAATTTTTTCAATCTAGAACTCCGTTTTAACAATGCACGTGTCATTGCAACGATAATGGGCATATAAGTTGTATATTATGATCTTTGTGATCATATAGAACGGTAAAATAACGAATCTATTTCATCAACTTAGAAAAAATATTCATATTATTAGGTGACAGTCTATTTACGTTTAAGTTCGCGTATTAGCACGATAAGCCATACCATCATTTTCTATTGTTACTACGATAGCTTCAACATGCGTTTTAGTTTTGTGAAAAGGCTTTGCTGAGTCGCATTTTTCCCTTGGTAGAATGCTTGCAGTAACCGTTGGCGAAGCTGTTCATTTTCTTTACTGTTATTCGGTTTTTTTGTCTCTTCATTTATATGAGTTAACAGCGTTTCAGCTTGTTCGTTGGCATAACTATAATCAATTCTATTGGCGCCTTGAACCAGCAACCATAATAGAGTGATAAGCATATATTCATCAGCATCTTGATTAAGAAATTTACTCGCGTGTTCAGTTCCCACGGTTGATTGAAATACCGATTGCATTTGATGGTAAGCTGTCTGTTGTTCTACCCAGCGAGAGGATGCAATTTGATATTGCTGCGTCATAAAGCCTAATAGTAAAGCTAACGGTTCTTTATCTTGACGCTGGCGACAAATATCATCAAACCGTGGTGTTGATTCATGAATAAAGGCATTGATAATATTTTGCTCTTTTTCTGATAAATCAAGTTGTTCAAGGCCAAGAGAAAAAAATAAGTGTTTGAGATCTGTCATGCTATTAACTTCGTACAAAAAGACGGTCACAGAATAACATGGACAATTAGCGAGTAATAATAAATAGGAATGAGAATGACAAAAATTTATGACTTCGATGTTAAAGCACTTTCAGGCGAAGTGGTTTCATTAAGTGATTATGAAGGGAAGGTGTTACTCGTTGTAAATACAGCTAGTGAGTGTGGCTTTACTCCTCAATATGAAGCATTACAGGTATTATATGAAAAATATCGTGATCAAGGGTTAGTGATACTTGGTTTTCCATGTAATCAGTTTGGTGGACAAGAGCCAGGAACTGAGAGTCAAATTAAGCAAGAGTGTTTAATTAACTACGGTGTAACCTTTCCGATGTTTAGCAAAGTAGCAGTTAAAGGACGAGATGCTGCTCCTGTGTTTTCTTATCTCGTGAAACAATTACCAGGCCTGTTAGGCAAAGATATCAAATGGAACTTCACAAAGTTTCTGATTTCAAAAGAGGGTGAGCCGATTAAACGCTATGCACCTACAACCAAACCATTTGCAATAGAAGATGATATTATTAAGTTATTATCGTGATACTAATGAGCAGTATTTTGATTATATTGGATAATTTCAACAATCAAGTGCTGCTTATTCTCTAAATGCTTTTGTTGTATTTTTTGAAGTAATAAGATAATCGCTTTCGCACGTCTCCCTGTTTTTTTATATTGCGCTAAATAGTGATGAAGGAAGTCAATTTGCACCGAGCTATCATTGAAATCACCTAATTTTTCTTGCAGAAACTTTAATGTTTTTATATTCAAACTAAGAGATAACTGCTCTGTTAATGGACGGTAATACTCCAAACCATAACGTAATTTTTTACATTTAATTCTTAAACGATGCAATTGCGTGTCAGACGTTTTTGAATCAATAGAGTGCATTAAGGTTATGATACTATTATCTATTCTTAGTAATAGTGGATTTATCATTTCTTGTGGTTCTTTAGATAAAGCTTCTTGGCGAGGTGAGAGTCGCTTTAACTGTAGACTAATGTGCTTACATTGTGCGTGATATTCCACACTTTTTAACCAGTGTTTATTTTTCTTATATGCTTTTTGGCGCTGATGCTGTAAGTCGTCAAAAAAACGTGCCAATCCTTGATGATGCTTATGCTCGATTAAATAAAAGTAATGTTCCATTTGCATAAGGTAAACATCGAGATCGCGCTGTAAATTAGTGGATTGCATTAATTGTTTGATTGATAAGTTACTTTCTTTTAGTTGTTTGGGCATGAACAGTGATTGATGAAGGCTCAATATAGCGCGTATACGACGCATCGTAACGCGGTATTGATGAAGAAATTCAGGATCATCATCTTTTATGATCCCTTTTGTATAGTTTTCACAAAAAGAGAAGTTCTGTAATACGTGAGAGCGAATAATTTTAGGTAATGGCAATGTAGAAATAATTGGATAAACATCGGACGTTTTTCGGGGAAGCTGAAAAGTGTCTCGTTTATGCATAATAGTGCCTAGTTAATAAAATTCACTTTAAACTCTAAATATAGAACAAGAGGAGGCTTATGCTTGAAACATAAGGTTTATTTGTTGCTGTAAATCTTATGGAAACAGTACGTTACAAGGTTGAAAAAATTAAAACAATAATGAAGAAAGATAAAACTGCCTGTTATTTTAAAGCGCTGCTAAAGCTTAAAGAGTGATCAATAAGTTTAATAGGAGTCGCTGTATGTCAAAGATATATAACCCATTAGGTACTGATGGTTTTGAATTTGTTGAATACACAGCCCCAACAGAGGCTGGGCTTATTAAGCTGAAAAAATTATTTGGACAAATGGGATTTGCAGAAGTAGCGAAACATAAACATAAAATGGTGTGGCTTTACCGTCAGGGAGACATTAATTTCATTATTAATGGTGAGTTTGCTTCGCAAGCCAATACTTTTGCGATGAAGCATGGTGCGAGTGTCAATGCGATGGCATTTCGGGTTAAAGATGTGAATAAGGCTTTAGCTTATGCTATCGAGCAAGGTGCAACGAGATGTGAAAATAAAGTTGGGTTTATGGAGCTCAATATTCCTGCAATTGAAGGTATTGGTGGGGCGTTATTATATTTTGTTGATCGTTATGGTGAACATGATATATACGACGTGGATTTTGAGTATTATCTCGATGCCCATCAGCGTTTAGCGGCAATAGATACAGGGTTATTAACGATTGATCATCTTACCCATAATGTTGCTATCGGAAATATGGATAAATGGTCTGATTTTTATGAAAAAATTGCAAATTTCAAACAGATTAAATATTTTGATATTAAAGGGAAACTAACTGGTTTAAAATCTCGCGCAATGACATCACCTTGTGGAAAAATCCGCATTCCCATCAATGAATCAAGTGATGAACATTCTCAAATTGCAGAATATTTAAAGCAATATAATGGAGAAGGTATTCAGCACATCGCTTTAAGTACTAATGACATTCTTTCATCGGTAGAAAAACTCCGTCAGTCAGGTGTGATCTTCATGGATACACCAGATACCTATTATGAGTTAGTAAATAAAAGAATTGACTGTCACGATGAAAATATCGCATTGTTACAGCGTGACAAAATACTGATTGATAGCGATGAACATGGTATTTTGTTGCAAATTTTCACGGGTACTGTGATTGGTCCTGTGTTTTTCGAAATTATTCAGCGTAAAGGCAATCAAGGGTTCGGTGAAGGTAATTTTCAGGCTTTGTTTGAATCTATTGAACTTGACCAAATACGTCGAGGTGTCCTGAACGCAAAAGCTTAGCTCAATGAGATAAGCAATTTGTGTCTCTTCTGATAGCTATAAATGAAACATTTTGTCAATGTAAAATTTATGACAGAGAGATAGTTAATGCTCTCTATACTGTAGTAGTATCGTTTCAAGGTATTGGATTTATTGCTACTACAGTATATTGGGCTGGAAATATGGTTAATAAAGATACAATAGTGAATAAAAATAATAAATTTCTTGTTGGGTGGCGTGAAGTCGCTGCATTACCTGATCTTGGTATCAATGGTATACATGTAAAAATTGATACTGGTGCGCGTAGTTCGTGCCTACATACATTCAAAATTGAAGAATTTACTCGTGACGGTGAAGATTGGGTTAAGTTTTGGATTCACCCAATACACAATAACACCGATGTAGAGCAAGTTTGTGAAGCCAAAGTGGCAGATAAACGAGTGGTTAGAAACTCTGGTGGTGATGAACAGCTGCGCTACTTTATCGTTTCTACGATTGATTTTAATGGTCAACAATGGCCAATCGAAATCTCGCTAACAAGCCGCGATAATATGGCTTTCCGTATGTTACTAGGTCGTACGGCGATGCATGAGCGCATTATTGTCGATCCAGAAGCATCTTATCTTATTAAAACTCAAGGCTAGTTGTCATGAAAATTGGAATTTTATCTCGTAACCGTTCACTTTACTCGACAGCTCGTCTTATTGAAGCCGCAGAGCAACGTGGTCATGAAATTAAAGTGATTGATGCACTTCGTTGCTACATGAACATTAACTCTGAAAAGCCACAGATCCACTTTAAAGGTGAAGATCTGGTGAACTTTGATGCCATTATTCCACGTATTGGCGCCTCAGTAACGTTTTACGGTACTGCTGTTTTGCGTCAGTTTGAAATGATGGGTGTGTATACCGTTAATGAATCAGTCGCTATCAGCCGTTCACGTGATAAGCTACGCTCAATGCAGTTACTGTCACGTAAGTGTATTGGTATGCCTGTGACAGGTTTTGCAAGTAAGCCTGATGACGTTAAAGATTTACTTGATATGGTTGGTGGTGCGCCAGTTGTTATTAAGCTATTAGAAGGCACACAAGGCATTGGTGTTGTTCTCGCTGAAACACGTAAAGCCGCTGAAAGTGTTATTGAAGCTTTCATGGGTCTTAAAGCGAATATCATGGTTCAAGAATACATTAAGGAAGCAGGCGGTGCAGATATCCGTTGTTTCGTTATTGGTGATAAAGTGATTGCAGCAATGAAACGTCAAGGTGCAGAAGGTGAGTTCCGCTCAAATCTACACCGTGGTGGTAGCGCAGCACTGGTTAAGATCACACCTGAAGAACGTAAAACAGCAGTTGCAGCTGCAAAAATTATGGGGTTAGGTGTTGCTGGTGTTGACCTGTTACGTTCAGAGCGTGGTCCACTTGTTATGGAAGTGAACTCTTCACCTGGCCTTGAAGGTATAGAGAAAGCGACAGGTAAAGATATTGCTGGCATGATCATTGAGTACATCGAAAAAAATGCAGTGAAAAAATCTTCACTTCGCAACAAAGGCTAATTGAAAAATTAAGCTTAAAAAAAGGCGCTCATTGAGCGCCTTTTTTGTTACTATTTTATAATTATCTTACTGATTTATAGTTGTTTCTCTATCGGTAATACACCGGCCGCCCAAGCGCCCATTTTAAGCCAAATGCTGCTGTCTGGCTCTGATGTATACTGCTTGCCCGTTGCATCATCATTCCATACGATGTCACCATTTTCGTCTAATGATAAACGGTAAGCATCTTTAGTTAGGGAGTTACTGATCGTGTTGTAAACTTCACCCGAGAATTTAGGTGAATCAACAATCACGCCTAACTCTGTATTTAAGTATGCAGAGCGTGGATCAAAGTTAAATGATCCGACGAAAATTTTAGATTTATCAAGAATAAAGGTTTTCGCGTGCAAACTTGTACGAGAGCGACTTAGCCATTTGTGTTTTGTTTTATGACCGGGTTCAACTTTTACTTCGTATAATTTAACACCACCTTCTAGCATGATTTTACGGTATTTAGCATACCAGCCGTGTACAGCAAAAACGTCATTAGAAGCTAATGAATTGGTAACAATAGTAATGTTTTTGCCATTTTTTGCCGCTTTAGCTAACTCTTTTGCACCTTCTTCTGTTGGTACAAAATACGGTGAAACTAAGAAGAAATCATGCTCTGCTTTCGCAATCATCTCTGATAGCTTATGTAATAATAAATCATCTTTACTATTAGCAATTTTATACGGTGTATCGTAAAGCAGTTCTGCATCTGTCCAATATAGCGGTAATGCTTCGTTCATTAACTGTTGTACCATCGGGTGGTTTTTTAACGAACTTGCATAGTCTGACGTCATGTACTTAAGCTGGGCATCTTTCCACTGTGCCAGTTGTTCTTTCGTAGGCTCATGCGCTGATGAGACTAAGGCTTCAATAGGAGTTGCAGGTTTACTGTTCCAGTATTCATCAAATTGACGTGCGAATTGTGGGATCACCTTACCTAGCATAATAAGATCAAAGTCACCGAATTCTACATCACTATTGGCAGAGAAATATTCATCACCAATATTACGTCCACCTGTAATAGCAAAAACACCGTCTGCAATAATCGCTTTATTATGCATACGGCGATTTAAGCGATCAAAGTCTGTTAAGAAACTTAATGGCTTGATAGTACGGTTTGAAAATGGGTTAAATAAACGGACTTCAACATTTGGATGAGCAGACAGACTTGCTAATGCCTGATCGTCACGATTTTGCATATCATCAAGTAATAAGCGGACACGTACACCACGCTCAGCTGCTTGGTATAAATACCATGTTAATAGTCCACTTGTCGCATCATCTCGATAAATATAGTACTGAACATCCAGTGTTTTTTGTGCATGTTCAATAATGGCTAAACGAGCAAGTAACGCGGCTTGACCATCACCAAGTGGATAGAAACCTGTTTTATCTGGATGAACACTCGTATAAGGCAAAGAGCTTTGGTACAGGCTAGTATTGAAATTATCAACATTTGAATAGCTTGTTTGCTTTTCTGTTGATAACGGTTGAGCACAACCTACAAGGGTAAAGATACCTGTTGCGATAACAGTGCGAGATAACAGTTTCTGATAATGTTTAATACGGATCATGAATAGGGTATTGAAAGTAAATGTGGCTGAATTCTACAGAGGAATAATGGTGTAAGCTGTAATTAATAACACGTTATGTGATCATTTTCTTATTTTATAGAATTAAGTATAGAAGAAGTGTAACAAAGTAAGAATTAATTATCATCTAGGTGAAAAAAAAGCCCGAAATAGTTGAGTATTTCGGGCTTATTTCTAAAGCAAATAGATCATATTGATTAATCAGCAGTCGCTGTAATACCATGCCATTGATAGTGATTATTTGGTTTTTTACTCACAATACCTTCATCTAGTAATTGTTTGAAAATACTATCAACTTCATCGGTTGAGATATTTAAAAACTTACTCACAGCACGTTTACTGCAATTTACTTTGTTGTGGCTAAGTGCATCAATGGCTTGTTCATAAGGCGTTTTCGGTTTTTCTGGTTCAACCACAATTTCTTCAGCTTCATGTACTTCAACTTCGGATGTACCAATTGTTGAAGGGTCAAAATGCTCTAGCAGTTTGGGCTGGTCAAAATCATTGTATCCAGCCATTTCTAACACTTTGTTATGGCGATATTGATGACGGAAACGATTCTCTTCACCGATCAAGCCAACAAAAAATGCAGCAAAGAAATCCAGTAATACAGAAAGAAAAACCACTAAGCCTAACTGTGCAGATTGGGGCGAAATCTTTAATGTAGCGGCAAGGCTATCGATTAAGCCTAGTACTGAACCTTGGCTGACAACAGGAATACTGTCTCGTTGCATTGCAAGTGCTTGTTGCTGTTTGCGTAACTCATCATTCTGTTTTTGAATACGAGATACACCTGAAGCAATACGTTCCATTTGAATATATTTTTCAGCAGCGACATTGTTAAGATCAATTTGCTTTTCAATCGCATCAATTTGCATGTTAAATGCATTGATTTTGCTTTGCTGAACATTAACTTCACTTTGTGCTTTATTCGTTGCACTGTTAATACCACCAATAGAGCCACCAATCGAAATTGCGGCAAGTACAGCATAAAAGGTAAAAGCTGATAGGGTACCAGTATAGTTACGACGTGCTTTTCGCTCGCCAACTTCATACCACGCAAAGAATTTACCTAATTCAAAGATAACGGCTAATCCACCAAAGAGAAATTTCATCAATGGATCGTCATCAATGGAAAGGAATAGCAGCAGCGAGAAGATAATAGAGGCGAGAATAGCTGCACCTGTGAAACTATAAACTGTCCACATCGCAAAAAAACCTTTTGGGTAGCGGATGTGACTTTTCTGATCGTAAAGCATAAATTAAGTCTGAGTAATGAGCGTTTGCTCGCTTGTCGTTACTAACGCCAAGCAAAAAAAGGGTCTATAGGATACCTTAAAAATGCTCTCATCCCTTATAAAACCTAGCTTGTTACGTTTTTTCGACGAAAATTTACACACCGCTTTCATTGCTGTTTAAAATGCCATCAATGAGTGATTACAAACTAAACATAATCTAAGGTTAAATAAGATTGTCGTACAAAACTGTTTAATATTTAACATGATGTGTTGCGATTATTTCTGGCTTGATGATCGAGCTTTCATCCCTGTCCGATGTAAATAAATTCATATTGAATGAGATAAATTGTCATTACACTGACAAAGATATGTAGCGATATTTGAATAATACGAGTAATAAATTAATCACGGGTAGTTTTGTGAAATATCAACCACAGTCGAATGTGATGGGAAGCATCGATCAACAGGTTAGGGATAACACAATACCGATTTATTATACCGAGAGAGAACGCGTTATGTATGAGCGCTTAGGACAGTCCTATGCGTGGTACAAAATTATGGATGACGAATTATCGGTTATTGAGCAAAAGTGTCTAAGTGCTTTTTATGATGCTTGGCCACAATTAGAAAAGTTTGGTTTTCAAAATTATAAAGAAATTATTAGCAATAAAGTACATGTTCAATTTGAAATTGAGCGTATTCAAACGAAATATCCAGCGTCAGATAAACATCAATTCTCTATAAATAACTTATTGATGCAACGAGACTTATTGTTTTCTGAGTGGTTAAGAGCAAAAAAATCTTTAGAGTATATAGAGTCTGAAAAAGCGTATCTGCGTGCGGTTAAAGATATCGCTCATAATTAATTTTGTAAAAAGCTGACCTATACTTATTGTTAATTTAACGGTTAAGAAGGGTCAGTGATGTTCTTTACCAGCGAACATAAAATGACAAATGAAGAGCAATTTTTCATTAAGTCACAGTATATGGGGTGTAATTTACCATCTAATTTACAATTACACCTTGCTTTAATTTATGTTGATAATCAAACATTCCAATGTGTTTGGGAAGCAGAGTCACTTGATATGGTTGAGCATTATGTTGAGGCTCAATTAGCAGACTGTTGCCAGAGTAGTTATTTCGAAGTTGATCCTTTCTCTGCTATTGGTGCTTAAATGCATGCTGTTAATATAATGATATGTTGTTTTAATGTGATTAATTAAAATATAACGTCTTATTATTGTTAATAATTATATCGTGTTATTTCTTTGTGTGATGAATGTCGAATTGTCATTTATATGAAGAGTGACTTTCTACGCAAAAATACCTCTCATTAATAATTACTCTCAATTTATAAATATTTTGTAATATATATCGAGAGAAGTAGTAATGAAAAAGAATTTAATTTGTTTAGGTATGCTAGTTGCTGGTTTAAGTTTTCAATCATCCGCTTTTGCTCAAGGTACAGAGTTACCGAATATAAAAATATTAGCTACTGGTGGTACGATTGCAGGTGCAGGGCAATCTACGACAGGTAGCGCTTATACGTCAGGGCAAGTCGGTATTGACGCTCTTATTAATGCAGTACCTGAAATGACAAAAATAGCAGATATCAGTGGAGAGCAAGTCGCGAACATTGGTTCACAAGACATGAACGATCAGGTATGGCTGACACTAGCTAAGCGCGTGAATGCACTCTTAGCGAAAGACGATGTTGATGGTATTGTTATTACACATGGTACTGATACCATGGAAGAAACGGCTTATTTCTTAAACTTAACTGTGAAGAGTGATAAGCCGGTAGTATTAGTGGGGGCAATGCGCCCATCAACTGCCATGAGTGCAGATGGACCAGTTAATTTATATAACGCAGTGATCACCGCTGCTGATAGTGATTCTAAAGGTCGCGGTGTTTTAATGGCAATGAATGATGTAATTCTGGATGCGCGTGATGTCACTAAGACCAGTACGACAGCTGTCGATACATTTAAATCACCTAATTTTGGTGAGTTAGGCTATATCCATAATGGCGATGCTGTGTATCAACGTAGTCCTGAGCGTCATAATACCAAAGATTCTAAGTTTGATATTTCGAAAGTAGACACTTTGCCTAAAGTTGGGATTGTTTATAACTATTCCAATGCTTCTGATTTACCAGTTAAAGCGCTAATAGACGCTAAATTTGATGGTATTGTGAGTGCCGGTGTTGGTAATGGCAATATCTATAAAGGTATTTTTGAACAACTCGCAAAAGCAAGTAAAGACGGAATCATGGTCGTCCGTAGCTCTCGTGTACCTACTGGTGCGACAACACTGGCAGCAGAGGTGGATGATAGCAAGTATGGTTTTGTTGCATCTGGAACCTTAAATCCTCAAAAAGCGCGTATATTACTAATGTTGTCGTTAACACAAACACACGATTACCGCGAAGTACAAAAGATGTTTCAGTATTACTAAACTCTTTGTTTGAATTTTGTATATAAAAATTTAGATAGTAAAAAGCCAGTCTTCCTGACTGGCTTGATACTCGCTTAATAACGTACTGAATTATTTAGCGTTACTTTTTACTGCCGCAATGGCATCTTTTAGACCCTGAGGATCATAGCCATTAATAATGTGAACATTGTCTGTGGTTACATTGTCTGTAGGCATAACAATGAGTGCAGGTGTGCCTTGAAAACCTAATTGGCTAAATAGTTGGAAGTTGTCTTCAAAACTATTGTTAGCATCAAATTTACTGATATCAATTCCCAACTTAGCTGCAATATCATTAATATCTTGTTTGGTTAATTTTCCTTCATCTTTACCTGAGGCAAAGACAGCATTATGATATTTACTGTAAACATCACTGCCTTTATGAGCAAAAATCCAGTTACCCATATCTGCCGCATATTTTGATGCTTCCCAACGTGAGGCAAAGATTGGCGTTTCTTTGAAAATGAATTTCACATCAGGGTTTGCAGCTTCAAGTTGTTTCACGATAGGTGAAATCTTAGAGCAGAACATACATTGGTAATCAAAAAACTCAATAACGTTTACTTTTGCATCTTTAGGACCAACATATGGTGTTTTATCATTTTTAACAAGTTGATCAGCATATGTTACGACAGTTTGCTTGGCTGATTTCTCCTGTTTTTCCATTTGTTGTTTCTGCAGTGTTTCTGATGCTTTTACTAAAACTTCAGGATGCTCAATAATATATTGGCTTGCGATTTTCTCAATTTGTACTTTTTGCTCAGGGCTAAAATCTTTATTGTTTACTGCTGTTGTTTCATTACAACCAGCTAATAGTGCAGTAACCATAAGAGGAAGAATTAGTTTTTTCATGTTATCTCTATACGTTAGATAGCGTATTTATTATTTACAATTAGATGTTATTAATCATGAATGTAGCCTGAATCAAATTGTTAAATATTATTCAGTTTATTCGTTTATACATAAATAAGAGTAACTGTTATTTATTAGTTATTTAATTGAATCATTAAAAAGTAAATCTTATATTTCATTTGAAATCGAATTCATTGTGACATATTGCGCAGTTTTATTGTTAACTAACCTTTAAATTGAGCGCATTTAATCAACAGGGATCTTATTTATGAATAAAAAAGTAACATTATTAGCCGTTAGCTCTTTATTTGCATTATCGACACTTTCTACTACGGCTTGCGCAGATCCTAAAGTTCCTGCTACTGATCCTGGTTACAGTACAGTTCAAATAATGGAAATGGGACAACCAAAAGATGTCCATTGGACTTCAGTAGAACAAATTGCTGAAAAGTTAAAAGGCAAACCACCAATGGCGGTCGGCTTTGATATTGATGACACTGTATTATTCAGCACGCCTGGTTTTTACCGTGGTCAGCAAGAATTTTCACCGAGTGCATTTTCATACCTACATGATCAGAAGTTCTGGGATAAAATGAATTGTGAATGGGAAAAATTTAGTCTACCAAAACAAATAGGTAAAGAGTTGATTGCTATGCACCAACAACGTGGCGATCAAATTTACTTTATTACAGGGCGTACACCATCAAGCTGTGAAATTACTACTCAATACTTAAAAGATGTATTTGGTATTAAAAATATGCATAAGGTGATATTTGCAGGTTCAAGCAAAACAGAGTTTACTAAAACACCATATATAAATAAAAATAATATTAAGCTGTATTATGGTGACTCTGATGGCGATATTATTGCTGCTCGTAAAGCAGGAGCTGAAGGTATTCGTATTATGCGCCCAGCTAATTCAAGTAATCGACCGATTGCCAAAAATGGTGTATTC
Source organism: Photobacterium sp. Ph5 (assembly GCF_022129445.1). GTDB lineage: Bacteria > Pseudomonadota > Gammaproteobacteria > Enterobacterales > Vibrionaceae > Photobacterium. The sequence continues at coordinate 19,469 of NZ_JADQAQ010000039.1, forward strand.
GGTGAAGAAGTTGTAATGAACTCACAATACTAATAATTTTCATACAAAACAGCGACTATTATGGCCGCTGTTTATACATGTTTATTCCGTTGTGCCCAACAGCCAATAAATATAAAAAATACAGTGATAACACAAATTGATAAATAGTTAGGGATATTTAAAAGTTCACGATATACCCAAGGTGATAAATTTATAATTAAAAATCCGTAGCCAAAGGCATTGACGAAAATAAACACAATAGTTCTAATAATAAAATTATACCGAGATAAGTGCCGACGTAAAAAACGATTAAAATCTCCACCGAAAACAACCAATAAACAAGCAACAATAGCGGTTGATATATCATCTAACCAAGGACGAATTTCGTGTCCTAAATCAGATAAAAGACGAACAATAAGATCCATGTCTATTTGCTTTCCTACTAAACAATGACATTTGAGAGTAATTCTCTTGATGATAAAAAACTAGGGTAGCGGTGCGAACTTGCAAAGAAGATCACGGCACAGAAATATATACCTAAGTCTTCTCAAGATGCAGTATTCAAAACCTTGTCACGACGTTGAGTTCAACGGACTATTTACTATTGCTATATAACGATTTAACGCTCTCTATGATAAAATTGACGTAAGAAAAGCAGAGAGTAAGTACATGTTAGTTATTTCAAATTCAGTTCAACTTGCCGATTGGGAAATAGAACTTACCGCTATCCGAGCTCAAGGAGCTGGTGGTCAGAACGTCAACAAAGTTTCTAGTGCAATCCATTTACGGTTTGATATCAATCGTTCATCATTACCTGGTTTTTACAAAGAACGACTTTTAAAACTATCTGATAGCCGTATCACAAAAGATGGTGTCATTGTTATTAAAAGTCAACAGCATCGTACTCAAGAGATGAACCGTGACGAAGCGTTAGCACGGTTAAAATCGCTTATTCAAGGTGTAATGACAACGCAAAAAGCGCGTAAAGCAACGCGCCCAACCAAAAACTCACAGGTACGCCGTGTGGATAAGAAAACCCAACGAGGAAAAACAAAAAATCTTAGGGGAAAAGTGAATTTTTAATCAATATTAATGTGACCTTTACAGCATAAGTTTCTGAAAAGCAGTGACATTATGATACGTAACCGAATATCTTTGCTATCAATAGCGTTGTAAATTCTTTATTGCAGTTATTTAATATTGGGTGGCAGGGATGTTCGAGAAAAAAACACTTCAACTTTTACAATTGTTTTATCGTGAAACAGAGCGTGTACGTTTATTCGGTTTAGCCGAGCTCCCGCCATTAGCTATTGAACAGCAACAACAAATGAATTTATGGCTAGAAACCAAACGTAATTTTGAACGCAATGAAATTGTCGATCAGGTGTGGATAAAAAGCTGTAGTGCTGGGTATATAACAGAGTTAAGACTGCATGATGATGGCACTCTTGATGAATATACACTATTTAATCGTCTACACACCACTGGCTATTGGGAACTCGTCGATGGTGTGATAGAAATTGAAATTAAAAAAGCAGAAAATATTTATCGCTTCGCTGTGTTTGCTAATCGCCACGTTAATATCCATTCTGCCATTGAGTACAAAAATGGCGAGCTGCATTCATACCTAAAATTGGCTCAAACACGACCTATAAAATTCTAATCTATAGCTTTTTGGTTGATAAAATAAACTGGTATCGACGTATATTATCAGTACACTGGATGTAAGAGTTTGGATATTAGGAAGGTCAAGGATGAGTAAGATAAATAAAGTTGCAGTTGTTGGTGGTACTCACGGTAATGAATTTAGTGGTATTTACTTACTCAAAAAGTGGCAAATTGATCCCCAGCAATTAGCACGTGAGAGCTTTTCTGTTGATACTGTATTTGCAAACCCAAAAGCATATGGTGAAAACAAGCGATATGTTGATCATGATCTAAACCGTCAATTTGGTATTGATGATCTCGCAAATAGTGAACGGACGAGTTATGAACAAACGCGCGCTAAAGTAATAAATCAGCAAATTGGGCCCAAAGGAAGCGCAAAGAGTGATTTTATCATCGACTTGCATAATACCACCAGTAACATGGGTCCTTCGTTAATTTTATTACAGTCAGATCTATTTAATCGCCGATTAGGGGCTTATGTAAAGTTAAAAATGCCAAAAGCAGTGGTGGTATTTGAAGATCATACTTCTGTTGATGAACATTTATTTCTTTGCTCAATTGCTAAACAAGGTGTGATCATTGAAATAGGGCCGCAACCACAATCGGTTATACGTCAAGATGTATTAGATTGGATGGAAGCGATGACAAAACATATTTTGGATTTCGTTCATTTAAATAACACCAATGAAGTGCCTGAACTGCCAGCAAATTATGACGCTTACCGTTATGAAGAAACCCTTAAGCTTCCAGAAGATGAACAGGGTGAGCGAATTGGCATGGTTCATCAATCGGTTCAAGATAATGACTTTGAACCGCTGCGCTCTGGCGATCCTATTTTCACCTTGTTCGATGGCACAGAGATTTTCTGGGAAGGGGATTATGAAGCGTACCCTCACTTTATTAATGAAGCCGCTTATTATGATAATAATCTTGCGATGTCATTAGGCAAGAAGATTGTGGTATCAACAAACTAGTACTTAGCCCATATCCTAAGTGATCAAATACTTGCCCGTAACAGACGCATATCGTTCTGTTACGGGCTTTTTAGTTGTTACTATTATTCTTTAATGGGTTGTTTTCATGACCACAATAGGGGTGTGATCAACCATAATGATATGTGAATCAACATTAAATACCGCAGAAATAAGCTCACTCGTTACTGTAGTTTTAGGCGAGCCATAGTCGAATAATTTGCCGTTATGTAGTACCGCAATATGGTCGGCATATTGAAGTGCCAAGTTAAGATCGTGGATCACCATAATTACACATGCCCCCGTGCGTTTAGTATAGGAGCGAACATAATTGAGTAATCGCAATTGGTTTTGCATATCAAGTGCTGATGTCGGCTCATCTAACAGTAATACTTTAGGTGCGTTTATTAGCGCTTGAGCAAGCCCTACCATTTGGCTTTCACCGCCAGAGAGCGCAAAGCATTGTTTATTAGCGAGATGTAAAATCCCCATATCTTTTAATAAGAATAACCCTTGCTCTGCACTTTCTTTTTTCGCGATCAAAGACGTTGAGTGAATGTTCATTGTCGTGATCAATAACTCAAGTACCGTGACGTTTGCGTGGATACGATGCTCTTGCGGTAAATAGCCAATATCTTTTAGCGACAGCGGTTGTTTAAGGTATCGAATTTGTTCGGGGTGTTGTTTAAGCAGTGCTGTCATTTGGCGTAAGAGTGTCGATTTACCTGCACCATTTTTCCCTATCAAGGCTACCATTTCGCCACAGTGGATAGTGGGCAGTGTTAAGTCTTTTAATACCGACTGTTTGCCAAATGTCACTGTGATATTGTTGATATCAAGGCTCATGCTAGCGTCCCCCTTGTTTAATCACAAGAAAGATAAAGAAAGGGATCCCAACAATAGACATTACAACTGTGAGAGGCAAAATGATCCCAGGCATAATTGCTTTACTCGCAATAGAGGCTAACTCTAGTAATACCGCTCCAACTAAAAATGATGCGGGTAAGAAGAAGCGTTGATCTTCACCTAAAACCATACGTGCAATGTGCGGCGCAACTAGACCTACAAACCCGACTGCGCCAACAAATGAAACCGAGATAGAAGTAATAATTGAGACTAGCACTAAGGTCTTCATACGTAGACGCTTGACGTTAATTCCCATCGATTCTGCACGTTCTTGTCCCATTTTTAATGAAGATAATCGCCAAGCATCTTTCATCATAATGATTAATACAATGGGTAACAAAATCAGTAAGAAAACAATTTTTCCCCAGCTACCGCGATCCAGTGAGCCCATTTGCCAGAAGACTAAAGTTTGCAATTGGGTTTCGCTGGCAATGTATTGCATCATGATCAGCAAACTGTCATAAGCAAACATAACGGCAACACCAAATAACATCACACCTTCAATTGAAATACGCTTTATCGACGAAATACCTGCGATCAATAACGTTGTTAATAAACACATAATGAAAGCCATTACAGCTATTTGATATTGCGCAGGGATAAAGGGTAGAGCAACAACATTAGTGATAACTAAAGAGGCCCCGAACCCAGCCGCAGCTGAAACGCCAAAGGTATAAGGATCAGCCAATGGGTTATGCAATGTTGTTTGCATTTGTGCACCCGCCAAGGCTAATGCTCCCCCAATAAAAGGGGCCATCAGTGACATTGGCATGCGTATATCCCACACAATCACTCGGCTAGCGATAGCGCTTTGGCTAGGTGAAAAAATTGCTTGTATCACTTGTGAAAAAGAGAGACCTTGTGAGCCAATAAGCACATCAACAATGACACATAACACACTTAAGATGGCAAGACTGATCAGTGCGATTTTTTTATTACGAGAACGAATATGATGGGTTCTCAATTCGACTGTAATGCTGTTCACAGGTCCATTGCCTTAAAGTTATTTTGCCCAAACAGACCACTAAGATGACGGTCACCGAATTTAAGGTTCATCTCTTCAAATGTCTTTTCTGGTTGTAGCTTTGAAAAAAGTGAAGGGTGTAACCATTTTGCAAAATACTCAATCGCCACTAAGTTATAAGGCGAGTTATAAAATGGCATATAAATCGAATAAACATTCTTTTGTTGATACGCCGTTAATGCTTGTAACCATGGTCGATTCATCAAAGCGGTGGTCGCTTGTTTAATTGCGTCATGGTTAGGAGAGTAACCAAGAGGAATACCACTCGTTGCCTTACCGTCATTGGTGATCCAACCGGTGGTTTGCATAATATAAACATCAGGCTGTGAGGTAATGACGGTCTCTGGTGACATCTGCCCAGTTTCAGAACCATCAAGTGGTGCTATCGCAATATTTTCAGCCTTAAGCATTGGGATGTAAGCGCCCATATTACCATTAGCAAAAGTACGGCAGCATGAATCACTGTAACCCGCAGCTCTTTCAATAAACACTCGCGGAGTCGGTGTGTTTGGGTGTTGTGCAAGTGTATCTTTTATCGCATTCAAGTGACTTGTATAGTATTTGGCGAATGCATTGCCTTGTTCTGAACGGTTAACAGCATCAGCGATAACCTGTACTGATTTCACGGTGTTTTTTAGTGGCTTTTCACGGAAATCTACAGTTAATACTTTAATACCAGCATCATTGAGCTTCTTCAATAAACCTTTATCTTGAGCCAATTTAAGATTTGATAGATCAACAATAAAAAGATCGGGCTTCGGTTTTAGATTAATAAAACGTTCAACATCAAATTCTCCTGATTTAATAAGACCAATAGTCGGAACATTTTTTAGTGAGGGGTATTGCGCAATATAACTGGCATACATGCTAGGCGCTGAAACTCGCATATCATCTCTTGCTGCAACAAGGTGTTTTGCTGCCTCTTTTTGATAAATAATTTCTAGCAATGGAAAAATACGACTGGTTGAAAGTGCAATGTTTTGAGGTTGGTGATCAAAGGTAACATGTCTGCCTGCAACATCTGTTACTGTGACTGGATAGGTGTTTGCTAAGGCGGCATTGGAGACGGTTAAACCCACAGTAAGAGCAATCAATGTTTTTATAGGCGTTTTCAAAATGGTTATCCTTAAAAATTTTCGCCAAATAATAATGATAATAATTATCGTTATAAATATATTTTAGTGAGAGATAAGGATCCATTACTGAAACGTAATGATATTAGTTATCGTTTTCTTTGTGAGTTGTTTATTTAGAAGGGAGATATCTGGTAAACATTTAGAGGGAGAAAAGAATCCAAGATAGTGGTTATTTTAGTGATAGAAATTGTTTCTTGGACTCTATATTGCTATTTAACCTTCTGATCACAGTGCATTTACTGCAGAGGTAAAGCCATCAGCGGATAAATTAAAACCTGCAATATCAACGTAGTTTTTAGTTTGAAACAGGTCAAGAACTTGCGACATTTGCACACCATTATTGCTGGCATAAGCATAGGCAGTACAAGTGCAGTTGGTTGGATCAAAGCTGGTAGAGACACGCAATAAGGTTTGTTTAGCAACATTATAATTACTGAGCGCTGAAACATATTTCCAACTGTTACATGCACTTTGGCTAGAAGGCATATGGTCAATAAAGTCGATACGTGTTAGTTGATGTGAGCCGCTACTAAAGTGAAACACATAGCTTTGATTACCAAAATCGGTTTGGGTAAGCAACTCACTTTTAGATGGAACTGCTTGATAAGTATTGTGTTGAGTGGTATCAGCAAAAGCATTAGGCAGACTAAAAATAGAAAAAACAAGTGCAACAAGTGAAGTAGAACGCTTAAACACAGATATGACTCCGCATGGCTAGATTATAATTAAAGATTAATAACATGCCTTTTAAGCATTCGTAGTGCAAATGTTTTTATATAAACCTTCGGTATAATTAAATTCCATTTGTAGTAATAGAAGTAAAATATAAATAATACTCAAATAGTTGTATTCCATGATTTGTATACAGAGATGTATATGTAACGTGATGTGAGTTTTGCAATATAATTTCAGGTGTATTAAACCGTTACATTTTTGAGCTTTTAAAAGAGCCCATATACTGCCATATTTTTGACTTAGTATTTTATCTCTAAAAACGTTAATTTTATAAATTAAATAATGTTAAACAGAGTTTTGATCGTTCTTACTGGGAATGGATAACCTAATTCATGGATATGACGACAATAATATTTAATGCTCTACAGCCTTTATTTTGGATTATTCCAGTTGTTTTTATTCTGTTTGTTATAAAATCGCCGTGGTTTAAGGGCCGTGCGGGTGAATTAATTGTTCATTACCGTCTGAAAATTTTGTCGGCAAAGCATTACAAAGTATTAACTAATGTAACCTTACCCACTGAAAATGGGACAACTCAAATTGATTACCTTGTTGTTTCTCAATATGGCATTTTTGTGGTGGAAACAATAAATATAAAAGGGTGGGTTTTTGGCGGGACATATCAGCCGATGTGGCATCAAGCATTGGTTAATCGTTCATCAGTATTTAAAAACCCATTACACCAAAATGAAAAACATATTAAGACACTTCAACATTTACTGGGTGTTGATGAAGCAGTATGCCATTCTACTATTGTTTTTGTCGGTGATTGTGTTTTTAAAACCGAGATGCCTGATAATGTAGTGAAATCGGTAAGCGCAATGATGCGTTATATTCGTACATTTAATACACCGTTATTTACAGAGCAGCAGTTACAACAATGGGTTACAAATATCCAAGGAACATCACTGAATCCAGATCTGTGTAATTAACGATCAGACCACAATACTATGATACTTTCAAAATAGTGATGGTGCTTTGTCTTGCATGTTCTGAAAATAAGTGGGTATTGCGTTTTTAAGCCAAATAATTACTTTTACGTGCTACAGAACTGCCTTTAACTTAATCCAGATTAAAGTTTTCACCTGTCTTTATCAGTAATATCCTCTTTATCTGTTCAAAGTTGACAGATATTAAACAAAGAATAGTTCCCTATGCGTATAGCTGTTCTTTCTTGTTCTTCAATCTGATGATAAATCATAAAAAGATGTAAGAGGCTTCACCTTGAGTAATTTGTTTTCTGCAACTCACATTAGTTCGATGACGTTAAAAAACCGCTTTGTACGCAGTGCAACGTGGGAAAATATGGCGACAGAAGAAGGGCATATGACAGATAAGCTTTATGCTATCTATGAAGAGCTTGCCAAAGGTGAGGTTGGCTTAATTGTCACGGGTTATGCCAATATTGTAGAAGAAGAAAAGCCGAATGCGGGCATGATGGGGATGTATAACGATTCTTTTATTGAAGAATACAAAAAGCTAACAGAGCTTGTACATCAGTATGATTCAAAAATTGTCATGCAGTTAGCCTATGGTGGTACGAAAACAACGTATAATCTTGGCGAACGTGTTATTTTTGCGCCAAGTGCAGTGTGTGAAAAAAGTACCCAAACATTGGGTAAACCAATGACACAAGAAGAAATTGATTACATCGTTGATGCATTTGCACAAGCAAGCTTGCGTGCTCAACAATCAGGTTTTGACGGTGTAGAAATTCATGCGGCGCACACTTATTTAATTAATCAGTTTTTAAGCCCTTACTACAATCAACGTGAAGATCAGTACGGCGGCAGCCTTGAAAATCGTATGCGTTTCTTAATTGAAATTTACGATGCGATCAGAAAGTTAGTAGGTAACGATTTTCCGATTTTAGTGAAATTAACCGCAACAGAGTTTTTTGAAGGTGGATTAACTTTTGGAGAAACGCGTGTTATTTGTAAAAAACTGGAAGAGATTGGTGTTGATGCCATTATTATCTCAGGCAATATTCATGGTAAAGCCGATACTATGGTTGGTGAAGTACATGATGGTTATGAGATTCAAGCTGAAGGTTACTTTAGCGAATATGGCCGTGTGGTAAGTGAAGAAGTTAATGTACCAGTAATGACAGTTGGTGGCCTAAGTAATTACTGTGCAATTGAAGCTCTTGCTGATAATACCAATATTGAATTGTTTGCGTTTTCACGTCCGCTACTGACGGAGCCACAACTGATCAAACGTTGGAAAGAGGGTGATCTTAGCGATGTTGAATGTGAGCGTTGTTCTAAGTGCCGAACACGTCGTGGTAATTTTTGTGTGACATCTAAAACACGAAAAGCTGAAATTGCAAAGTTGTAATCTGTAATTGAGCGATAAAGAGTTAGTGTTTCTAATAATAGCAACACTAACTTCTTATTTCTGCGGCGGGAGTTATAGCAAGTGAGGCGCTTTTTGTTGCCATTGCTGAAACCAAGTATCAATACTGCTGTAAGGCATTGGTGGAGAGATAAAATATCCTTGTGCTTGTTGGCAATGCATGTCCTGTAATCGCTTCCATAAAGCAAGGCTTTCAACACCTTCAGCTACCGTGACTAAGTTTAAACGTTTAGTCAGTAATAAGCATGATTCCACAATTGCTTCTGCAGTAATGCTTGTTGGTAATGCTTGAATAAATCCAAGATCCAGTTTAAGTGAATTGAACGTTAATGTTTCTAACTGCTTAAGTGAAGAATAGCCTGTTCCAAAGTCATCTATAGATAAAACAAAATCATGCATACTTAAACGTGACGCCGATTCTATCGCTTGCCCTACTGACTCAAACACATCAGATTCTGTGAGTTCAAAATAAAGCCATTGATTTAAATCGTAATATTGTTCTTTTAGTTTCAATACGCAGTTGATGAAATGTGGATCAACCAATGTCTTAGATGAAATATTAATCGCAATTTTCCGATTATGAAAATATGAACGATAGCAAATAACGTAATTAATAATGAAAAGAGCCAATTGCTTTTCTTTATTATGCGCCATGATTTGATCAATAAACTGATAAGCAGGCACCGTACCATATTCAGGATGAACTAACCTAATGAGTGCTTCACATGCAATCCAGTCACCGGTTTCAAGTGAGACAATCGGTTGAAAGTGAGGAACAAACCAATGTTGTTCAAAAGCTTGATCGATAAACGCAGCATCTAATTTAATATCTGATGATGGAATGAGATCAGGCAATGCATTAGTTTGCTTGGCTGTTTCGATTAGTGCACTTATTTGCTTTAAACAAGTGGGTTTGGGGAGTGTACCTAATAAATTGAGCTTATAGTTAATACACATTTTTTCAACGCTAGATAAGATATCTTGCTTTAATGCGCTTGTAATAATGATAGCGCCTTTAAATTGTTGCTTGGCTATATGACCAAGAAAGCTAATGCCATCCATTTCTGGCATATTTAAATCACACAATAATAACTGAGGCTGGTATTGCTGCATGATGTTTAATGCATCAGCACCATTTACAGCGCAATGAATTTCATCATTAACAGGATCGATGATACGAGCTAACTGTGTGGTTAGCACTTGACGTTGAAAATTATGATCTTCAATCAAGAGTATACGCATGTTAGTGAGCCTTTAGGTTTGTGAACTGTTGATTTAATTGCTTAATTAAAACGGTTAAAGATGCATAGTGGTGTTGCAGGGTATCGATATTATGCTGTTGAATGTCTTTTTCAACATCGATACAAAAGGCATCAAGCTGATGGAATGTCATTACGCGTGCAGCACCTTTAATTCTGTGAATAATTAAACTGACTAATTCAATGTTTTTTGCGTTAATCGCAGCGCTCAATTCATACTGATCTTGAGAACAAGATGTGAGATATTGTTCAAGGAGTATATAAGTTGTTTCACGATCACCAAAAATATCAATAAGCTCGTTAATATCGATCAAATCCATCGTGTTTTTATTATCAAGATTATCTGTCACTATATGAACATCTTTTAACGTGACATTGTCACTATTGATGCTTGGTAGCCATTGGCTTAGCACTGCGTTTAATTCATCTAATGTGATAGGTTTAATTAAGTAGGCATTAAATCCAATTTCTTTAAAAAACTCTTCGTTAGATAGTGCATCTGCAGTTAATGCCAATATAGGAAGAGGCTTTGCATTTATTATCTGTTCTTTTTTACGAATGGCTTTAACCAGTTCAAATCCATCAAGCTCTGGCATATGGCAGTCTGTTAGTAGCAGATCATATGAATTATTGCTTAATGCATCTAATGCTTTTTGACCGTTATCTACAATATCAACGGCATAATTAAGTAGTTCTAGTTGTTGTTTTAGGATCTGCTGGTTTATAGGGTGATCTTCTGCAACCAGAATGTAGCGTCCTTGTGCAATAGCTTGCTCGTAAGTAAGCGTAGATTTTTCCTTAAGATTTAATTCAGGAAATGTTGAGTTTCGATTCGTTTGTTTTGCTAACAACCGATAAAGCACGTCCGGCAGTAATGGACTAAGAGAAACGCTATAACTATCATTCGTATTTTGAGTTAAAAAATGATCCGGTGAAATGATAGTAATGACGTTAATTGACGGTAAGTTTGTTATAAACCATTCTTCATTTATACCGTGTTCAATAAGCCAACTATCTCTTACGATAATCGTATTGATTTTTTTCGTGAGTATAATTGTAAGTAACTTCGCTTTATTTGATTCCATAATTTGACAAGAAGAACACTGCCATGCGTCTAAATATTGGTCTAAATATTGGTCGTAAATTCCACCAATCAAACCACAATGTTTGTATAGTGGTGTAATCATCTTCTTTTCTATAATTGGAAAAGGAATGGTAACGCTGAACGTTGTACCAATGTTTATATCGCTTTTAGCTACAATTTCCCCTTTCATTAGTTGGGCTAACTGATAACAAATGGATAGACCAAGCCCAGTACCACTAAAACGACGATTACTACTTTGTTCAACCTGTACAAAAGGCTGAAATAAACGCACCAGATCTTCTTGTTTTATGCCAATACCCGTATCTGTGATTGAAAATGTGAGCGTTTGGTGTGAGGCTGATTCTTGGATCATATCAATGGCAAGATGGATATTGCCTTTTACAGTAAATTTAATTGCGTTATTAATGAGGTTGTTAAGGATTTGTGTTAAACGCACTTCATCAAAACATAAATAATGTGCAATAGCAGGATCGAGCCATAACGTTAATGTGATTTCTTTTTGTTGAGCATGGATAGAGTGGGGTTGTACTAACTCGTGAATAATATCTGAAATACTATGTTTACTCGGGTTAATACTAAGCTTACCAGCTTCAATTTTAGAAAAGTCCAATACATCATTAACAATGTTTAATAAATTACGTCCAGATTGCGATAAGTTATGATGAATTTGGCGTAGTTCAGTTGCTTTTGCATATGGTTCCATTAATTCTAATAGACTCAAAATACCACTGATTGGTGTACGGATTTCATGACTCATCATTGCTAAGAAACGTGATTTGGATTCAGTGGCCGCTAATGATTGTTCATTAGCCTTCATTAACGCCACTTGTTGTTCTTTTGTTTGTGTAATATCTAAAATGATAGTATTCCACTGCCATCCATTTTCAACTTCTGATATTTGGCAACGCAGTTCTATCCAACGAGGTTTAAATGTATGGCTATGAATTTGTAAGTTTGTGCTCCAATAGCCAACAGAAACGGCTTGTTTCATGGCTAAATATAGCGTTTTAAAGTCTTCACGCTGCTGCAAGATATTAATTAATAAGGCAGGCTCTTCATATAGCTTAGATGCATTATAATCAATGAATTGGTTTATTTTTTCGCTAATAAATAGAAATTCAATATCAAATGGATTTGCACTCTTTTGTAGGTGTTGAATTAAAATACCATCAAAATTATTGGTTAAGTAAGTGAGTTTTTGTTCCGCATTTTTACGTTGAGTGATCTCTCGTCTTAAACGACGGTTCCAATAAATAATCACAGCGATAATACTGGTAATGACAATGGCTACTGTTAAAGCCCAGCCAATCATTTGGTTGTAATTAACATCTGATTTTATAGTAATGGATTGCCACTCTCTGAGATTATTGTATAGATTCTCTTGTGGTAAAGTTAAAATCACTTTATTGATGATATTTCTTAATGGGAAGTTATCATGATTTACCGCGAACTTAATCGAGCGCTGGTGGTTATCTAACTTACTTGGTACAACTTTTAATTGACCAAGAAATGCATTTTGTAATAACAGATGTGCTTGACTGAGTGATATAACAGCGTAATCAAGTTGATCATTCATTAGTGCGCTTAGCATTTCATTGTTAGATGAAAAACTAATGGTTTTATTTCTCGGATAAAGATTATTGGTAAGACTTTTGACAAACGCGGATTCAAGCACGCCAATACTGTTCTTATGCGTAATTCTATGACTATTTTGTTTTGAAATTTTATTTACAATTACCCAACCTTCCTGACTGTAAGGCATACTGAAAAGAAGTTCTTTTTTACGTATTGGAGAAGATGCAACTGCACCAACAATATCTATTTCCCCTTGAGCCAACATTTCCTTCGCTTGGCTATAGTTATTAATATGAATGAATTGATAATTAACCCCTAAGCTATCTTTTATTCTTTTGGCAATACCTTCAACCTGTAGATAAAGAACGTCATCTTCTTTTGGGCAATGATTATCAAATTGATATCCAATTTTTAGCGTGGTTAAAGATTTCAAAACGGTTTTTTCATTGAATGTGAGTTTAGCGCTCGTTGGATTTTCTAGAAGGGCGATCTGATCATTTGTCAGCCATTTTTCGTAAAGCCAATTTGTTTCAGTTTTTGATAATGCACTAATAGCAACATCAAGTTGTTTGATTAGTGCGCTATTTCCTTTAGCACTAGCAATATGTATTTGCTCTAATGGCATTTGTTCAATAGTTGTTACTTCGAGTGGCACCGAAGCATTATTGTTACTAAGTAGCTTATCTAAAATGATTGAATTACCGATATAGGCATCTGCCGCACCTGTTTTTACAGCATTAAGAGCCATTTTTGAATTTGGCATTCTAAGTACGTTAATACTCTTTCCAAGCTGAGGAATGAATCTATTAACGGCACTGTTTTCTTCAATTGTTATTATTTTATTATCATAATTCAAAAGGATATTTGATGAAGAGTAGCTAATCATAGCGTATGGAAAAGCCAGTAAAGCTTTGCTAAATGCAAATGTCTTTTCTCTTTCTATACTTTTACTCACACCCATCGCAATATCAAGTTCATTGTCTGCTAATGACCTTAGTAGCTTTTCTGGAGTATCGTAAACAATATTCTCGACGCTATACCCTAAATTACGAGCAATAATTTTCATAAAATCAGGTAATAGACCAACAACTTCGTTCTTATTATTGATCGATGAGAGTGGTGACCAATCGAGTGAAAGGTAACCTGCTTTTAATACTGGTTTTTGTGTGTCTTCGTGAGTATTAGCCCAAGTTAATGAGCTGATAAATATACTTATCAGTAAGGTTAGGTGACGCATTATTAGATACTCATCAACGTTTAATAAAATGACAGAGGCTTGTTAAGTGCTGTGTGTTTATTTTTTAAGGTCTTGTACCATTCAGGTTTAATATCTTGTGATTCAAAAACCCATCGAGCTTCTATGATGGTATTTTTTTCAGCGTCATATAAATTGAGGTATCCACGAGCAAATAGCTCCACGATGCAACGCGCTAAAGTGATATCAAAACGGTAGAGTGGCCATAATGTGATCAGTAATTTACCAGCAGTCGCAAACTGTTTTTGCTTCACTAACTGTAAGGCGTAATTATATTCTGCACATTTATTCTCATTAATTTTGGCTGTCTGTGCTTTTAGCCACATTTTTTTTATGACGTTATGTGGGTCATTCGGCTGTAAATTTAAAATCTCGGTTAATTTCTGCACAAACTTCATGATGTAACTATGCATTGAAAGCTTAATTGCAATACTAAGTGCAACAATAAGAAATTCGCTAGGTAACACATTGTTTTCATGGTGTTCTGTGTAATTTAAAGCATTCATAAATTCACGATACGCAATCAAAGTGGAATTGTTTTCAGTTGCTTGATAAGCCTTTAATAAGTACACATAAGCACGTTCATGTTTAGTGAGCTTTTGCTGTTGATTAATAGAACCCCATAATTTCTCGACCGATTTATTTTTTTTATTATGCTGCTGTAACTGTATCCAAACGAGAAATGCGTAGTACTGCGGTTTATCCCAAATAGAAAAACGCAATGAAAAACAAGCTTCTCTAATATGACGCTCGATCTCAGTATCGTGTTGTAAGCAAAACTCAATCCAAATTAGACCGAATAAGCGATAAAGATTATTACGACTTACTTTATGCGCTGCTAACCAAAACTCATAGCCTATGCTTATACGGTTTTGTTTTAATGCAGAGCGAGCTTTAAGATCTAATAACGTAAGGTGCTGTTGCGGGCTAGATGAATTGATTGACGAGAGTAATGGAGTTAGCTTGTCAAACTTATCTTGCTCTAACCATAATTGCGCTAATAATAATTTAGCAGGCACATAGTCATTTTGTTGAAGTAAACTATTTAGCATGACTTCGATATCGCCATAACTTTCCATTACCTTATTAAGCAATAATCGTTTAGCTAAGGTTGTTACACTCGACCAATATTTATCACAAGAAGAGTAGTTTTCAATAAACTCTTGCACACCTAGCCAACCTTTTGATTGGTAAGTATTAAATACACTATCTTCAAATTTATGCTTATTAAAATGTACATTTATGCGAGTTGTTAGTGTTTCTAAGCGAAATGGCTTAATTAAATAGTCAGTAGGTTGGTATTCAGAAAAACCCATCAAAATAGATTCTGAATCATCTGCTGTAACAATAAAAATTAATGGATGATGAGTAATCAATTGATTGTGATGAATGCGTTCAAGTAATTGAAGGCCAGTACTACCAATGCCTAAATTAAAATCAATAAAAATGATATCGAATACATTGCGTTGGCAAAGTTTTATTGCATCTTGTGCATTGGATGCAAAATAAATTCGTTGTGCTTCGAACTTCGCTTTCAACAGGATTAATTTAGTTGTTTGTTGAATAATTACACTGTCGTCGACAATAAGAATTGATTGACTATTCACCATATAAGCTCAGAAAAGGAAAATGCATTTAAATTTAGCAAAGGGAGCAGGATGATAGTGGCTAATTAAATAACCAACAAATATTCTTATGTAACAATATGTAACCTATAAAAAATGCCATTTTAACCTAGTTATTTTCATGAGGAATGGCTGTTATTAATAGGCGTTTAAACGTTAACTTAAGAAGAGTTATATAAAAGCGGTAGTGTTCATGAATGCTGATAATCTTATTATAAAAAAGAGGCCGCTAAGTTAACGACCTCTTTTAATATCAATAACGCATGGTTTAAGTTAATAGTTAACTTTCAGTGGCAAGGTGATTATTTTCTTCGCCAATGAAGCCACCGGTTTGATGAGCCCATAACTGAGCATAAATGCCTTTCTGATTGATGAGTTCTTGGTGTGTTCCTTGCTCAATAATTTGGCCTTTATCTAATACGATAAGACGATCCATCGCTGCAATAGTGGATAAACGGTGGGCAATCGCAATAACGGTTTTGCCTTCCATTAATTCAACCAAACTTTCTTGAATCGCGGCTTCTACTTCAGAGTCCAACGCGGAGGTTGCTTCATCTAAAATTAAGATTGGTGCGTTCTTCAATAATACACGGGAGATAGCAATACGCTGACGTTGACCACCTGAAAGTTTAACGCCACGTTCACCAACCTGTGCATCGTAACCAATATTACCAAACGGGTCTGTTAACGTTTCGATAAACTCATGGGCATGTGCTTGTTTGGTTGCGGCAAATAGTTGATCGTCGCTGGCATCAGGATCACCATAAAGAATATTGTCTTTAATAGAGCGGTGAAGCAAAGACGTATCTTGTGTAACCATACCAATTTTACTGCGTAATGAATCTTGCGTAACTTTCGCAATATCTTGACCATCAATGCGAATATTACCGCCTTCTAAATTATGAAAACGTAATAGCAAGTTAACTAATGTTGATTTACCTGCGCCAGAGCGACCAACCAAACCGACTTTTTCGCCGGGTTTAATATTCAACGAAAGGTGATTGATAACATCTTTATTTTCGCCATAGTTAAAACTCACGTTATCAAATTCAATGCCGCCATTTTGCACTGCTAATGGTTTAGCGTTAGGCTCATCTTCAATTTCAACTGGCTTAGAGAGTGTTTTCATACCATCAACAACGGTACCCATATTTTCAAATAACGCACCGACTTCCCACATAATCCACATTGACATGCCGTTAATGCGTAGCGCTAAACTAATCGCAATAGCGATTGCACCAATTTGAATGGCACTGTGCATCCATAGATAAATAGAAAGGGCAGAAATAGAAAAAAGTAACAAGTAATTAGCTAATTGAACGCAAATATCAAACCCAGTAACCAAGCGCATTTGATGATGAACCGTTGCAAGGAATCCTTTCATCCCTTTTTCTGCATAATCGGTTTCACGTTTACTGTGGGAGAATAATTTGACTGTTGCAATATTGGTATAACTGTCAACAATTCTTCCTGTCATGGTTGAGCGGGCATCAGCTTGCTCTGCTGCGACCTTCTTTAACTTAGGAACAAAGTGAATTTGAATACCAATATAAGCGATTAACCACGCCAACATAGGTAACATCAATAGCCAATCAGCTTGAGCAAGAATCACTAGCATCGAAGTAAAATAAACAGATACGTAAACGAAAACATCAGCTGTTTTCATTACTGTTTCTCTTACTGCAAGAGATGTTTGCATTACCTTTGTTGCAATACGTCCGGCAAAGTCATCTTGGTAAAACGACAGGCTTTGTTTGAGTAGATAACGGTGGGCTTGCCAACGAATTGACATTGGGTAATTACCCAATAAAGTTTGGTGTGATAACAGGGATGAAATCAACACCAATAGAGGCATGACAATGAGTACAACCACTGATAGCCAAATCAGCGCGGTCCCGTTTTCAGCTAAAAATGTTTTAGGATCACTGGCTGCCAGCCAATCGACTAACTTACCCATAAACCCGAAAAGTACAACTTCGATAATAGCAACAATCGCACTGAGTAATGCCATGCAAAGTAATGGCTTTTCAAATCCTCGAGTGTAATAGCGGCAAAATGCAAAAATACCTTGGGGTGGTTGTGTGGGCTCTTGCTTTGGAAAAGCGTTAGTGAAACCTTCGAAGCGTTTGAACATAGTTCACCTAGTCAGTGTTTGCATTAGATTGTTAGCTGTGGAATAACGCGCTCATCAGAAAATGGGGATTAAATATGATTTATGATTGAGCGTATTACAGTAAAACCGTACGCATGGCAGTTAATAATTTAAACACTTGCAGTGTACGAATTATCTCTAAAGGTCTCAATACGAGAATACGATTTTATAAAAATATACAAGTATGGTCAGGTTTCATTTGTAATAAATGTATACCAGTAAAAGAAAAAGGTTTGTCATGGTTAAATGACAAACCTTTAATCGCTATATTATTATGATTTTAGAGAAGAGATTTAAAGCTTCTTAGAGAAAATCCCACACAGTGCAATAATTGCTAAGCCTAGTAACATGATGTCGCCTTTATCACTATCAAAACCTGCTTTTACCCCTGAAATAGCAACAATAGCGATAGCAACTGGGATGATGTATTTGATCAATACATACCAAAGGTTGAATAGTGGGAAAGCCACTTTTCCATCATTGGTAATTTCTTTTTTTAGCTCACTTCGGTCTAAACGCCAGCCAGCAAATAGACACACCAACATACCGCCAACAGCAAGGAAGATTTTGTCTGTTAGTAAGTCGAAGATATCAAATGCTCCCGTGTCGAACAGTTTAGGACCAAAGCCACCAATAGATAGTGAAGCTAGAATACAAAGTAGCGCCATCACAATACTTGCGCTGATCACAGCAGTAACACGGCTTAAACCTTTCTCGTCAATTAAGTAAGCGACAACGACTTCAAGTAATGACACTGACGATGTTAATGCAGCCACACTTAAACCAATAAAGAATAGAAGTGCTAATAAGAAACCAATACCACCCATTTCAGCAAACAATTGCGGTACAACCACAAATACTAAACCTGGACCTGCTGAAGGTTCCATGCTGAACGCAAACATTGCAGGGAACATTGCAATACCAGCTAACAACGCAACACCTGTATCCATTGCCGTCACCATGGCAGTGGTTTGCACAATATTCTCTTTTTTACGTAAGTAACTGCCGTATGTCAGCATACAGCCCATACCTAAGCTAAGAGAAAAGAATGCTTGTCCTAATGCAGCAAGTACGACAGAGCTATCAATTTTTGAAAAATCAGGTTTAAACAAAAACTCTAAGCCCGCCATTGCACCAGGTAAGGTAAGGCCTTTGATAGAAACAATGATTAAGATAATGAAAAGCAGTGGCATTAACACTTTACCTGCTTTTTCTATACCACCTGAAACGCCTCGGATAACGACAAAAATATTAAATAAAAGGTAAAGTCCCATCCAGAAAAGCGGTTGTATAGGATCAGAAATAAAGCCACCGAAGCTATCGTTAATAGCTGTTGGCGTACTTAATAATCCTGTTGAAATTTTATAGATATAAGCAATTGCCCAGCCACCAACAACAGGGTAAAAGCCCATGATCAGTAGACCACTTAATACTCCGATAATGCCCACAAAGGTCCAGCGACGATCGGTAGTTTTAAATGCGCCAACGGCAGATAAACCTGTTTTACGTCCTACCGCAAATTCAGTTAGCATTACGCTGAAACCAATAAAAATAACGAAAAGTAAGTAAATAGCAACAAACGCGCCACCACCATTTTCGCCAGCGGTATAAGGAAACTTCCAAATGTTACCTAAACCAACAGCAGATCCTGCTGCGGCCATAACAAAGCCAATTCGGGAACTCCAGTTCCCACGGTTTGGGGTTGTTGAACTTGATGTGTCCATAAAACATCCTGTTAATGATTGTTGTGAGTCATAATTGTTATAAATATTTAGGCTTTAATATCCTTTTTATTCTTATAGTTATGCAAATGTTTGACCATAAAGCATGGAATTAAAAGTTATTTAAGCTGATAGTGTTTACATATTTAACATTTTTATCACGCATTGGTAGGGTTGAAAATCATTAATTGTAATGAATTAGTTAATTTTCATAAAAAATATAGAAGTGTTATTAGAGGTTTACACTTTTTAGTTTTGTGCGATGTTCAATTAATCCAGATACAAAGAAGTGGAAGATTATGCTGTAAAGATGCTTTAGGTAGATAGCCTAAAATAATAAAGCTGTTTTATAAATTGATTGTGGTTTAATAATGAATATGAAACAGTAAAACGAACAGCGGTCCATTTGGTTCGTTTATATAATAAGAAAAGTCAGTCAATTGGTCATAATGTGTAATGTTGATTAGCCTCATTACACAGTGCAAAAGGAAAGATTCCCCTAATGTCACTTGTTATACCTATGGTTATTTATATACAGCAGCACTTAGCGAAAGTTGCAGATAAAGCCGTTGCTGCTGATATGCAACATACACTCAAGGTAAAGCAGCCTTTTTATGGCGTAAATGCCCAGCAACGAAGTGAAATATTTAAAGATGCGAGAGCACATACAAAGATCGATAATGCAGAAAATTATCGTCGCTTATTGCTTTGGCTATGGTCAGGCGTTTATCGTGAAGAGCGCTATTTAGCGCTTGATGCTGGTGAGTATTACCATGCATTTAGAAATGAATATGCTTTTCATACTTATGAAGAGATGTTGGAAACCGTTGATGGGGTTGATATTGCTGATCGCTTAGTCGAGCAGTTAATCAGTCCTATCGTGTTAGCGCATCGCGAATTTGAATCAAAACTGATTGAATGGCGAGAGTCTGAGAATAAATGGTTGAGACGTGCTTCACTATTAGCGCATTGTCATCACAAACAGCAAACCAATGTCGACTTACTGTGTGAGACAGTACTGTTATTAGCCGACGATAGTGATTATGAAGTGCAGCAAGCAATAGGGTTAGTATTGCGAAATTACAGTGAAACCGATTTTCCTTTCGTTGATCATTTTCTTATATCGAATATTGGAATATTAACGCCGCAAGCTAGACGAGAAGCAAGAAAGCTCTCGTTGGGATAATAAAGTAAGATATTAAGCATTAAAAGCTAACGAAAAAGCCCGTATTACGTGATAACTCTTACTAGAGCATATCGAGTTAAAACGTATACGGGCTTTTTGTTATTCAACGATAGTGACTTTTTCAATCACAATCGGATCACGAGGTACATCTTCATGATCGCGAACAGATAATGTTTTTACTTTTGAAATTTTGTTTACTACATCCATTCCTGCCGTTACTTGGCCAAAAACAGTGTATCCCCAGCCCACATTCGTTGTTGCTGTGTGATCAAGAAAATCATTGTCAGCAACATTAATAAAAAACTCAGCTGTTGCTGAATGTGGTGCATCGGTTCTTGCCATAGCAATAGTACCAATCACATTTTTTAGACCACGGTTGGCTTCATTAACAATGGGAGCTCGTGTTGGTTTTTCTTTCATTTTCGCAGTGTAACCACCACCTTGGATCATAAAACCTTTGATCACACGGTGAAAAATAGTGCCGTTGTAAAAACCGTCTTGGCAATATTTTAAGAAGTTCTTAACCGTGACAGGCGCTTTTTGCTTGTTCAGCTCAATCGTAATATCGCCAACATTGGTGGTAAAAATAATCATCTAAAACTAACCGTGGTGTAAATTGAATCGGGCAGTATACGTAATTGTTACACTTTTTGTAGTAAAAAAAGTAATTAAAGTTCGTGCCCTAAAGATCATGGCTTAAATTGAAGATCATTATTGACCAGCCTTAATCCTGCTTCTCTACCTTGTTGATAACCTTGATCTAATTTAGTGATATTTTTGGTTAATCTTTTGATCATAAATGTTTTATCAGGTGCGATGGCGGTGATTTTACAATCCTTTGGTGGATTATGAATAAAATACAATGCCTTGTTATAGCGAGATTCTTTGGTTAAAAATTCTTGCCCAAATACGGGATTCGTACGGAATAAGCGACGTGTTAACCATGGCACCTGTCGATTTTTAGCAAACAAGCCTTGAGCATGAGATAAAATAACCGTGATATCACGTGCGCCTTTATTGTAAGCCTCGATCACAGGGATAGGATCGGCAATACCACCATCACTCATTGCAATACCATCAATTTGTGGAAATTGACGATAAATGATCGGTAGTGCACACGTTGCGGTCATGACTTCATTTAAGTTGCTACGTGTAACCTCAACATAGTCGGGTTCACCTGTATCGACAACCGTGGTCGTGGCGTATAGTGGTACATTACGACTTTCGTACTTATGTAGTTCTAAAGGAAGGTTACTGATACTGGTATTCCATAACCAATCAATATCAATTAAGTTCCCGCCTTTTACAAAACGCTTGTAGTTAATGAATTCTTTACTACGCGCATATTCAGTAATGACTTTATAATTACGTTGATAACTTTCACAAAGATATCCCATTAGCACGACAGAGCCTGCTGATACGCCGATGGTAAAGTCAAACGGGTTGTAGCTTCGTTCAATAAAAGCATCTAATACACCTGTGGCAAAAATGCCACGCATTGCACCACCTTCGACAACTAAAGCGCGTTTACTCATTACTGTTCCTTATCTATGGTGATTCAATTATTCCATTTTGGAATCATATGATATTACCTTTAAGAATATGCATGAATTGAACTCGAGATCACATTTTTATGAGAATTTTGTTAATTGACGTATTATGACGGGCATTATTTTGCGTGTTTCTTTTTCCACATTTTATTTTAGGTTTTTCGATGCAAATTTTCCAAAAAGATGCGATTGAGTGGTTAACAGCTTTGCCCGATCAAAGTATTGACTTGATGATCACAGATCCACCTTATGAATCGCTTGAAAAGCATCGTTCTGTAGGAACAACAACACGATTAAAACAAAGTAAAGGGTCGAGTAACCAATGGTTTGATATCTTCCCCAATGAACGATTTGAAAGTTTACTGACACAAGCCTATCGCGTTTTAAAACAAAATAGTCACTTCTATTTATTTTGCGATCAAGAAACAATGTTTCACATAAAGCCGATTGCAGAGAAGGTTGGTTTTAAGTTTTGGAAACCCATAGTGTGGGATAAAGTCGCGATAGGGATGGGATACCATTATCGAGCGCGTTATGAATTTATTTTGTTTTTCGAAAAAGGAAAGCGAAAACTGAATAATTTATCGATTCCAGATGTATTGGAATGTAAGCGTGTTTACCGTGGGTATCCGACAGAAAAACCCGTCCCACTATTAGAGATATTAATAGAGCAGAGTAGTGTTGAAGGTGATGTTATTGCCGATCCGTTTTTTGGTTCAGGCTCAACGTTAGTGGCGGCAGATAAGTTATCACGCCAAGCATGGGGTAGCGATATCTCTGATTCAGCCCATCAACATTTTAAACAACGTCTATCGTCGCGATAGACGACATTTTTAAGCTAGGAACATACATGACCCAACAGGGAAAAATTATTAGCTGGAATCAGCAAAAAGGTTTTGGATTTATTGCACCAGATAACGGCGAGCAAGATGTTTTTTTTCACGTCTCTGCATTGCCGGATAAACAGTGTCGTCCTCGTATTAATGAGGCCGTGACATTTCGAGTAGGTAAAGATAAAAAAGGGCGCATGTCTGCAATAACGGTGACATTTATGAAAGCACATTCAGGTTTAGATAAATACACTGCTTCATTTTCAAAAGCACAGTGGTTTAGTGTTATCTTTTTAGCTTTTGTTGCGATATCGATAGTGCTTTTTCATACGCCTTACCAAGTATTGATCGGCTATCTAGTATTAAGTATCGTGACATTTGCCGTATATGCACATGACAAACGTGCTGCTCAATCAGATAAATGGCGTACTAAAGAAGCAACGTTGCATCTGTTGGCGTTAGTCGGTGGTTGGCCCGGTGCGTTGTGGGCACAAAAGATATTGCGTCATAAATCTCAAAAACAGCCATTTAAAGCCATATTGTGGATAATGATCATACTTAACTGCGCGGCGTTTATTCTATCGTTTACCCCAGAAGGGATGACGTTAATCAAACAAGTGTTGCAGCTAATTTAAAATAGAGAGTGATTCATTAAGGTAACGAATCACTCACTACTCATCGTTCAGCACATCTAATACCATAAATTACAACAAGGTGTGCTGTACGATAATTGATTTATCGAGCAACGGAAATGTGACCTGCAGCATCGGCAGACCAGGTAAAGTGTTGGTTATCTTTACCTGTAATAATTGCGCTACCATTTGTGATATACGGATGAACTTCATTGATATTGTATTGGTATGTCAGCGGTGATGTAGATTCTGTAGACCAGTACTTAGCCTCATTTTCTGCAGTATTCATTAACATGCCTTTAAATGTGATTTGATTACTATTATTCATCGTCATGATGTAATCATCGTCTGTTTTATCATTTAGGCTTAATGTAATCACTTCACCATTTGTGATCGCGTTGTGCGTGGTAAACTGCATAGCTTCAATGGTATGAATAATAACCCTGTCAGTTTGTTTTTCTACCTTGATACGACCTTTTGCTACCGCAATATCAATATTGCCCTGAATTTCAGGGATATAACATTCATTAGAATTACCAACCGGTAGATTTTCAGCACAGTCTTTTGCTGCTTTTGCAACAACAGTTAAGGCATCAGCGGTTACGTCTGCATAGTTTTGTAAATCAGCTTGGCTCAAGTTATTAACGTCAATACCGCCGTGTTCTACAACTTCATCACCAGCGTTACAACCCAATAATGTTGTTACTACCATTGCTGCTAAACATAACTTCTTCATGCAAGACCTTTTTTCAATATATGAATAAATATTGCGAGAGATGGTAGGTTATGAATAAATTGAAAGAAATCATTCGCAGCATGAATGAGTTTGTTTTAACAAAGAGATGACAGTTATGGCATTTTTAAGCGATTTTCATGACATTTGTCTAACAGAGCAACTCTGGTGCTGCATGATGTTAACTTGGGCGTGGAAAAGTAAAGGCTTATTGTAGCTGGAATATTGTTTAAATTAACAAGTGGTTAAATATAAAAACCAGCACTACGTTATAGTGCTGGATAAATGAATGCTAATCGGAATTTTATTGAGCGGTAATATCGCCATTACTATCAGCAGACCAATTAAATGTCTGGTTATCTTTACCAGTAATTACGGCATTACCATTGATAAGGGACGGAAGCTTGATATTAGCATCATATTTAAGAGCTAACCCAGTTGTTGATTCAGTAGACCAATATTTAGCATCGCTGTCAGCGGTATTAATGAGCATTCCCTTAAAGGTAACGTTATTTCCGCCAGGTAGCGTTTTAAGGGTCATGCTGTAATCTTTATCAAGGTTTTCACTGAAATTAAGTGAAATGACTTCACCGTTAGTTACTGCATTTGGAGAGGTAAACTCCATTGCTTTTGTTGTATGAACAATAACAGTTTGATTTTCTTGTTGTTCAACGTCAATTTGGCCTTTTGCTACAATAATGTTAGCAGTTGTATTGCTAGCGCTAAGGTCACATTGTTTTGTCTCACCAACAGCCATTCCATTTGAACAATTATCAGCCGCTTGCGCGATGACTGCTAATGCATCGGCAGTTAACTCTGCGTAATCTTGTTTTTGGGTTTGAGATAAATTATTAATGTCGATACCGCCGTGTTCTACAACTTCGTCACCTGCGTTACAACCAACAAGTACTGTAGCTACCATTGCTGCTAAACATAACTTCTTCATGTAAAACCCTTTCTTCAATATATGAATGAATATTGCGGAAGATGTTAGATTGTGAGTAAATTAAAAGCAATCATTTGCGGCGTGAATGGTATGCTTTTAACAAAGAGATGACATAACGAGCCATATATATGGGCTTATGTCAGCTGATTGTTAGTATTAACTATCAGGATATTGGTCTTTTATTCTATTGGCTTTCATTATTTCATCGGTCATTGCATCAACACATAACGGATCAAATTGTTTATTCTTACCTTGTTGTAAATAATCAATTACTTGAGCAATAGACCATGGCTTTTTATAAGTTCTGTGACTTAATAAAGCATCGGTGACATCAGCAACAGTCACTATACGTGCTTCTAAAGGGATATCTTCGCCTTTTAACGCTAATGGAAAACCTTTGCCGTCATAGCGTTCATGATGATGCCTCACAATATTAAGAATAATGGTTAGGTTATCGTCTGTAATATTTCCCCATTGCTTTAATGTTTTTAATAGCAGCTGATAACCCAGCTCAGGGTGCTCGTTCATGATTTTTCGTTCTGCATCGGTATAGATTTTAGTAGAGAATAAGATCTCTTCTGGGATCATATACTTACCAATATCGTGCATATCCGCGTAATGATAAATAGCATTAATAAAATCACCATTACAGCGTTTCTTTTTACCAAGATGTAAAGCAATTAGCCGACTATATTCTGCTACGCGTTTTAAATGATTTTGCGTTTCAGGATCTTTATGGTGACTGATCATTAATAGTGTCCTAATTATATTATGAAAAGAATATTTAATATTTAAGTCATCATTAACAAACAGTGAAATAATAATGGAAATAGTTGTGAAGAAATTAATGTTTACACTAAAAAAATGCGGTATTCGTGAATTAAGGAAGATGATCCCAATAAACTTATCATCCTTATCGTAAATAGGAGAAGCCATACTTGAGAGGCAGTGTTGTTTAATTAACTTGCTATGAATGTGCTTTATTGATGGTGTATAACTCATCATATCATCAATAATATCAGGTTCGCGCTTATCTTTTAATTTTGAAAGGCGAGATGATTTATGAATAGACTCAATAAAAGAAGGGAAGTTTACACCGTATCCTTGGCTACGATAAACAGTGTATAAATTGTTGTCATCATCTAACATTGCAACAGCAAAACCAATAAAGTCTGAATACCATGTTTTAATGAGTCTATCGAGGTGATCTAACTTTTGTTGCAGCGTTAAATTATCGCTAATACTGAATACCATTTTCTTACCTCCCTATAAATAATATGCATCGTTATTTATATTGATTGGTCTTGCTATGCTTGTATAGAAGAAAACATATCAATGTTATTTGAAGTTGACTTTTATCAATTAAGTATCTAATAATAAATCGCTTTTTAGATAGAAAGTTATTCAGAATGTCACAACGTCGATATGCTCATAACCGACTGGAATTGTCTGCGGTAAGAGAGAGATGGTAGAGGATTATGTTGCCTGTAAGAAGATAAACATCTGAATAAGTCGCCAAGGTAACTTGGATATATTCAGCATTATTTTACGTTTATTTAATGACTTATTATGTACGTTCTTTTTTAACCCCAAAAACAACTGTATTTATCGGTACCAACTATGTCCGTAAAAGAGGATAATTCTTTTACTGATGGTACTGGTTCATAGCTATGCCATTTAAAATCAGATTTCATCCAGTAAATTTTCCACTCATTTTTAGATTTAACGTAAGTTGCTTTTGCAATTGAACATTCAGTTTTTTTAGTAGGATCATTCCACATAGATCTAAGCTCAAAAATTTCGATACTCTGTCCACTAATACGATAAGAGATATCAACTTGTGCTCTCAGTTCAACAGGTGGACGGCGGACTACTAAAAAATCGTCAATTACCTTTCCATATCTTTTCCTGATTACCACTATTTAACAGCCACTGTTAAATTATCTCCTATACTTCAAGG
>NZ_JADQAQ010000115.1 GCF_022129445.1 Photobacterium sp. Ph5
AGGATATGAGCTAGCTAAGTCTCTTGAACACAATGACTTGTGATCAAGAGACAGACTTCGGTAGCCTTTAATGTTACTAATTAAAAATATTTTGTTATAACTAAGAAAACGTATAATTTCTTATTTCAAGGCGATGAATGTTTAAATCCTTACTTTCCAAAATGCTCGTACTGTTGCCATTTATTTCTCATCATGCATTCGCAGAACCCATTGTTTGGAAAATATATGACACGCAGCGCCAATTCTATGTATTAGGTTCAATACATGCGGGTGAAAAAGACATGTTTCCATTACCAAGAGCTTTTTTAACTCATTGGGAGCATGCTGATGCATTAATTGTTGAAGCTAATATTCTCAATCAATCAGCATCGACAGTTGAACAGTACTACCCACCGTTAACCCAAGAAAAACTCAATGCCAAACAACGCCAAACACTTCAAAGAATTACAACATCGCTACAGCTTCCTTATGAACACCTTCTTGATCAACCACCGTGGCTGACAGCAACTTATCTCCAACTTGCACTTGCTAAACAGTTAAATCTATCAACTGAGCTGGGCATCGATTATGTTTTACTGAAAAGAGCGCAGCAACAAAACCTCCCCATTAAAGCGTTTGAAACGGTTGAGCATCAATTAAATCTGCTCCAAAACCTACCGGAAAATGGCACCAACATGTTGCTAGAAACCATCAACAACTGGCAGCAAACAGAACAAGCACTGAAATGTTTAGTTAATGTATGGAAACAAGGCGACAGTAAAAAATTTACCGAACTATTCAACGATACTCAATTTGATCCTGAAACTAACGAAGCCTTAATTTTTTCTCGTAATCGTCAATGGGCTAAAACTCTCAGAGAATCAAAAGATTATCAATCTGGACGGTTTATGGTTGTTGTCGGTGCATTCCATTTAATCGGAGATCAAGGACTTCCCGCTTTGATGGAGAAAGAAGGATTTACTGTTGAAAGGATAACCAAAGGTGTAACTGCGCAGTGTGATGGATGGGAAAATCTAACTTATAAAATATAAAAAAGCCCCGTCTTTTGACGAGGCTTTAAATAAGTGGTCGGTGAAGAGGGATTCGAACCCCCGACCCTCTGGTCCCAAACCAG
>NZ_JADQAQ010000040.1 GCF_022129445.1 Photobacterium sp. Ph5
AAGGATATGAGCTAGCTAAGTCTCTTGAACACAATGACTTGTGATCAAGAGACAGCGTTTAACGTGCCTTTTTCTTTTTTTTATATGTTAATATCGGTCACTTCGTTTTTAGAATATCGTGGCTTACCGTGAAACAAAAAATAATAATGTTTATAAAAAATAAGCATTTTATCTTCGATCTTATAATATCTTTTTTTCTTATAGTATTATCCACCACAGCTATGGGAGCAAAGCATCATAACTATTTGTTAACACTCTTGGTGTATTTTGTTGGCGTGATGATCCTTGCTGGATATAAGCGAGTTAAATACTATTTATTATTACCATTGTTTATTATAAGTTGGCTTTATTTACCTGTTGGTATGATTTATGGTTCACCGAATATTGGCTCTGTTGCATCACTATTAGATACTAATCAGCAAGAAGCATTAGAATTTATTTCTAATATTCCATCGGATATTATTCCATGGTCAGTCAGTTTATTTATTTTAATTATTGTCTTTTCATTTAAGAAAACATCTTATCAAATTAAGCATGATATTCCGTTAGTCATTGGTTTAGTATTACTCTATTTTTCACCTTATAACCATTTTTTTGTACGCGGCTATCAGTCAGTTACTGATTATTTTGTGCAAGAAAAAGCACTTGAGGCTGCTTTCTCGCATAAAGTCAGTTTGGATATTCAGCAGGTATCGCCGAAATATCAAAACTATATTGTTGTTATAGGTGAGAGTATGCGTCGTGATTATATGTCGTTGTATGGTTATCCTACACAAACAACACCGTATTTAGATAAAGCTAATGGGGTATTTTTAAATGGATATATTTCAACAGCACCAAATACAACAACGTCATTACCGCGCACACTTTCTTTGAGTCAAGGCCTAACGTTTGAGCCTAATATTAACTTTATTAATCTAGCAAATAGCGCAGGGTTTAAAACGTACTGGTTATCTAACCAAGGGAAAATAGGACGTTATGATACGCCCATTTCAAAATTTGCAATTTTAAGTAATGAAATGCACTTTTTGAAAAATGGTAGCTTTAATGGATCAATTAATTATCAAGATTCTGACTTATTACCATTATTTAAACAGGCTTTATTAGAACCAACGCAGCAGCATAAGTTGATTGTTGTTCATCTAATGGGATCACATGCTAAATTTTGTCGTAGGATAAAACATGATGATTATCATTTAAAATATAAACAATTATCTTGTTATTTATCAACATATCGAGAGTTTGATAATTTGATGAAAAAAATGGTGGGGTTATTAAATAGTCGTCAGCAATCATATTCATTACTTTATTTTTCAGACCACGGTTTAAGTGATAAACATAAAAAAGGTAAAGACGTATATTTGGTACACGGCGCAGATCACAAATCAAATTATGAAGTGCCATTCTTTATTCTATCAAGTGATAGTAAGCAACATGACATGTTGAATAAGCAAGTTAGTGCTTACCACTTTTTATCATTATTTTCTGACTGGACTGGCATTACATCAAAAAAAGTGACGCCATTATCCATTGAACAAATTAATGATAAAGATATAAAGGTATTTAATTATACAAATATGGTTGACTTTAATAAACTTGCTGAAGATCCTGCAGTTAAAATTAAAAGTTAACTATCAACGTTATGTCTCTCGAAAGTTGATTTGTAAGAAAGGCTAAGTGTATAGCACTTAGCCTTTCTTATATATTCTATTTAGTGTTTGCATAATTAAAATGAACTTAGAATCTATATTGATGTGCTGCTAAAGTAAAAATATATATTTCATTAAGGAATAGATTCAGATAAAGGATAATAAACATTCCATACTAACTATAACATCTTAACGTAATACAGCGTTTATCAGTGTCTTGATGTTTTTGTTAAATAGTTTTATCACCTTTGGTTCAGTAAAAATATTTTGTGATGTTGATAACAAAAACTTTTTTCGCGATGATTTTTTATTTCTTAAATAATACGTCATCACAAAAAAACGATCATTTATTCCATAATTAAATTTAATTGATAGTTTGATAATTACATTAGGTCGTTATTAAGGATGAATTAATGAAAAAATTATCTATAGCTATTAGTACTCATATTTCTGATGATTTCTTACCTATATCAGAAGCTCTAAGTAATAAGTTAAATAGGAAAGTAATTAAAATAGATAATGTTGCCTTAACTGATGTCTCTGTGGTTATTTTGACTAAAAATGATCTTGAAAATAATGTTCAAGAACAATTAGATAATACCGGGTATAATTTACCTATTTTCTTAATTGCTGATCGTGAGACAGAAATAGGTGCCGATGAGTATAAGGTACTCACAGGTGTTATTGATCTAAAGAAACAGTCTGTTGATTATTATGCACACCAAATAAATGAGGCAGGGATAAAATACGAGTCACGATTGTTACCCCCATTTTTTGCGAGGCTTACTGACTATGTTGACATGGGGAATGCTGAATTTGACTGCCCTGGACATCAAGGAGGGCAATTTTATCGTAAGCACCCTGCAGGTAAGCAGTTTTATGATTTCTTTGGCGAAAATCTTTTTCGTAGTGATCTCTGTAATGCTGATGTTGCGCTTGGCGACTTATTAATTCATGAAGGAGCTGCATGTCTGGCACAGCAGCACGCCGCGAAAGTATATAATGCCGATAAAACGTATTTTGTTTTAAATGGTACTTCCGCTTCAAATAAAGTGGTATGTAATGCATTGGTGACAGAAGATGATTTGGTTTTATTTGATCGAAATAACCACAAATCAAATCATCATGGTGCGTTAATTCAAGCGAGAGGTTTGCCTGTTTATGTAGAAACAGCGCGAAACCCATGGGGATTTATTGGCGGCATTGATGAGCATTGCTTTGACGAAGCTTATATACGCCAACAGATAGCAAAAGTAGATCCAGAAAGATCAATGGCTGAACGTCCATTCCGTTTAGCGGTTATTCAACTCGGTACTTATGACGGTACTATTTATAATGCACGTTTTGTTATGGATAAATTAGGTCATCTATGCGATTACATTTTATTTGATTCGGCATGGGTAGGGTATGAACAATTTATTCCAATGATGAAAGATTGCTCTCCATTATTGTTAGAACTCAATGAAAATGATGCAGGTGTCATTGTTACTCAATCAGTTCATAAGCAGCAGGCTGGTTTTTCCCAAACATCGCAGATCCATAAAAAAGACCGTCATATAAAAGGACAAGCGCGATACTGTAATCATAAACGTTTTAATAATGCGTTTATGATGCATGCGTCAACATCGCCATTTTATGCATTATTTGCAGCTTTAGATGTTAATGCTCAAATCCATGATGGTGATGCAGGGCGGCAATTATGGCGTAATGCAGTTGAAATAGGAATTAATGCACGTAAAGAAATTTTAAATAGTTGTGACATGATCCAACCCTTTATTCCAGCCGAAATTGAGGGGAAATTATGGCAGGAATATTCAACATCAGAGATAGCGACCAATAAAAAGTTCTTTATGTTTGAACCTCATGCGGCTTGGCATAAATTTGAGAACTATGGCGAAGGACAATATTTTGTTGATCCTTGTAAGTTGTTATTAACAACACCTGGGATTGCAGATGATGGTAGCTACGACAATTTCGGTATACCTGCAACGTTGCTTGCGAACTTCCTTCGTGAAAACGGCATTATTCCCGAAAAGTGTGATTTAAACTCAATCCTATTCTTATTAACGCCAGCTGATGATATGGGAAAAATACGGCAATTAGTGGCTCAGATTAATCGTTTTGAAAAATATGTAAAAGATGACGCGCCATTGGAAGTTGTATTACCGCATGTCTATGAGATGAATAAAGCGCGTTATCACGGCTACACACTTCGCCAGTTATGCCAAGAAATGCATGACATGTACAAACAGTTAAATGTGAAAGAGTTACAAAAGAGGATGTTCCGTTGTCAGCATTTTCCTGAAATGGTTTATAAGCCTGATATCGCAACGCAAAAGTACTTACGTGGTGAATGTGATTATGTTCCATTAAAACAAGCATTAGGTCGTGTTGCTGCTGAAGGAGCACTGCCTTATCCCCCAGGTATATTGTGCGTGATTATGGGAGAAATATGGACGGATGATGTTGTTAATTATTTCTTGTCATTAGAAGAAGGGATAAATCGTTTCCCTGGTTTCGCTCCTGAAATTCAAGGTGTTTATTTAGAAGATATAAATGGGCGGATAACAGCTCATTGTTATGTCATTAAAGATTAAACCTGAAATTTTGATCGCTCTATCAAAATGATAGGGCGATATTTTCCTCGGAGGAATTCTATGAGTGTTAATAATAAGAAAATGTCAGTTATTCAATTAACTGTGCTCACTTTTATTAATATGGCAGGCTCTGGCATTATTATGTTGCCATCGAAATTAGCGCAAGTAGGGACTATTTCTGTTCTTTCTTGGTTAATTACAGCGTTAGGTTCTTTAGCTTTAGCCTATGTATTTGCTAAATGTGGACGTTTTAGTAAACGTGAAGGTGGTATGAATGGTTATGCGTCTTATGCTTTTGGCAAATCAGGGGCATTCATGGCGGGGTGGACTTACGGTCTTTCGTTATTAATTGCGAATATTGCGATAGCAATTACGTGTGTTGGTTATGGTGCTGCATTTTTTAATGCCACGCTAACACCTTTAGAAACAGGGTTATATACCATTGCTATTCTTTGGCTGTGTACCTTAGCCAATTTTGGTGGAGCAAATATTACCGGTAAGATTGGTACTTTTACTGTATGGGGGGTGATTTTACCTGTTTGTTCTTTGGGTATTATTGGGTGGTTTTACTTTTCTCCAGAGATGTACGTAAGTGCGTGGAACCCACATCAACTGCCTTTTGGTGAGGCTGTCAGTGCTTCAATTGCGATGACATTATGGGCATTTCTTGGCTTAGAGTCAGCTTGTGCGAACTCAGATGCGGTGGAAAATCCAGAGAAGAACGTCCCAATTGCGGTATTAGGTGGAACATTAATTGCTGCTGTGGTTTATATTGTTTCAACAAATATCTGTTCAGGCATTGTTGCTAATGACATGTTAGCCAGCTCTTCTGCACCATTCTCAACAGTGTGGGCTGCTATGTTTGGTACGACTGCTGGTAAAGTTGTAGCTGGACTTGCTGTGTTAGCATGTGCAGGGTCATTATTAGGTTGGCAGTTTACAATAGCTTCTGTTTTTAAAGCATCTTCGGATGAGGGATTTTTCCCGCAACTATTCTCTGAGGTTGATCATCGAGGTACACCAATAAAAGGAATGGTTGCAATTACTATTATTCAGTCATTGCTATCATTAATGACTATTTCTCCAACGTTAAATGAACAATTTGAAGCTCTTGTTAATTTAGCTGTAGTAACGAATGTTATTCCTTATATTCTTTGCATGGCATCTATTTTTATTATTGAAAAAATTGCTCATGAAAATAAGCATGATATGCGTATTACAAATACCTTAGCCATAATAGGTACAGTGTACAGTTTCTATGCATTATATAGTTCAGGTTATGAAGCTATGATGTGGGGCTCTATGGTGACATTCCTTGGATGGTCTGCGTATGGTTTGATTGCTGAAAATCATGAAAAGTTAGTTAATTAATATTGTATAAACTAGTACTTATCGATGAGATAAGTACTAGTTTAATGAGTAATGGTTAATATAAGTTATGGTCAAGTTTCACTCCATAATTACTCCATAACATATATCTTTTAGCACTATTACTTGATGTGTACATAGTTTGATGACAATGAAGACACTCAACAAAATACATATTATTTTTTTCTTTCATAATATGTAAATGACGTCTATTACAGAGCTTACAAGATAAGCGTTGAACTTTTTGATTAACATCAATTCGTCTTGAAAATTTATTAACATCATTAGATTTTAAAATATCTAAAATGTTTTTTTTCATAGGATGATCTTTTAACATGTGGTTGATGGCTAATGAGTAGATATAAGGTATAGATACATTATTGTTTTCTATATTTGTTATTTTTGAAACTGATACACCTAAAAATCCAGCAAAATCTTTTTTGCTATATTCTAATAAGAATCTAGCAGCAATAAATTTTTCAGCTGTATTAATATCAAGCATTAAATATTCCTTTTTAAGTTCATTGTGGGGAGGATGAATATGACTATTTATCATACTGTTATTGCATGATCTCTTATGAGATCGGTATCATAAAATAATATTTATTCTTTATTATGGTCAGTTATATTCTGATATATGTTTTTTAATGGTTAATTTGGCTTATTAAAATAATGGTCATTGCTATGAATTTACAGTGGATGTGTTTATTTTTTGTTATATTTATTGTGGGAGTTATTATAGTATTGACTGATTCGAACGAACCTAATATTGGCGTAACTAATACACCTCAAGATCAAAAAAAGAGAGATAAAACCTAGTGAATAAGTATTAATTAATACTATAAAAAAACATTATAGAACCTCAATTTTATATACTGAAAAATAACTCATCAATATATAGGGCAGTTGTTTGAAAAATGCTTATCATCTTCATTATATGATCTTGGGGTAGACAAATATTGCTTGGAACTTAATGATAAAAAAGTAATAGCTAGAACAGTAAAACTGCTTATACCCGTCGTTAGAAAGGAAATTGACGCCAGATATGGTCACTTTTTAGTTCGTTATGCTGAATACCTTGATTTAGATAGAAAGCGGATGGTTTATAATTTGACACGGAGAAAAATGTATCATTAAGTGTATTTAATTACTTAACCATTTAAATTATAAAGCTATTTTACGTATATTTATCATTTAACGCTAATACAGGCTGTTACTGCTATGTATTAGCGTTTTTTTCCAATTAATCGCTATGTTTCATGGTAATGAGGTTAAGGCTATTTGGTCCTGATTTTTATATGAGTCAGCGTATAAACAGGTCTATACATTCATAATGAGCGCAAATGATATATTACTTAAACATTTTTTACTTAGGTATAGCTAAGATCATTCTTCTATATTTACTAAGGATAAAAGAAATATGTTTAGCGTTATGCTTAATCATTATGTGAATCTTTGTTTTCATTTAAAATGCCAATCAAAATGTATAGATATTAGTTGTTTGTATGTTTTTGGCTATATAATTCGCCGCCAAAATGGAATCAGTTCGCCAAGGCCGGCATAACGTATATCGTGAACATCTTCTATCATAGTTATGTTGACGCGATATCACTATGATAATTATTCTTGGGAATGGATATAATGAAACTTCGCTTAACCAGCGTATTATATACACTACTTGTCGCACTCTTTTTTACGGCAATACAGAATATTGCGCTATGGCAACACATTACAGCGCTTTTTGAGAGCCAGCCACCAAAGAGCATTATTTTTGCTGTTTCTATTCCTATTTTTATTTGTGCGGCACTAAATCTTATTTTCACACTGCTTATTTGGCCTCGTATTTATCGCATACTTATCCCATTACTGATTATTTTGTCATCATTGGCAACATATGGCATGTATAGCTATGGTGTGTTCTTTGATTACGGCATGATCGTTAATATTTTCGAGACGAACACAGGCGAAGCTGCCAGCTATTTATCTTTAGGTGGTGGGCTATGGTTACTTGCAATTGGTATTATTCCCGCGGTTCTCTTTACTACGATGAAGGTGCAATTCAAGCCATTTATTAAAGAGCTTGCATCTAAATTACTATCGATTGTGATTTCGTTGGTTGTGATCGGTATTATTGCGGCTGGCTATTATAAAGATTACGCTTCGTTAGTACGTAATCACTCAGAAATCAAAGCCCTAATTAATCCGACCAATTACTTATCAGCGACGTATCGTTATGCGCATTACCAGTTAATTGAAGCGAATATGCCATTTACCCATATTGGCACTGATGCTGTAGATAAACATGCGGCAATCACAGCAACAACCAATAAACCCAATGTGGTGGTAATGGTACTCGGTGAAGCATCACGTTCTATGAACTATTCATTAAATGGCTACACGCGTGATACCAATCCACAATTATCAACCCGTAATGTGATCAGTTTTCTTAATGTGAAATCCTGTGGTACGGCAACTGCCGCTTCAGTGCCTTGTATGTTTTCTGACATGACCAAAGCGAATTACGATCCAATTAAAGCACGCCATCAAGATGGTGTATTAGATGTCTTGCATCATGCAGGTGTTGAGGTGTTATGGAAAGATAATGATGGTGGATGTAAAGGGGCATGTGATCGCGTTAAGCATATTGAAATGAGTGCTGAGATTGATCCTAGCCTATGTCATAACGGCTCTTGTTATGATCAGATTTTACTTAAAGGCTTACAGCAATATATTGATGATGCTAAGCAAGATACGATGATTGTGTTACATATCATTGGTAGTCATGGACCAACGTATGACGATCGCTATCCGGCAAAATTTAAAGTGTTTACCCCTACTTGTGATACCAGTGATTTACAAGATTGTACCCAACAACAAGTGAAGAATACTTACGATAATACGATTGTGTATACCGATCATATTTTGAGTCAAGTTATTGATATGCTAAAGCAAGATGATCATCATGCTAATACCGCAATGTTCTATATGGCTGATCATGGTGAATCATTGGGTGAGGATGGCGTCTATTTACATGGCTTACCTTATGCTATTGCACCAAAAGAACAAACGACGGTACCACTGATATTATGGTTATCGCCTGAATACCAAAAAAGTCAGCATATTAATCGTGCATGCTTAGAGAAAGAAGCTACTACTGGGGGATATTCGCAGGATTACTTATTTCATTCATTACTTGGCATGATGGATGTTAAAACAAACGTTTATGATCCTAAGCTAGATATATTCTCACAATGTCGTAATATTAGCGCCCATTAAAGCAGTACTAGCTAATGATTAATAATAAGAGAGATAAACAACAATGAAACCGGGCGCAACAGGGATTACTCGTATAATTAATGCGGCAGGCTACTCGGCAAAAGGGCTTAAAGCTGCATGGATAAATGAAGCAGCCTTTCGTCAAGAATCAGTGCTATTGGTGGTGATGACTGCGATTAGCTTTTTCTTACCTGTAACGGGGTTAGAGCGAGTGATCATGATTGCTTCATTGTTATTAGTGATGATTGTTGAACTGGTTAACTCGGCAATTGAGGCGGTGGTTGATCGTATTGGGCCTGAGCATCATGAACTGAGCGGCCGAGCGAAAGACATTGGTTCTGCGGCGGTATTTGTTGCGATGGCTGTAGTTGTATTGGTATGGGGCGGTATCTTAATTAGTTAATTAAGTATAGCGATATAACGAAAACACCGAAAAAAGCCAGAGCTTAGCTCTTAATGCATGTGAATTAAGATAATTCACATATTCTTGAAGACCTAGTCGCATAGCGACTGGGCCTTTTCTTTACTGCTCTTGGATAGCTTCTTTCCTGCCTTTCAGGTAATACAAAACTTTCTGACATATCAATTATATACCTCAATATTTCAGGCTATCGACCAGCAGCAATTAGCTTTCTTACAGTTAGGGCAAGTATGGGGTAAATTTATAACGCCACCTGACATAGGTTACTCCTTAATATGGAAAATATATCTATATATTAAATCTAAAAAGAATCGTAATTTGTGACATTTAAGCTGTATTTAACAGTATGCATCTTCCACGAACTTCATCACCCGTACGCCCATTAAAGATGAACCAATCACCTAATTTTTAATAGAAAAATGATGAATAAATCACTTTTTAAGCTGTGGTTTGTATGTCGGCAGTATTAACAATCCACTCTTTGATGATTGCTGATGTTTTTAGCCGATAAAGCCTATTTCTTACAGTGTTTTGTTTAGAAATTTAGATATACGTCTGATTTTATAAAACATTTGGTTATCTTATACTTTGCAAGCGGTTTTTAGCTTATAAATCAGTATTATTGCCGTTAATATCATCAGATAACAGATAATAAGAGATCCTTATATGACTGCTAAAATTTCAACCTCACAGCTGGCTAAAGCACGTGGTATTGTCGCAAAAGAATTGTTTAATCAATTAGCCGAAGCTGGCTATATCATTCGTGATAACACCGAATGGCACTTAACGGAAGTGGGTAAAAACGCCCAAGGTGAATACAAACATTCGCCTAAGTTTGGGCAATATATAGTGTGGCCTGATTCATTAGAGATCGTTGAACAACCAGAATTTGATGGTAAAAAGCTATCTGCCACTCAAATCAGCAGCCATTTCAATTTAACCTCGCAGAAAATCAACCAAATTTTAGATGAGCTAGGTTGGATCAATAAAGCAGTCAAAGGTTGGAAAGTCAGTAACTCTGGACTTCGTCTTGGTGGTATTCAAAAAGAAGATTTTAGAACGGGCGTACCTTATGTGGTGTGGGATGACAGCGTATTAAAAAATAAGAGTCTCATACATTCCGTTAATGAAATTACAGGAGCCAATGCTGAAGCGAAAAGCACCGATAATTCGGTTTCAAATTTTCGTCAGAAGTTTGAAGCCAAACACCGTGCTGCAGACGGGCACTATGTGCGTTCAAAAGCTGAAATGTTGATTGATAACTGGCTGTATATGGCAGGCATCGTTCATGCGTATGAGAGAAAATTACCGATTGAAGAAGATCTGTACTGTGAT
This sequence comes from Photobacterium sp. Ph5, assembly GCF_022129445.1. Taxonomy (GTDB): domain Bacteria; phylum Pseudomonadota; class Gammaproteobacteria; order Enterobacterales; family Vibrionaceae; genus Photobacterium. The sequence continues at coordinate 10,647 of NZ_JADQAQ010000040.1, forward strand.
TTTTATTTACCGACAGGCAAAGTGTATATTGAGTTTTGGGGATTAGAAGATGATCCTAAATACGCACACAGAAAGAAAATCAAACAAGATCTGTATAAAAAATATGGTTTTCATTTGATCGAATTAAATGATGATGATGTGCAAAATTTAGATGATGTACTGCCAAGGTTACTGCTTAAATTTGATATTAAAGCGTATTAAGAAGATAACGGGCAAGGATTTAACTCTAAGCGTTAGAACAACAACGCTTATCAGGGTAGGTTTTATCGAAGAAAAGTTAGTTCTTACATATTTTAAGATGGGACATTAAGTAAAGTGAGATAATGAATTTGCCCTCTACTCAAATAAGAGGGCTTTTTTGTGTTTAATTACTGTGGTAAATGACATTGCGCGTAATGAATGATTGCTTGTGATATTTCTTTTAATACGCCAGTTTCTAATTGCCAGTGATGCCAATAAATTCGGTTAGATAAGGAAAAATTTGGCGTAATGTTAACGAGCGTGCCTTTTTCTAATTCCTCGATGATCTGTAGTTTTGGGATTAAACAGTAGGAGACACCCGCAATGGCCATTTTGATAAAGGCTTCTGAGCTACTAATTTTATGATGGACGGTATTATCAAGATTCACATTAAAGTGTTCGGTAAGAAATTTCTGGTGTAAATCGTCAAATTGATCGTAAGAAACTGTTGGTGCTTTGGCTAGCGTTTGATTATTCACGCCTTTTTTGAAATATCGCTGAGTAAATTCAGGGCTTGCAACACAAACGTAATCAATATAACCCAAATAGTCGGCTCGGCAGGACGGGATAGGTTGTGATTCTAGGCTGATTGCGCCTGCGACTTCTCCGCTTTTCAATTTTTCAATGGATAGGTTTTCACCATAAATACTTAGTGAAATCTCAACTTGTTTCTGTTTCATTACCTCTTGTAGCGAAGGTAATAACCATGTCGCAAGGCTATCGGCGTTGGTAGCCAGTGAAAGTTGAATAGGGCGTGAGCTGGTATCGTTTTCTAACTCGGGCAATAATTCATGCTCAAGTAATCTAACACGGCGATATAACCCTAGTAGTTTTTTGCCAATTGCTGTGGGTTTAGGTGGTTGTTCACGGATCAGTACAGGCTGAGCCAGAAACTTTTCTAACTGTTTTACTCGTTGTGAAATTGCTGACTGTGAAATAAATAGGTATTCAGCGGCACGTTCAAAACTACCTTGATGAATAATCGCATCTAAGGCTTCAATCCATTTGTAATCTAACCCTCGCACTTAAGCTATCTCCTTGCCTGTTCGTCTCGTTACTCTATATGGGTAACACCGTGTTATAAGTATCTCTAATGTTATATTAAAATCATTAATTATACTTATCTATCTAAACCTTTTATCTTCTCGGCTCTTTACGAATAGTGTTGTGATGTTACTGAGGTGAGTGATGAGTTTTTGGATTTTATTACAGGGATTTGGCTTGGGTGCATCAATGATCATTCCTATTGGTGCACAGAATGCTTATGTACTCAATCAAGGTATAAAGCGTAATCACCATTTAACGACAGCGACGATTTGCAGTTTGCTAGATACGCTGTTTATTTCCTTAGGTATTTTTGGTGGCGGTGCCATTTTGGCGCAACATGACATGTTACTTACCTCTGTAACATTAGGCGGCATTGCGTTTTTAACCTTTTATGGTTTGTTGTCATTAAAAAGTGCGTTCAAAAAGCCAAATGCTGATGAACAAAATGGCGAAGTGGTTGCTCGCGGTCGTCGTGCTGTTATCTTAGGTGCATTGGCTGTGACGGTGTTAAATCCGCATTTATACCTTGATACCGTGGTGATCCTTGGTTCATTAGGTGGTCAGTTTGAAGGAAATGATCGTATTGCTTTTGCTGTTGGTACCATCATGGCATCGTTTGTCTGGTTCTATAGCCTGTCTTTAGGCGCGGCAAAGCTTGGGCCTGTTTTATCACAGCCAAAAGTGAAAAAAGGCATTGATCTATTAGTCGCAGCAATGATGTTTACTATTGCGATCATTCTTGCCAAAGAGTTGATGGGTAAGTATTGGTAAAAGTAAAAGGGATAGTGATATATGCAATCGTTACAAAAAATTTATGCGTTTAATACTCAACGTTTAAAATCATTGGCTATCCCTTATCGAGAATGGGAGCATGAAAGCATTCTTGATTTTGAAACCGATCAAAAAGTGGCTGCGAGACTGGGTTGGACGGGAGTGCATACTAAGAGCATCTTTATGAAATTTAAAGATCATGGTTATGCGTTGTATTTGACGGATAAAGATTCGCGAATGGACTCGAAAAAAATAAAGACGTTGATCGGTAAGCGGCCTTCTATATGTACTGGCGAAGAGATGACTGCGCAGTTAGGGTGTTTACCCGGTGCTGTATGTCCTGTTGGGCTACCTGAACATGTCGCTATTATTATCGATTCATCCTTGTATGCGTGTGAAGAGTTGCTTTATACACCCGGTATACCGGAAATTACGTTTGGTGTGGCGGGTAAGTATTTAAAACAGTTATTAGGATCTGAATTTAATGTTATTTATGAACTGTAAATTACAAACCAAGATAAATAAATGGCAAGGGCTTTGAGTTTAATATTCAAAGCCCTTTTACTTTATTTGAAAAAGGGAAAGTGATTGATGTCTAAGTGTGTGGTTTATTTTTATACATCATCGTTAATTTCCCTAAAAGTAATATTTAGAGAGCGCATTCACTCACTCAATATAAGAGAAGTTTTTATATCCTGAGTTTATGAACAATATTCTTCAGCTATTTAAAAGTGTATACCTTTTAAGCGATAAAATAGTGTCGATAATTTAACAACGATAGATTATGGGCTTACTTCAATATTTAAAACGATCTCGATACTTCATTTTAGACAACCAATAACACATTGATTTTTAATGTTTTGTTTTTAAAGGCAAAGGCATTGCTCAGGTACATTTCATCGTTATCCCTTTTTCTTTAGTTATATAAATTCCATTTAAGTATTTAAATGTCTTGATTATAAATATCTTAATAATTACCATTCTCATTAACGGTAAACCGTAGGTTTACTATTCTATTTTTTAAATAAAAAGTGGTCGGTAATGAAAAGGACAGCTTTATTCTATGGCGCGTTATGCGTGTCATCATTTGCAAGTGCTGTAAATGCGGCATCCATTTACGCTGATGAGGGAACAAGTCTTGCTATTGGCGGGCGTGTTGAAGCTCGTGCTGAGCATCGTGATAGTGACATCAGCGATCTTAGCCGTGCACGAGTGAATATTAGTGGTGAAACACTGATCGGTGATGGTATTAGCGGCATTGGTTATTTCGAGCAGGAATTCAAAGCAAGTGAAAACAAAACACGCTATCTCTATGCAGGTATTAAAGCGGCGCTAGGAGAGGGAGAAGCGCAAGTCGTTTACGGTAAAACGGCAGGAGCAATGAGCCTTGTTACGGATATGACTGATATTCAGGCAGCATACGGCGCAATTGCTGCTGACAAGTTTAAGGTCGGCAAACGTATTGCGAACAGTATTGCCACTTTTTATACCAATGATTCGGGTACGTCATTAGGCATTAACTACTCGGGTAAACATACGATTAAAGCGGATACATTTAAACATGGTTTCTCTATTGGGGCATCGCAAGCCATTGGTAATACAGGGTTAACGTTGGCAACGGGTTATGCCGATCAAACAATGATCAAAAAAGGCAAAGAGAAAGAAAAGTCACAGTTTGATGTCGGTATGGGATATCAAGTTAAGCAGTTTTATTTAGGTGCTTTATACACCAATCAAAAATTAGGCGGTAAGGATGCTGACGGTTATGACGTAGTAGCTGCTTATAAGATCAATAGTATTTATAAAGCCACGCTTGGTTTTGGTGAGTTGCATGTTAAAGGTGGGGATGATTCTCGAGCTGTGAATGGCGACATCACCGCCAAGTGGAATAAACATTTCAGAACCTATGCTGCGGTGAATTACGACACAGTAATTGATGATACACAAGCCATGCTTGGCGCTCGTTACGATTTCTAATCTCAAAAGGTCTTATATGAAAACGCGATTTAAACTTCTTACTCTTGCCGTTGGTGTAATGGCTTCATGTTCTGCGCTTGCTGGTGATTACCCGATGACAATCACGGATGTATCAGGCCAAACAATCACGCTTGATCATCAGCCGCAACATATTGCACTTGGTACTGCTCGTAACTTCCCATTATTAGAAATCGTTTACGGCAAAGATGCTGGTAAACATGTTATTGCAATGCGTGATGATATGAAGATTTCAGCCCCTTCTATGTATGAGTTTTATACCAATAAATACCCAAACCTTAAAAAAGTGCCAGAGATTGGCAAGATCAGTAAAGGTCAGTTTGATGCTGAGTCATTTATTCAAATGAAGCCTAAACCTGATGTGCTGATCATCGGTACTAGCAGTATGAATTCTGCTAAAGAGAAGGGCTTAGTTAAGAAGCTTAATGATGCAGGTATTCAGGTGATCACTGCTGATTTTCGCGAGCAAACTATTAAAAACACAATGACATCAGTAACTTCTGTAGCAAAAGCTTTAGGTTATGAAGATCGCGGTAAAGCATTTGCGGATTATTATACAAAGCATCTAAACGTTATTACTGATCGCATTGCTAAGGCGAAAGATTTAAAGCCAAAAACAGTGTTTATGGAAACGGCAGCAGGCTACACCCTAGATTCCTGTTGCAACACTTATGCTGGTGGCAATATGGATGATTTTATCACGCTGCTAAAAGCGACAAATATTGCGACCAAACCATTAGGTGGTGCTCATTCCGGTAATATGTCACCTGAAACTATTGTTGCGGAAAACCCTGATATTTACATTATGCAAACGGCTGGCTGGGTTGATAAAAAAGGTAATTCTATGAAGGGTATTCCTCTAGGTTACGCGGCTAATGACGCTGCGATCAAAGCGGCAACGAAAACCTTGATGGATCGTCCTTGGTTACAAGCGACCAACGCAAATTTAACCGGCAATGTTTTCTCTATTTATAAGCCGTTTTATAACTCGCCGTATAACCTTGTGGCGCTTGAACACTTTGCGAAGTGGATCAGACCTGAGTTATTTAAGGATTTAACCCCAGAACAAACCTTCGTTGAAATGAATAAGGCTTTAGCTAACAGTAACGTAAGCGGTTTATTTGGTATTGATAACGTTGATGTTATTCAATAATAAAATAGAAGGGCGTTTATCGCCCTTCTATTTTCCGTTCTGCAATGTTTACTTTGCACTGCCACTTTTTGAACATCACCACGTAGCTCGATACGGTTGCATCTATTGACGATATCTCTCAGTAATTTTTCTCCTGTGATAAAGAGAAAATCTTTCTAAAAATCATTTTCAACGAGCAGTTTAAGAGAATAATAATCCTACAAAGCATTATTATCGGTCAAATAATGAGCAATCAGTCGTAAATGAGAATTGTTATAACTTACTGTAATTTCTTAAAAACCCTCTTTATTGTAAGAGATATAGGATCTGAATTCACATATTTACGGTTGTAAACTATAGGTTTACCAATTACCATTTGTCGCGAATATTGCGGTTTTTGATTGACGATTTTTGATTGACGGTGTTTGAGATCTGGCGCAATTAGATGCGATAAAACGAGCAAGGTTATCTTAGTAAACCATTGTGGTTTCATTTTTGATTGAGGATGAAAAACATCACGCTACGGATTAGCAATAAATATATTTCTATAAGACGAGCGTTAATATGAAAAGTAACAGAATGATAGTGAGACTAAAGCGAAGTATTACAGGTAAAAAAAATACGATGTTGTTCTTTCTAGCGTTAGGTAAACATCATGGCTAAGTGTGGAACAGGTGTAAAAAGAACCCATGTTTATGGTCATATATGTAAAGATCCAAGATTGTGTGTGTTATGTTCATCAGTAGTTCTGTTACCTAAAGCGTATCGCACTAAGGAATCGTTTTTACAATGCTATAAAACGACATTTCAATTGTTTAAATTAGCCAAAGTTTTACTTTTTATTCCTGCTTTTATTGGTATTGGCGCAAGTCGGGCTGATAGTCCCAGTTATAGTATTCAGTGCATGTTTGATGGTGTGAAAAATAAAGATGGCGATTTTAGAAAGCCATTTTTTCAATCTTATAAATTTGAGATAGATAAAAAAGAAGTAATGGTCGTTGATGATATGCATCAATCCTTAGCGCAAAAGGTTTATGGGTTTAATAATATTACGCTTTTAGAGCAAACGGCATTTGGAAATATGGTGTCAACTACCATTGTATTTAAGAAAGAAGGGCAACAGATGGAAGCGGTACAAAGTCGACATGAAACCCTTAATCATCATGTGATGCCTTTTCAAACGATAGGCTATTGTAATTACGCCTAAATACAATTTTATTAAATAGAACGCGAATATATTAGATATTTATTATTCTTTTTGTTTCTTAAATATTATTAATTGTTTGACATTATAAATAATGGTCATGCGTATCTATTTAACTTATTTATGGACACTTATATAGCAGGGATCGATTTTATTTATTACACAACATAGAGAAAAAATAATGAAAAAAGTAATTATCACCAGCCTTATTGCATCGACAATTTTATTATCCGGTTGTGGAGCTATTAAAGAGAAAGCAGCTGGCATGGTATTAGGTGATAAATTTGTACAGGCGAATGCGAAATTAAATCAGTGCGATCTTTCTAGTTTAACGTATTTAAAAAATGCTGCTGCTGATGATAAAAATCCGATTGTTCAAAATGCAGCACTACTTGTTTTAGGTGCTCATTTTGCTGCTGATGGAAACATGCATGCTGTTGATACAGTAGCACAAAAAATCGCGAACATGTCAGATACAACAACGTTTGCAGAGCAACGTAAAACTATTATTGAAGGCGGTAAAGAAACAGCGAAAGATCGTATTAATAATGGTTTCACTGCAAACTGTAAATAATATGTTTTATTCATTTATCTGTTTGATTGATTGAAGCAGGCAAGGCTCCAAGGAAGGAGCTCTTTAAGCATTTGAAATAATACTATTCGTTAATTTGAAAGAGGTGCGTATGAGAAAATTATTTATTGCCGCGCTATTCGTTTCGCCGATCACCCATGCCGATTTATTAACATCTTCTCGTCCTATTGTGACGATGTATAACGTTGTTAATGCTGCACAATGTGCTGATAATGTTACCGAGTATCCTGAAAATGAAGTGATTGGTTTGTTTAATTTTGCTGTCGATGTCCTGGATGAAACAGCGAAACATATTGGTTATAACAATGTTGAGAAGTTCTATGCTGCCACTGAGAAAAACGCACTGTTTGTTATTGATAAAGCTCACTGTGATGCGCTAATAGAAAATGTTGTGATGCCTTATTTATTTAGTGCACCAATTACACTTTATCAGCAGGAGTTAGTGTCGTGAAATACGGTTTTTTAGCGATATCAATAATATTGCTGTTAGGTACAGGATGCTCTGTCGATAATAAAACTAATCCTAAGAATGCAGCGCCACCGATGCTTAAGTTATCTGTACCATCACCGACGATATTAGAGATGGCTAACTACCAAACTTCTGACAAGGTTTGCTCTTTAATGGGTATGGCACGAGAGAATGGAAATGATGAATTAGTGAGTCAATTAGGTTTTATTTTTTCGTCTCGTCGCGATATTTCATTGAAAGACTGTGTTCGCTTTGCCGATCTTGGACAGAAAGAAGAACGTGCGGCGGCAACTATCGAGGTGAATTGATCAAATCATTAAATTAAAAGGGACGTCTGTTGCCCCTTTTAGTGTGATCGTATTAATCTTGGATCATTTTTTCTATTTTTTCTGCAACAATCAAAGGGACGGATGACGGTGGAATAATAAGAAAAGAGGTATTCGCTGCAATCTGTTTAAAACGATCTGCTTGTTTGCTCTCTTCTGGTAAGTGAATAGCGATAACTAATCGAGATCTTGTTGGATATTCAAGAAGATTCTTTAATAGCTTTATACACATTTCGGCATTACCGTCATTGAAATTGGGTAAAGCAATAAAGCTATAAGGACGAATATCGAGTTTTGAGTCTCCAATTAATTCCATATAGCCAATTAATATATTGCCGATATATTCAGTGGTAACGCCAGTAAGATCGGCATTATAGAACTGCTCATCAATGCGAGCTAACATGGTTCGTGTTTTGTTATTACATTCCCACTCGAAATTTTGCTCGTCTTTCAGGTTGGCATTTTCAACATAAGACAATGCGTCAACCGCTTCTACCATTCCTGTGATTAATTTTATCTGAATAGGATTGGTCTTTTCATCATCTAATCTTTTTATGATTTCTACTGCTTTACGTGCGTTAGAAGACCATGCATATGACAGAGGATTAATCGGAGCATGGTTTTCTTTATCTGCAATCAAATCTAATGGTGGTACGGTTTTAAAAAAACGAGAGCAGATAATTAAGTTTTCTTTCGAGACGATACCTGTTGTTACCCATTTATGGACGGCTTGTCTTGATACATCACAGTAGGTTGCCAACGCTGTTTTTGAAACACCATTAGCATTCATGTTGTAGGCAAACCAATCCATTAATTTGGTTTTTACATTTCTTTCTTTACGGTGAAGTTGTGCGTTTTTTTGCTCTGTCTTGCTATTTTCTTTGGTCATTATTGCGTAACCTGATGAGTTGACACGCTCTATTGTGCAAATCTTAAGTTTAAAGAGATTTGTTGTAATAAGTATATGCTTCAAGTTACAGGTTAATAAGCTATATATGGAAAGTCAAACGTCGGTAATTGGAAAAAATTGAGCAAGTAAAAGTGTTTAATGAGTGATGATATCTGCTTTTACAATAAGAAATGCATTTTAATAATAAAGGTGTAGTGGTTTAGGTTTTATGTGTTATTAAAGCTGATTATCACTGATCGTATTTATAAACAATACATTATCATGTGGATGACAAGAGATTAACTAAAGGTTTCCTTTTACTATATTGTCATGCAAATATCAGTTTTAGATCGAAGCTTGATGATAGTGCTCTTTTTATATCGCAGCGGTAGTTAATAGCAGAGGGGTAAACAAGTCTGTTATTTCTTACTTGTTGTCACTATCGAAACGTTTTGCTGGGTAGAGTGTGAGCTGAGTTTCTTTTTTGTTCTTATTTTTACGCTTAAAACCGATCGTTCTCACATCTTATCGAACAAGGGATAGCCAAAAGAATCAGTCGAATTATTATGTCATCGAAACGTTTCGATGGTTTTTTCTAAAACGGTGATTTTCACCGATTAGCAGATGCCTTTAGTAAGAAAACGTATAACCGAATGGTCGATAACATGAAAAAAAGTACCCTCATTAATTCAGAATTGTCTTACCTAGTTGCCACATTAGGGCATACCGATGAAATCACGATTTGTGATGCGGGCTTGCCTATTCCAGATCATGTCCAACGTATTGATTTAGCGTTAACTCATGGCGTACCGAGCTTTTTAGATACAGTGCGTGTGATGCTCTCTGAAATGCAAATTGAAGGAGTGATCATGGCAGAAGAGTTTGCCCAAGTGAGTCCTGAACATCACCAAGCCTTGCTGGTTGAACTTGAACTAGAGCAAGTGAAAACGGATAAAAAAATTCATATTCAATACGTTACCCACGAGCAGTTTAAACATCGCACAGAGCAAAGCCGAGCGATAGTAAGAACTGGCGAATGTACCCCGTATGCCAATGTGATTTTTCAATCCGGTGTGGTGTTTTAAACCGCTTTAGATGTTGTAAAAACCTTATGTAAATGAATCCTAAATTTTTGCAATGCAGTGTATCACCTACTTGTGGGTGATCTGTTTATGGAAGATAAATCAATGTTTATAAGAAACAACACGGTTCAACATCCTGATGGTTATTTAAATAAAACCCCGTTATTTCAGTTCTTATTATTGTCATCCGTTTTTGCGTTATGGTCAGCTGCTGCTGCCCTTAATGATGTATTGATCACTCAGTTTAAATCTATTTTTGATCTTTCAAATTTTGCTTCAGCGTTAGTGCAATCTGCGTTTTATGGGGCGTATTTTTTAGTGGCCATTCCTGCTTCAATGGTCGTTAAAAAAACATCTTATAAGTTAGCTATTTTGTTGGGTTTAGCGTTATACATTTTCGGCTGTTTGATGTTCTTTCCTGCATCGCATGCTGGTACTTATACTATGTTCCTTGCGGCTATTTTCTGTATTGCGATTGGTTTATCTTTCCTTGAAACCTCGTGTAATACCTATTCTGCAATGATTGGTGAACCAGAGCGTGCAACACTGCGTTTGAATGTTTCTCACACCATTAATGCGATGGGTTACATCGTCGGTTTATTATTGGGTAAGCATTTAATTTTTCAAGAGGGTATTGATGTTAGCCATATGATGGAAACCCTCACAGGCCCTGAACTTGCGGCGTTTAAAGAGCAAGTGTTGCAACAAACCCTTGAACCGTATAAATGGTTAGTTGGTATTATTGCTACTATCGCGATTTTGATTGCCTTAACCGAGTATCCAAGCTGTAAAGCTGAAAGTGATAATAAAGACAATCAACCGTCTTTTTCTGAAACACTGTCTTATCTTGCTGGTAATGCCCGCTTCTTTAAAGGGATTGCAACGCAGTTTGCTTATGTCGGTATGCAAGTAGCGGTATGGTCATTCACTATTCGTTTAGCATTAGAGCTTGATCATAATATGGTTGAACATGATGCGGCTAACTATCTATTGTATTCATTTATTATGTATTTCTTGGGTAAGTTATTAGCCAATTACCTGTTTACTAAAACATCGCAAGAAAATGTATTGATGGGCTATTCCGCCATTGGTTTTGTTTGTTTGATGTACGTAACCTTTATTCCTAGTTTTACTGCGGTATGGGTAGCGGTAGGTACCTCTGCATTATTCGCTCCTTGTTGGGCAACAATTTTCGCTTCAACACTGCAATCGGTTGATACTCGCTACACAGAAACAGCCGGTGGTTTTGTGGTGATGTCTATCATCGGTGGGGCAGCGATCCCTGTAATCCAAGGTTTATTAGCCGATAACGTGGGGATGCAACACTCGTTTATCGTAAGTGCATTGTGTTTTGCTGTGGTGTTCTTCTACTTCTTAAGCGAGAAAAAACACAAGCAAGCATTTACTTATTCTGTCGCTAAGGCGTAATAAAGTTTTATGACCATTCTTTAATGATGTGAGCTGTCTAAGAATGGTCATTTCTCATCGAGGTTATTATGTTTACTCTTCCTCTTTATAAAGAGCAGTTTTCTAAAACGAAAACCCGTATTGCCCACTCTGAGCATTTCGATATTCATACTTTTATTTATAACTCTGGTGTTCACGCCGTTGAAATTCAGAATACCAAAGGGCGTTTAGTGATTTTGCCGTTTATGGGGCAGATGATTTGGGATGCAGAGTTCTTAGGCACCGATCTTTGCATGAAGAATATGTTCTCAGAACCGAAACCAGCTAAAACCATTGTGGAAACCTATGGCTGTTTTGCTTTCCATGCAGGTATGTTGCGAATGGGCTGCCCAACGCCACAAGATGATCATGCTCTACACGGTGAAGTGCCATGTGCTGCAATGGATTCAGCATGGCTTGAAATCAGTGACGAGTCGGTTGCGATAAAGGGCTGTTATGAATACGTGATGGGTTTTGGGGATCATTACTTGGCGACACCATCGGTGACGTTAGCTAAAGATGCCAGCGTGTTTGATATTCAAATGGTAGTGAAGAATTTGGCAACGGTAGCCATGCCGCTGCAATACATGTGTCATATCAATGCGGCTTACATCGAAAATGCCCAAATGAGTCAGAATATTCCTGATGATGCATTTACTCTGCGCCAAAGTATTCCTTCGCATGTTCAACCTAATGCACAGTGGTTAGCGTATAATGAACAGTTAAAAATCTCGCCTCCGATATCTGTATTAGATAAACCAGATATGCACGATCCTGAAATCGTCTACTTGATGGATGATATCGACCAATATACCGATCGTGCCGTGTTTAAGATGGCGTTTGAAGATAAGTGCTTTACCACTGAGTTTGATACCAAAGACTTTAATCATGCAACACGCTGGATCTTATGCAATGGCGATCAACAAGTGAACGCTTACGCACTGCCTGCGACTTGTCGACCTGAGGGTTTTCTGGCGGCGAAAGAAAAAGGTACCTTGCAATATTTAGCACCGAATGAAGTGCGTAGTTTTACGGTTCGTACAGGTATTTCCCAAGCTTAAAATTTTGTCTGCGTGTTAATTTCCCCTATGGTTAGTGCGCAGACGAGATGCCTTTGACGTTTTTTGACTGAAGAAATCAAAGTCATCTTATTTATCACAATGTATGTAAAAGGCTCAATAGAGCTGAGGATAACGATATGAGTAAGTTAGTAGTATTAGGTAGTGTCAATGCTGATCATGTTCTTCAAGTGCCTTCTTTTCCGCGTCCAGGGGAAACACTGCATGGTCATCACTACCAAGTTATCCCAGGAGGAAAAGGGGCTAATCAAGCTGTTGCCGCAGCGCGTTTAAATGCTGATATTGGCTTTATTGCGTGTGTGGGGGATGATGCCTTTGGCATGTTGATGCGTGGTAATTTTGTTAAAGATGGAATAGATGTGCGTGGTTTAAAAACAGAAGTAGGAACGCCGACAGGTATTGCGATGATCCAAGTTTCTGACTGTGGTGAAAATAGTATCTGTCTATCAGCTGAAGCAAATGGCAAGTTAACAGAGCAAGCGATTGAATCTGATTTAGACACTATTCGTCAGGCTGAATATTTACTCATGCAATTAGAAACACCGATGTGTGGTATCGAAAAAGCGGCAAAAGTAGCGAAATCAGCCAATACCAAGGTGATCTTAAACCCAGCGCCAGCCCGTCAATTATCGGATGAGTTGTTAGTGTGTATTGATGTGATCACGCCTAATGAAACGGAAGCTGAAGTACTCACAGGGGTTACAGTAACCGATAATGAAAGTGCTCAACAGGCGGCTGATATTCTTCATGCTAAAGGTATTAAAACGGTGATGATCACTCTAGGTGCGAAAGGAGTATGGTTAAGCCAAAATGGATCTGGCGATATTATCTCAGGTTTTCGTGTGGAAGCGACAGATACCACAGCCGCTGGTGATACCTTTAATGGCGCGTTAGTGACTGGTTTATTAGAAGGTTTAGCTTTAGAATCAGCAATTAAGTTTGCTCATGCTGCCGCGGCGATTTCTGTCACTCGTTTTGGCGCGCAAACGTCTATTCCAACACGTGAAGAAGTGGATACATTTTTAGCGCAACATGCCTAACTAAGGAGAAATAGCATGGCAACGATGAAAGATGTCGCGAAACTGGCTGGGGTTTCTACCTCGACAGTGAGCCATGTTATTAATAAAACCCGTTTTGTTAGTGATGAAATAGCAGAGCGGGTCAACAAGGCAGCTAAAGAGCTAAATTATTACGCGCCATCAGCCTTAGCGCGTAGTTTCAAAGTTAACCGTACCAAAACCATTGGTATGTTAGTGACAACTTCTACCAACCCTTTCTTTGGTGAAGTGGTTAAAGGGGTTGAGCGTAGTTGTTATCAGCAAGGTTATAGTTTGATTTTGTGTAATACAGAAGGTGATCACCAACGTATGCACGAATCAATCAACACCTTGCTGCAAAAGCGCGTTGATGGGTTGATCTTAATGTGTGCTTCGCTTGAAGGTGAACGGTTTGACGTCTTTGAGCACTATTCAGATATTCCTGTCGTGGTAATGGACTGGGGACCGATGTTGTTCACTAGCGATAAAATTCAGGATAACTCGCTGCGTGGTGGCTATATGGCAGCGAAACATTTGATTGATGCGGGGCACAGCGATATTGGTTGTATAACCGGTCCGCTTGAGCGAAACCAAGCTAAAATGCGATATAATGGTTTTCTTAAAGCGATGGATGAAGCTGGCTTTATTGTTAATCCATCATGGGTAGTGGAAGCGGATTTTGAATGTGAAGGTGGCTATAACGCCTTTATTCAATTGTATGAAAAAGGAAAGTTACCCAGCGCTTTAGTTGTAGCTAATGACATGATGGCAATGGGCGTGATTAATGCCGCAAATGAGCGTGGTATTCAGATCCCTGAGGAGCTTTCTATTATTGGTTACGACGATATTCATATTGCGAAGTTTATCTCTCCGTCCCTTACAACTATTCACCAGCCTAAATATCGTTTAGGCCAAGCGGCTGTTGAGGCGCTACTGAAACGTTTAGATGCCCCTGATACTTTCCCTCAAGTTATTGAGTTAGAGCCGACCTTAGTTGAGCGCAAGAGTGTGCGTAAGGTGAAGTAAAAGACTATTTTTTGGTTATTTGATGGATATTGTAAAGATCACTATTAATAATAGAGATGATGTATTCCACAGGACAATTATCTGTTGAATAAATAGTCTCTCGTAATTCGATCATTGCTTGCTCGATATCGACGTGGAGTAATTCTGCAATATCAGGATCTCGTAGGTTAAACGCGGAAATGTTTTGTTCTCGCATCTCTATCTTTTTACCCGTTATAGATTCAAAACAAACATAGCTGGACTGCTCAAGTTGACTTAATTGAAAACCTTCACATACAGATACAGGTATGTGAATTTGTTCTAGAGAGACGGGCATTGAACCAAACCGCATTAAACGTTCGATAAAATAGATTTTATCTGTTGGAGGGATATGCAATGCGCAAGCTATCTGAACATTAGGTACTTGAATAATGGCAACGGATAAAACTTCTCTGCTTTCTTTTTTTTGTTTTTGATGTGCTGTTTGTTGAAATGGCGTGATTGTTTTTAGCTGTTGATTAACTTGCTGTTCTATTCCATCACTAACAAAAAGCCCTGATCCTTTAACTCGATAAATTTTACCCGCTTCAATAAGGTGGCGAGTTGCTTCTCTAACTGTTGTTCTTGTTAAACCTAATGTTTTAGCGATCGCTGATTCTGTATCAAGTTTGTCACCTACATTAAGTGCTAATGCCTTGATTTTTTTGTTGATGTGATCGATCACTTCTTGTTGTTTTGGTGTCGGTTTTACAGGCATTAATTTGTTTCTCATGTCAGTACAGCAGGATTTTCACGCTTAAAAACAATAAAACCAATGACAGACAATAGCAAGTCATTGGCTTATCGATAGTAAAGATATTAGTCCTTTAAAGGGCTAGTAATTTTTGTAAGCTAAATTCAGCGATCTTTTCTGCACTTATACCGTATGTTTCTTTTAGGTACTCAAGTGAACCAACTTGACCAAATTGTTCATTAACGCCGAGTTTGTGGAACATTGAAACTTTACAATTATTACTTAATAAGCAACTTGCAACTGCATCACCTAAACCACCAATAATATTGTGATTTTCAATTGTAATGATTCGTTCTGTCGATGCATATTTAATTATGAGAGATTCATCAAGAGGCTTAATTGTATGCATATCTATAACGGTTACAGTAAAGCTACTTCTATCTTCAATAATTTGTGCTGCTTCTAATGCATCATGCACTGATACACCACTAGCAATTAACGTTAGATCGTTACCTTCTCTGAGTACATTACCTTTACCTATTTCGATATCATCCTTTGAGTGATATAAGCTTGGTAATGCTTTCCGAGTTGAACGAATGTAATTAATACCATGGTGTTTGTAAGAGTAATGAATTGCAGCTTGAAGCACGTGTGCATCTGATATGTCAATGACAGTTGCGTTAGGTATTAGTCTCATTAGTCCCGTATCTTCAAAGGGCATATGAGTACCGCCATTTGTTACAGCAGTTACACCAGCATCGCTACCGAATATATTGATATGCTGCTTTGCATAACCGCCAGCTAAAAATAATTGGTCATAACAACGACGAGTAGCAAAACAGCCAAAAGAGTGAACAAAAGGAACTTTTCCTACAGTTGATAAGCCTGATGCTACGCCAATCATATTAGCTTCGGCTATACCGCATTGAATAAAATTATTAGGATAGGTATCTGCAAATTTCTTGGTACTTACACTGCCCATTAAATCAGCTTCTAGAACCATAATATTTTTATTTTTTTCAGCAATTTCCATCAAGGTTTCACAATGGACATGTCGTAATTCTTTGTTCATGATAATTCCTCGATTTTTTGTGCAAGAGAAAGTAGATCTGATTCTAATTGTTCGACTAGTTTGTCATCTAAACGAAGGTGATGATTAGCTTCAATATTTTCAACTGTTGGTATCCCTTGTCCCTTTGTTGTATCTAAAATAATGGCTGTTGGCCTATTTTTAGATGTTTTAGCTATATCAATAGCAGAAGAAATTTGTTGAATATTACTTCCATTAACGGTGAGAGATTGGAATCCAAATGCTCTAAACTTATCTTCTAAATTGAAAGAGTTCTGTACGTCGCTAATATAGCCATCTAGTTGGCGTTTATTATTATCGATAAAGACGACAAAGTTGTTTAACTGATGGTGAGCTGCAAATTGGATCGTTTCCCAGCACTGACCTTCTTGTAATTCACCATCACCTACAATGGTATACACCATTGAATTCGTACCAACAGCAATACCCGCAGCACAAGAAATACCTTGCCCTAACGATCCTGTCGTCATATCTACACCTGGGGTAAGATTCATGTCTGCATGACTTGGTAAACGTGTTTTGTTTTGGTTGATGGTGTATAGCCAATCACGAGCAAAATAGCCTTGTAAAGAAAGCGTGGCATAGAGCGCAGGACCTGCATGTCCTTTTGATAGGACGAAGTAATCTCGATTTGGATCTTGAGGTATTAGCGGGTCATGTTTTAGGTGTAATCCATAAAGACAAGCTAAAGTTTCGGTTATCGATAATGAACCACCAAAGTGTCCATATCCCATATGAAGCAATGCGTTTACAGTTTCTTTTTTTATTTCTAGATTTAAACGTTCAATTTTTTTCAAAGTAGATGATGAGAGCATGATTACCTCAGAACTAAAAAGGATGGCAACGAGAATTGCTGCCATCAGATGACGTTAAATATTGTCTTGAGTTATTTCTGGTTCTTTTGATTTTGTAAAGTTAGTCGCAAGAACTAATGCGGCAACAATCGCAATACCTGCAATAACCGCTTCTTTACCTATCATTGCTAAGTAGCCCAAGAAAATACCAGTTACTGCAAAATCAGAGTCTGAGAAGGTTGTATTTGCGAAACCAAAATCACCAAGTACTGGTAGCAGCCATAGTGTTAGGAAAGAAATGATAACGCCGTTGATAAATGCACCTGCAATTGCACCTCGGCGTCCACCTGTTGCATTACCAAATACACCCGCTGTTGCTCCTGTAAAGAAATGAGGAACAACACCAGGAAGAATAAGAGTTAGTTGTAGTCCACCCATAATAGCCATACTAATTAGGCCTCCGACGAAGCTCGCTAAAAAGCCAATGAGAACCGCATTTGGTGCGTATGGAAATACAATTGGACAATCTAAAGCTGGTTTTGAATTTGGTACTAATTTTTCTGAAATACCAGAGAAAGCAGGAACAATTTCCGCAAGGACTAAACGCACACCTTGCAAGATAACGAATACACCTGCTGCAAAACCAATTGCTGTTAAAATGGCGTAAACGATAGGGTTTTGACCGTTACTTAGATTTTCTGTTACAAAGTCACTACCTGCGGCAAGAACAAGAATTAAGTAAATAATCCCCATTGTTAGTGAAATTGATATTGAAGAATCACGAAGAAAAACAAGATTTTTTGGTAAATTCATTTCTTCGGTACTTTTTGAACCTTTACCAACCATTTTTCCAACTAATGCAGAAGCTGCATAGCCAACAGTTGAAAAGTGACCAAAAGCAACATCATCACTACCTGTTATTTTTCTCATAAATGGCTGGGCCATTGCAGGAAATAGCACCATAATTAAGCCTAGAGTAATGGAACCTAAAATAACAAGAGAAGGGCCTTCAAAACCTGCAACATTTAAAATGATAGCGATCATACATGCCATGTATAAAGTATGGTGACCTGTTAGGAATATATATTTGAACTTACTAAAACGTGCAAAAAAGATATTAGCAACCATACCAAACGCCATAATTAGTGATGTTGAAGCACCGAATTTGGCCATGGCTGTTGCATAGATAGCTTCGTTATTTGGAATGACACCACGAAGTTGGAAACCTTGTTCCATTAGTACGCCCATTGGGGTAACAGCGTTAACAAGGATTCCCGCACCGCCACCAATAACAATAAAACCAAGAATTGTTTTTATTGTTCCTTTAATTACATCTGAACTTGATTTTTTTTGAATAGCTAAACCGAGTAAAGCGACTAAACCAATGAGTATTGCAGGTGTACTTAATATATCTGTAATAAAATGCAGCATCGTGGTGCCCTCTATTAACGTGCTAAATATGCTTGGATTTGTTCTTTCATGGCATTTTTATCTGTGATATTTGGGATAGAAACAACATTATCTGCATGAATACTATCGGCTAAATCACGGGTACAAATAAAAAAGTCTGCCATATCTGGAGTAACAGAACCTAAGTCAGTGTGATTTACCTCTGCATCAATACCTAATTCTTGCATTACTTGTTTTACTTTCATTTCAATCATGAAAGATGAACCTAATCCTGTACTACATACGGCCATAATACGCATAATGTTATTCCTTAATATTTGTTTAATATATTTAAAACTTGGATTTTATTAATTGCTGTTGTTATCGATTTAATGTCATCTTCACAACAGAAAAACTCAGAAATAGAAGTGATTAAATTTATATGTTGATCGCTATCTTGAGCGGCTAATAAAAGAATTACCTTTACAGGGTCATTCTCTTGGCTATTAAAATTAATACCATTTCGAACAATAAGTAGCGAAAGGGCATTACTAATAACACCATCTTCTGGCCTTGCATGAGGCATCGCGATCTTAGGACCAAGGACATAATATGGGCCTATTTCTTTTGTCGTTTTTATGATCTCGCGCTGGTAGTTGTCTGTTATTTTTTTATTTTTTATTAATGGGTTACAAACCATTTCAATGGCTTTTTCCCAATTGGCGATGTCATTTACTATTTGGATATTTGATTCATTTAAATATGAGTTTAGCACTAGCTCACCTGATATATACAAGTTTAAGTTGTCTATACAGGTTAGATTAGGATGTTATTACTAAACTTATTGTGATTTGAATCTCATTAATTTATTACTAATTACAAACATTATATAAAGTGGGTCTGTAATCACAGGTTTTTTATTTTATTAAAAAAATAAAATCAATTGAGATATAAGTAACAGTTTATATATTATATATGTTCTTCATTATTTTTATTGTTACGTGAATTTAACATTTTTGGTGGGTTGAATATAAAGATAGAGATTTTATTATTGTATTGGCATTGTTGAACGCAAGAGTGCTAAATCATTGCGTTCATAGAGATTGCTTGTCATGTTGTAATCAAATAGTGTTACTCAGCAATAACCGTTAAATAGTTGTGAAAGGGTATCTAATACCATTTGAATACGCGCGGTATGAATAATATCTGCGTGTGTAACCAGCCAGATCTCGTAGTTTTCATTGAAGTCCTTTTCAGGAAAGATCGGTACGAGATTATCAATATCTGCCATAAACTTCGGTAAGAAGCCGATCCCTACGCCATTCTTTATCGATGTTCTTAATAATAAACTGCTGTCTGCAAGCAGTGCGATTTTTGCCTTGTCGATAGCTAAACCAAACAGTTTATCTGGGGACTTTTCTACCATAGGGGCATGAACGATCAGATCTAAACCTGCCAACGAATCGGATGTTTTAGGATAACCATGTTGATGTAAGTATTCACTGCTTGAATAGAGCCCCATTGGTGAGGTTAAAAGCAATTTTGTGACTAATCCTGGCGTATCTGGGCGAATATTTCTGATCGCAATATCAATATTGTGTTGCGTCATATCGCGCAGCGCAGTCGTAACATCGAGCTTGATGCGAATTTCAGGCGCAGACGTTCTCAGTTGCTTAATAGCATTAATAATAAAGTCAATTGCAATAGAATCGGTAGTTGAAAGGGTGATATCGCCTTTTAACTGCTGATCGAAGCCTTTAACTTTGTTTTGTAAAGTGAGGGCTGCTTGTTCCATTTCTATCGCGGCTAAGAATGCTTGATAACCTGCTGGTGTGAATTCGTAACCTTTATTGCTTCTAATAAACAACTGGCATTTAAGTGAGTTTTCTAAAATGGCGATGCGCCTTCCAACGGTAGCTTGATCGACATATAGCTGTTGTGCAGCTTTGCGTAGTGTTTTTTCTCGTCCTAATGCGAGGAGGTATTGCGTGTCGTCCCAGTTCATAGTGTGCTGCAGATTTGTTGGTATATAGAGAGATTATCGCAGCATTTTTAAACCTCTACTTCATTTATTATTCCCTTGGTCAAACAAAACTGCTTAATAAAATCAATGAGCTCAGATAAATGCTCACTTTATTTTGTTTTGCGGTTATTTCTTTTTTGTATTCGAGGTTTGGATGAAAAGTATTATTGGTGCATGGGATTTATTGTCTTTTAAACACACAGTAATAGAGACAGGTGTTGAGTCCGATATTATGGGGGATACACCTTGTGGGCGGATTATTTTTACCAGTGATGGCTTTGTTAGTGTGTTTATTTCAAAACAAGGTCGAGAAGATTTTAATAAAGATAATGAAAAGCTCTATAAAACCATGATGGCGTATATGGGGAAATACACGTTAGATGGTGATAAGTGCAAGTTTTATATTGATAGAACATGGGACCCTGATTGGATGGATTTGACACTTCAGCGTCAAATTGCTTTCGAGGGTGACATATTAGTTATTACTACGCTGCCACAAATTGGAATTGATGGAAAACTAAGTACAGCAAAATTAACGTGGAAGAAAAGTGAATAATCAACCTAATTATTCATATTAAGAGTAGAAATAATAATGAAAGTGTTATTGTACAATCAAAAGAAAGTTGCTTTGTTTTTAATTATATCAATCTCATTTTTAATGGGTATTGCAATTGATATTTATGTTCCCTCGTTGCCTGAGATATCGTCTTACTATCATACGTCAATAAAATATGCTGAACTGAGTATCTCACTATACTTATTGGGGTATGGCTTAGGGCAAATCGTGCTCGGTATTTTGTCTGACACATATGGGCGTAAACGGATCTTTATATTCTCATCGTTACTCTTTTTAGTGGCAAGTGTATTATGTACAACAGTGAATAGTATGTTTGAGTTCAATTGCTTACGTTTAATTCAAGGTGTAGCTATCGCAGGGTTAGCTTCAGGGATGAGAGCAATCATTGTTGATTTGTTCTCAGGGTTAGAGCTGAAGAAAATGGCGAATTATTTTGCCTTAAGTTGGGCGTTAGGGCCGATTGTTGCACCATTTATCGGTGCTAATTTATCCCATTACCTAGGGTGGAAAGCAAATTTCTATTTATTCGCTATCTATGTACTTGTTATTTTATTTGTGTGTACGGCACTATTTGAAGAATCAAATAAAAGCTTAGTACCATTAAAGATAACTCATATTAAAAATAGTTTTTTTGAGATGATCTCACATAAGACATTTTTATTATTAAGTATTGTTTATGGTCTAAGTTATAGCTCTGTTTTGATTTTTAATACGGCTGGTCCTTATTTGCTAGAAGTCACTATGAAATACACGATATTAGAATATGGCTATATAGCGATGTTGCTAGGATGTGGTTATTTTATAGGTACTATTATAAACCGTATGTTAATTGTTCACTATAATAATGAAAATATTCTCAAGTTAGGAGTAACGCTAGCAATTATTACCGCATTGGTAATGTTAGTGATGGTGAATTTTTATCATAATCTTTATGTGATCATTATACCGTTACTACTGATGTTTTTATTTGTCGGTTTGATTGTGCCAAATGCGATCGCAATTACCATGACTATTTTTCCCGAAAAGGCAGGGTTTGCGACTTCATTATGTGGCACGATTGTCGGTATTATCGTGTTTGTGGTGACATCGCTCATTAGTGGTATCAATATGTCATCGGTGACATTAGCCTTTAGTTATGTAGCTGTATTTATGCTGGTTTACGGACTAAAAGTGTGGGTGTTTACTAACAGAAAGCCTGAAATTTAAGAGAAAATTGATGTCTATATGTGGGATGGCAATTTTTTAAATAGATTCTTTATTGAAAAGTAAATATCGTTTTCATCTTCTCGAAAACCATTGAAGGTTACAACTATGCGGACTGTCCTCCTCATCCAACGTGGTTAGCACCAACAGAGTGGGTTGATAATGCGAAAGATGGTGAATTACAGTTAATGACATCCCATGCTGCACACCGTCTTCATAGTCAGTTGAACTATGCTGAACTTCGTAAAGAATACGCGATTGCGGATCGTGAGCCGATCTCTATTCACCCTGAAGATGCTAAACCGCGCGGTATCAAGCAAGGTGATTTAGTGCGGGCATATAATCATCGAGGTCAAGTGCTAGTAGGTGCTTACATTACTGATGGTATTAAGCAAGGCTCGGTCTGTATTCATGAAGGCGCATGGCCTGATCTAGATCCAGCTACAGGGATTTGTAAAAACGGTGGTTGTAATGTGCTGACTGGCGATATTCCGACGTCTCGTTTAGCCAATGGTTGTGCGGGTAACTCATCTGTTGTGAAAATTGAGAAATACACAGGGCCAGTGTTGTCACTCACCGCATTTGATGAACCTGCGATAGTGTAGATTATTTACTTCATTATCAAAATAAACATAAGCCGTAAATATAATTTGCGGCTTAATTATTCATTAATGTTTTAGAAAAACGGTCGATATCTTTTAAGTACGGGTTACAAATGATCTTTGATAAAACTTGTTTGATCAAGATCGTGAAAACATCGATAAAATGTAACTAAATTAAAAACTACACTATAATCGTAGAAAAGTATTAGGTGATAGGGATATTGAGCATGTTTAATCTATGGAAAAAGAAACAAATCGATAGGCCAGTATTAGGCTCTGCATCTGTCGCTAAGCAGCGTTTGCTTGGTGAGTTACGGACTAATCGCATTCCATACAATGTTCAAATGATGAAAGATGAACTATCGAGACTACTATCTCAATGGGCAGATATTAAAGACAATAAAATTGAAATTGTGAAAACATCTAAATCGACTTCAATTTTAAAAATAAAGTGTCGCTGTTCATAATTTGTTAGAATAGTCGCTATGCAGTCACCCTTTGTTTAAGTATTCAACTTAAGCAAAATTTTTTACACCTACTATTCCTACTTTACTTGTTTACATGTGTCGTGAATGTAGACAGCTATCGTTTTATCTAACGTAATTATTTCTGTTGTTCTTCTTTAGTTTTTTGACGTTAATTTGTTATCTTTATCGGAATTATGCTGAATAATTGTTATTGATAGGGTTAATTATTTGTATGATTTGTCGTAACTGTAAGAAAGTGATGGGATAGTATAAGTATGCGTGCATGGACTCTTTTTAGTAACAAAAGGATAAGCATAAAGACGATAGTCGTTTCACTCTTAGTGTTTATTACCTTGATGACATCGTCTATTGCCATTGGTCTTCAGTACTATCACAGTAAAGAGATGGCAAGAGAGCAAGCAAGAACCAAGTATCAAATGTTGGCTGAATCAGTATCTGATGCAGTGACAGATGTGAGTGATGATGCGATCACGACTGTAAAGTATCTATCACATTTGGGAACCATTCTTCATTCTCCATCAAAAGATGTCATACGAAGTATTTTCACAAATGTTTTAAAAGATAATCCTAGCTTTTACAGTGCCTTTATTGGGACTGAAAAAAACTACGCATATATTGTCATTAATTTGGATTCTATGTCCGATGTAAGGCGAAAAAATAATGCGTTAAAGCAAGATCGGTGGCTGATTATAGAGCGTAGTGCTGATTCGGAAGGCATGAAACAATATGATTATTTTTATGATGCCGATTTTAATTTGCGAAAAAAAATAAAACGTAACGCTTTTTATTCGCCAACACTGCGTCCTTGGTATAAAAATGCGAAACGAGGTTCTGTTTTCCGTAGTGAACCCTATTTATTCTTACCTGAAGAAGTTACAGGTATTACTTATTCTACAGAGGTTCCTAGTGATAAAGGAAAGATTGTTGTAGGTATCGATTTTACGCTGTCACATTTTAATAAATTATTACAAGAAAATAATGTTAGCGATGGAAGTCAAAATTTCCTTTATTTGCCATCAGGAGAGTTGGTGGCAAGTAGCGAACCTTCTTTTGGTCAATTACCTCTTCCACCCTCTAAGCCTTTAGTTTTAACACCAGAAGAACAGAAATTGATTGATGATACTCATATATTACGTGTATCAAATAAAGATAATTGGGCACCAATAGATTTTACCATATCAGGCCGTCCTGCTGGCTTGATCCCTGATTTGCTATATATGGTGAGTTAATCGACTGGGCTTGAATTTGATTTTTTTAATGGGGTGGGATCGCAAGGGTTACGAAAGGCATATAGTAATGGGGTGTTAGATATCCTAACTGCTGTACCTGATGTTCCAAGTAATCATAGATTAGGTGTTTTTAGTCAACCTTTATTCAAATCTTCTTTTGCAATAGCTGTTTCTGATAATGAACATTATGAGAGGTTACAAGACCTGAATGGTAAACGCTTAGCATTATTAAGTAACTGGTCAATTATCTCACTAATTAAAGAAAAATACCCTTTAATTGATATTGTGACGTACTCACATGTTGATGAGGCTTTAAGAGCGGTCAGTGAGGGAGATGTTGATGCATTTATTGATGCGCAAGCGGTACTCAGTTATGTCTCTGAACAGTTTATGATTAATGATCTGTCGTATCATGCTTTAAATATTGAAAATAACTTAACCTTATCATTAGTATTACCTCCTGAGAAAAAGGCGCTTTTAAATATTATTAATCGTGCTATTGAAGCCTTAACTCCTCAGCAGAAACAATATTTACAGCAGAAATGGTTAGGCTCTAATGCGGAAGTGAATCGTGCTGGTGTTGTTCCTTATGTAGAATTAATCGATTTTGCAGCAGATGAGTCTTATCAGAACCAACTGATAGAAATGAATAGTAATGACGATGACTTTTTTTATTATGTGCGCGATGTACGGCGTGGTGGGCATGATCAAATCTTTTTTGCTTCGATAGTACCCAAAGCATCAGTTTACGCTGCCAGCGAAGAAAAAATTCGCACATCAATTTATGCTTCAGCTCTATTATTGCTTATATTACTGCCATTGGCAGGACTTTGCGCTAAACCGATAGTTAAACCAATTTTGCGGCTTCGTGAAGAAAATAAAAAAGTGAAACAGCGGCGTTATGAAGATGTTGTTGTGATCCCAACTAGAATTAAAGAGTTCCATGAACTTTCGATGTCAATTTACCGTGTTGCTGAATCGCTTCAAGAACACGAAAAACGGCAAGAAGAGTTTGTTGAATCATTTATTCAATTAATCGCTCAAGCGATTGATGATAAATCTCCCTATACTGCAGGACATTGTAATCGTGTACCTGAAATTGCCTTGATGTTCGCCCATGAAGTCGAGCAATCAAAACAAGGACAGTTTGCTGATTTCCGCTTTAAAAATGCAGCTGAACGTCGAGAATTTAGAATTGCGGCATGGCTTCATGATTGTGGCAAGATCACCACGCCTGAGCATATTGTTGATAAAGGGACGAAGTTAGAAGCAAACTATAATCGTATTCATGAAATCAGAATGCGTTTTGAAGTGCTATGGCGTGACGCGGAACTAAATTATTTACAGCATGTTATCGATAATCCGCATGAGCAAGAAATAGCATTATCGACCTTAAACCAGGCGAAAAAAAAGTTACAAGATGACTATAAATTTGTCGCTAACGCCAATGTTGGCGGTGAGTTTATGAGTGATGAACATATTACTCGTATACATGAAATTGCCAATAAAACATGGTTACGCCATTTTGATGATCGCTTGGGGTTATCGCCATTAGAAGAACTGAAAGTGCCGGAAAAATCACAAAGGTTACCTGTTGAAGAGTATTTATTGTCAGATAAACCAGAGCACCGAATTGAGCGTATTCATGAGCTAAGTTTTGATCCTGCGTTTGGGATCAAAATGCAAGTACCTGAGCTTCAATACAATCTGGGGGAGATTTATAACCTGACCATTAAACGCGGCACATTAACAGCAGAAGATCGCTTTAAGATTAATGAGCATATGATCAGTACAATTAAGATGTTAGAAAGTCTTCCGTTCCCTGATGATCTTGCCCGTGTTCCTCGTTATGCTTCAACACACCATGAGACGATGAAAGGGACAGGGTATCCACGTAAGTTATCAGCAAAGGATCTGAGCACTCCTGAACGAATTTTAGTGATATCTGATATTTTTGAAGCGCTCACAGCTGCCGATCGTCCTTATAAGAAGGCTAAACCATTAAGTGTTGCGATAGATATCTTGTATAAGATGGCGTTAGATGAACATATTGATATGGCGCTATTTAAATTGTTCTTATCAAGTGGTGTGTATATGCAATATGCTGAAAAGTTTTTACCAGAAAAGCAAATAGACAAAGTCGATATTAATAAGTATCTTTCTAGTTAGTTTATGTAACATTATATTGATGTTTTTTCAAAAAATAGCCTACATTATTATGTGGGCTTTATTTGGATGTTTAGGATTCTTTTATTCTCATTAAGTGCAGGTGTCTATTTTTTGTGTGATGTAATGCAATTAAAAAAACACCTGAATGATCATAATATAAAAATTAGATTTTATATTTGATTTATAATGATGACTTTAAAATAAAAAATTAGTATGAATGCAGAGTTCTAACTGAAATTAAGCACTTTAACTGTATGATTACTCTATCAATACTGGTCATGTTTATTATTTAACTGAAATATATCGATATATTTCTTTTTATATTGTGAATTTATCCATTAAGTCAAGAGAAAATATATCTTATATTTTTACTCTCGTCTGTGTTTATATACGCGCACCTTTAATACTTATATTGGTCGCAAGACTATAAGCATTGCTGATTTTTAACATGAATCAAAATCTAGATATTCAATGTCAAAAAACTATTCAAAACTATATTGATGACACATCGATATGGAAAGAAGGGTCAAACCGTTTTTGCCTGTCAATGACAAAGGTACAGTGGCGAATTTGGTTATTGGCGACATTTGGAAAGTTTTTCGAAGGAATGATCGTGTTTATGATGGGGCTAACTTTGCCCTTGATTACGCTACAATTTCATTTAACAGAATTCCAAAAAGGTACTCTGAGCTCTTCAATATTGTTCGGTATATTAATTGGTGCTAGTGCGTTAGGTGGGCTATCTGATCTCTACGGACGAAAGAAAATGTTTATCATTGAGATGGCATTACTTTCTGTTTGCTTAGTCGGTATGGCATGTAGCCAATCTTAT
Source organism: Photobacterium sp. Ph5 (assembly GCF_022129445.1). Lineage (GTDB taxonomy): Bacteria > Pseudomonadota > Gammaproteobacteria > Enterobacterales > Vibrionaceae > Photobacterium. The sequence goes on from NZ_JADQAQ010000040.1 coordinate 38,090, forward strand.
CTTGCTATCTTACTGTTTAATTTTGGTATTGGCTTAGCATTAGGGTGTGATTATCCAACAGCACACTTGATGATTTCGGAAAGTATTCCGACTAAAAATCGCGGTAAATTGGTGCTTGGTGCGTTTGCTTTTCAGTCGGTTGGTGTTTTGTTAGGGATCCTTACAGGCATTATCGTACTGACTTATGTTGATAATATTAATGCATGGCGCTTAATGTACATATTGGCATTAATACCATCATTGGCAATAACGGTAGCACGTTTCTTTATTCCAGAAAGTGCTCACTGGTTACTGTCGAAAAAACGCGGAAAAGAGGCTGAAAAATCACTGAAACGATTATTAAATCGTGATCCTCAGTCTGATATGACATTGATGGTTGTACCTTGCACTGAAGGTGAAGATGCCCATTCATGGTTAGGTGGATACAAGAAGTTATTTAAGCAAAAGTACCGCGCGAAAACCATTTTAGCTTCTGCTCCTTGGTTTATCCAAGATTTAGGCACATATGGTATTGGTATTTTTACCCCTGTTATTTTAGCTTCGGTGCTTGATCCGCATGTAGTGACCACGGGAGATGCGCTTCATAGTACGATAGCGAGCATTGTCTATTCAGCGAAAGGTACGGCATTGATTGACTCATTGCTCATTGTTGGAGTGATTTGCGCCATTATTTATTCTGAATCGATTGGCCGTATGAAGTTACAAATTTATGGCTTTATCGGCTGTGCAGTTGGTTTAGCTTGCGCTGCTGTGTCTATAAAGCTCAATAGTGACTATCAAATATATATGCTGTTTTTAGGCTTTATGTTGTTCAACTTCATGAATAACCTTGGTCCTAATGCGCAAACCTATTTAATTTCGGGTGAGGTGTTTCCAGTTAAAATTCGAGCTAAAGGTGCAGGTTTTGCCGCATCTATTGCAAAGCTGGGAGCAATTTTAACGGCGTTTTTATTCCCTATTTTAATGCATGAGATAGGGGTATTTAATTTATTACTTTGCCTAGTTGCGACATCAATATTAGGTGCATGGGTAACGTATAAATACAGATTTGAAACATCAGGCAAGAATATCGAGAATATTTAGTTCGATAATGAAAGCATGATAATGTTGAAAAATAGATATTAAAAAAGAGCGTAAGAATATTTCTTGCGCTCTTTTTTTATTTGTAAATATTTTATTTGAACGTTGTATAATATATTTAATATAAAAGTCGTTGTTTTTTTATCACGTACTACAATTAAACTTTTAGTATTAAAAATACACAAACTTTATATTTTCTTTATATTTTTCTTCGTAAATCTTACCCTTTCTTTATATTCGCCTTGTTACCCTGCGTGCTTCTATTTCGTCATAAGGTACAGTGTCTCCCTGATACGGGATGTACATGAAAATCAACGATGCAAAATCAAAAACAGTCTTTATGGGTACTGACGTGCCTATCTATTGGGATTGTGTATGGTGATATTGGAACCAGCCCATTATATGCCTTCAAAGCGATGTTTGAAGGTGAGCACTCGATAGCCATTAACCAAGCAAACGTTTTTGGCATTCTTTCATTAGTGTTTTGGACCTTTGTGATAACGGTATGTATTAAATATTTAGCGTTAGTCACACGGGCTTCCAATAAAGGTGAAGGTGGCGTTTTAACATTAACGTCTTTAGCACATAACGTAGCGCCGATTCAGTTTAAGAAAGGAATATTATTTCTAGGTATGCTGGCCGCTGGTTTCTTTTTTGGTGAAGCCATTATTACACCTGCGATGTCAGTATTATCTGCAGTTGAAGGGATAACCGTAATAAATAGCAGTTTTACACCGATGATTTTACCGATAGCTATTACGATTATTTGTGCTTTGTTTGCTATTCAAAAATACGGTTCAGGAAAAATTGGACGGCTGTTTGCGCCTATCATGCTGCTATGGTTTGGTACGATTGGTATTTTAGGTTTACTGAGTATTATTAAAAATCCAACCGTATTAGATGCACTAAATCCGATTTATGCTACGCGCTTTGCTTTAAACCACGGAGCAGCAACTTTATTTACTTTAGGTGTGGTTGTTTTAGCGGTAACTGGGGTTGAAGCGTTATATGCAGATATGGGGCACTTTGGCATAAAACCGATTCGTTTAGCATGGTTTTTTATTGTGATGCCATGTTTAGTATTAAATTATTACGGACAAGGCGCATTAGTATTATCCAAGCAAGGAGATATTGATAATCCATTCTTTATGTTAGCACCAGAAATGCTACGTTTACCTTTGGTGATATTAGCGACCTTTGCCACTGTGATTGCTTCACAGGCCGTTATTTCTGGCATTTTTTCATTAACTCGCCAAGCGGTGAATTTAGGGTTTCTACCTCCTGTTCAAATTCACCATACTTCACAGCAAGAGCAAGGTCAGATCTATGTTCCATTAGCTAATTTTTTATTATTTTTATTAGTGATCACTGTCGTACTGACGTTTGGTAGCTCAGAGCGTTTAGCGGCAGCCTATGGCATCGCTGTAACAGCAACAATGTTGATATCATCATTATTTATTATTGTTGTTGCGCGCTATTTATGGGGATGGAAATTAGCGTTTGTCATTCAGTATGCGGTATTCATGTTGCTCTATGACGCATTATTGTTTATCGCAACATCGTTGAAATTCTCAGATGGTGGTTGGCTTCCATTAACGATAGGTTCAATTGTATTTCTTTTGATGATCACGTGGTATTTAGAGCGAGAAAGGATCAGCCAATTAATCAAGCAACCGTTGTCAGCTGAGGCGATGGTTAATGAGTTAGAGCAAAAAGATTGGCCTCGAGCATCGGGGACTGCGGTGTATTTCACCCGTAATGAAGAGCATGTCCCTGCATCCTTGGTCAATAATTTAAAATATAACGAAACACTGCATGAACGTAATGTGTTGCTGACATTTAAATACCCCGATCAGCCACGGGTCCATCCTCTTAAACGGATTGAGGTAAAGCAAATATCGCCTTCATTTTGGCAGATGATTGCATACGTGGGTTATCAAGAGTCATTAGATATGGATCAAATATTCACAGCCTGTAATGGTAAAGGTTTCTCATTACATGAGGTTGATACCGTGTTCTTTATGTCATCTGAACGAATGAAGTTGAAACGGACGACGCTATGGCATGATTTAAAAGCAAGGCTGTTTATATTATTGAGCCGAAATGCGTTGAGAACCTCAGAACGGCTACATGTACCGCAAGATAGGTTAATTGAAATTGGGGTACATATGGAGATTTAACGCTCATATTCTCTATGTTAAGAGCTTCATGGTTATCCCATCAGTGTGGTGCTAATTATTGAAGCTCTTTTTTCTTTATCAGTACATACCTTGAAGGTATTATTTGGTCTTGGTGGTAAGATAAATAGCTTAATTGATGACGAATCGAACAAATTGGAATGATCTAAATAAAACTGCGATATTGTTGGTGCTATATATTTTGGTGACATATATCGGGGTAAGATTCCGTGATGTGATCATTGAAACAGATACTGCAATGCTGTTATTGCTACTCAATATTGTGAGTGGATTCTGGTTACGGCGAAAATTTGCGTATGTGATCACGGCTATCAGTATTGTTGCCTTTCACTTTTTTGTTTTACCTGAACACAATTCATTCAAATTTCAAAATTATCAGCATATTATTACTTTCACCGTTATGGCTTTTAGTGGTGTGTTTGCGGTTAAAATAACGCAATCTCAACAGCGTGAAATTAATAAAAATAAACTATTAAAATCTGAATTAAATAGTAATTATTATCTTGCATCAGAATTAGCCTCGCTTAATGAAAGCCAAGCGATTGCCCAATCAGCGATAAAACACTTAGAACGAAAGGGACAGTTTAAAGCGCAAATCTGGTTATTTTCACCCTCACTCTTTTGTTTAGCTTCTCATCATCATTTACAGCAAAGTGAGTATTACTCGGTAGTTGAACGTTTTATGTTGCGAGGAGAGCAATCAAGCGAAATGTTATCCGCCTCTTTGGTATTACATCCGCTTTGTGGGCAAGCAGGATTGTTTGGGGTCTTGGTGATTCAATCACAGCAAGGACAACGGTTTAATCCTATTTTAACCACTTTAATTAGCTTATCTTTATCACGCTCAGAAGCAAACAGTGCACTTACGATCGCTAAAGAAGCAAACCAATTAGAGCAGATGCGTAATACACTATTAGCGGCAGTTTCTCATGATTTAAAAACGCCATTAGGGTCGATTATTGGTACAGCGACGACTTTAAGTGATCCGACAATAAAGCTGCCGATGGAGACTCAAAAAGAGTTATTACAATCTATAGCTGAGGAAGGCTATAGCTTAAACCGCAGCTTAACCAAACTATTAGATATTAGTCGTTATAGTACGAAAACCTTGATCCCTAATCGAGATTGGGTAGAGCCTGAAGAAGTGATTGGCAGTGCAACGAAAAGAATAGAGCAAGTTGTTAAGTTACACCCAATAAACCTAACGGGTGAAACCATGTTAGTTTCACTCGATTATGCGCTAATTGAACAAATTATCGCAAACCTTATTGAAAACGCAGCTAAGTATAGCCCTGTTGGTGAAGCGATTGATATCACGACAGGCTATAAAAAAGGATGCTTTATTATTGAAATTGCTGATAGAGGTTGCGGTGTTGCACCCGATGAAACGCAACGTATTTTTGAGCGTTTTTATCGCTCAGAACACACCAAAGTTAAAGGAACGGGATTAGGCTTAGCTATTTGTAAGCTGATTGTTTCAGCCCACAACGGTACTATTTGTGTCTCGCCAAGAGTTGGCGGTGGTAGCATTTTTACGGTAACCATTCCTTGTGATAAATACGATTTAACAGGCATTTATGAATAGTGATACCAAAATATTAGTCATTGAAGATGAAGCGCCAATTCGTCGCTTTTTAGATATATTAACGACGGGGCATGGTTATAGCGTAAAAACAGTAGAAACCGCACAGGAAGGGCTCAAGCAAATAGTGACTTGGAACCCGCACTTAGTGCTACTGGATTTAGGGTTACCGGATGCCGATGGCTTAGACTTTACTAAAGAGCTACGTACCTGGACGGAAACGCCGATTATTGTAATATCAGCACGTGATAAAGAAGCGGATAAAGTGCAGGCTTTAGATGCTGGTGCGAATGATTATTTAACAAAGCCATTTGGTAGTGAAGAGTTATTAGCCCGTATTCGGGTTGCTCTTCGGTTACATTCCCATTGTACAGCGACAGAAGTAAGCCAATACCGATTTGGCGATGTATTACTCGATATGGCTATGCAAACGGTAATGTATAACGGTGAAAGTATTAAATTAACGCCTAAGGAGTATAAGATACTAACCTTATTGGCTAAAAACATGGGGAAGGTACTGACACATAAGCAAATATTAAAAGAGGTATGGGGCGGTAATTATACGGAACATGCCCATTATGTGCGTATTCATATTGCTCAACTTCGCCATAAAATAGAACAATCACCCGCTCAACCTCAATATATCATCACTGAAAATGGGGTGGGATACCGTTTGATCAATGGAGAAATCGCCGATACTTAATATGTTTGAATTCTTATTTGATACTTATCTTTATAAAAATTTTATATGACTTAATGTATTTATTACATAAACCTTAGATCAAACTTTATACCATCAAATAATGTTTTGAATATAAGGTGGTTATATGTTTTTTAATATTGAAATGGTAGTGGCTGTTGTCTTTTTTGCAGCCATGTTAACTCGTACTGGTTTTTTAAAATCAACGTGGCAGCAATTGGTAACTGTCGCACTACAAATTGTTTCCGTATGGTGTCTAATTTATTTATTCCTAACGCATGTTTACCCTGAGTTTTTGTTTGCAAAAGATGTAATTAGCCTGTGCTTTTCTGCTGTATTTATTTTTGCAGCATTAAAAGATCGTTATGAGTCTGACGTTTACCGTAGTCACCAATCTAATATTGCAACTAAATAACAGGAATAAACATCATGGGTGAAATCAGTATTGGCAAGTTACTTATTGTTGCTGTTATTTTCGTATTGTTATTTGGAACAAAAAAATTAAGAACCTTAGGCAGTGATTTGGGCTATGCCTTAAAAGGTTTTCAAAATGCAGTTAAAGATGAGCCCGCCAAAGAGAAAACAGCAGAGAAAAGCGTGGTTGATGAAGCGACTCGTTAGCATTGATTATACTGTAAGAGTACAGCGTTAAATGATTGAAAAAATCAATATTATTTTGTTTCTCTGTTTATATTTTATTAATGCGCTATGGTAACAGCAGAATTTTTAAATCGGTATTTATCATGAAACGTGGATTGATAATTGATAATAATCTTACAGTGAATAAAGCTGCGATCTTACGCGTTGAGTTTGATAGCGCTTTTATTATGTTATTTTTCGCAGATCAAGCTGTTATTAATATTTGTTTAAAGCAAGATGAATTACATTTTTCATCAGATAATGCTTATTACCTACCTGAAGCTGAGTTTAATCGAGTTCAAACAGAGATTCAGGCGTATTTGAATAGTGAACTATAACGAATAAATGGGTTTGCTGTGTGGTTTTTAGGCAGGTAATTACGTTAATGATTATAAGGTGATGTGTAACCCTTCACGATATCGTTTGAATGCATAAAAGTTGTGCATACGGTTTGTGAGGTACTTTACAATTTAAAATGTGATCGCTATCATACACCGCAGTTACGGAGAGATGGCTGAGTGGTTGAAAGCACCGGTCTTGAAAACCGGCATACGT
>NZ_JADQAQ010000041.1 GCF_022129445.1 Photobacterium sp. Ph5
ACATCTATAGGATCGTTCAACTGATCATTTTTGTCTTAACTGATCGGCATTAAGCCTAATGGCTGGTTTTTATTTATCATCAACACAATAGCGCGATTACACTTCCATATAACCCATTGGCATCTCAATACGTGCGACGCCTGAATCAATGGCTGCTTGTGCAACAGCTTTTGCGACACGTGATAATAAACGCGGATCCATCGGTTTTGGAATAATATACTCTCGGCCAAATTCAAGATGTGATACACCCGAAGCCTCAAGCACACTTTGTGGTACAGGCTCTTTCGCTAACTCTCTAATTGCATGAACAGCTGCTAATTTCATTTCATCATTAATTTGGCTTGCACGCACATCCAATGCGCCGCGAAAAATAAACGGGAAACACAGAACGTTATTCACTTGGTTAGGATAGTCAGATCGTCCCGTTCCCATAATTAAATCATCTCGGACTTGATGAGCTAATTCAGGCTTTATTTCAGGATCAGGATTAGAGCAAGCAAACACAATGGGGTTTTCTGCCATTAATGCTAGCGCATCAGGCGGTAATAAATCAGGACCTGATACACCAACGAAGATATCGGCCCCCGCAATCACATCTTCTAATGTGCGTTTATCCGTATTATTAGCAAATAGCTGCTTGTATTCATTTATATCATCACGGCGGGTATGAATAACGCCTTTACGATCAAGCATATAAATTTTTTCACGTTGCGCGCCACATTTGATCAATAGCTCCATACACGCAACAGCAGCAGCCCCCGCACCTAAGCAAACAATCATCGCTTCACTAATATCTTTGCCTTGTAGCTCTAAGGCATTGATCATACCAGCGGCTGTGACAATCGCCGTACCATGCTGATCATCGTGAAACACGGGAACATTACAACGTTCAATTAAGCGCTGTTCGATCTCAAAGCAATCTGGCGCTTTAATATCTTCTAAATTAATGCCACCAAAGGTATCGGCAATATTTGCGACAGTATCAACGAACTCATCAATAGTGCGATGCTTGACTTCAATATCAATCGAATCGATACCCGCAAAGCGCTTAAACAGTAATGACTTACCTTCCATAACAGGCTTAGAAGCTAACGGACCTAAGTTACCAAGACCTAAAATAGCAGTACCATTGGTGATCACCGCGACCATATTACCTTTCGCGGTATATTTATAAACATTATCAGGATCTTGAGCAATTTCTCTGACGGGCTCAGCAACACCAGGGCTATAAGCCAAAGCAAGATCTTCAACCGTATTAGCAGGCTTAGTCAGTGCAACGGCTATTTTTCCAGGAGTAGGAAGCGAATGGTAATCTAGAGCTTGTTGACGAAAATCTTCAGTCATAGTGATATTTAAGCCTCAACGCTGACATTTATAATGGCAAATTACATCTATACGTAATTCGTATTTGTTATTAAATCATATGCCATTAAGGATCAATTTCCCAGCTTATAGCAAACAAGTTTGATACATTTAACTAACAGTTATTCTTCACATATTTTATTGAGACATAAAAAAAGGGATGCTTTCGCATCCCCTTTTTCTAAATTCATCTGGCAAGTAATTACTTGCTAGTAAGCGCACCGAAACGCTTGTTGAATTTGTCAACACGGCCGCCAGAGCTAACTTGACGTTGCTTACCAGTGTAGAATGGGTGGCACTTGTCGCATACATCAAGGTTGATGTCTTTACCCATAGTAGAGTTAAATACGAAAGTGTTGCCACAAGAACAACGTGCGTTTACTGCTTTGTACTCAGGATGAATACCTTGTTTCATGGGATAACCTCAAAATAAAGGCCGTGTCGCTCTCCCGATCCAAAGCCGGGCACCACACGTCGTTAAAAAATAGCTTGCCACATTATGTGACAAATCAGGCGGCGTATAGTAATCAATCATCCCGCGGAGATCAATACAGATGCCGATTTTTCACGCGTAATTTCTTTGTGCCACACCGCGTTCTTCATCTATCAGACTTAACAGCACTTATCGAGTTTCACTTGGTCTGGTATTATTCAACATAAGCTCAATGACTGCAGTAAATTATGATCCCGAATATCGCTCGAGTCGCTCTCCCTATTCCCTTAGATAAAACCTTTGATTATTTAATCAAACCCAACGACCTACCCATTGTCGGCGGGCGTGTGCAGGTTCCTTTCGGGCGTCAACGGTTAATCGGTATTGTTACAGCACTGACAGATAGTTCTGATTTTCCTATCGAACAACTAAAAGCCATTCAAAAAGTCATTGATCATCAACCATTATGGACTCCTCCACTGTTTGATTTACTCAAATGGGCTAGTCAGTATTATCAATATCCACTCGGCGATACGCTAGCCAATGCAATGCCGGCTTTACTGCGAAAAGGACGTGAAGCGTCGCAAACCACACTGAAATTCTGGGCATTAACAGAAGCGGGAAAGGCACAACCACTAAACGGCCTCACCCGCGCACCTAAACAAGCTCAAATACTGCGCCTATTACAAAACGGGGCAGTCAGTCATGATGCATTACTGGGTGAAGACGTGAGCTCAACGACCTTAAAAACAGTAGCGAATAAAGGTTGGATCATTGAACAACAGCAACACCCCAAAAGCCAAAATTGGCAGAAACAATTTTCTGTTACTGAAGAAAAACCACGTTTAAATGAAGAACAAGCGTTAGCAATTGCGACCGTGAACAGTAACCCTGAGTTTGGCTGTTATCTCTTAGAAGGGGTAACAGGATCTGGTAAAACAGAGGTATATCTTAACCTGCTAGAACCGGTGCTTGCTGCAGGTAAACAAGCGTTGATATTAGTCCCTGAGATTGGCTTAACCCCTCAGACGATTAACCGCTTTCGCCGTCGTTTTAATGTTCCTCTCGAAACAGTTCACTCTGGACTAAACGACAGCGAGCGTATGGCAGCATGGCTTGCAGGTCGAGATAATCAAGCGGGTATTATCATCGGGACGCGATCAGCATTATTCACCCCCTTTGCAAACCTTGGCATCATCATTGTCGATGAAGAGCACGACGCGTCTTATAAACAACAAGACAGCTTACGTTATCACGCTCGCGATCTTGCCGTTATGCGCGCCAATAAAGAAAACATCCCGATTATTTTAGGCTCTGCGACACCAGCATTAGAAACCTTGCATAATGCGAAAACGGGCAAATACCATCATTTAACCTTAACTAAACGTGCGGGTAACGCCCAACTGGCACGTCATGGCGTGATTGATGTAAAAGGCTTATACCTTGATGCAGGATTATCTGCACCATTGATCGCTGAAATGCGTAAGCACTTAAATACAGGAAATCAGGTGATGTTATTTCTTAATCGCCGTGGTTTTTCGCCTGCAATGATGTGCCATGAGTGTGGTTGGATCGCCGAATGTCACCGTTGTGATGCTTACTACACCTTACACCAACAATCAGGAGAGCTGCGTTGTCACCATTGTGCAACTCAGCGTCCCATCATGCCGCAATGTGAGCAATGTGGTTCAACTCAATTATTGCCCGTCGGTGTTGGTACTGAGCAATTAGAAAATCAACTCGCAACCCTATTTCCTGAATTTAAGACGGTGCGCATTGATCGCGATAGCACGCGTCGTAAAGGTGCCTTAGAAAACTATCTAGAAGCGATAAAAAACAACGAGTATCAAATTTTAATTGGTACCCAAATGCTGGCAAAAGGACACCATTTTCCCAATGTCACTTTAGTCGCATTAATTGATGTTGATAGCGCATTATTTAGTAACGACTTCCGCGCATCTGAACGTTTGGCACAATTGTTTATTCAGGTTGCAGGACGCGCGGGACGCGCAAGTAAACCCGGTGAAGTTTTATTACAAACTCACCATCCAGAACATCAACTGTTGCAATCGTTATTGCATAAAGGCTATGGCATTTTCTCACAAACCGCGCTAATTGAACGCCAACAAGCCATGCTACCGCCCTTTACTCATCTCGTATTAATACGGGCAGAAGCCAATGACAGCGATACCGTTTGCCAACTATTACAACAAATCCGTGGCATTTTTGAATCCAGTCCCGTTTATGATCAAGATTGCTGCGTACTGGGGCCGAACCCTGCACCACTTGCCCGTCGAGCAGGCCGTTACCGTTGGCAATTAATTTTACAGACCCCTAATCGCAAAGCCTTGCAACAAATACTCAGTATCGCCAAACCCGCGATTCAATTGCTGCCTTTAGCAAAAAAAGTACGTTGGTCGATTGATGTAGAGCCGCAAGATTTAACTTAAAACCAACAATGCGACAAAACTCACATAGTGAATGTAATTTATGCTATTTGGGGCATGTTTAATCCTGTTTATACACTCTACAATATCAAGAGTATTGACTTAATTCAGTCAGTTACTGCTTCGCTGGTTTCCGTCTCAGTCCTTTTGACCTCGAGCCACCAGCCGCATAATAAGAGAGATTTAGATAAAGAGGAAAGCAATATGGCGACAATGAAGGATGTTGCCCAGCTAGCCGGAGTTTCGACTGCGACGGTTTCCCGTGCGCTAATGAATCCGGAAAAAGTATCGGCTTCAACTCGTAAAAAAGTTGAACAGGCTGTCATGGAAGCTGGCTATTCACCTAACTCACTTGCCCGTAATTTACGTCGCAATGAGTCAAAAACGATCGTAACTATCGTCCCTGATATTTGTGATCCTTACTTCACAGAAATTATCCGCGGTATAGAAGAAGCTGCGATGGAGTACGGTTACCTTGTGTTACTGGGAGATAGTGGACAACAGAAAAAGCGTGAAAACTCATTCGTTAATTTAGTCTTTACTAAACAAGCTGATGGTATGTTATTGCTTGGTACAGACTTACCTTTTGATGTTAGTAAGCCAGAGCAAAAAAACCTACCGCCGCTAGTGATGGCTTGTGAGTACGCTCCTGAGTTAGAGTTGCCGACCATCCATATTGATAACCTTACTGCGGCATTTGAAGCAGTCAATTATCTGACACAAATGGGTCATAAGCGTATCGCACAAATTACCGGCCCCGATCAAGCACCATTATCCCAGTTCCGAAATCAAGGCTATCAACAAGCACTTCGTCGTGGTGGGATTACATTAAACCCAGCCTATACTGTGAAGGGTGATTTTAGCTTTGCTGCTGGTGCACGCGCCGTCACCGCATTGTTATCGTTACCTGAGCCACCAACCGCACTATTCTGTCATTCTGATGTGATGGCGATTGGTGCGATGCAGCAAGCAAAACGCTTAGGACTTCGCGTTCCTCAAGATATTTCGATTGTCGGCTTTGATGATATCCAATTTGCTGAATATTGCGATCCACCATTAACCACCGTTTCTCAACCACGCTATGAAATTGGTCGCCAAGCTATGCTGATGCTCCTTGAGTTATTAAAAGGCAAAGAAGTACAAGCTGGTTCTCGCTTACTTGATGCAAAACTTGTGATCCGTGAGAGTGCTGCACCACCATCTCGATAGCAATAAAATGGCTGTGAGCTTATGAAATAACCATAAGTTCACAGTTTTTGCATGCTATTGACCTTAACCAACACATTATTAATGATAAAAACTGGTCAGTATCATTCCAAATTTGTAACATAGCGTTCTATCCTTTTCTCAACGTATTTGTCTATCATCGTGGCCACTAAAGATTATGTAAAACGCGGACGCTCGCCGAAACCGGCAAATAAAAAAAGCAGTCCTAGCCGTAAAAAAGCCCCCGCTCCTAGTGGATTTCCAATCAAATGGGCGGTTACCGCTATTGTTTTAGTATTTGGGCTTATCGCAAGTTTATTCTTCCTGTCTGGTACTGATGTTCCTGAAAAGCCAGCACCTAAAGATGAACTTCCAATCATTGCAAAACCTCAACCCGCTAATGAGATTAAAAAACCAGCGAATAAGGAAATTTTACCGCCAAAACCTGAAGAAAAATGGCGTTATATCCAAGAGCTCGAAAATAAAAAAGTGATCGTGCCTGATGAGTTGAAAAACCAACGTGTACAGCCCGTAAAGAAAGTTGATGAGCATAAAACATCTTCAACCTCAAAACCGAAAGAGCATATTCAAGCGAGCAAGCCTGTAGTACCTGTCACCACCAACCCTAAACCGGCAGAAAAAAAGCCGGTAGTAGCATCAAATGTACGTTTTGTATTGCAATGCGGAGCCTATCGTAAGAAGTCACAAGCCGATGAACGTAAAGCAAAAATTGCATTCCAAGGTATGAATAGTCAACTTAAAGTAAGCAGTGATGCAAAAGGAACATGGTACCGTGTTGTATTAGGTCCTTACTCACAAAAAAGCAGTGCTGAAAAAGACAAAGCAAAGCTACAAAGTAGCGGTGTCTCTCCTTGCGGTATTTGGCATTGGGAATAACGCGCTAGTTTCTCTTTCATCACTAGAAGGACGTGCTTAGGTACGTCCTTTTTTGTGTATTTTTCACGTAATAATCATGACCAATTCTCAGTTAATACTTGAAAATCCCTTCTGTCATCCCCAGATCTTTTCACATTAACGATACCGGCTATGCCGGAGCAGAACCAGAGAGGTTTACCCCGTGACAACTATTGTATCTGTACGTCGAAACGGTAAAGTCGTCATTGCTGGTGACGGCCAAGTATCACTTGGTAACACAGTAATGAAAGGCAACGCACGTAAAGTTCGCCGTCTATATAACAATAAAGTACTGGCAGGTTTTGCTGGCGGTACCGCTGATGCATTCACTTTATTTGAGCGTTTTGAGCGTAAGCTTGAAATGCACCAAGGTCATCTTCTTAAATCAGCTGTAGAGCTTGCTAAAGATTGGCGTACTGACCGCGCCCTGCGTAAGCTTGAAGCATTATTGGCCGTTGCTGATGAAACAGGATCACTCATCATTACTGGTAATGGTGATGTTGTGCAGCCCGAAAATGATCTTATTGCTATTGGCTCTGGTGGCAATTTTGCCCAAGCAGCAGCAACAGCACTGCTAGAAAATACTGATTTAGGTGCACGAGAAATCGCAGAGAAAGCCCTAAATATAGCCGGTGATATCTGTGTGTTCACAAACCACAATCACACCATTGAAGAATTAGAAGCTAAGTAAGGAAGTTGTAATGTCTGAGATGACTCCTCGCGAAATCGTTCATGAGCTTGATAGCCATATTATCGGTCAAGACAAAGCAAAACGAGCGGTTGCGATTGCGCTACGTAACCGCTGGCGTCGCATGCAACTTCCTGAAGAGTTGCGTGTTGAAGTAACGCCAAAAAACATTTTAATGATCGGTCCTACCGGTGTCGGTAAAACCGAAATTGCACGTCGTTTAGCAAAACTAGCTAACGCACCTTTCATTAAAGTAGAAGCAACAAAGTTCACCGAAGTGGGCTATGTTGGTAAAGAAGTTGAAACGATCATTCGTGACTTAACGGATGTAGCTGTAAAAATGACTCATCAGCAAGCGACTGAAAAAGTCCGCTTCCGCGCAGAAGAATTAGCAGAAGAGCGCATTTTAGATGCACTTCTACCACCTGCACGTGATGCTTGGGGTCAAAATGAAGAAGCACCTGCAGAATCTTCTACTCGTCAGTCTTTCCGTAAGAAATTACGTGAAGGCAAGCTTGACGATAAAGAAATTGAAATGGACATTGCAGCACCACAAATGGGTGTTGAGATCATGGCTCCTCCTGGTATGGAAGAAATGACCAACCAGCTACAGGGCATGTTCCAAAACCTTGCTGGCAATACCACTAAAAAGCGCAAGATGAAAATCAAAGATGCGCTAAAAGCAGCAACTGAAGAAGAAGCGGCAAAGCTAGTAAACCAAGAAGAGTTAAAAGAACAAGCTATTCATTCGGTTGAAAACAACGGTATCGTGTTTATCGATGAGATAGATAAAATCTGTAAACGTGGTGAATCATCAGGCCCTGACGTTTCCCGTGAAGGTGTGCAGCGCGACCTACTACCATTAGTAGAAGGCAGTACCGTCTCCACCAAACACGGTATGGTTAAAACAGACCACATCCTGTTTGTTGCATCGGGCGCATTCCAAGTGGCTAAGCCATCAGATTTAATCCCCGAACTACAAGGTCGTCTTCCTATTCGCGTTGAGCTTGAAGCGCTAACAAGTCACGACTTCAAGCGTATTCTGACTGAACCAAATGCATCGCTAACTGAGCAATACAAAGCATTAATGGCAACAGAATCGGTTGAAATTGAGTTCACTACTGATGGTATTGATAGCCTAGCGGATGCTGCATGGCAAGTGAATGAGCGCACTGAAAATATCGGTGCTCGTCGTCTTCACACCGTAATGGAACGTTTAATGGAAGAGATTTCCTATGACGCCAGCGAAAAAGCCGGTGAGAAATTCATGATCGATGCCGCATATGTTAGCGAGCGTCTTGGTGAATTCGTACAAGATGAAGATTTAAGCCGTTTTATTCTTTAATAAAATTGCTTTTAAGAAAAAGAAAACGGTGCCTTGCTGCACCGTTTTTTATTTTAACAACTATTAATGGGATAAATTTGCGCCAATCCAAATTTTCGCCATAATAGCCATCCACTCATTATTTAAGTATCTAGATTATGAAATCATCTTCATCACTTGCTATTTGGTTAGATGCAGCAAGACCAAAAACCTTGCCGCTCGCCATTGCATCAATTGTATGCGGTAGTGCGGTGGCAGGATGGCATGGAAGTTTTTCTGCTCCAATTGCAGCACTCGCTTTATTAACCGCCCTTTTGCTGCAAATTCTTTCTAACCTTGCGAATGATTACGGCGATGCTGTCAAAGGCACCGATAATGATGACCGCTTAGGTCCTCAACGTGCAATTCAATCAGGATTAGTTACCCCTAAAGCCATGCGTACCGCCATGTTCGTCAACATTATTCTTACAGCAATCAGTGGCTTATCACTGATATTTATTGCCTGTAATAATCCCCATGACATCATTGGTTTTATACTACTCGGCGCACTAGCTATTGTTGCATCTATTGCTTATACCGTGGGTAATAAGCCCTACGGTTACCGTGGCTTAGGCGATTTATCCGTCTTAATTTTTTTTGGTTGGCTAGGTGTTGCAGGCACTTACTACCTACAAGCTGGCAGTATTGATTCGGTGATTATGTTACCGGCGACTGCCTGTGGTTTACTCGCAGTTGGCGTACTTAATATTAATAATCTGCGAGATATTGATAACGATCGTGCTTGTGGTAAGCAAACCTTAGTCGTACGTATGGGACCGGTATGGGGCCGTAAATACCACGTAGTATTATTATCAACTAGCATTGTATGTTTGACACTTTTTGCTCTATTTGAAACAAAATCGCTATTCGGATGGCTATTTTTACTGAGTACTCCACTACTCTTTAAACATGGTCGTGCTGTTTACCATTCTAAAAATGGCGCTGAGCTTCGTCCAATGATGGCAACCATGGTCAAATGCGCTTTACTTACCAATTTATTGTTTGCTCTCGGGATCATCTTGTCATAATTGATGATTGCGAATTGCAATGACAGATCAACTGGTTATAATTTCAACAAGGCTTAATATGAGTACTCCCTCGTTATAAGCCTTATTGATTTCCTCTCTTTTCTTTCGCTAAATAAGAAGCCCACTTATGGAATACAATACCTCTGAACTGTGTGATATCTATCTCGAACACGTTGATGTTGTTGAGCCTATGTTCAGCTCTTACGGTGGGCGCAGCTCTTTTGGCGGTCAAATAACAACCATAAAATGTTTTGAAGATAACGGGGTTATTCGTCAAGTATTAGAACAATCGGGTGTAGGACGAGTACTATTAATTGACGGTGGTGGTTCACTACGACGTGCATTAATTGATATCGATTTAGCCCTCTTAGCGCAAGAAAATGAATGGGAAGGGCTAATTGTTTATGGCTGTGTTCGCCATGTTGATGAGCTCGATGAATTAAATATTGGTATTCAGGCTCTCGCCTCAATCCCTGTGGGTGCCGATCAGCGCGATATTGGTGAGATTGATGTTGCTGTCAATTTTGGTGGGGTAACCTTCTTACCAGAAGATCATATCTATGCCGATAATACCGGAGTTATTTTATCGCCTGAACCACTTGATATCGATGAGACACAAAGCTAATAGCAATAGATAAAATTACGGCCCGGTATGCTGTCGTTCCTGAAAACAACATACCAAGCCGAAAACCGAAACAGATAAACTGAAATCAGTATTATTCTACGTGTTCCATTTTGCCTAGTAGGTTGCGTACGCGCTCCTGCCATGCATTATGATCTTGACGTAGTTTCTCATTTTCTTCATTTAGACCTTCACGACCAGCACGTAATTCTTGCGCTTCCATCGAAAGTTGAGAGTTTTTATCTTTTAGTTCATCAATTTCCATTTGTAGAATAGAAATTGTATCAATTGCCATCTGAACTTTGGCTTCTAGTTGTTCTAACATTTCTAGAGACATATTGTTTACCTGATCTTAGCCCGTATGCTGACTTAATCATTAAGCCAAACACCTACGCGCGAGTTAAATTCATGTTCGCCTCTATTCTAACGAGGCAGCGACTATCTGGCATCCACAATTCTAATGCTTTTAGGCAAACGGATGAAAATCACACAAGTCTGATATAATTTTTGCAAAGTGGTTCCAAATATCCGACCACTGAGACAACCAAATACAGCGAGAAGTTCATTTTTAATCGGATCTTAGCTTTGTTTGCTCTATTCCTTGTCAAAAAAACACCAACGAATAAGCTCAACTGTCACCTAAATGTACGCTTTCCTATTTATATCCTAATTTGTACGAAGTGTTTAGACCCAATATCACCATTACCACTTTTTTATCACGATTCATTCATTGATACCCTGTTACTGCAAATAACGCTAACCGTTAGTAAGGCTAAAGGCTGAATATGATGATGACTCGTCATCATTTACACACTGCTATTAATACCGATTATGATCATTGCAATATAGCTTCCTTTATTTTGCGCAATCGTTTCACCATCCCTTATGTTAAAATCGGCTTCAGTTTATTTATCGAGTCGATTTTATTTCTGGAGTTATCATGAAACGCGATTTAGCAATGGCATTCTCACGGGTTACGGAAGGGGCGGCGCTAGCAGGCCATAAATGGCTTGGTCGTGGCGATAAAAATGCGGCTGATAATGCTGCGGTAGAAGTGATGCGTATTCTACTGAATCAAACTGAAATCAATGGCGAAATCGTAATTGGTGAAGGCGAAATTGATGAAGCACCAATGCTCTACATCGGTGAAAAAGTAGGTTGTGGTGGCGATGCTGTCGATATAGCCGTGGATCCGATTGAAGGAACACGCATGACAGCGATGGGACAAAATAATGCCCTCGCTGTATTAGCGGCAGGTGAAAAAGGAAGCTTTCTAAAAGCACCTGATATGTACATGGAAAAACTAGTGGTAGGCCCTGCGGCAAAAGGTGTGATTGATCTTGAGAAGCCACTGGTTGAAAACTTAACAGCGATTGCTGCTGCTCTGGGTAAATCATTGCAAGATCTAGTGGTGATCACCCTTGCCAAGCCTCGTCATGATGAAACGATTAAGCAAATGCAAGCGGTCGGTATTCGTGTTTTTGCCGTGCCTGATGGTGATGTGGCTGCGTCTATTCTAACTTGTATGCCAGATAGCGAAGTCGATGTCATGTACTGCATTGGTGGTGCGCCAGAAGGTGTCGTATCAGCGGCTGCAATCCGTGCCCTTGGTGGCGATATGCAAGCACGTCTGCTTCCTCGCCATGAAGTCAAAGGCGATACAAAAGAAAACCGCGAACTCGGTGAAATTGAAATTCGCCGTTGTCACGAAATGGGCATTAAGACCAACGCATTATTGCGTATTGAAGATATGGCAAAAAGCGATAACGTGATTTTTGCAGGAACAGGGATTACCAAAGGTGACTTATTAGAAGGCATTCATCGTCAAGGAAATATCGCGACGACTGAAACCTTATTGATCCGCGGTCAATGCCGTACTATTCGTCGTATTAAATCGACCCATTACCTTGATCGTAAAGATGACATTGTAAAATCTCATATCATCTAATTGCGATATTCACATGCAAAAAAGCGTACTTCGGTACGCTTTTTTTCCCCACCTCTCACTCCTAAGAAGCAAAATCAACGCAACCCGTTAGAATGGTAAAGAGATTGCTTTATTTAATAAGCTGATCCCATAATACCTAGAGAAATAAATATATAGGTAGCTATGAAAACCATCGATAAAATCCTCTATCACTTAAAAAGTGAAGGTCCTGTCACAGCAAAAGTATTGGCTGAAAAGTTCTCCCTCACCACTATGGGAATTCGTCAACACTTACAAAGCTTAGAAGATGATGGGCTGGTTGATTTTAACGATGTCAAAGTCAAAGTCGGACGTCCTACCCGCCATTGGCAATTAACAGAACAAGGGCATCGTCGTTTTACTGATCGTCATCATGATTTAGCCGTACACATGTTAGAGTCAGTTGAAGATCTGTTCGGAACATCAGGACTTGAACAAGTCATCGCAAAACGTGAACAGCATACTTACGAACAGTATCAACAAACATTACAAACGTGCGAAACACTCAAAGAAAAGCTCGAACACCTAGCTCAATTACGTACACAAGATGGGTATATGGCTGAGCTTATAACAACGTACGATGGTTGTTATACCTTAGTTGAAAACCACTGCCCTATTTGTCGAGCAGCACAACATTGTCCTGCACTATGTCTCTCGGAGCTTACGGTATTTAAACGCCTTCTTGGGGAAGACATCCGTATTGAACGTGAAGAACATATCATTTCAGGTCAAAGGCGCTGCACTTATCGAATAACATCATAGAATTAGGAGGCCATAATGGCTGATTGGATTCCTGCTCAAGTTATTGCAAATCGCCACTGGAATAATGATTTATTCAGTTTATCCTTAGCGGCAAACATTGAGCCTTTTAAAGCAGGACAATTCACTAAGCTAGGCTTGGAGATTGATGGCCAAATGATCCAACGAGCCTATTCTTTTGTTAATCCTCCCCAGCAACCAACCATTGATATTTACGCCACAAGAGTTCAAGGTGGATTATTGTCACCACGACTACACCAACTAGAAGAAGGTGATACCGTCTTTATCTCCGCGCGCGCTAATGGCTTTTTTACCCTTGATGAAGTTCCACAAGGCGATCACCTTTGGCTCCTCGCAACAGGCACCGCTATCGGTCCTTATCTGTCCCTTTTACAGCAAGGTGATGTCTGGCATCGGTTTAGAAAAGTAGTCCTAATTCATGCTGTTCGTTTTGCTGCTGATTTAAGTTACCAAGCAGAAATGACACAGTTAAAGCAGCAATATGGTGAGCAACTTATCGTCCAACCGTTTGTCAGTCGTGAACCCTCTCCACTTTGCCTGACCGGAAGAATTCCTCAAGCGCTTGCTGATGGACAACTTGAGCGCCATGTCGGATTATTTTTGCACCCAGAGCAAAGTCAAATTATGCTATGCGGTAATCCTGAGATGGTAAAAGAGACTAAAAATGTGCTAGAAGCACGAGGCTTTGCTAAAAATTTACGCCGAAAACCGGGGCAAATTACGATGGAGCATTACTGGTAATCATTCCTCCCGTAGCGTTGTATCAAATAGGAGATATATACATACACTATGTAAGTTTATCTCCTACTCATCTCACCTCTAAGACACCATATCCAGTATCTTTTTATATACTAAAAGATAGTTGTGCGGATGGAGTTGACGATGGATACGCTACCCAATTTTGATGACATGGCAAAAATGGCAAAAGAAGATCCAGAACAATTCGAACAACTGCGCCAACAATTAATAGAAAGCACAATAAATCAAGCACATCACAGCATGCAACCACGTCTAAAAGCACAGCAAAGTCATATTGATCTGGTTATTAGTCGTGGGAAAAATCCGCTTCATACCACCATGTTGTTACGAAATGAATTACAACGTCAATTAGTTCGCTTTGCCGAAACCCTACAGCACCCCCATAACCATGAAAATGCTGAAATCACGCCGATTTCATCTCATCCCAAACAATCAGAAAACGCAGATAAAAGCTCTTTCTAACGTTCCTTTCTGCAAGAAATTAACTATATTTTGAAATATTTTGAAATTATGAGTTCACTTTTTGCCTTGAAAAAGGTACAACCGAGCTCATTAATGATTTTGGACAGTAAAAATAAACCACTGTTGGTATATTTTTACTACATCAAGTTAAGTTAATTACATCATTTAAATTTGGAGAAAAGCTATGCGCCATCCTGTGGTTATGGGTAACTGGAAGCTAAACGGTAGCAAGGAAATGGTCTCTGGCCTTATCAAAGGTCTTGATGCGGCACTTAACGGTGTTGAAGGTGTTGACGTAGCAATCGCTCCACCAGTAATGTACTTGGATCTAGCTGAGCAGTTACTAAGCAAAGCAAACAGCAAAATCATCCTTGGTTCTCAAAACGTTGATCTACACAACAACGGCGCATTCACAGGTGATATCTCTCCTGCAATGCTTAAAGAATTCGGTGCTAGCCATATCATCATCGGTCACTCTGAGCGTCGTGAATACCACAACGAATCAGATGAGTTTGTTGCTCAAAAATTCGCATTCCTAAAAGAAAATGGCCTAACACCCGTTCTTTGTATTGGTGAGTCAGAAGCACAAAACGAAGCTGGCGAAACAGTGGCTGTATGTGCACGTCAACTTGACGCAGTTATCAACACTCAAGGTGTTGATGCACTAAACGGCGCAATCATCGCTTACGAACCAATCTGGGCTATCGGTACAGGTAAAGCAGCAACTGCTGACGATGCACAACGCATCCACGCTGCAATCCGTGCTCACATTGCTGAGAAGAGTGAAGAAGTAGCTAAGAACGTTGTTATCCAATACGGCGGTTCTGTTAAGCCAGAAAACGCAGCGGCATACTTCGCACAACCAGACATCGACGGTGCTCTAGTTGGTGGTGCAGCGCTTGATGCTGAAAGCTTTGCAGCTATCGCAAAAGCAGCAGCTGAAGCTAAGAACTAATCAATCCATTTGATTAGTTCTACTAAGGTCACCTACGGGTGGCCTTTTTGTTATCTTTTCTAAATAAGCGATATCAGGTACCAATATTCAGACAATAAAAAAGGCCGATAGTGATCGACCTTCTTTTTCTCTTACCGCTCGATAAATCTCTTAGAATAACTTCTCAGCTAACTCATAAAGATCGTTACGAACAGGACGACGCATATTTTCAATTGCATCGATGATATCGTGGTGAACAAGTTGCTCACACTGAATACCTACACAACGACCACCTTCACCTTGTTGAAGAAGATCAACTGCGTATGCACCCATACGAGAAGCAAGTACACGGTCAAACGCGGTTGGTTGACCACCACGCTGAATGTGACCCAATACTGTTGCACGAGTTTCACGACCTGTTTCTGCTTCAATAAACTTAGCTAGTTCATTCACATCAGTCATTAGCTCAGTGATTGCAATAATGGCGTGCTTTTTACCTTTCGCAATACCTTCACGGATATGCGTTATTAGTTTTTCTTTATCTAGACCAGTTTCAGGTGTGATGATGTATTCACAACCACCCGCAATCGCAGACATTAGTGTTAGATCACCACAATGGCGACCCATCACTTCTACGATAGAGATACGTTGGTGTGAAGATGAAGTATCACGTAGTCGGTCAATCGCATCAATAACGGTGTTCATTGCGGTCATGTAACCAATAGTGTAGTCAGTACCTGCAACGTCATTATCAATCGTGCCAGGAAGACCGATACATGGGTAACCCATCTCAGTTAACTTCTTCGCGCCCATGTATGAGCCGTCACCACCAATTACTACTAATGCATCAATACCGTGTAATTTTAGGTTTTCAATCGCTTTTTCACGAACTTCCACTTCACGGAATTCAGGAAAACGCGCAGAACCTAAAAATGTACCGCCTTTGTTGATCACATCAGATACGCTTTGACGATCTAGCTTTTTGATACAGTTATTATAAAGGCCTTGGTAGCCATCATAAATACCGTAAACCTCTAGGCCTTCGGTTAACGCTGCACGAACTACGCCGCGAACCGCTGCATTCATACCAGGTGCGTCACCACCACTGGTCAAAACACCAATCTTCTTAATCATGGTTACCCTCTGACTTTGGGAATTGAAAAATCAAATCCGACACGACTATACCGAGGTTCCCCTTCTCGATATCACAGCAACATTTGTGCTATGCGTGTAAAAACTGAAACCCTTCTACTTATGTAGGAGTATTACAATTCTGATAAAAAATTTTGTTGATTCATATCACGCAAGGTTGGGATTCAAACAAGCTTCTTTTTACACAAAAAATAACCTTATCTCTTTCATTTTAAACAAGCGTTACTACACCACCTGCCTGTTTTTTTCGTGTACTTGCTGATCCATATGCCTATGGTGTGTTCAATATCACGCAGTATAGCCGTTTTATGATGACAATTAATAACAAAACCTACGAGAAAATACGATCATCGAAGTGATTTTTTTATGAAAGCCCTAACTCTTGAGGATAAAATCAAAAAAAAGCCACAACTGAAGTTGTGACTTTCTTTTTTAATCTTTATTTCTCAAACACTCAGTGTGTTTTTTTCTCTAGTTTCATGAAACGTTTTTCTGCCTGTTGTTGTTTTAGCTCCGCAAATTTTGCTTTTTGCTCTGGGGTCAAAATATTCAACATTTGGTGACGCTGTTTTAAGCGCTCCACACGGTGCTCTGCTTGTTTCTCTGACATACGCTCGACCAGTTGACGTACTGCTTGCTCATCAAAATTATCTGCCAGTACTAATTTATCAAGTGCTTTATGATCTGCTTGCATGTCAGTACGAGTAGTCAGTCGCTTAGCTTTCATCGTTTCACGATCTTTCTCTCGTAAGGTTTTCATTTCTGCTTTTTGCGAATCAGTTAGCTCTAGTTGTTTAAACAGGCCACGCTCACCATGATGCCCTTTCATATCGTGCGAGTTCGGGGCTGCAATTACTGACATCGAACCTAATACCATTGGTACTGCAATCGCCATCATCATTGTTTTTTTGAACATTTTCATGCTTGTATCTCCAACTATTAGGGTACGGAAACCTGTGCCATTGTGCTTGGTATTCATAATAGCGGCTGGCAAGTAAAGCGCTGTCGAGTAAACGTAAAGCTACGTAAAGTAATGATAACGAAACTTGGCGTTGAAGCTGACATTAGCGATACTAGGCTCAAGACTTCATCACTCTCCTTTATCTTAAATAGGTTGGACCATGGCGAAAATTTTACTTGTCGATGACGACATTGAACTCACTGCATTATTGAAAGATATTTTAGAGCTAGAAGGCTTTGATGTGGTTGAAGCCAATAATGGTCAACAAGGGTTAGAAAAGGTCGATAGCAGCATCGATCTGATTTTACTCGATGTCATGATGCCAGTCATGAACGGGACTGAAATGCTACGCCGCTTGCGAGAGGTTCATTCAACACCCGTGATGATGTTAACAGCTAAAGGTGATGAAATTGATCGTGTGCTTGGTCTTGAACTCGGCGCTGATGATTATCTGCCGAAACCTTTTAGCGACCGTGAATTATTAGCACGTATACGTGCCGTATTACGCCGCACCCAAACAAATGACGAAAAAGCCACTGGAAAGTCAGACCTAATTACTTATCAAGACATTACAATTTATCCAGGACGACAAGAAGTCATTTGTCAGGATATTCCAATCGAAATGACCGGCACAGAGCTCGCTTTATTAAGCTATTTCATCCAGCGTCCAGGCCAAATCATTTCCAAGGAATCCCTGAGTTTAGATGTACTTGGTAAGCGTTTAGCTCGTTTTGATCGCGCCATTGATATGCATGTATCCAATATTCGTAAAAAGTTGCCGGTGCGCTTAGATGGCAAACCAAGGATAAAAACCTTACGCGGTAAAGGTTACTTATTAGTTGAGGAAGCATAATGAAATTTCCGGGGATCACGAGTCTTTATGGCCGCATTTTTGCCATCTTCTGGTTTACCCTTTTTGTTGTCGTCGTGACTATCGTTTTATTATTTCAACTCGATCCTCGAACTGGACAGGCGATCCCCGAGCCTCATCTTAAACGTTTAGAATATACCGCGGAAAATATTAACCAAAAACTAAACACACCACGCAATGAAACATTTAAAAAACTGCAACTAGAACAAAAACTCAAACGCTTAACAAAACGTAAAAACAATCATGATATTCAGATTTATTTTACAACCCTTGATGGCGACATCATCTCTCCTCAAAAACACACTAAAGCACTGCGTAACTTTATTACTATTGCAGATAACCCAAGTGCACCTAAACAACGCTTATATGGTCGCTGGATGATGGCTGGCCCTTTTATGATAAATACACCAAGTGGTGATATTTATATGTACAGTGGTCAAGTATGGCGTGGCTCCCCCCCGTTTATCATCCAAATATTGGATAAGCCATTTAAGCTATTGCTTGTCACTATGCTGGTCAGCACACCATTTCTACTCTGGCTCGCTTGGGCAGTCACACGTCCAGCAAGACGTTTACAACAAGCCGCAGAGCGTGTCTCACAAGGTGAGTTTACCGCTGATCCAAATTTAGAAACCGGACCTCGTGAATTTAAACAAGCCGGCACAAGCTTTAATCAAATGGTGGGGGCGTTAAATACCATGATCAGTGGACAACAACGTCTACTGTCTGACATTTCCCATGAATTACGCTCACCTCTCACACGTCTACGAATGGCAACCGCATTAGCTCAACGTAAACAAGGCGAAAGCCGTGAGCTGACACGAGTTGATACAGAGGCGGAACGATTAGAAACCATGATTGGTGAACTGCTTGAATTATCAAGAATGCAAGTCAACAGTCATCAACAAAATGAAAGGCTTGATTGCCAAACGTTATGGTATGAGATGCTTGAAGATGCTCGCTTTGAAGCAGAACAAAGCCTGAAAGCTTTACGTTATAACACACTGCAAGATTGGCCGATTAATGGTAATCCGAATCTGTTGATCAGTGCACTAGAAAACGTAATACGTAATGCTATCAAGTACGGTAATGACATTGTTGAGATCAACTTCAGTGTCCAACAACACCAGCTTACTATCACTATTGATGACAATGGTGATGGTGTACCTGAAGCGGAATTAGATGATATCTTCCGCCCGTTTTACCGTGTATCCACCGCACGAGATCGTGATAGCGGTGGCACTGGGCTTGGTTTAGCTATTACAGAAAGCGCGATTAGACAGCATAGAGGAACAATTCAAGCGAATAACAGCTCCCTTGGCGGATTGAATATTACTATTACTCTGCCACTGGCTAGTTAACGCCATTAAAAAAATACACTTGATTTTTGCCCTGCCGCTTCGCTTGATACATCGCCATATCAGCTTTATGCATCAAATCATCAAGTGAAATTTCTTGGGCTGTTGAAAAGCAACCACCAATGCTTGAGTAAATGGGAATAAATACCTTGTTTTCAACTTCAAACGGACAAGCCAGCATTTGCTGCAAGGCGGGTGCATAATATTCAGGACTAGCTAAATGCTGAGCTGAATACAGTAAAACAGCAAATTCATCGCCGCCTAAACGCACCAGCAACGCTTTTGAGCCGAAAACTTTACGCATCATTAAAGCGAGATGCTTTAATACTTTATCTCCAGTGGCATGACCATATTGATCATTTATCGGCTTAAAGTCATCCAGATCAATATACAAAAAGCAGATGACTTTAGATGACTTTACGCTAGTACTCAGAATTTTATTGGCTTGCGTTAAAAAAGAAGCACGATTCAAGAGTCCCGTTAAATTATCGTAATGCGCTAACGTATAAATACGCTGTTTATTAATATGTTCTTTTAATTGATAGCGTGCAATCCAATAAGATAACCCTAGACTTAGCAACACCATGAACAATGCTAATATTCGATGATGGGCTATCGTATTAATCACATCAACACGCTTATCAAGCGATACAAATGAAATTAACTTCCACGCTGTAGAGTTATTTTCAGTAACATGGTATTCCTGAAAACAATAGGGATTTGTTTCTCCAACCGTACCTACCGACTCAATCGTCATTATTCCCGATGGGGTCACTATTTGCCCACTATGTATCGCTTTAATCTGCTGTTCCAGCTCGGGGAAATATTTATATACCGTTTGATCTTTTTTATTATCAAACATAAAGGCAAATTCTTTTTCTGGATACAAATTATTATAGAGATAATAGCCATCGCTATTAACCAACATATAGTTTGTTCCACCATTAAGGTTGAACAACCCTAACCCTTCCATCAAATACTTCGCTAAATAATTGATAATAACAATACCTTGCTTATTTCCCTCTTTATCAAATACAGGGGCTGATAAACGGATCATCGGCTTATAAGGCACTTCAATCTCACCATGCTCGATATTTAAATCAAGAGGAGATATATAAATCCCTTTATGTTGTAATTTCGCTGCCTCTAGGAAATAGTATCGGTTTTTTTTCTTCTGTAACGCATTAGAAGGCACAATCAAAGCACGCCCGTCGTTAAAGTTAACCCGAGTAACTTCATTACCTTCTAAATCGAGGTAACGTATTTGATCATAAATCTCTTTTCGTTGACTCACCGCTTTCAGCGCTTGTGAAAAACGTGCCATTCGCTGCTGTTTTTCCATGCCATCTTTCAATGCCATAATACGGTGGATCTCATGGTTATTGGCGATATCAGCCAATAATGCCGTTTCTCGTACCACCGAACCTATAACCACTTGAATATAGTTTTTTTTACCAACAAGCAGTGCTTTTTGCTGTACTTGAATGTTACTTTTTTGTCGTTCAAGATCAGATTGTGAGTTGTAGTAAAAAATCGATAAAAAAACCGTTAACAACAATAAAAATATCAGCGTAAAACGAACAAAGAAAAACTTATACTCAGGTATTGCGAGATTCTTCATAAGCAGTATGAAATAACGGTAGGCATAAAAAGCAGAGAAGTATGCCTTAAAAACATACAAAAAGCACAAAGATTAAATTTATCGTTATTAGAAATAGCCTTTATTATTCTGTATTTGATTGTTAAAGCGGTGCTTGTCACAATGTACTATCTTTTGCATTAATAAAGCGATGAGCTATGTTTGATATTGCGTTATATGAACCTGAAATTGCCCCTAATACGGGTAACATTATTCGCCTAAGTGCGAACTGTGGCGCGAATTTGCACCTAATTGAGCCTTTAGGGTTTGATCTTGATGAAAAGAAAGTGCGCCGTGCTGGATTAGATTATCATGATTTAGCGCATGTCCATCGCCATAAAGACTTTGCATCTTTCATGCAAGCAATGGAAGGTCGTCGTATTTTTGCCTGCACTACCAAAACCACTAATTTCCATACTAATGCGAAATTTGAACAAGGTGATGTGTTACTTTTTGGCCCAGAAACTCGTGGCCTTCCCGCTGAATTTATTGCCAGCCTGCCTCTTGAGCAACGTTTACGTATTCCTATGCAGCCTGATAGTCGTAGCTTAAACCTTTCCAATGCGGTTGCGATTATTTCGTTTGAAGCATGGCGACAAATGGACTTTAGCGGCGCAGTATAAAACAGAAAAAGGCGATCAATAATCGCCTTTTCTTTCAAATTCAATATGTCCTTTATTGAACATAAACGATGGCTAAATACCATCACCTTCAATAAACGTTTGCGAGTTACCATTAAATTGCTGATCCATATCCATCGATGGTTTATCAGAATTTGGTCGTCCAACGACTTTGGCAGGAATACCAGCCACAGTTGTATGGGGAGGTACAGGATTTAACACCACCGAACAAGAGCCAATTTTCGCCCCTTCACCGACTTCGATATTGCCTAATACTTTAGCGCCAGCGCCTATCATCACCCCTTCTCGGATCTTCGGATGACGATCACCGCCTTCTTTACCCGTACCACCTAATGTGACGTCCTGTAAGATTGAGACATCATTTTCAATGACTGCGGTTTCACCAATCACAATACCCGTCGCGTGATCAAACATGATCCCTTGCCCAATTTTAGCGGCTGGATGTACATCGACTTGGCAAGCGACCGAAATTTGGTTTTGCAGATAAACCGCTAAGGCTTTTCGATCTTGCTTCCACAACCAGTTCGCCACGCGATATCCTTGAAGAGCGTGACAACCTTTAAGATAAAGTAATGGAATAGAATACATTTCAATAGCAGGATCACGTTCAACAACAGCACAAATATCACGTGCTGCCGATTCAACTATCGAACAATCGCTCGCATACGCTTCTTCGATGACTTCACGAACAGCCATCGCTGGCATCGATGGTGTCGCCAATTTATTTGCAAGTATATAGCTTAATGCCGAGGCAAGATCATCATGCTTAATAATCGTGGCATGATAAAAACTCGCGAGCATTGGCTCATGCTCTGACTGCTCTCGTGCTTCCTGCTTGATCGCAGGCCAAAGCTGGTGTTGTTGACATTGCTTCACGTCATCCTCTGCTTACTTATCTATTCTTCTTATAACTATACTTAATTAGTCAGGTATTACTTTAACCTGATTGCAAAAAAAAACAACGCGAGCCAAGGCCCGCGTTGTTGAAACAGAAGATAATAAGGTTGTTACCTTTATGTCTTACTGTTATTCATATTTTTTCTCGCGTGCGAGTAATTCTTTAGCAGCCTCACGAGCATCTTTACCTTGATAAAGTACTTGATAAATTTGCTCAGTGATAGGCATCTCAACACCTTGACGTTTTGCTAATTGCCAAACTTCTTTGGTATTGCGATAACCTTCAACAACTTGACCAATTTCCTGTTGTGCTTGCTCTACACTTTTACCTGCGCCTAATGCTAAACCAAAACGACGGTTACGGGATTGGTTATCGGTACATGTGAGTACTAAATCACCCAATCCAGCCATACCCATAAAGGTTTCAGGCTGTGCACCTAACGCCGCGCCAAGACGGCACATTTCTGCAAGACCACGGGTGATCAAAGCTGTACGAGCATTGGCACCAAAGCCAATACCGTCAGACATACCCGCACCTATTGCTATCACATTTTTTACAGCGCCGCCTAGTTGCATCCCCGTAAAATCATTGTTGCTATAAACCCTAAACGTTTTATCGCAATGAATTTTTTCTTGAAGATCAGCAACAAACGCCGCGTCAGGTGATGCAACAGAAATAGCCGTCGGTAAACCCGCTGCCAATTCTTGGGCAAAGGTAGGACCTGATAACACTGCAAGTGGAATATCACTACCTAAAGCATCAACTGCAACATCTTTTAACAAACGTCCAGTTTCTGGTTCTAACCCTTTGGTCGCCCAACAGACACGTGAATCTGAGCGTAAGAAAGGTTTTACTTGTGATAATACTTGACCAAATACATGACTTGGTACAACAACAAGTAAATCGCGGCTACCTTCAACAGCATCTTGTAAGTTTGACGTTACAATTAATGATTCTGGAAAGTGCACACCAGGAAGAAACGCTTCATTGGCACGATCAATTTCCAATTGTGCAATATGTTCTGGGTCATGGCCCCATAAAATAACATTGGCACCATTTCTGGATAACGCAATAGCAAGCGCTGTGCCGTAAGAGCCAGCACCTAATACTGCCATTGAAATCGTATTATTCGCGTTCTTAGTCATAATTGTTACTTTGCTTATTAAGCTTCAGCGTTTGCTTCTGCTTGGTTTTGTAAGTAGTTCATGAACAGTGCATCAAAGTTTACTGGCGCTAGGTTCAATTGTGGGAATGTACCCTTAACTACTAAGCTTGAAATTGTTTCACGCGCATATGGGAATAGGATGTTCGGGCAGAATGCGCCTAGGCAATGTGCTAGTTGCGGTGCTTCCATACCTGCAACAGAGAAGATACCGCCCTGCTGAACTTCACAAAGGAATGCGTTTTCTTCTTCATTCTTAACTGTAACAGTCAGACGAAGTACAACTTCATACACACCTTCAGCTAGTTCACGGCTTTGAGTATCAAGATCCAATTTCACATCTGGGTTCCATTCTTTTTGGAACATATCAGGTGAGTTAGGCGCTTCAAAAGAAACGTCTTTTAGGAAGATACGTTGAATTTGAAAGTTTTGTTGTGCTTCTGTATTTGCTGCTTCAGCCATTTCCTGAGTCCTTTTTGATGCTCGCTATTACGAGACTTAATACGCCAGCACAGTGCTAACCACAGGCTGTATTTAATAAATAGACAGCGGTATGACTACGCGTACCGCACATCAAACAATGCGTTATTTTTTACCTTTGCTTTTTACTAGCGGCAGGTTTGCTTCGTTCCAAGCAATCAGACCGTCTTTTAGTACGTTAACATTGGTAAAACCCGCTTTACTCAAATCATTTGCGGTTGTTTGAGCCGTTTGACCTGTCTTACATACCACAATGATTGGGGCTGTTTTATGTTTTTCAAGCTCTGTAATGTTTTGTTCTTTAATTTGGCTTGGTAAAGCGTGAAGTGAGCCGGCAATATGGCCTTTACGGTATTCGTCACGAGAGCGAATATCAACAAACACTCCCTCTTCACGATTGACTAATACTGTCGCGTCGTTAATACCAATTGTTTTATACGTTGCAGTTTTCTCTTTGACCATAGAACCGATGATAGCGACAACTAAACCGATCCAAACTAGAGATAAAATAGGGTTACTGGTTAAAAATTCAATATATTGTTGCATTTGCTTCGCTCTGTTTCATGGCTAAATGGCAGCCAAGATTAACGGGATTTTTAAAGGTTTTGAGTATACCGTTGTTACCTATCATGTACAGCAACGGGTATTCATTCCGCGCTTTAACTCACTTGTTGCTATTAATAAGTTATGCGCACACCCAGTATAAAAGCGAATCTCACACTTACCTATTAATGAAATAGAGAAAAACTGTGATCTAGGGCTTAC
Source organism: Photobacterium sp. Ph5 (assembly GCF_022129445.1). Classification (GTDB taxonomy): domain Bacteria; phylum Pseudomonadota; class Gammaproteobacteria; order Enterobacterales; family Vibrionaceae; genus Photobacterium. The sequence goes on from NZ_JADQAQ010000041.1 coordinate 24,893, forward strand.
ACTCAAGACAATAAATGCATATATTTTGTCGAATAGGTCACAATACGCTCGACAGTAAGTTTGAACTTCTCCTACTGCTTTCAATACTTTCTGTAGTAAAATCACATTAATGGATATTACAATTACCTTAAAAATGCTTTTATATTAAGCAGTTAAGGCAATTGATATAGATTTTCATTTATTCGAAGAGGGACAGAACATGTCTGCGAAGAAACCACTTGCACTTGTTATTTTAGATGGTTGGGGCTACCGCGAAGACAATGCGGATAACGCAATTGCTAACGCTCAAACGCCAGTAATGGATGGGCTGCTTGCTCAAAATCCTAACACACTAATTTCAGCTTCTGGTATTGATGTTGGTCTACCTGATGGTCAAATGGGTAACTCTGAGGTAGGTCATACTAATATCGGTGCAGGCCGTGTGGTATACCAAGATCTTACTCGTATTACTAAAGCGATCAGCGATGGTGAATTTTTCGAAAATGAAGCACTTGTAACGGCTATCGACAAATCGGTTAACGCAGGAAAAGCCGTTCATATTATGGGTCTTCTTTCTCCTGGCGGTGTTCATAGCCATGAAGATCACATTGCTTCTGCAATTGAAATGGCAGCAAAACGTGGTGCAGAGAAAATCTACCTGCACGCATTCTTAGATGGCCGTGATACGCCACCACGTAGCGCAAAAAACTCTCTTGTCCGTTTTAACGAACTATTTGCTCAACTTGGCAAAGGACGTACCGCATCACTGATTGGTCGTTACTACGCAATGGATCGCGATAATAACTGGGATCGCGTTGGAAAAGCTTACGATCTTATCACTGCAGCTAAAGCTGAGTTCACAGTCGCTAATGCCGTTGACGGTCTAGCTGCAGCTTACGAGCGTGACGAAAATGACGAATTTGTACAAGCAACTGAAGTCCGTGCTGAAGGTCAAGAAGCTGCAATCATGGAAGATGGCGATAGCGTTATTTTCATGAACTACCGTGCTGACCGTGCGCGTGAAATCACACGTGCATTTGAGCCTGGCTTTACAGGTTTTGAACGTACACAATGCCCACAATTATCTGACTTTGTAATGCTCACACAATATGCTGCAGATATTGAACTAACAACAGCATTCAAGCCAGCAAGCCTAGACAATACATTAGGCGAATGGCTATCGAAGAAAGGCAAAAAACAACTACGTATTTCTGAAACAGAAAAATACGCGCACGTAACCTTCTTCTTCAATGGCGGTAAAGAAGACGAGTTTGATGGTGAATCTCGTCAACTTGTTGCTTCACCAAAAGTTGCGACTTACGATCTTCAACCTGAAATGAGTGCACCTGAGCTAACAGATAAGCTTGTTGCTGCAATCAAAGGTGGTGAGTTCGATATGATCATCTGTAACTACCCTAACGGTGATATGGTTGGTCACACAGGTGTTTACGACGCAGCGGTTAAAGCATGTGAAGCACTGGATACTTGCCTAGGTAAAGTTGTTGCTGCAATTAAAGAAATGGACGGTCAGTTGCTGATCACTGCCGACCACGGTAATGCTGAAATGATGGTTGACCCATCAACCGGTGGTATCCACACAGCACACACTAACCTACCTGTGCCACTTATCTATGTAGGTAGCAAAGACTTAGATCTTAAGTCTGGTGGTAAGCTATCAGATCTTGCGCCAACGATGCTTTCACTAACAGATATGGAAATCCCTGCAGAGATGTCTGGTCAGGTGCTATACAATCTGAAATAATTATCTCCATGCGAGATATGATTAGAAAACATCTAAACCAAAAAATCCGCGCCAGTGCATTATGCACTGGCGTTCTTTTATGCATGACATTTGCCGTTCCATGTGCAGCGTCCAGTCAAAACCAGCTCGATGGCGTAAAACAGGAAATCTCACGTCAAAAAAATCAACTGGCAAGCAAGCAAAAAAAATACAACAGCTTGCAACAAGATCTAAAACAACACGAACTGAACATTGCCAAAGCTGCGAATGATATTCATGCGACAAACAATCAATTAGCGACGATTAAACGCTCAATTGATAAATTAAATACGGAACAAGCAGAGCTAGAACAAAAACAGAAGCAACAAAAAAACGTGGTCGCTTCTCTCTTAAATGCACAATTTCGTCAAGGTCAAGACAGTGATATCGCCAGCCTACTCAGTGGTGAGGATTCAACACGCCTTGATCGAATGACAACCTATGCTGAACATATCAGTAAGGCTCGCGTCGAGGCCATTGATGCACTCGATGCCACGCAAACTGAAATTCAAATGAAAGTGCACCAGCTCAAAGAGCAAAAAACAGAGCAACAACAAGCACTCAACGCTCTTAAACAGCAAAAACAAACACTCGATCAACAGCAGCAATCACGTCAAAAAACGCTATCTAGCATTAAAAGCCAAATTACCAGTGGTAACGAAGACTTAGCTGAACTACAAGCCAATGAAAAACAAATGCTAGCTGCAATTGCAAAAGCAAAAGCGGAAGCAGAAAGAAGAGCCCGTGAAGAAGCAGCGAGAATTGCGCGTGAAAAAGCAGCAGCTCAAGCACGCATAAAAGCGGCAAAAGAAGCCAAAGCGCGTGCCGCAGCAGAAGCAGAAGCTCGTGAGATTGACAGGCAATATGCAAACCAACAGGCACGTGTGCCGATGGACGGTCTTGCTCGCCATAAAGGTAAATTATACTGGCCGGTGAAAGGTGCTATTTTGCATAACTACGGCTCGCACCAGCAAGGACAATTACGCTGGAAAGGCATGGTATTTAGCAAGCCAATGGGGAGCCAAGTAAAAGCTATCTATTCCGGCCGCATTATTTTTGCAGATTGGCTGCGTGGCTATGGCTTAATGATTGGTATTGATCACGGTAAAGGTGACATGAGTTTCTACGGTTACAACCAAACACTACTGAAAAAAGTCGGTGATACGGTACAGGCCGGAGAGCCAATTGCCTTAGTCGGTGATAGTGGTGGCCAGACTCAACCTGGACTCTATTTTGAAATCCGCCGTAAAGGTCAGCCAATCAATCCCAAACCGTGGCTTGATTAAGCTCCACTTTTAACACTAAAAATAAAAAGGTTGGTGATAATTATTATCCCAACCTTTTTTATTGCTTTCTCATTTACAACTCAGCGTTTTGCTTGCTGCTCTTTTTGCTCGTAATATCGTTTCAATGCTTCTACACGTTCGCAGCCTAACGGTGTTGCCAACGGCCGTACAATATTAAGTATCTGAATAACACCTTTATAGATAACCGTCGGCGTTATTTTTGCTCCTGCTACTTGCGTAGTTTGATAGCTAATCCAACTGGATGCCACCATTAACAACGTTTCTGCCAAGGTTTTTAAATCTTCATCATCGATATCAACCAACCCACCGTCTTTTAAGCTTTGCATCAATATCGCTATATTGCTACGAAGTTGCGACTGTGCTTCGAGATACTTAAGCTGTAATTCAGGATCACGCCGTAAAATATCAGGCAAATTTGCATAGAAAAAGCGATAGCGCCACATCAGCAAAAATACGGCATCAAGGTAACTTAAAAGACTTTCTGTTGTTTCAGCTTCACTGCGTGGTTGAAAGCTCACTTGTAAGTCAGTGGCATATAAATCAAAGATGCTGTGGATGATTTGTTCTTTATTTCTAAAATGATAATAAAGATTACCCGGACTGATCGCTAAATCGGCGGCGATATGGTTGGTTGTCACATTTGGCTCTCCGCGATCATTAAATAACGCTAAAGCGGCATGAATAATTCTGTCTCGGGTTTTCATTTCATTGACTTCCTTCGCCCTTCTTCTACATATAATGTATCATAATAGCAAAGCCGTAATGCATCTAACGATGGTGTATATCTCGTCAAAACATAACACACTGAGATGTAACAATTAACATGACCCAAAATCACTACGATAAACAGGCATACAACCCTCAGTTTGAGTGGTCTTTTTTACACCCTAAATACTGGGGAACTTGGTTAGCTATCTTACTCTCAACACTGTTTTGCTTACTACCTCACCAAGTTCGACGATCTTTAGCAACGATCTTTGCTAAACAAGCAATTAAGATAAAAAAAGGGGCTAATCACCGAGCTCGTGTGAATCTAAAACTTTGCTTCCCAGAAAAAACAGAAGCTGAGCGAGAAGAGATCTTGCTACAAAATCTTATCACAGCAGGATCATTCCTACTTGGCTTTGCAGCACTCAGTGTACGCAATCGCCAATGGCTTGAAGAACACACGCTAATAAGAGGTATGGAAAATCTAACAACACTTACAGAACAAGGACAAAGTGTCATTCTGTTAGTTCCCCATACTTGGGCAATTGATATTCCAGCCGTGTTACTTGCATCTCGTGGTTTACCAGTATCTGCTATGGCTAAAAAACAGAAAAATGAAGTCTCTGACTGGCTGATGCACAAACAGCGTGTGCAATATGGTGGTCGTGTCTACGAGCGAAGTGGTGGCATCAAACCATTTATCAAATCTATTCGTGAAGGTTACTTAGGCTACTACCTACCTGATGAGGACTTAGGCCCTGAACATAGTGTATTCGTTGACTTCTTCGCAACCCAAAAAGCAACCATTTCTGGATTAGGGCGACTTGCAAAGTTAAGCCGCGCACAAATCGTGCCGCTATTTGCTATGTACAATAGTGAAACAGGTAACTATGAGTTAGATTTCTACCCAGCGCTACCGTTTCCTAGTGATAGTGAAGAACAAGATGCCCGCATGATGAACGAATGTATTGAACAATATGTTAGTGAACGCCCTGAGCAGTACATGTGGATTCTACGACTACTAAAAACACGTCCTAACGGTGAAACATCCCTTTACTAAAATAGTGATAGATTCATGAAAGATAAAATATGCTCATTTTTTATATTATTACCTTTTATTTGGCTTTCAACAGGTATGTTGATTCTCAAAAATGGTGATAAGACAATGGTTGCAATGGTTGTTATCTCCATAATAGCAACACTCTACAGTTACGGCACATCTAGCATAAAACAAAACTTGTCCAATAAGATGCTATGGATCGTTAGTTTAATAACTATCTATGGCCTTTTTTCGTACGCATATCATGGTTTAAGCTCTACAGAAATTCGCGCTTTAATTAGCAGTTTATTATTAATAGCTATCTTTCCCAGACAGATTATCACTCGTAAAAACATTGCATACTTCGCTCTAGTTGGTGCGATTATAAGCACTGTAATGATATGGTATTGGAGCCAATACTTAGGAATCAGTCGAGGCTCTTGGCCTATAAATGCAATTCCTTTTAGTACATTAACGGCTTCTTTCACATTAATTTGCCTCATTATGGCTATCACAGAGACAAATAAAACCCTAAAAGTAATAATGTTAATTGGCTTTATTGTTGGCTGCGGTGGGTTAATTTTAGGTGAAACAAGAGGGGTATGGTTAGGCTTTCTTTGCTCATTGATTATTTTCACTATTTTTTGGATGAAAGATAATTATCAACCTCGATACTGGCTATATATTCTCTCAGTCATTCTTGTTATGGGAGCAACTATTTTTGTATTTAAGCCAAAGTTAGAGCAAAGGATCGTTCAAACTCAGAATGAATATACGGCTATTGAATCTGGTAATTTATGTACCTCAATAGGACTTCGTTTACAACTTTGGAAAGCATCGACAATGCTTATTGAAGATCATCCCGTTATTGGTCTAGGTGATAGCCATATCAAAAAATTTAATGAACTCTACAAGGATGGGCGAATTAGTCAGTGCTTATATAATCTAAAACCAGCCCATTATCATAACCAATATATTGATAAATTAGTTAAAAATGGGGTTATTGGCTTAACGTTATTTTTATTGCTTTTACTTGCACCACTGTGGCTATGTCATAAATACCATTATACAAAATATATTACTATCTCGCTGTGTACATTATTAGCTATCGCATCTTTAACCGATGTACCTTTTAATCACGGCCAAACATTATTTATTTTTATGGTTTATGTTTGCTTATTGCACTTCAAACCAAGTAAACAGAGCATATAACATCATGGTAAAGATTTTTGTCATAAATTTGCCAACATCGATAGAAAGAAAGCAAAATATAAGCAAACAGCTTGATGCAATGGATTTGGAATATTCTATTTTTCCAGCTGTTAATGGACATACTGATAAAACACCTCTCTTTGAACGCTATGATGAACAAAAGAGTCAACTTTATCGTGGAAAATCCCTTACTAAGGGGCAGTTAGGGTGTTATGCCAGCCATTATTTATTATGGGAAAAGTGCGTCAAACTCAATGAACCAATAATAGTATTAGAAGATGATGCTCTTCTGTATCCAGATGCTTTTCTCGATATAGTGGCCCATATTGATACATTGGCAGACAAATTTGAGTGTATTAGACTTTTTGACAATAAGCGTCCTACATTCAACCATTATAAAATTTATGACTTACCACACACAGCCATACATAAATTTAGTCGTGGTCATATGAGTACAACTGGATATTTCATTACTCCACAAGGAGCAAAAAAATATCTCGCGCACTCAGACTCTTGGTGCTTTGCCGTAGATATTTTCATGGATCGCTTCTGGATAAACAAAGTTGATGCTTATGGTACATATCCTGCTTGTTTAACAAATGATCCTCAATTCGATTCAGACATCGGATATGGCGCAAAAAAACAAAGAAGTCTAATTTGTAAAATTAAAAGAGAAGCTTTTAATTTAATTGAGTTAGTTCATCGTCACTATCATAACGCTCTCTATAAAATACGCTCAAAGAGAAAATCATAATTATGAAGATTCTAGTAGCTAGCTCTTACAAGCACGCATGGAATAGCGTACGACCAGAAGCGGAAATGTTTATTGAAATGGTCAAACAAGGTCATAATGTAACTATTGCGACTCAAGGTGATGCAGACTACGTTGCTCGCTTTCGTGACTGTGGAATCAATGTTATTGACTGCTATCCAAGCAAGAAGATCTGTCTTAAAACAATAAAAACATTACATCACGAACTAAAAAGTGGCGATTATGACATCTGTTATGGTTTTAACTCTAAAACCATACCCAATCTAGCTTTTGCTAGTATTGGAACTAAAGCCAAAATGGTATCTTATCGAGGTACAACTGGAGGCTTATATCGCCATGACCCAACAGCATACCTCACGCATCTTCATCCAAAAGTTCAAGGCATAGTCTGTGTTTCTAATGCAGTTCGTGACGATGTTAGAGAACATGTTTGGCACAATAAAAAGCACGTTGTAACCATTTATAAAGGTCATCAATTAGCTTGGTATCAAGTACCTCAAACAGAACGTTCTGAGTTTGGCTTAAATGATACTCATATTGTAGCTGTCTGCGCGGCACATGTACGACCAAGTAAAGGAATATCTGTACTGATTGAGGCGACTCATCATATTGATAATCCCAATTTCCATCTCTTACTGGTTGGTAGTGGCTTTGAACCTCATTTAGATGAAATAAAACAAAGTCCAATAGCCGCACGTATTCATTTGCTTGGACACCGTCAAGATGTACCTTCCCTTATGGCAATGGCTGATTTTCAAGTTCAACCTTCAATCAGTGGCGAAGGTCTACCTCGAACCATTATTGAAGCAATGGCGAATGGTACTACATCCGTTGTGACAACCACTGGCGGTTCACCTGAATTAGTCGATGACAATAAAACAGGATTTGTGGTCCCAACAGGCGATGCAAAAGCGTTTGCTGAAGCAATGAACAAACTTATCAACAATAAAGATAAGATCATTCAATTTGGTACTGCCGCTAATGAAAAATTAGATCGTGAGTTTAATGCAGCAATGACAGTTAAACATCATCTTGAATTTTTCGAACAGCTACTTAATAAACAGTGATCAGGTAAGGATATAAGATGAAGAAATTAGTTGTCGACCTTGATGGCACAATCACATTAGCTGACACCAATGATTACGCAAATGTAGCACCTAATTTAGCGGTGATAGAACAGTTACGGCACTACAAAGAGCTTGGTTTTAGCATCACCATCAGTACAGCTCGTAATATGCGTACTTATCAAGGCAATGTAGGAATGATTAATATTCATACCCTACCAACAATTACACTGTGGCTAGATAAGCATCAGGTTCCTTATGATGAGATCCTGGTCGGTAAACCATGGTGTGGTCATGACGGTTTTTATATTGACGATCGCGCAATACGCCCATCAGAGTTTGCTTCATTATCTTTAAATGAAATTAATGCGCTACTGGAAAAGGAAAAAGCATGTTCCTAATCATGTCAGCAGCATATGTTACCTCAGAGTTAGAGTCAGAATTTGGGACAATCCCCCCTTCGTTCCTACCTCTAGGTAATCGTCGCTTATTCCAGCATCAAGTAAAATTAGCGCCAAAAGGAACTCAAGTTTATCTGAGTATACCAGAGACTTATCAAGTTAAAAACTATGATGCAATTTGGTTAAAGCAACATAATGTGCGTTTGCTACGCATTCCTGATGGCTTATCTTTAGGTGCTTCTTTAATGTCTGCATTAGCTTTATCTGATCTTATTTCAGAAACACCACTGCACATTTTATTTGGCGATACACTACTAACAGAACTCCCATCTGGAGATGATCTCGTCACCATTTCACCGGTTGAAAATAGTTATGATTGGGCAATGGTAACTCACGATCATTCTCATTGGCTAAATACAGTAGAAGATCGAGAACAACTCAACGCAAATAATGTGGTTTGTGGCTACTTTAAATTTAACCAACCACGTCATTTAGTGAAAGCTTTAACAATGGCTCATTGGGACTTTATTCAGAGCTTAAATCATTACCATACTAAGCACGCTCTAAATCCAGTAAAAACCGATGACTGGCTTGATTTTGGTCACTTAAATACTTATTACAGCTCTAAAGCTAAATTTACTACCCAGCGTGCATTTAACCAGTTAGAAATCACCGATAAATGGATTAGAAAATCTAGCATTAAAAACAATAAAATTGCGGCTGAAGCAAATTGGTTTACGAGCGTTCCCTCTATACTACGCATTTATCTACCTCAATTTTTAGGGGCGCAGCAGGCTAATGAGATAACCTCTTACCAATTAGAATATCTACATAATACCGCACTTAATGAGCTGTATGTGTTTTCATCTATTCCTGAATTGGTATGGAAACGTATTTTAAACAGCAGCCTTGAGTTTATTGATGAGTGCCAACGACACGAAGCACCAAGTAACGCCCATGCTAACCAATTAGCTGAATTATTTGGCGAAAAAACCAAACAGCGATTACAAGAGTATTGCCAATCAATTCAGGCTCAACTCGATACGCCATGGGTTTATAATGGTCACTTTACAGCATCATTTTCTGAATTACTGACCCACAGTGCAGCATACTTACCAGTAGAACAGGTTCCACTCACAGTGATGCATGGGGATTTTTGTTTTAGTAACATCCTATACGACTTTCGCAGTAATAAAGTGAAAACGATTGACCCTAGAGGTATAGATTTACAAGGCAATATGACCATATTTGGCGATACTCGTTATGATCTTGCCAAGCTGAGTCACTCTATTTTAGGACTCTATGACTGGATTATCGCTGGTTACTACCAGGTTGATATCGATTTTACAAAACATCATATCAATTTTGATATTCAGCCATCTGAAAGTACTACCGCAATTCAAGCTCTATTTATTGAAATGATTGCCGAGCGTTATCAACTATCAGCCAATACTCTGTATGCGATGCAAATTCAGCTATTTCTTTCAATGCTGCCACTGCATGCAGATGATCCTAAACGTCAGCAAGCTCTTATGGCTAATGCTTTTCGTCTGTATTTACTGATTAAGGATTCATAATCATGATTGTTATTCCAATGGCAGGGTTAAGCTCACGCTTTTATAAAGCAGGTTACGTTCAACCTAAATATATGTTACAAGCCCATGGGAAAACATTATTTGACCATGCCCTCAATAGTTTTGAGCGTTATTTTGCAACAGAGTCTTTTTTGTTTATCGTTCGAGATATTGACGGTACTGTCGACTTTGTTAAGAAGTCAGTAGAAAAACTGGGAATTCAGCAAAGCCATATTTATGTTCTACAAGAACCAACGCGCGGTCAGGCAGAGACTGTCTATTTAGGACTTAATTCAGTACCTGAATATCAAGGCTCTATCACCATTTTTAATATTGATACTTTCCGTCCTAATTTCCATTACCCAGCAGAGCTTAAACAATGGGATGGATATTTAGAAGTATTCCAAGGCGAGGGAGATAACTGGTCATTTGCTGAGCCAGAATCACCGTTATCAACAAAAGTTATTAAAACCGCAGAAAAAGATCCTATTTCTGACTTATGCAGTACAGGTTTATATTATTTTTCAGACTACAAACTTTTTATTGAAAGTTATGAACAATATGTCCAGCAGCCTATAGAAACATGGGCTAAGGGTGAGCTTTATATCGCACCTTTATATAACTATTTAATTAAGAAAAAAAAGAACATCCATTATCATTTAATTCAACGTGATGATGTTATTTTTTGCGGCATACCTGATGAATACACAGCATTTTTGGAGACATCCTTTTGAGAGAACAAACATTTGAACAAATTTCAGTGGTCGTACAAGGCCCCGTTCAAAACTATCAAGGACGAACCCATCATGAAGAAGGAATAACTCAACGTTGCCTAGAGAGTATTAGAACGCATCTACCTGGTGCGAAAATTATTCTATCAACTTGGCCAGATCAAGATTTAGCAGGATTGATGTATGACCAACTCGTAATTAGCCAAGATCCTGGCACTAACTCGGTTGCTGAATTACCCCAATTTCCTAAAAACTATAATCGCCAGTTAGTATCAACACAAGCGGGTCTTGCGCAGGTTACAACCCCTTACGCAATCAAGCTACGCTCTGATAATTATTTAATTGGTAATGAATTTGTTGGTATTCAACAAAACTTTCCAAAGAGTGAATCAGAACAAAAAGTATTTGCAGAAAAGGTGGTTATCAATTCAAACCTATTTCGTCGTACCTCTCATGGACGAACGGTTTTAATGAGTCCAAGTGACTTCTTTTACTTTGGAACCACCGAAGATCTGAAGAAAATTTGGCAACAACCTTTAATTGAAGACCAACCTATTGCAGAGGAAATGAGTCAAGTAATGAAGTCAGCTTCCACAACAAGCTGTACTCTAGAAGCTGAACAGTTTTATTGTCAAATATGGCTGAAAGCATTAAACCCTAGCACCAAAGTAATGCAACATCGCTTTGATTACACGAAAAAAGACATTATTGCATGGGAACGTTTCTTAGCAAGTAATATCATCATTGCTGACCCAGAAACGATGGGACTTGGACTACGTAAAATATCCAAACGAAAGCTAAAACGAGCAAATGAGTTTAGTCATATTGATTGGCTGAAACTTTATAAAAAATATTGTGACCGCTCGATTACAATTGCCAAAGATTATCAACAATTATCTCTAGAGATCCGTAGAGCCTTTAAGCTACCTTTAAGTAAATTTAGTTCATCAATTAAGAAGTTTAATAAATGAAACGTATTCTTTTTGTCACTCACAACCTAAAAGGTGGTGGAATTCAAAAAATAACATTAGATACTGCACGCTATCATGCCTTGCAAGGGCATGATGTGAGCATTCTCGCATTGGAAAAAGGCATTGATTTTCAAATTGATTTCCCTTGTAACTATAGTGTTTTACCATTGAGTTCATTTTTACTCACTCATCCTTTTAGTGCGCTCTACTTTGCTTTATATAAAATAATCCTTCGCCATATTTTTCCTCAAAGCGAGTTATTATGGGGGGCTACTTTATATAAAAATTTATTTAACTCTTACCTTAAGAATCAGCAGCCTTTTGATGCTATTTTTATAAATGGCGCTCGGTCTATGAACCGTCTACACACAATAAATCAAAAGAATGTTGTTTATAGTTTACACCTTCCACATGTACTTACTCATAAAGATGACTTCTATTATGACTATCTTTTTAAGAAATTATTCACGGGGAAAAAAGTCTTTACTGTTTCTGACTTTATTCGAAACCCTATAGATATAAAAGCAAAAAAATTAGGTGTTAATTTTAATGAACTGATCACGATCTATAACCCTTGTGATAAAAATGCGTTGTTAGAAAAAGCTGAAGAACAAATTAGCTTTAATGACAATTTTATTCTTGCCGTAGGACGATTAAGTCGTCAAAAAAGGTTTGATATTCTCATTGATGCTTATAAAAAATCGGGCTTAAAAACTAAATTAATTATCCTTGGTGAGGGTAATCAACGAGAATCGTTAGAGCACCAAATCCAGAAACTAAATCTGACTGAAGATGTGATTTTAAAAGGATTTGACAGTAACCCTTTTAAATGGATGAAAAGATGTGATTACTTTGTTTTAAGTTCTGATGTGGAAGGTTTTGTTTTAGTTATCAATGAAGCTTTAGCTTGCGGTGCTCCCGTGATTACAACAGATTGTGGTCCTGTAACCGAAATTTTAACTGGTGAGTTAAAAAAAGGGATAGTACCCAAACAAAACGTTGAACAACTTGCAAATAAAATGAAAGAATTTGCGATATCCCCTATATATCCCCCTAATTCCGCTATTGACAAGCTTTCCTTTAAGGTAATAACAAAAGAGCAATTGAAGTTAGCCGAAAAATAAATGCATAGATAATAGAAAGAGAGTTGCCTCTCTTTCTATTCATTAACTTCGATCGTTTTCTAGTAACCACAAACCAACATATTTATTAAAATTCACTTGCGCATAGGTCATCGCCACAATAAAACCAACACTGCCATCTAAGAAACCGCGTCGAATAATATAAATATGGAAAAATGTCCAAAGAGCACGCAATAGAGCCAAAGCTAAGCCGTGAGATTTCTTCCCTTTGCGATGATATTTTTGTGCACCAAGCCATGCATATTGTGCGGCTTTATCAAGACCATGCCCATAATCTCGATGTGTATAGTGCAATAGCAGCCCCTTCAGTGTACCCGTTTCACCCGATACCGGAATTACCGTCTCATGCACTTCATCCAAAGTATATTTAGCCCCTTCACGCTTAAATAAACGTAATACTGAACGCGCACTTCGACCATACTTTAAAGTTTTTCCATATAAGGTAACGCCCCAAGGTAAACGGTAAGCCGTTTCTTTAATCGATTCTTGTGATAATAATTGACTCAATGCTTGCTTCATCTCATCATCAAGAGCTTCGTCAGCATCAATGGACAAAACCCAATCGCAGCTAGCTTTGTCTAGAGCACGTTGTTTTTGCTTACCAAACCCAGGCCAATCTGTAATAGTGACATTATCAGTGTAACGGCGACAGATTTCGACAGTCTCATCGGTTGAGCCACTGTCGAGCACAATGATTTCATCAGCAATATCACTAACTGAACGTAAACAAACTTCAACACGATCTGCTTCATTCTTAGTGATTAAAATGACCGATAAGGTATGTTTTTTCATTAATATATCTCACAATAATAGTTAGCATTTCACATTTAAAAGCTCAGTAAGAATATTTTCTCTTTGCTGATAAAGCTCACTGGTTACATATTTTTTTCTATAGGTTTGCTTGGCAACACAAGAATCTCTAAAACTATCAATATCTTCATACATTTCAGAACAAGAATTGTGTTTTTGAAGTACTTTTTGCCATATTTGACGATTTTGAGGAAGCTTTACAGCTTCATTAAATAAATAGAACAGCCAAAAATAAGGAGCAGCATATTTACTTTCAATATACTTAAGCAAAGCAAAGCCTGAGTTTTCTTTCGAGATTAATTGAGTACCTTTTGCTAGCATTAACGTAACTTTTAACCCAACAATCTCAAGAGACTTTGTTCTTTGTTGAGTTAAATAATCTAATGATAGTGAGAGTAAACTAGCAACAATAGAGTTACCTTGTTTAGCCGCTAAAAACCAAGAAACAAGTGTACGATCATGAGAGTGCTTCTCTCTAAAACAGAAAAACCCAGAGTCTGATATGTCTAACCATTGTGATAGTGGTTTTATACAGAACGTTGTGGCGTCAGCCCAAATACCACCAAAACGATTAAGTAAATATAATCGCAATAAATCACTCCGTCCTGCTGCACCTAAGTCTACAGATAAGATAGGAAAAACGGCATTAAAATCGAAACCGAGATATTCAGTTAAATTATCATTCGTTAATAAAACAACCTTATAGTCTGGATTTAATTGACACCAACTCTGATAACTTAATTTCACCACGTCAGGTGCATGCGTTAATCCTGTATCCCAATACATCCAAATCGTTTTATTATCGTGTTCTGTTACTGGATACTCTTTTCTTAATTGCTCAAGTACATACTCTCCCTGATAAATAACTTCAGGGGATACACTTAATGCAGGCTTTAAACGACATTTAATCTGGCGCAATTTTTCTTTAAATCGTCGATGTAACTGTCCCATCTAAAAGCCCCAAAAGTGTAATTTTTTACGCATTTTAAATTCACGAATCATATTTAATGGCTTAGCTTTTAATCCTACTAGCCCTGATTCAATCATCTCATCAGCAGCGACTAATACTCGCTCACTTGATTTACCATCATAGTAAGGATGGATCATCTGACAATATTGCTCTATTTCTGCCATTAATTCAGGCGGTCGAGCTAAAGCTTGTGTTAATGCATCTTCAACTAAGTTAGCTTGCTCAATATTGATTAAG
>NZ_JADQAQ010000042.1 GCF_022129445.1 Photobacterium sp. Ph5
ACCACCGATGCCAGAGAAGTTATTAACCTTAGCTGAGTCTCGGTGGTAATCAGGTTCGCTAAAGATGACGGTTTTACACATAAATTAGCTGATGGTTACAAAAATTTAGGCTCACAACTTTCATCAATTTCAAGCTCAGTAAGTACAGAGGTTGGTAACTAATTACTAATAAGCAATTACTATTTTTATTCTTATACTATTAATTATAATTGTTTTTTTTAATGATATTAAATACCGAAAAATACCCAATATACTTTGTTTACTTACCGCTATTTTTTGTTTGATATTCGCTTATCAACAGCATTATTTAGCATCAAGTTTACTCAGTAGTAGTGTGGTATTACTTGGCTCGATGGTGTTATTTTATCTCAACATCATGGGGGCTGGTGACGGAAAATTTGCGGCTGCATTGGCATTAGCCATTCCGTGGCAACAACTTAATATCGCGTTATTTTTAACGGCAATCATAGGTGGTGTATTAGCTATTATTTATTTCATTAAATATCGGCTAATACTGTGTAATAAAATAAAGCAAGATCCCGGTTTACCTTATGGCGTTGCCATAGGGCTTGGTTTTTTTATACCTATATTAATGAATGCCAGTTAATTAAACGTTTTCAAAATAAACGCTAAACAGTGTCTTTATTGTTTGGCGTTTATTTATTTTAAACACCCATAGAAAATATAATGAATTCAAAAATTCTTTTTTTTGTTGCCTTTATCGCGGTGTTTGCAGGGTTATTTGGCGTTGCCAATAACTATTTAGCAAAACCACCGCCAGCGACGGCAACTTCAACGCCAGTTGTTCCTGAAAAACCAACAGTCACTTATACCGTGTGGCGGGCGAAACACACCTTAAATAAAGGTCAAGCTATTAGTGCTAATGACGTTACTCGTGAATTAATGACTGAGAAAGAAGCACATAACAACGGAATCAATAAAGATATCACGCTTGATTTTAATTCAACCACGTTACTCAACACCGCTATCAAAAGTGGTGATTTAGTACTACCTGAAAATCAAGTCACGCCGAAACAAGCGGGCTATTTAACACTGATCACCCGTGAAGGTATGACGCTTTATCCTCTCACCATTAATACTAATAACCTGATCGATAATTACATCCAACCGGGTGATTTTATCGACATCATGGCAATCAGCTCTCCGGAAACCAACCTTGCTAGTGCAACCACACGTATTAATAGTTTTTCTAAAGTACAAGCCAATCTGTTCATGCAGCATGTGCATGTGTTATCGATTCAAAATAGCAATAGCGCGATTGATCCTGAAGTCAGTACTGCAAAAGCGGCACAAATAACGATTGTTATTGAAGTGCATCCTGACGATCTGGCAAAGCTCGCGTTAGCACAACGCACTATGTACTTAGAGATCTACCGTAGCCAGCAATACCGTCGTACACCCAATATCCAAATTAACGATGTCATCCGTGGTTATAACGGTGTGACGGAACTTCGCGGTTAACGCAAGGACAACTCACCATGCATCCCTTTTTCACTTTTTGTAAAAACCTTTTACTACAGATGATGCTGCCGACGTTACTTGTCATGTTTAGCGTAACAAGTGAAGCCAGTGAACGTGTCATGCACCTTAATAGTGCTAAAAACTTACGTTTCAATGACGAAATCGGCACTGTTTTTATCAGCTCGCCAGAAATAGCTGATTACAAGATCATCGACCCACAGCAACTTGTGCTTTTCGCCAATCAAATTGGTGAAACTACGCTGATTGTTTATAACGTTGATAATCAAGTTCTACTGTCACAACGCATTATCGTTAACGTTGACTTAACGAAGATCCGTCGCCAACTAGCACAGAGTTATCCGCAATTCTCCTTAACGCTTACCGCTGTGGGGAATCAAGTGGCGGTTCGTGGTCAAGTCGATACTGCCGAACAACGCAATGAAATCTATCACTTGATCGGCTCGTTATTAAATCGAAATAACAATCCAGCAGCGACGTCCGATGCGCTGAGTACGCCTCATTGGGATGGCATTATCAATGGGATTACGGTGGCTGAAGCCCAGCAAGTCAATGTCAAAATTACCGTTGCGCAAGTCACCAAAGAGTTCAATGAAACCATTGGTGTAGATTGGCCGTCTATTGGTTCAGGTCTTAAGTCTTTCAAACTTTTCCAATACAAATTTAACGACCTAAGCTCTGTGATCACTGCCATTGCTAACGACAGTATTGCCGAAGTATTAGCCGAGCCTAACCTAACCGTGCTTTCTGGCGAATCTGCAAAATTTCTCGTTGGTGGTGAGATCCCTATGGTGACTCACGATAACAGCCAAACCTCGATTAGCTTTAAACAATACGGTATTAGCTTAAATTTAAGTGCGAAGGTACTAGACGATCATAAGATCAAACTCAAGCTTGCTCCTGAAGTGAGTGCTGTCGATAAAATGGTAAAAAGTGCGGGTATTGAAATCCCTCAGATGATCACACGAAAAGCAGAAACTACGGTACAACTGGCTGACGGTCAAAGCTTTATGCTCGGTGGTTTAATGAGTAAAGACGATCAAGAAAATACATCCAAAGTACCGCTGCTTGGTGATATTCCTGTGGTTGGTGGTGCGTTTCGTAGCGTTTCTACACGCCGCGCGAAAACGGAGTTAGTCATCATTGCGACTGTTAACTTGGTTCATCCAATGGAAACCACTGAAATCCGTTTACCACATATTCAGAAAACGAACTCAATCCGTCGTTTATTCAATGTCTATGTACACCGTCCAGATAAAGAACAGCAAGATACCGTGACTGCCGATTTCTTAAATAAAGCAGGATTTATTCAATGATGCGTCTTGTTATTTTATTAATTATGAGTGTGATGACGATTGCCTGTTCAACAGATCATGCCACAGGTGTTCACGCTGCCATTTACGAGAAAACTAACCACTATACATTCGATATTAAACGTGGTGATAACGCGCAGTTAGTGAGTCAAATCACTCACACTGTGACTCCCTCACTGAGTCGCAATGCCTCGAATAGAGTGACGATAAACTGTAAAACAGCGAAAGCAAAAGCATTCGCCAAGCAGGTAAAAGTTAGACTAGTGAAACAAGGGGTTGCACCCTCTCATATCGACATCAAGTCAGCACACGGATTAACACATGATCTGGTTATTACTCATGCCTCTTTTGGTCTGAAAACCCAACATTGTGCCGTAGAAATGATTGGCCGTACCACTCAGCAAATTGGTTGTTATGTTGATAGCTTGCGTTTAAAGCAACTTAGCCACCCTGAGCATCTGTATTCAAGCGCCGAGGGATAATATGTTTAATTTATCAAAGTCACTGGTAAATAAAGTTACTTCCCCTGCTGAAAATAATACCCCAGCAGGATGTAGTGTTTTCTTCCAGACAGAAGCATGTGTTGAGTTGATCAATGAAGTTTTCAGCTTTGAAGGCTGGAACACACCAACATGTACCAAGTTGTCTGCTACGGATGAGCCAATCGATGCTAACGATTTACAAAGCATTGTGATCGTCGAGCTAAACCAATCATCCAATGTGGTTGAAGATGCCAAAAATTTTGCCAATCGCATTCCTAACCACAAAGGCGTGGTAGTGATCGGTAAAGAAGACGCCATTACTACCCTACGAAGCTTAAAAGAAATGGGCTTCTACTATCTATTTTGGCCTGTTACTAAGCAAGAATTCATCGACTTCTTACGTAATGTGCATACAAACCAACAACAATTTGCAGGTGTAAGCCAAAACCGTAAAGCAAAACGTGTTGCCGTTATTGGTACAAAAGGCGGTGTCGGCAATAGCTTAATTGCCAGTGAGCTTTCTTCTTACTTAGCCAATAAAGGGGCGGAGACAGTACTGATTGATCGCCAATATCGTGCAAGTAATATCGATATCATTTTAGGTTTAAAGAAATACCAAAAACATGATGCCAGTAATCTTGAATATCAATTGCATGATATGGATGAAAACAGCGCTAATGATTATCTCATTAAAATCAATAACAACTTAAAAGTGTTAGCGCTTGAAGGTAATCAAAGCATTGAGAAACTGGTGTTATACACCAATAACATCGCCGATCTGTTGATCCGCCATGCTAATTTCATCGTTGATGATTACTCAAGCTCTATCGACTACGAGTTTCAGCTTGATGCTATCGCAGACAAAAATGACATTCTTGTACTGGTCATAGAGCCAACAATCTCATCAGTACGTACAGCTCAAACTTACTTGCAACAAGTGAGTGCTCTGGGTGATTGTCGTGTATTGCTCTTTTTAAATATTCATCGTCCTGCGGGGGCTTTTTCATTAACTCAACCTGAAATTGAAACCTATTTGGAAAATGCCATTGATGTTGTTTTGCCTTATAACAAAACCCTTGCAACACAATTGTTAGAGGGAAAAAGGATCTATCAACAAGAAGATCCAACAACCGGTGCTATCTGCCAATTGGCATTAAAAATTAAAGGTAAAAATCATCACCTCGCCGTGTCGCCATTCCATAAGTTCAAAGCGATGTTTAAACGATGAATAATAATAAAGAACTCTATTTGTCGATTCGACAGCAAATCTTTGAAGTCTTGGATGCACAAGCCATTATTGCGATGCCAAAAGATGAGCTATTACGACAAATACAAAGTGCAGTAGAAGTGTTAGCGGATAACTATCACCGTCCTGTGCCGTCAATGTTACGCCAACTGTTGGTGAAAAATTTAGTGGATGAGCTGATTGGCTTAGGTCCATTACAACCACTATTAGATGATGACTCGATCACCGACATCATGGTAAATGGCGCTAATAGCATTTTCTTTGAGCGTAACGGCATTATGCAGCCATCGGACATTGTGTTTGTGAATGAAGCACAATTACTGGATATTGCACAGCGTATTGCGTCACGTGTTGGTCGCCGTGTCGATGAATCATCGCCAATGGTAGATGCACGTTTAGAAGATGGTAGCCGTGTCAATATCGTCATTAGTCCGATTGCGATTGATGGTACCTCAATTTCCATTCGTAAATTTCGCGAACAAAGTATTGGGTTACCCGATCTTGTCCGATTCGGCTCACTAACAGCTGAAATGGCACAAATCTTAATGATTGCAGCACGCTGTCGACTCAATATTTTGATCTCTGGTGGTACAGGCTCAGGTAAAACAACCTTGCTTAATGCGCTTTCAAACTTCATTAGTGAAGATGAACGCATTATCACGATTGAAGATGCGGCTGAACTGCGTTTACAGCAACCCCATGTTGTACGTTTAGAAACCCGTGTTGCCAGCGTTGAAAATACCGGTGAAATTAATCAACGTAATCTCGTGATTAACACCCTGCGTATGCGCCCAGATCGGATCATCCTTGGTGAGTGTCGTGGCGCAGAGGCATTTGAAATGCTGCAAGCAATGAACACAGGCCACGATGGTTCAATGTCTACGTTGCATGCTAATACACCAAGAGATGCGGTTTCTCGTGTTGAATCTATGGTGATGATGGCAAGTCTCAATCAGCCAATTGAAGCCATTCGCCGCACAATTGTCAGTGCTGTTCACTTGATCATTCAGGTAAACCGTCAACGAGACGGCTCTCGAAAAATCACCAGTATTACTGAAGTCATTGGCTTAGAAGGTCAAAACGTTGTATTGGAAGAACTATATAAATTCCAGCCATCGATGAACCAAGATAGCACTAAAGTGCAAGGTGACTTTGTCACCCAAGGCGTTATGCAACGTTCTATCTTAATGCAGCGTGCCGCCTATTACGGCTTACAGCAAGAACTACTGCAAGCGTTCCGAGGTGAGTAATGATCTTCTATTCAATATTGGTTGGCATTGGTTTGCTTTGCTTATTTCTAGCAAGAAGAAATAACGCTGATCTAAAAACACATTTCTTACAAAAACAAACAAGCAGCAATATCCCAGCATTAGAAGCCATTAACCTGGCTTCATTGCACAAAATGAAGCTTTGGAAAAAAATCTTACGCGCGTTAATGCCAGCTATTGAAATGTTGGGGCAACGCTCTGGTTTGAAGATAACAGGATTCATTGTTGTGATGATTGCTGTTGGTGTTTATACCAATGATATATTGCTCGAAATTCATACGCTTTGGCTACCAATGTTATTTCCAATTCTCGGTTGTTTATGGGCTTGGTCATGGCTACTGAAAAAGCGTAGACAAGAGTTTGAGCAAAACTTTCCCGATGCATTAAACATTATGATGAGCGCAATCACTGCAGGTGAAAGCATCATGCAATCTATCAGTTATGTGGGAAGAACGCTTAACAATAAAGTGGGACATGAGTTTAAAGACATGGGTGAACGCCTAAAATTAGGTGAACCACCAGAGCAGGTATTTAACCGTGCTTGTCGGCACTACCCCTACCCTGCTTTTTTATTTTTCGTCGTTACAATTCGCGCCAATATGTCTCGCGGCGGTCAGTTAAAAGCGGTCATGGCGAGGTTAATTCGCGTATTGGTTGACTCTCGCACACTGGAAAAAAAGAAAGACGCACTAACCTCTGAAGCGCGTCTATCCGCCAAAATTGTAGGGGCTTTACCCTTCATCTTTATGGTGATTATGTATTACATGAATCCTGCAAACCTTGAGTTTGTTTTTACTGATCCTAAAGGGCGCGTAATTTTGTACTACGTAGTAGGTAGTGAAGCCATTGGTATGTCAATAATTTGGTTACTGATCCGGAGAGTAAAATGATTGAGCATCTTATTATTCTCTTACTGGGTTTAAGCCTTGCTATTGCTTGGGGGATCTCTGAATGGTTTCGTCGTAAGGAACGACAGATAAAGGTTAATCGTTACCTAAACTACCAACAGAGAAAAAGGCACACCAAGCTAGATACTGTTATTGCGTACTTAACACCTAAAAACCAAGCTGAGTTAGAACAACAATTTATTGATGCAGGGTTTTATAACCGCAACTGGCCTAAATACTTCCATCCTCTCAAACTAGTGGTGGTTTTATTGGTTGGTATGGGGCTTTTTATTTCGCCTATCATTCTTAAAAATAAAGTGTTAATTGGTTCTATCGCTTTGATCATATTACTCGTTTTACCGGACACACTTTTGAGTATTAGAAAGAAAGCAATCACTTATCGCGTATCACATCAACTGCCATACATGCTCGATATGATGGCGGTTTGTATTCAAACAGGCATGACAATGGAATCAGCCCTTGCTTACTTAAGCGTAGAGTTAAAATCATTTGATAAGTATCTCTGCTTTTACATTAAAAAAGCCTCTGATACTGCGAAAATTAAAGGCTTAGAAAAAGCATTAAATGACTTATGTGTTCAAATACCCACACCTGAAATACGTAGCTTTGCTTTAACACTGATTCAAAACCTGCAATACGGTACATCTATCGCGACTGTTTTAAGTGATCTTTCAGAAGATATGCGTAAAAGCCAAGTGCTGAGTATTGAAGAAAAAATCGGCAAGCTTGCCGCACAAATGAGTGTGCCACTTATTTTATTTATCATGTTCCCCATTGTTATTTTGATTTTGGCACCGGGCATGATGCAAATGACTTTAGATTTAGGGTAACTATTCTAGGATAACCATGCGTTTCATTATTACTTTACTACTGCTTGTTACATTAACAGGTTGCGTTTCTGCACCTGAAAATCATACCGCATCCATTACTAACTTAGAAAAAGTTGGCAACTATCACGGTATTGTAGCTCACTATCGAAAACAGTTAGCAACAAAACCTAATAATCCGAAAATTATGCTAAAACTGGCTGATGCTTATTGCCATTTAGGTGATATAGAATCAGCTCAGTTTTATATTTCACAACTTAATTCACCACGCTTACAAAACGCTGAGTATTTCTATATTTCAGCAAATATTAATATGGTGTCAGAGCAATATCGCTCTGCGATTAAAAATTATAACCTCGCGATAAAACGTAATATCAATAACCCTGAAGTATTCATCAATCAAGGTATTGCTTATGGTTATCTAAATAAATATCAACAAGCAGAATCCGCATTTAACCAAGCTCGCCTACATGGTTATGATGAAAATATCATCAAGAATAACCTTGCGACACTAAAAATTGCACAAAATAAAAATCAGCAAGCGGTAGATATTCTCTCCCCTGTTTACTTAAATGATCCTAAAAATAAAACCATTGCATTTAACTTAGCTATTGCGCTAATTCGAACCGATCATGAAATACAGGCAAGAGAAATACTACTTACACATTACTCTCAAGCTGAAACAATACAATTATTAAGTGCCCTAAAGAGCCAAAAAGCTTAGGTTTATAATGAAACACAAAAAACAAAATGGCTCGGTAAGCATTGAGTTTGCGATGAGCTCTATTGTGCTTTTTATGATGATATTTGCTGTATTTGAACTTACTCGATTTATCTATATCAATAATCTTGTCGATATTGCAATCACTGAATCAGCCCGTGATAGCCGTATACATCAAAGTAAATCTGATGGAAAAAATAGCTACGCCGTTATTAATAGCAATAGGCTTTGGAATGTTCTTTTAATAAACAGAAATGATATTAATACTACAATGCAGTGTTACAGAAACATTTCGGATATAACCAGTAATGTTGTCACAAACTGTGATAACGCCAACTTGATTTTTTATACTTTGACATACAATTACCATCCAATGTTTATCTTCAATGGTGTTGCGGAAAGAAAAATATCTCGCAGTATTTTAATACAAAACGAATACCAAGGCTGGTAATAATGAAATCCTTAAATAAGCAACAAGGCAGCTTCATTATTGAACTTGCCTTTGTACTGATGTTTTTGTGCTTACTCACATTATTTACAGCAGATATTGCCATGCAATTATTTACCCGAACTAAATTAGATCGCGTAAGTTACTCCTTAGTAAACGTATTAAAAGAAAGAACCCGTTTTTATAACGGCAATCGTTCAATTAACAGCGATTCACAATCACTCAATGCAGTGGCTACAAAATTATTAGGAAATAATGAGTTTGGCTTAGTTATTGATGCCTTTGATGGTAATGAAAAACTGAATATTAACACTATTGCTTTGCCTAACAATGTTACTTGCAAGCATAGTCCATTTAATAAAGCACTGATTCCGGTAAATAGCAATGACCCTAATAACACGGTTCGCACGCCAGTTTATCAAGTCACGCTTTGCGAAAAGTACCATTCTTGGTTTGGTAAATTCACTCATGGTTCAACTGAATTCATGATTCAATCCACGTCCGTTATGCCGGGTAGATAATATGAAAAAACAACAAGGTGTCGCGGCTATTATTTTAGTCTTAATTCTTATTCCACTGTTTGGCTGTGTTTTCTTTGCACTCGAAGGTACACGCTATATTCAGAAAAAAACACGTCTAGCTGATGCTTCAGAAGCGGCAGCGATTGCGGTTACAGATCAAAATCCAAATCAGTTAGATGTGAATGTGTTAAGCGACCCAAACACAACAAAAATTACAGACAGTGTTTTAGCTAAAAACTACATTAATAGCTACGTTCGTAACATCAAAAATGAAGATATTAGTATTCAGCCAAGTGTCACTGAAAACTATTACCAATATAACGTTAATGTTAATACTGAACATCAATCTTGGTTCAACAGTACATTAATCCCTAGCTTTAAAAAAATACAATCAATCAGTGAAAGTGCATTAGCGAGGAATGATTCTGCTCTCTCAAATCCAAGAGATATTGACTTAGTACTCGTCGCTGACTTTTCTGGTTCTATGCGTCATAACGGTAAATTAGAAACATTAAAAGATGCTGTAAATGAGATTTCAGAGAAAATTCTTGCTAACAAAAGTAACAGAATTGCCTTTGTTCCTTTCGATATGAGAACACAAGAGTTAGATAATAATAAACATCATTCTTGTGCAACAAGTCTTGCATATAAAGAACACTATAAATACAAATATGATAATAACTATAATTCATATAACAATATAGATTATAACTATAAAATAAATGATAAATATTATTTCAATTATAATGAAAATGAATTAAAACTACTATTAAAACCTAAATTAATAATGAAAAAAAATTACTGTTGCTTAAGTAACAGTAATAATAAATGTATAAGTGAAAATTTAACATCAAAAATAAAATTTGGCTTATTTGGTAGAAAATGTGAAAAGATAGAACCATATAGTTTATATATATATGACGGTGGTTATAAGATAGAATACAAAGATAAATATTTCAGAGTTCCCTATACAGAAGACCAAAAAAACATTAATACTATACTTGATGTTTTAGATAAATCAAAAAATGAAATTAAGACAAACAGAAATGAAAAGTTTTACATTAACATAATGCTAGATGATTATGAAAACATGAATTTTATAATTAAAGGCATAATAGACATATCACAAAACATAATAGATAGACTTTCTGAAAGTGAAAAAGCCATTAATTATATAAAAAGAAAAGTTGGATTTTATGAAAAATACCCTGACCCTTATGAATATATAGATATAGATAAAACTATTGATATAAAAACAACCGAATATAGAGAAATAAAAGACTATGAATATAATAACCTATTCGACAGATTACTCTGCAAAAATAACTTTTACACATTGAAACTAAAGCATTATTCTCATTATGAATTTATGGATAGTATAAACAGCATGGAATATGGTGGTTTTACATCTATTTATCAAGGAATATTAAGAGGTTCTCAAATACTAAAAGGAGAACCTGGTAGCAAGAAAAACAATCGATTAAAAATAATGATACTACTTTCTGATGGTGATGATGCACCTTTTGAAAAGACATTTAAAACCTTAGCAGATAAAGGGCTATGTAAAAATATCGAAGATTATTTCAAGCCAAATTTTCATATGGGGGCAATCGGTATTCAATATAACGCTAAAAAACATAGTGAGATATTAGACTGTTTTGGTGAAAAAAATGTTTATCAAGCAGATAACAAAGCACTTCTAATCAATAAAATTAATTCGATTATCCAAAAAGGTCAAAAATCATCCGGCATCACCAAACTTTCTGATGGACAAAACTAGGAAATATCCATGAACACTTTACATATTTTTACAGCGTTAACTTTAATGGCTTTTTCGTCACTGAGTGTTGCTTCAAATAACAGTACAGACATTCAAAACAAGCTGATCAGTTACTGTGCAACGCCACAAATGAATATCACTAAAACTGAAACAATACAAAACGTGACAGCAGTGGCGCTCAATCAAGATGGTTATATGTTAATTGCCAAACCAATCTCAGATCCTGCTATCTATACGCAATTACTTAAACTGAGTCAACAAGCACAACTACCTGACAGTTGTATGGAATATTTAACCACTAACGGTTTAATGACAATAAAACCCGATAATAAACTGCTCGCGCGTTTGTATTTCAAATTTGATAACAGCGTGCTTAGCGATGAATCTCGCCGTATTATTAACATGGTTATTGAACAGTTAAAACAGCAACCTAATGTGCTTCAATTGACAGGCAATACCGATAACACAGGCAGTGCTGTTTATAACAAGATGCTAGGACTAAAGCGTGCTTACCAAACATCATTAGCGCTACAAGCTAAAGGTATTAAGCAACCAAAACTGTACATTCAGTCAAATGGCGAACAACACCCTATCGCGACAAACAGCACTGCGGCAGGTAGACATGATAATCGCCATGTTGATATCACCTTGTAAATAACAATCATACAAAGACAAAAAACCGCCATCAGCTTAGCTCATGGCGGTTTTTTATTTAACTTTGAAAGTTAACGAAGAAATTACTTCTCAGCTTTCTCTTTCTTTGGCTTTTTACGTTTGTCCGTGATTTCCCACTTACCATCAACGTAAAGTGCAGTCCAACCTGAAGGCTTACCATCAATCTCAGAACGCACGTAGTTTTCTTTACTCTTACGAGCAAAACGAACCACAGTTGGTAGACCATCTGGATCGGCTACTGGCGCTTCTGTTAGGTAAGTAAACTTAGGCGATAGGCGATCTTTAAAACGTACTAGCTCTTCCACTAACGGCGCACGTGTTTCACGCGATTTAGGGAAGGTACTTGCCGCCATAAACAAACCAGACGCGCCGTCACGAAGTACAAAGTAAGCATCTGTATCTTGCGTACAAGGTATTTCTGGAAGATGTACTGGATCTTCTTTCGGTGGCGCAACTTCACCATTTTTCAGGATCTTACGGGTGTTCTTACAGCTTTCGTTAGTACAGCCCATATACTTACCGAAGCGACCGTTTTTCAGTTCCATATCAGAACCACACTTGTCACATTCGATAACAGGTCCTTCATAGCCTTTAAGCTTGAACTCACCTTTTTCAACGATGTAACCTTCACAGCTTGGGTTATTACCACAAACGTGTAGTTTACGATCTTTGTCGATCAGGTAGGCGTCCATTGCAGTACTACAAATCGGACAACGTTTCTTAGCACGTAATGCTGCCGTTTCAACGTCTTCTTCAAGTACGTTAACAATGCCTTCTTCACTACCTAAGTTGATCGTTGTTTTACAACGCTCTTTAGGTGGCAGTGCATAACCAGAACAACCTAGGAATACACCCGTTGATGCAGTTCGAATCCCCATTGGGCGAGAACACGTTGGACATTCAATATCAGTTAATACGATATTGTTAGGCTTCATGCCGCCTTCTGATTCATCAAGCTCAGCTTTTTCAAGCTCAGTGGTGAAATCAGAGAAGAACTCATCAAGCACTTTCTTCCAGTTTTTCTCGCCTTCAGCGATTTTATCGAGGTTACCTTCCATACGGGCAGTAAAATCGAAATCCATCAAATCAGGGAAACTACCGTCTAAGCGATCTGAAACAATCTCACCCATCTTCTCAGCGTAAAAACGGCGCTGATCAACACGCACATAACCACGATCTTGAATCGTTGAAATAATTGATGCGTATGTTGATGGACGACCAATACCACGCTTTTCTAGCTCTTTAACCAATGCAGCTTCTGTAAAGCGCGCTGGCGGCTTAGTAAAGTGTTGCTTAGGTTCGAGTTGTTCTAGCTTCAATACGTCTCCCACGTTAACCATAGGCAGCGTAGTGTCTTCATTTTTACCTGATGGACGCTGTACTAGTGTCCAACCTGCAAAACGTAACGTACGACCTTTCGCTTTTAAGCTAAAGTCACCCGCTTTCACGGTAATCGTGCTTGAATCGTATTTCGCTGGCACCATCTGACATGATACGAATTGACGCCAAATTAAGTCATATAACTTAACTGCATCAGCTTCCATACCTTCTAGGTTTTCAGCTTTCATTTCTACGTGAGAAGGACGAATTGCTTCGTGCGCTTCTTGAGCATTTTTCTTACTACCATAAACATTAGCCGTTTTTGGCAAATATTCATCGCCGTACTCACTACCAATAAAGTCACGTGCTGATTCAACCGCCTCTTTAGAAAGGTTGGTTGAGTCGGTACGCATATAGGTAATGTGACCCGCTTCGTATAAACGTTGCGCTAAGCCCATAGTACGCTTAACACCGTAACCTAAGCGCGTACTCGCCGCTTGTTGCAATGTTGAGGTAATGTATGGCGCTGATGGTTTGCTGCTAGTTGGTCGATCTTCACGATCAATCACTTCGAACGCTGCTTTTTCAAGTAACGCTTTTGCAGCCATGGTGTCTTTTTCATTAACAGGACGGAAAGCTTTACCCGCCTGTTGTGCCACCATTAAACGTAACGCGTCTTTACCGACGGTTAATGTGTCTGCGTGGATATCCCAAAACTCTTCAGGATCAAAAGCATTAATTTCGCGTTCACGTTCAACGATTAATTTTACCGCTACAGACTGAACACGACCCGCAGATAAACCACGAGCGACTTTTTTCCACAATAATGGTGAAACCATAAAGCCAACAACACGGTCTAAGAAACGACGTGCTTGCTGTGCGTTTACACCATCAATATTAAGTTCACCAGGCTCTTCAAACGCCTGTTGAATTGCATTCTTCGTAATTTCGTTGAACACAACGCGCTTATAGCGTGCATCATCGCCACCGATGATCTCACGAAGGTGCCACGCAATGGCTTCTCCTTCGCGGTCCAAATCGGTTGCGAGATAAACATAGTCAGCGTCTGCTGCTAGTTTCTGTAATTCATTAACGACTTTTTCTTTACCCGGAAGTACTTCGTAATGCGCATTCCAATCATCATAGGGGTCAACACCCATTTTGCCGATCAGTGCTTTACGGTCTTTTTCTTGCTTGATGCGTGCTTTTTCTTCAACACTCAACCCTTTGGTCGATGTTGCCGCGGCTTTCTTGCCATTACTACGTGCACCTGTTGGTAAATCACGAACGTGACCAACACTTGACTTAACAATGAAATCCTTACCCAAGTACTTATTAATCGTTTTAGCCTTGGCGGGGGACTCCACGATAACGAGAGATTTACCCATAATGACTCTATTACGTCCTCGTGCTCGCTAAATATAAAAATAAAAAATGGCTACTGTATTACGGAGTAATTCAGCAACATTCAA
Organism: Photobacterium sp. Ph5; assembly: GCF_022129445.1. GTDB lineage: Bacteria > Pseudomonadota > Gammaproteobacteria > Enterobacterales > Vibrionaceae > Photobacterium. The sequence continues at coordinate 14,482 of NZ_JADQAQ010000042.1, forward strand.
CCAATCTCATTAAGTCACTAATCATAAAAAGATAGGAGCAGTGAATTAATATGATTGCCTATGATCTTTTTCGTAATCAAACATTTTTGCAATGAAAAATTTCATTGTCACTACGTAAAATTCTATTTACATATTGGGCTAGAATACAAGAAGGTCAACTGCTTTTTAACGAAATCTGTCTGTTTGGTTGCACCTTCCGCAATTGTTAATAAAATGTATAAGATGAATGCAGCCTGACAAAGACTGAGATAAAGCTTTGATTTAAAACAATTTAGCAGATGAATTATGTCGTTTTACAAAAGCAATAAACTACTAAAAAATAAATTGAGCATGAATTTGTGCAGATCATTACCATTTATCTAATATCGCTGACTAGCGTAAAAAAAAATTTTATGTCTTTGGTCACATAATTAAGGGTATTAAAACAAAACACGCCTTAATATTGATTAAATAATAAACATCCTGTGATTTTGTTTATTTGTTTTATTCAATTAAGTTAAATAGACTATGCAGGCTATTAGATTGTTTGAGACTTTACTATGAGTGATAAAAACCCAATTTCATCGACTGATTTACTAATGATTGCTAACCAAATCATTCAAGATCAAGAGTCTTATATTGATGGGATGCGTGCTACTTCTGTCGAAGAGCGCGATGGTGTACTAATTTTCAAAGGGGAATATTTCCTTGATGATGAAGGATTACCAACACCAAACACCACTGCTGTTTTCAATATGTTCAAGATGCTTGCACACAAGCTTTCTCCTGAGTTTACGCTAGCAAGCTAAACTGATGAGAATAAAAAAACCCGCATTCAAGCGGGTTTTTTAAACACATATAAATTATGTTTACATAAATGGACGCTGACCACGCGCAACCCACTTCATCAGTAAACTATCCGCAGCTTCGCTTGATGCTCCTGCTAGTTTCTCAGCAAGCTTCTTACGACGTACGTATTTTACTTTAAGTACTTCACGGTCTTTACATGCTTCGGTGATCAAATCATCACTGGTTGAAATCTGATCAACTAAACCTAATTCAAACGCTTGTTGACCAAACCAATGCTCGCCCGTCGCCACTTTTTCAAGATCAAGATCTGGACGGTGAGCTGCAATAAAGTTCTTAAATAAGCCATGAGTTTCTTCGATTTCCATCTGGAATTTTTCACGAGCTTTATCGGTATTTTCACCAAACATGGTTAATGTACGCTTAAACTCACCAGCTGTAATTTGCTCGTAGTCGATATCGTTCTTTTTCAATACCTTATTAAAGTTAGGTAATTGAGCAATCACGCCAATTGAGCCAACAATTGCAAACGGTGCTGAAACAATTTTATCAGCAACACATGCCATCATATAACCACCACTTGCTGCTACTTTATCAACTGCAATAGTCAGCTTAATACCTGCCGCTTTTAAACGATCAAGTTGAGATGATGCCAATCCATAACCATGTACCATACCGCCGCCGGTTTCTAAGCGTAGTAGGACTTCATCACCTTCAATAGCAACCGCCAAGATTGCGGTGATTTCTTCACGTAATGACGAGACTTCACGCGCATCAATACTGCCATGGAAATCCACTACAAATAAGCGAGGATCACGTGATGTTTCTAAGCTGCCATTTTTAGCCGCTTGTTTCACTTCTTGTTGACGTGCTTTATCTTTTTCTTTCTCTGATTTCTTATCAGCTTTATCACGTGCTTTTAACAACGCTTTATCAAATAAGTGAGATTCAAGTTGGTTCACTGTGTCTTTGTATTGTTCTGTCAGATCGCTCACTTCCAGTTCACCTTTTTGTGAACCATGACGACCATTCAATGCTTTTACTAATACCAATACACCAACAATCGCAACAACCACTGTCGCGATTTTGGCGAAAAATAGTCCATAATCAAATAAAAATTCCAATATCCAATCCTCTTTGTTGGCAGTAAAAAAGTGCCAATCTTTATTGTAACTGTGTTATCACGTTTATCGCTATCTTCTCTTTCAGAAAAATGTAATGAATCGGTTTATAGATCACGTCTTAAGATGAAAGGAAATTTTCTCAGCGAGTAAATTCTGATATGTTTTGTTTAGTAGTAATCTATATTGTTACCAAGCTCAATACTTGGTAGAGTTCTTCGGCGAAAAATCAGCCAAATAACAAGAAAAATCAACATTAGAAGGATGCTAACGTGGAATACCATAATGCTGCTGATTCTCTTAAAGATCGTGTCATTTTAGTAACAGGTGCCGGTGATGGCATAGGACGCGAAGCCGCTATTCAATATGCAGCCCATGGTGCAACAGTTATTTTACTCGGTAAAACAGTTGCAAAACTCGAAACCGTTTATGATGAAATTGAAGCGCTAGGCTACACACAGCCTGCTATTATTCCTTTAGATTTAATGGGCGCGACTAAACAGCACTACCTCGATATGGTGGATACCATCGAGCAACAATTTGGTCGTCTTGATGGCGTATTACATAATGCAGGGATCTTGGGCGTACTTAGCCCACTAGAACAAATTGAAGAGTCAACCTTTGATGATGTCATGCAAGTAAATGTGAAAGCCCAGTTTTTATTAACTCAGGCTGTTATTCCATTTATAAAGAAGTCTCCTGATGGCAGAATTATTTTCACATCATCAACCGTTGGTCATAGTGGTCGTGCATTTTGGGGCAGTTATGCCATTTCAAAATTCGCAACAGAAGGCATGATGCAAGTCCTTGCTGATGAATTAAGTAACACCAATGTAAAAGTAAATGCAATAAATCCTGGTGGTACTAGAACAGGAATGCGCGCAAAAGCCTTCCCTGCTGAAGATGCAAAACAGCTTAAGACGCCAAAAGATATCATACCGCTCTATGTGTATCTAATGGGCCCTGAAAGCCGTCATATTTCTGGTAAATGTATTGATGCTCAGCCTAAGCCAACATCGTCTCACAGCCATTGTGAAGAAGAATAAAGCTAAACATTGAGATATAAACAAAATAGCCGACGCAATGTCGGCTTTTTTACAAGCTAAATCTAGTGTTAATGACGTGGTGTTTTTAGTTGTTTTCGCCACTGCCAAGCAAATAAACAGGATAAGGTCAGTACAACGACAGTTGAGCCTAACAACACATTGGCTGTTGGTGTTTCCCCAATGATCAACCATACCAACAACGGACCAAAAAGCACTTCAAGTAACAAGATCAAACTGGTTTCAGCTGCGGGTAAATAACGTGGCCCATGTGCAATTAAATAGAAAGACAATGGGATCACAACACCACCGAGTAAGAACATATAAATAGCATGTTGCATATCTAGGGCGAACGGTTTAGCGCCAACAGAGAGCGAAATAATCGATGTAAATACACCAGCCAGAATAATATAAATAGAGCCTAATTGCCCTTGGGTCTTACGAAGTGCAACAAGGTAAACGGCTATTGCAACAGCAGAAACCAAAGCAAGTGAATCGCCTCTCAGCTCGTCAATGGTGGGATGATAGCCAAACACTAACCCTATTCCACCCACAGCAATAATAATCGCAATAATTGTTGCCTTATCTAACTTCTCTTTTAAGAAGAAGAAACCAATCACTGCCGTAAATAACGGTGCGGTATTAGTGATCACCAAAGTACTGGCCACTTGGGTATTATTCAGTGATAACACAAAACAAATGGTGGATGCACTAAACAATCCTGCGGTAATTAAGGTTAATAATGACGGGCGTAATAAATGTTGCGTGATCAATTTTTTATCTGAATACCACTGCACAATAAACAACATGACAGCAGGTAAGAAGCCGCGCCAGAAAATTAATGTCCATTCATTACTATCAATTAAACGCACGAGTAGCGTATCAAAACTTAATACCATCACGCCAAAGACCGTGATCAATCGCCCCCGTTGTTGCTCTTTCAATGTATCTAACATTGCTATACTCACTGACTATTCGTTATATATTTAGCATCCCTTCACAGTAAAGTGCATCACAGCAATATTCACACTATTTACTCAGTGCCTCTTGAGTTATACCACGTGGTTTACCAGATACAAAAAAACCGACACTAGGTCGGCTTTTAATTATTCTTATAGTCTAAACCAATTACTTACGAGTACGTGGTTTAGCAGGTTTATTGGCTAAAGGGTTGCGGCGATTTGCTGCATTTCCTGAAGGCTTACGCTTACCTGATGATTGCGGTTTACCCGATGTTTGTGGGCGACCTGATGATTGTGGCTTACCGTTATCGCGACTGTCACGATTATCACGACCTTTTGCTGGCTGCGAACGACCATTACCACGACGCTCGTTTGATTGAGCTTCAACTTCAGCATTACGGCTAGAGCCAGGGTTACGACGATCGTTACCACGACCACGACGACCGCGACCACCGCCCGTTTCTACACGCTCTTCGTGACGACGAACAGCTCGACGGATCTGACGAATACCTTTTTTACGTTTTTGACCTTCAACAGTTAATGCTGTTTCAGTCTCAGGTGGAAGCTCAACTGTTGCACGAAGCTCATTCACTTCTTTTAGCTCAAGCTCACTCCAACCACCACGAGGCATATCTTTCGTTAAGTAAACATCACCGTAACGAACACGCTTTAGACGGCTAACAGTAACGCCTTGAGAATCCCATAAACGACGAACCTCACGGTTACGACCTTCAGTGATCACTACGTAGAAAGTATGGTTCATACCCTCACCACCAGCGTAAACAACATCTTCAAAGCGTGCTAAACCATCTTCTAGTTCAACACCTTTAACAACGTTCTTAACCATTTGCTCAGTCACTTCACCAAATACACGAACCATGTATTCACGTTCAACTGTGCGGCTTGGGTGCATTAAGCGGTTAGCAAGTTCACCATCTGTTGTGAACAACAATAAACCTGAGGTGTTCGCATCAAGACGACCTACTGATACCCAGCGGCCAGTGTTTAAGCGAGGAAGACGATCAAATACAGTACGGCGGCCTTCAGGATCGTGACGAGTACATAGCTCACCTTCTGGCTTGTTGTAAGCAAGAATACGGCAAATTTCTTCATCAGAAGAGATCAGCTCAATGTTATGACCATCAATGCGAACACTTACTGATAAATCTTCAAGACGATCGCCAAGTTTAGCAACGACACCATCAACACTCACTCGACCGTTTTGGATCATTAATTCGATTTCACGACGTGATCCTTGGCCAGCTCGTGCCAATACCTTCTGTAATTTTTCACTCATTATAGACAAACCTTTGTCGCCTTCACAGGCGTCGAAATACTCATCAAAAGATTCCGGACAATACTTTCCAATTTAAAATCAGAGAGTTACTTAACCAAAACCATTTATGCGAATAGCATTAATTTGGATTCTGTGTGAGGCATTAACAACTCACTTTTTATCAGAATGTGGGCGCGCATTATGCCAAAAGAAGGCAAAGTTAGCTATAAAAAGATAGTCGATTGCGAGGTTATTTACAGGAAAATCAAAGAAATAAAATAGGGTTAAAAACAAAAAAGCAAACAGCTAGAAACTAACTATTTGCTTTTATTAGAGTTACTGAATTTTCAAACCATTTAATTATTCAAACGGTGTCACATCACCGGCACCAACTCGAACAATATCAATTTCACCTTCACTAAAATCAATCACGGTTGTTGGCTGCTCGCCTAAGTAACCACCATGCATAATCAAATCAACCGCATGCTCTAACTTGTCGCGGATTTCATCGGGATCCGCTTCTGTTGTTTCATTACCCGGTAAAATAAGGCTAGTTGACATTAGTGGCTCACCTAACGCTTCAAGTAACGCCAATGCAATCGCATTATCAGGTACACGAATACCAATCGTTTTACGCTTTGCGTTCATTAAACGACGAGGCACTTCTTTTGTCCCTTTAAAGATAAAGGTGTATGCGCCTGGGGTGTTATTGCGTAATAGACGGAAAGCGATATTGTCAACACGGGTATACAAAGATAGCTCAGATAAGTCACGACATAACAAAGTGAAATTGTGCTTTTCGTTTAGGCGTCGGATCTGACAAATACGCTCTAGTGCTTGTTTGTTTTCTAACTGACAACCAAGGGCATAACCAGAATCCGTTGGATAAACCACGACACCGCCATTTTTAATAATTTCTACCGCTTGTTTAATCAAACGTGTTTGGGGTGTTTCTGGGTGAACATAAAAAAATTGACTCATTATTCCTCCTTTGAGGCAGCAGGCTCAGCCTGAATTTCTACCTCTACTCGCTTTTTCTCAACTTCCCAATCATGCCAAATCGCTGGAACATCTTTAGGGAGCCACAAGTTACGTCCTAATTCAGTCCAAGGTGATTGGTAATGAAAATCGGACCCTTGTGAAGCAAGTAAATTAAATTGTATGGCGTAATCCCCTAAGGTACGTCGTTCTTGCGGTGCTTGCTGAGGCTGCGATACTTCCATACCGTCACCACCCGCTTCAATGAAATGCTGGATTAATCGCTTAAGCCATTTTGCCGTCATGTTGTAACGACCAGGATGGGCAATAACCGCTTTACCGCCAGCGGCATGAATCACATCAATAGCATCGGCGATAGTGCACCAATTTGGCGGTACGTAACCGGGATTTCCGCGTGTTAAGAATTTCTTAAACACCGCCTGCATAGTTTTCGCATAACCTTGTTCAACAATCCAACGGGCGAAATGTGCACGAGTGATCGATGCATCACCCGCAAGTTTAGCAGCGCCTTCAAATGCCCCTGGCATTCTGTTTTTTTCAAGTCGCGCACCAATTTCTTTAGCACGTTCAAGTCGACGCTCTACTTGCTGCTCAATAAACGTCACTAACGTTGGATTTTGTGGGTCTATATTAAGCCCAACAATATGAATATCAAAGTTTTGCCACACGGTAGAGATTTCAATACCGTTAATTAATGTGATAGGCAAGGCTTCTTGCTCTATGACAGTATGCGCTTCATGTAGGCCAGCAACCGTATCGTGATCAGTAATTGCCAGGATGTCGACCCGCATATCTACGGCCCGTCGAACTAATTCTTGCGGCGTTAAGCGACCGTCAGACGCTGTAGTATGGCTATGTAAATCAAACAACATAAGTTTTATTCTTGACTTTATAATCGTGAACTAGTCTACTAGTACATAAATACCAAGTATCCAATACTTGATTGAGAGGCATCATGTACATTTAGCTGATAGCAAAAATGTAACTAATACCTAATAGGACTCTTACATGTTACAGCAAATTCAAAATCAACAATGCGTTTTCTTCAATAATTGGTGGTGGCACTCCTATTTACGGGCGGTGTGATTAGCTGTAACTCAGCAAAATAACAACGAGCCCGCCATCAAAGCGGGCTTTTTTATAACGCCAAATTTAACAAGATAAAAAATAAAACGGGCACTGCACCTAGCCTTCACTGCGACCATTTACAAGGATGACCTCATGATTATTGTCTTAAAACCGCAAGCGACAGAAGCTGATGCCAATAGCCTACTGGCTCAAATCGACAGTGTCGGATTAAAACCGCTATATATGCCAGGCAGTGAACGCATTGTGTTAGGTGCATTAGGTGATGAACGTGTTTTACAAAGCTTAAATATAGAAGCAAACCCTTTAGTTGAAACGGTAAAACCCATTTTAACTAAATACAAATTGGTTAGCCGAGAAGTTCAAGTCCACAACACAGTGGTACGTTTTGGCTTTGCCGCAGTAGGTGGCGATCGTTTTGCTGTTATTGCAGGCCCTTGCTCAGTCGAATCAGAGCAACAATTATTATCTGTTGCTGAAATGGTGAAATCTCATGGCGCTATGGCACTGCGAGGCGGCGCTTATAAACCCCGCACCAGCCCTTATGATTTTCAAGGTTTAGGGATAGAAGGGTTAAAATTGTTAAAAAAAGCCAATGACATGCTCGGTATTCCTACCGTATCTGAAGTCATGGATGTGAGCCAAGTTGAAAAAATGACTCAATATATTGATTGTTTTCAAATTGGTGCGAGAAATATGCAAAACTATGGTTTGTTAAAAATTATCGGTGAAAGTAAAAAACCGATCTTGCTCAAACGCGGACTTTCAGCCACTATCGAGGAATTGCTACTCGCTGCTGAATATATTTATGATGCAGGTAACCCAAATATCATTTTGTGTGAACGTGGTATTAGAACGTTTGAGACAGCAACGAGAAATACATTGGATCTCAATGCGGTCGCTTATTTAAAGCAACATACCCATTTGCCCGTGCTGGTAGACCCAAGCCATGGAACAGGTATTCGTGAGTTAGTGATCCCACTCTCACGCGCAGCGGCTGCTGTTGGCGCCGATGGCATCATTGTCGAATCACATTTAAACCCATGTGAAGCCTTATCTGATGGCCATCAAGCATTAACCGCACCAATGTTTGAACAATTAATGCAGGAATTAAAACCGTTTGTGGAAGCGGCAGGGAGAACGCTGTGAATACTCACTCAATAGGAAATCATCCACTAGGGCAAAATACATTAGCTGCTAATGAGATCGATCTTCTCAGCCTTGATGTACCTTATGTTGCCGATCCCACAGAACTGTACTTTTCAGTTTGTGGCGATCGCCCGCACAACCTTTTATTAGAATCAGCAGAAGTTGATTCTAAGCAAGATTTAAAGAGCTTAATGCTTGTTGATGCTGCAGTACGTATTGTTTGCCGCGGTAAAGAAGTCACGTTGGAAGCACTAACAAGTAATGGTGTGAATGTCATTACGCATTTACAAAGCCAACTGCCTAACGATATTCATGCAGCACTAAATGGAAAAACATTAACCTTGGTATTTCCATCCCACGCTCATGATATTGATGAGGATAGCCGCTTACGCCAAACCTCATCATTCGATGCTCTACGTTTGATCCAACATGCCTTTGATACCAAGCACCACCCAAAAGAAGCTTTATTCTTAGGTGGTCTATTTGCGTATGACTTAGTCGCTGATTTTGAGCCGCTACCAGAAGTGAAGCAAGACAATAACTGTCCTGACTATATTTTCTATATTGCCGAAACCTTGTTGATTATCGATCACCAACGTCGTAAAGGCACACTGCAAGCGACTTTATTTGGTGGCGAGCACTACACCAATAGCTATCATGATTTAAGTCGTCGCCTACAAGCGATTAAAGAGATCTGTTTAAACCCTCAGCCTGTGCCTCCCGCACAAGTATTAGCGAAATGTGAGCCAGAAGCGTCTATTAGTGATGAAGATTTCTGCCAAACTGTTAACGATCTTAAGCAATACGTTATCAATGGCGATGTGTTCCAAGTAGTGCCATCACGCCAATTTACTTTGCCATGCCCTTCAACGCTCGCGGCATATAAAGCACTAAAAATTGGCAACCCAAGCCCTTACATGTTCTTTTTGCAAGACTCAGAATTCACCCTCTTTGGCGCCTCTCCTGAAAGTGCACTGAAATATTGTTCAGACTCAAACCAAGTTGAGATATACCCGATTGCAGGTACTCGACCACGAGGCAAAAACAGCGACGGTTCAATTAACCTTGATTTAGATGGTCGTATTGAATTAGAGCTACGTTGCGATAAAAAAGAGAATGCTGAACACATGATGTTAGTGGATTTAGCACGTAATGATGTCGCAAGGATCAGTGAAGCAGGAAGCCGTTACGTTGCTGATTTACTGAAAGTTGATCGTTACAGCCATGTGATGCACTTAGTTTCTCGCGTGGTTGGTCAATTGCGTGGCGAACTTGATGCCCTTCATGCGTACCAAGCGTGTATGAACATGGGTACATTAACAGGGGCACCGAAAATCCGAGCTATGCAGCTTATCCGTGATGTTGAACAACGTCGCCGTGGCAGTTATGGCGGTGCTGTCGGTTATCTCACCGGTCACGGTGATATGGATACTTGTATCGTGATCCGCTCAGCCTACGTTGAAAATGGTATTGCGAGTGTTCAAGCTGGTGCTGGCGTGGTTTACGACTCCATTCCACAAGCAGAAGCCGATGAAACGCGTGGTAAAGCGCAAGCGGTGATTAACGCTATTCGCACCGCACATCAAGGTTAAGGAGAACCACAATGACAAACACAACCCCAGCCCATATTGTGCTACTCGACAACTTTGATTCGTTTACTTACAACCTTGTTGATCAGTTTCGTTCTCTCGGTCATCCAGTAACGATTTACCGTAATAACTTGACCGCAGAACAAGTTGAAAACGCATTAGAGGAGAAAACTCATCCCGTTTTAGTACTATCACCGGGACCTGGTGCACCAGCTAACGCCGGATGTATGCCTGAACTGATCCAACGCGTGAAAGGTAAAGTTCCTATGATTGGGATTTGCCTAGGACAACAAGCGATTGTTGAAGCCTACGGCGGTAAAGTTTCAGGGGCAGGTGAAATTGTCCATGGTAAAGCAGCAATGATGAGCCATAACCAACATGCGGTATTTGGCAATTTACCTAACCCTCTCTCAATTGCACGTTACCATTCATTAGTGGCAACAGAAGTCCCCGAAACACTACAAACCATTGCCGATGTAAATGGACTGGTAATGGCTGTTTTACATGAACAAGATAAAGTATGTGGTTTCCAATTTCACCCAGAATCAATCCTCACAACGCAAGGTGCAGAGCTATTAACGCACACGCTGAACTGGGTGATGAGTCGTAACGAAACCGAATAACTAAAAGCATTAAGGAAGATGATTATGGATCACAAAATTTACGACATTGCCAATAAACTCTACGATCAAGAATCTCTGAGCCAAGAAGATAGCCACACCTTGTTTGATGCAATCATCAAAGGTGAAGTGGATCCTATCATTCTTTCAGCTGTACTAACGTCACTGAAAATTAAAGGTGAAACGCCGCAAGAAATTGCTGGAGCCGCGAGCGCTTTAGTCGCCAACGCCAACAACTTCCCAAGCCCAGATTATGACTTTGCTGACATCGTAGGGACTGGTGGTGATGGGGCCAATACCATCAATATTTCAACTACAGCAGCGTTTGTAGCCGCTGCGTGTGGCATTAAAGTGGCGAAACACGGTAACCGTGGCGTTTCAAGCAAATCAGGCTCTTCAGATCTACTTGATAAGTTTGGTATCAACCTTGCGATGACACCTGAAAACGCGCGTGGCGCATTAGATGAACTTGGCGTGTGTTTCTTGTTCGCGCCTGAGTATCACGGTGGTGTACGCCATGCTATGCCTGTACGTCAAACATTGAAAACACGCACCATCTTCAATGTACTGGGGCCTTTAATTAATCCAGCAAAACCTAACATTGAACTTATGGGTGTTTACGACAATAGCTTAGTTCGCCCGATAGCTGAGACCATGGCTACCATGGGCATGAAGCGTGCAGCAGTCGTTCACGGCAGTGGTTTAGATGAAGTGGCTATTCATGGTGAAACTCATGTTGCGGAAATCATTAATGGCGAAATCACCGAATACACCCTAACTCCTGCTGATTTCGGTTTGGACACCTACCCTTTAGAGGCGATTAAAGGCGGAGAACCAGAAGAGAACCGTGCCATTATCACTAACATTTTAACCGGTAAAGGTACGCCTGCCCAAGTTGGTGCGGTGGCAGTAAATGTAGCCCTGCTATTACGTTTATTCGGTCAAGAAGATCTTAAACAAAATACGCAACAAGCCATTGAAGTCATGCAATCAGGCAAAGCTTTTGAATTAGTTGAAAAATTGGCAGCACGAGGATAGTCATGGAAACCGTATTAGCAAAAATTGTTGCTGACAAAAAAATTTGGGTAGAAGCACGTAAAGCATCACAGCCACTTGATTCATTTATTCATGATCTCGTCCCTAGTGATCGCGACTTCTACCAAGCGTTATCATCCAATACTGATAATGGTGTAGATCGTCCTGCATTCATTCTTGAATGTAAAAAAGCCTCACCATCAAAAGGTTTGATCCGAGACGATTTTAATCTTGATTACATTGCTAGTGTGTACAACAACTACGCCAGTGCGATTTCAGTACTCACCGATGAAAAGTACTTCCAAGGTAACTTTGAGTTTCTCCCTCAAGTCCGTGGTCAAGTACGTCAACCCGTACTATGTAAAGACTTCATGGTTGATACCTACCAAGTCTATCTAGCTCGTCACTATCAAGCGGATGCTATTTTGCTTATGTTGTCAGTCCTTAATGACGAGGAATACCAAACTCTTGCTGATGTTGCCAATCAATTAAATCTTGGCATTTTGACCGAAGTGAGTAACGAAGAAGAGCTTGAACGTGCGATTAACTTAAAAGCGAAAGTTGTCGGTATTAACAACCGTAATTTACGCGATTTAAGTATTGATTTAGACCGCACCAAGCAACTTGCTCCGAAATTATCACCAGACACGATTGTGATTTCAGAGTCTGGCATTTACAGCAATCAAGAAATTCGCCAGTTATCTCAATATGCCAATGGTTTTTTAATTGGTAGCTCGTTAATGGCAGAAGATAACCTCGATCTTGCGGTGCGTCGTGTGTTACTTGGTGATAACAAGGTCTGCGGATTAACCGAAGCGAAAGACGCCACTATCGCTTACCAAAATGGTGCCGTTTACGGCGGTTTAATTTTTATTCCTGCATCCCCTCGCTGTGTGGATATCGAGCAAGCACGCCATGTGATGACAGGTGCCCCACTCGACTATGTTGGCGTATTCCAAAATGCAGAACTTGAAACAATTGTCGATACAGTAAAACAACTGGTACTAAGTGTTGTGCAGCTACATGGCACAGAAACACAGCAATACATTAATGAGCTAAAAGCACAACTTCCAGCTCAATGTAAAATTTGGAAAGCCCACGGGGTATCAGATGCTTTACCTGATTTATCAGCATACCAAGTTGATAAACACCTTGTTGATAGTAAAGTAGGTAATCAAACTGGTGGTACAGGGACAAGCTTCGACTGGTCGTTGATCCAAAGCGGCGATCGCAAAGGTATATTACTGGCTGGTGGCTTAAATGCAGACAACGCACAACAAGCGGCAGCATTAGGATTTGATGGCCTTGATTTAAATTCTGGTGTGGAAAGTGCGCCAGGTAAAAAAGACCCGAATAAATTGAGTGCGGCATTCGCGGCAATCAAAGATATTAAGGACGATAAATAATTATGAGTAAATTAGATGCCTTTTTTGGCGAATTTGGTGGTCAGTATGTACCACAAATTTTAGTGCCTGCATTAGACCAATTGGAAGATGCGTTTATTGAAGCGCAGCAAGACCCAAGTTTTCAACAAGAATTTATTACACTACTTAAAGAATACGCTGGTCGTCCAACTGCCCTAACGCTATGTCAGAACTTGACGAAAGGGACAAAAACAAAGCTATACCTGAAACGTGAAGATTTATTACACGGTGGCGCGCACAAAACTAACCAAGTGTTAGGTCAAGCATTACTTGCTAAACGCATGGGTAAAAACGAGATCATCGCTGAAACAGGTGCCGGTCAACACGGTGTTGCTACCGCACTTGCTTGTGCACTACTCGGCCTTAAATGCCGCGTTTATATGGGTGCTAAAGATGTTGAACGTCAAAGCCCTAACGTATTCCGTATGAAGTTGATGGGCGCAGAAGTCATTCCTGTCCACTCAGGCTCTGCAACCTTAAAAGATGCTTGTAATGAAGCAATGCGCGATTGGTCTGCAAGTTATGACAAAGCACACTACTTGCTAGGTACTGCAGCGGGCCCTCACCCATTCCCAACGATTGTACGAGAATTCCAGCATATTATTGGTGAAGAAACTAAAGCCCAGATCTTAGAGAAAGAAGGTCGCCTACCTGATGCGGTTATTGCTTGTGTCGGTGGTGGTTCAAATGCCATCGGTATGTTCTCGGATTTCATTGAAGAAACAGATGTGAAACTGATTGGTGTAGAGCCTGCCGGTAAAGGTTTAGATACCGATATGCATGGTGCACCTCTTAAACACGGAACCTTGGGTATTTTCTTTGGTATGAAAGCACCACTGATGCAAGATCAACACGGTCAAGTTGAAGAGTCTTACTCTGTATCAGCAGGTCTTGATTTCCCATCTGTCGGTCCACAACATGCTCACTTAAATGCAACAGGTCGTGCTGAATACGGCTCTGTGACTGATGATGAAGCACTGGATGCATTCCAATTGCTCGCCCGTAAAGAAGGAATCATTCCTGCGCTTGAGTCTGCTCATGCATTAGCTTATGCAATGAAGCTTATTCATGCTGAGCCAGAAAAAGAACAATTGCTGGTTGTTAACTTATCAGGTCGTGGTGACAAGGATATCTTTACTGTTCACGATATTTTGCAGGAAAAAGGAGCACTATAATGGATCGTTATCAACAATTATTCAGCACATTAGCTGAGCGCAATGAAGGCGCTTTTGTGCCTTTTGTTACCATTGGCGATCCAACACCAGAACAATCAATGAAGATCATTGATACCTTGGTTGAATCTGGCGCTGATGCTTTAGAATTAGGTATTCCATTTTCAGATCCTCTCGCTGATGGTCCTACCATTCAAGGTGCAACCATTCGCGCATTAGAATCAGGCACCACACCAACCTTGTGTTTTGAATTACTAACACAAATTCGTCAGAAATACCCAGACGTGCCAGTCGGGTTATTGATGTACGCTAACCTTGTGTTTGCCGCTGGCATCGATAACTTTTATCAGCAGTGTGCAAAAGCAGGAGTTGATTCAGTATTAATTGCTGATGTTCCCGTTAATGCGTCACAAGAGTTTCGTGATGCGGCAAATAAATACGGTGTTCACCCTATTTTTATTGCGCCACCTAATGCTGATGATGCAACACTACAGGCGGTCTCTGAGCTCGGTGGTGGTTACACTTACCTGTTATCACGCGCAGGTGTAACGGGGGCTGAAACTAAAGCAGGCATGCCAATTGATCATTTGCTTTCAAGCCTTAAAGCACATAATGCCCCACCAGCCATTTTAGGCTTTGGTATTTCATCACCAGAACAAGTCCGTGATGCTATTGAAGCGGGTGCGGCGGGTGCAATTTCAGGATCCGCTGTAGTAAAAATCATTGAGCAAAATCTTGATGACAATAACCAAATGCTTGCAAAACTGGCTGAATTTATTTCAGCAATGAAAGCGGCAAGTAAAGGCTAAAAAACCTTCAAAACATTTATTAATAAAAGCCTATCCCCTGAAAACCACTTTCTCGTTGATAGGCTTTTTACTATTTATATCTGCATAAAATTACTCTTCCAGCTTCATCTATTACTTAGTCTATTTCTCCAAACTCAGCAGAAAATATCGAATTTAACCGTTGCCATTGTTAATAGCCTGTTCGAGCAGCAACCGACTCAAAAATAAACCATATTCATAACGTTCAAGCTACTCTCTCATCCAGTCGTGAAAAGTCGCTTTTTTGAACATTTTTCATTCATGATTCTAAAAAGGTATACTATCAATAATTATTAAAAATGAGTTGTTGTAATGAAACAATTAATAGATTTTATCCCCCTTATAATTTTCTTTATTTTATTCAAAACGAGTGGCATTTTTATCGCCACAGGCGCTTTAATTGCAGCAACAGCGGTTCAGGTAGCTTTGACTTGGTTCATCTATAAAAAAGTCGAAAAAATGCAACTTGTTACTTTCGTATTAGTGGCTATTTTTGGTGGTTTAACGATTTTTCTCCATGATGAAAACTTCATTAAGTGGAAAGTCACCATCATTTACGCCATCTTTGCTTTAGCCTTATTGATCAGCCAATTTATGGGTAAACCACTGATCAAAAGTATGCTAGGTAAAGAAATTACTTTACCAGAATCAATTTGGTTACGAATTAACCTTGCTTGGAGTGTGTTTTTTGTTGTCTGTGCTACAGTAAACATCTATATTGCATTCAATTTCCCGCTAGATATATGGGTAGACTTTAAGGTATTTGGGCTATTAGCATTAACGCTGCTCTTTACCTTCCTCACCGGTGGCTACATTTATCGCCACTTACCGAAAAGTGACAATAACCAGTAAAGTTGTAAATCATGAACACTGAAAATAATATCCCTCGCGGACAGCTTCTGCTTCGCACGCTTGCCATGCCAGCCGACACCAACGCCAATGGTGATATCTTTGGTGGTTGGATCATGTCCCAGTTGGATCTAGCAGGCGCTATCCTTGCTAAAGAAATTTCCGGCGGACGTGTTGTGACTGTCTCTGTTGATAAAATAGAGTTTAAAGCCCCTGTTGGTGTTGGTGACGTGGTTTGTTGTTACGGTGAATGTAAGCGCATTGGTAATACATCCATGAGCGTAGGTCTTGAAGTTTGGGTTAAGCCTGTTGATGTTGAAGCTGTTGGTGATCGCTACCGTGTGTGTGAAGCTACATTTAACTATGTTGCAATTAATAGTGAAGGTCGTCCGCGCCCTATCGTAAAAGCATAATCAAACGCAGCAATATTTCGCTAACAAGTACAACATTAGCCGACAAAAAAGCACTAACGTCTAGTTAGTGCTTTTTTTATTGGTTACTATGGGGAAATAGAACAACAAGATAGCCAGCGACACCTTACTGCTATCACTTCTGTACTTTATTAGGGAGAACAATAATGTGGTACGTCATTTTTTCTCAAGATGTTGAAAATAGCTTAGAGCGACGTATGAGCGTTCGTGAAAAACATCTTGCACGTTTAAAAGATTTACAAGAACAAGGTCGCTTGTTAGTTGCAGGTCCTATGCCTGCTATTGATAGTGAGAATCCAGGTGATGCAGGATTTACAGGCTCGACTGTTATTGCTGAATTTGCTTCTTTAGAACAAGCACAACAATGGGCAGATGCAGATCCTTATATTGATGCAGGCGTATACGCTAATGTGATTGTGAAGCCATTCAAAAAAGTGCTTCCATAATTTATTTAAGGGCGAGATTGTGAAATTAACTATAAGCAAAGCGCTAATCACTGCATCATTAGGTTTATTACTGCTTAGTGGCTGTGCTTCTCATGAAAAGCAACAAATTGCAGAAACATTAGCAAAAAGCCGCGCGGCTGCTATTGATAGTAAAGCACCTTATCCAAAAATTGATGCTTACCAAATTACGCAAGCTTACGCGTCGGGAAGTACCGTTAAGATTAATGTTATTTATGGTGGGAAAAGTCGTGTTTCACCATCAAATGCTGTCAAGGCTGCTGCAAGAAACTATTGTAATAACAAAGAAATAAAACCATTATTTGATAGCGGCGTAGATTACCTAATTACGATCAAAGATATCAGTGGTCGTACAATGGCGCAGCAAACAGTATCTAAAGACTCTTGTGAATCACTGAATTAACATTCATTTTCACAACGATAAAAGCCCGTACCAATGATCATTTTGTACGGGCTTTTCCATTCTCTATTTAAAATCTGCCATCACATTATTTCAGCATAATCCTACTTAATCTGCAGGCACTTGTTCTGCTGCAATCGCTTCGTCTATTTGCAATTCAAATGCTTTAAGACGTTTATAAATAGACATTAATTCAACAATGGTGCTCCATGAATGAACAAGGAATTGGAAAGATTCTTCTACCTTACCAAAGGCACGTAAAATTTGCTGCAACACGCCGAGCGTTAATGCCCCAGATACAATAGCAGGTCCCAACGCAATATACGGCACAATGACGGTATATTGAATGTATGACCATTTCGCAATATCAAAGTAAAGATAGTGACGATATAAATTAAAGTAGTTCTTACGTACGTTGAAAAATAACTCGCCAACTGTCTCTGGCTGTGCTCTAGTGCTTTGATCTTCACCAAAAACCAGCTCTTTCCGATATGCCGCTTCAACTTTTTGGTTTTTAAATTCAAGTCCAGGTAATTTGACACCAACAATCGCCAGTAAAACTGTCCCAAACAAGGCAGAAATAATAGCTAAATACACTAATGATCGGTCAACTTCACCTATCCACGGTAGTTCAGTAATGTTTTCACTCAGCACCCATAAAATAGGTAGGAAGGCGACTAACGTCATTAATGAGCGCATGAAGCTCACCCCTAACCCTTCAACAATACGTGCAAAACGCATAGTGTCTTCTTGAACACGCTGCGAAGCACCTTCAATATGGTGAATTTTATCCCAGTGTGACATGTAGTAATTATTCATCGCTGTTCGCCAACGGAAAACATAGTGACGAACAAAGAAATCAAGCATCACGGCAATAATGATATAAACAGAGACAATATTAAAAAACTCGATACAACCAGAAAGAAACTCATCAAACGTAACCGCATGAGGTTTCGCCAGTGCTTTCTGGATCAAATCATAAAATGTCCCAAACCATTCATTCACCTCAACATCAATCTGCACTTTGTACCAAGTCACATACAGAATTAAGGCACTACCTAAAATCGACCATAAAAACCAGCGTCGATCGAGAAAAAAAGACTTAAACATATTGACTCATCCTTAATCTATGTTTTGTTATGTGTCTACCCTAAACGAACTAACAATCCTGCGTTTTTTTTATATGTTCTATCTTTTCAGTATTTGTCAGCTGCTACAAAATTGCAACATTAGCCTTAATTATGAACAAGTTAGTAAGGTTGAATATATGGCTATGTGATGATTTATCCATTTTTATCACTAGTAACGTAGTAATTAGATACAAAAAATCCCTTACATTAAAAACATAAGGGATAAGAAATTAGTTGTCTCTATTTTCTATTTTTCAATTAGTTGCGCTGGAATATCAATGCCTTTAAACCACCTTCTAGCTCAATATCTTTAAACTCTGGTGGATTATCAAGACGTTTTTCAAACACCAGCTCTGGGGCTTCTGCAGCCATACCTTCAATTAAGAAAGCTGAAGTAATGCTCGGATCATTCACGCACGCTAACACTGTACCGTTTTCGGTTAACAATTCAGGCAAGCGACGTAAGATCTTTTGGTAATCTTTCGTGAGCGCAAAGCTACCTTTCTGAAATGAAGGTGGATCAATAATAATGAGATCGTATGGGCCATATTTGCGCACCTTTCCCCATGACTTAAATAGTTCATGACCTAAGAAACTGACTTTCTTTAAATCATGTTTATTTAAATGGTGATTATCACGACCACGGCTTAATGCTGCTTTTGCCATATCAAGGTTCACAACATGCTCTGCGCCACCAGCAATCGCAGCAACTGAGAAACCACAGGTGTAAGCGAATAAATTCAATACACGTTTACCTGCTGCTTGCTCGCGAACCCAATCACGGCCTAATCGCATATCAAGGAATAAGCCATTATTCTGCTTACGCCCCAGATCTAGCTTATACACTAGACCACTTTCAATCACATCTTGATATTCTGACGTTTCACCCCACATCACCTCCATCGGGGAGCCGTCTCGATCACGATGTTGAAGTAATAGCGATGTCGCACCACTGTTTTGCCATTCTGCTGTTTTAGTCAGGTTAATAAGCAAAGTGGTAAGTTCAGCTAAGAACTCAGTAGAAGGCTCTTTAAACAAGGAAACAAGTACTTGACCTTGTAGCCAATCAACCGTTATTTGCTCTAACCCTTGCCAGCAACGTCCACGCCCATGAAAGAATCGGCGAACTTCGTTAGGCGGTGAAGACAAGGCTGTTAGTAGATGAGCTTCTAAAGTGGGTAATGCACTTATTTCCATAATTTCAAACTATATAGTGAATTAAGGGCGCTATTTTATACACTGACCACAAGAATACCAGTTTCTACATCTTATATTACTCAAGCCGCTAATAATATGGTCGTTGGTACCACTGAAGCCATAATTTCTCTAGGCGAACAAAGCGGTATAAATGCAGGATAATTACGGTAAATTAACTGTGAAGATAATTGAAAAATACCAGTGTTAGTCTGTTTCAATTCTGGGAGATAAGGAGAATAGAACGTAGCGTGTTTTAATCGAAAAAACTGCTGAGCTCGATAACGACAATGACGAAGTTGACGTTGATTACGAAGTTGCTTTCTATGAGCTCGTGAGCGGGCAATACGCATAGTCTTTCTCTTACTAGGTTGATCCTAGACAGCCATTATACGTTAAGCTTATTGATAGTTATAGCACCAAAGATATACGCTAATACTAATTGCTGAGGATTTCTACAGTTCCCAATAAACTGCAGAAAAACACAGCAATCATTTAAATAACTTTATACACTTGCCTTTTTATAAGCCAATGTCGGCCACTCTAGTTGCCATGGCTGATTCCAATCACTTAACGCCTGCTGTGTCTCTGCCACTTGCCACAATTTACCGTCTGTTGGTGGGCAAATAAAAGACTGTGTCTCACCTTTATAAGGAAAAGACAATGCATAAGCATGTAAGTAACCACGATCTGACGCTTCAGTGCCATAGATCTCATCACCAGTGATGCCAGAGCCTACACTGCGTAATGCAACACGAATTTGATGCGTTTTACCCGTATGAGGCTTACATAAAAATAAACGTCGCCCCTCACCTGCTGCTGTTGAAAAAAACTGGGTGATAGCTGGATTTTCTTTTGTACTTTCTAACTTCCAACTACTACGACGTGAGCGGGACATATCACCAATCACCACACCTTGTTTTTTCTTTGGCTTTTTGGTGCCTATCGCAACATAAAACTTTTCGACTACCCGCTCTGCAAAATTTGAAGATAGGATCGATGCCGCTTCTTTATTTCGCCCAAGCAATAGTAAACCTGATGTCATTTTGTCGAGGCGATGGATCAAATACAGCTTTTCATCCCCAGTCTGTTCAGCAACAGCTGCAAGCAACGGCTGATCATTGTCATCTTTATGAACACTGATACCAGGGTGCTTATTAATCACTAAAAAATCAGGGTGTTGGTAAACAAGAGTAAACATAGGGCAGCCTTAGAACAAATAAGCGAGCGAGTATACCAGCACAATATAAAAGGAAAAGTCAGGGGTGAAATTAACACCCTATCAAATGTTATATATCCATCTGACCAACATCTCCTTTCTTATCAAATCAATCATTAAGAATAGGTATAATTCATGCACTAAATTAAACAGTTAAAAACTGATTTCTCACTCACTTTCAGTTAATAAACATCCTAAATACTAGGTTTTTTTCACTTTTCAATGCACTATATATCTATAACGTATTAATGAAACAATGAAGTCATTTGATGGAACAATTTTATCAAGTCTTAACGTGGATTGGCGTTTTCGCCTACTGGTTACTCATCGCATCGGTTACTGTTCGCGTCGTATTTAAACGTCGTGTTGTTGGAGTATCGCTCGCATGGATGATGATCATTTACATCGTACCTATCGGTGGGGTAATTGCATATCTATTATTCGGTGAATTAAATCTTGGTAAGAAACGTGCTGAACGTGCACGTGAAATGTTTTTGCCTTTTGCTAACTGGTTTAAACAACTCAATGATTGTCCAGGGCATCAACCTCAAAATATGAGCCTGGTTGCTAAGCCGATCAGTGATTTATGTGAAAACAGATTAGGTATACCTGGACTTATTGGTAATGATCTTTCTTTGCAATCCTCGCCACAAGAAATTTTACGATCACTGGTTAACGACATAAACCATGCACAACATTCAATCCACCTTGAATTTTATATCTGGAACCCTGGCGGGCTTGCTGATGAAGTCGGCGTTGCTTTAATTCAAGCGGCTAAACGTGGTGTTAGAGTCCGCTTATTACTTGATTCTGCAGGTAGCATGCGCTTCTTCCAATCGCATTGGCCGAAGTTAATGCGTGGTGCTGGCATCGAATTAGTTGAAGCCTTAGCTGTATCACCATTTAGGATGTTCTTCCGTCGTCTTGATTTACGCCTACACCGTAAAATTGTCGTGGTTGATGATCATATTGCTTACACCGGCTCTATGAATTTAGTCGATCCTGCATTCTTTAAAGTTGATGCTGGTGTGGGTCAATGGGTCGATGTCATGGTACGAATTTCTGGCCCAACGGTCTCAGTTTTAAATTGTATTCAAGCATGGGATTGGGAAGTTGAAACAGGAAAACGCTTTTTACCACCATTACCTAACTGTGCATTTGATACTGCACACAAAGATACAGTACAAGTCATACCATCTGGCCCAGGCATGCCAGATGATATTATTCATCAAGCATTATTACTGAGTATTTACCAAGCAAAAAAATCTGTTGTTATCACAACCCCTTACTTCGTGCCGAGTGAACATTTATTACATGCCATGAAAGGGGCCGCAGATCGTGGTATTGCAGTACACATTGTTATTCCACGTAAAAATGATTCAGTTATGGTGGAATGGGCAAGCCGATCATTCTTTAGTGATTTACTTGAATCTGGGGTACATATCCACCGTTTCCACGGCGGGTTATTACACACAAAATCAGTGGTCATTGATGATAGCCATTGCCTAATTGGTACCGTAAATCTTGATATGCGAAGCTTATGGCTTAACTTTGAAGTAACGATGGCGGTCGATAATATCGTTTTCACACAAGAGCTCAGCCAGCTACAACAAAGTTATATTGCTGATTCCGACGAAATCGATCGTGAACAATGGAGTAAACGTTCAATGAAGAATAAATTTATCGAGCGCTTTTTCTATATGTTTAGCCCACTGCTTTAACGCAATTAAGCGAATACAAAAATTAACCATTAAAAAAGGCAATCATCTGATTGCCTTTTTACTATCTCATGACTTTAGCAATTACATTGCAGCCATAAAGATCTGTGATATTTCTTCATGGGTTGCTTGTTTAGGGTTAGTAAATCCACAAGCATCTTTCAACGCATTATCAGCGAGTAATGCGATATCCTCTTCTTTCACACCAAGTTCTTTTAAACCAAGTGGAATACCAACATCTTTAGATAGCGCCACTATTGCTTCAAGTGCTGCATTAGCCCCCTGCTCTGCTGTCATATCTTCAACATTCACACCCATCGCTTTTGCTACGTCAAGTAAACGCTCAGATGATACTTGCGCGTTATAACGCTGAACATGTGGCAGTAAAACGGCATTACAGACACCATGAGGCAAGTTATAGTAACCACCCAACTGATGCGCCATCGCATGTACATAACCGAGTGACGCATTGTTAAATGCCATACCTGCCATGAACTGCGCATACGCCATTTGCTCACGAGCATTAAGGTTCTGACCTTCTTTCACTGCGGTACGTAGGTTTTGTTGAATTAACTCAATCGCTTTAATCGCCACAGCATCAGTAATGGGTGTTGCAGCTGTTGAAACATACGCTTCAATCGCGTGAGTTAATGCATCCATCCCTGTTGCAGCGGTTAATGATGCAGGTTTTGCCAACATTAACTGAGGATCATTTACTGATATCAATGGGGTTGTATTTTTATCGACAATCGCCATCTTAATATGACGCTCTTCATCAGTAATGATACAGAAACGGGTCATCTCCGATGCAGTACCCGCTGTAGTGTTAATAGCAACCACAGGGAGCTGTGCTTTTGCAGAGCGATCAACACCTTCGTAGTCACCAATTTGACCACCGTTCGCAGCTAATAGCGCAATACCTTTCGCGCAGTCATGTGGAGAACCACCGCCTAATGAAATCACAAAATCACATTGGTTTTCTTTTAGTAACGCTAAACCTTCATCAACGTTTTTAATCGTTGGGTTTGGTTGAGTACCATCATAAACCACAGAATCAATATCACGCTCAGTGAGCAATACAGCCACTTGAGTGACAACACCAATTTGGTTCAATACTTTATCAGTAACAATTAATGCTTTTTTAAAACCGTGAGATTTAATCGCATCTGCTGCTTGGGTAAGACAACCAGCACCCATAAAGTTAACTGTAGGAATATAAAATGCACTACTCATAATACTCACCTTAATATCAATAAAACTAATTACCAAAACACTCTCGTAAAAATGCTTTCGTTAATTTCACAAAGGAATTCTCAAATACCTTTATAGTATTGTTTTACCTGCTTGGTTAATTGTTTATTTGATCTAAAACAAAAAAGTGAGCGTCATAATGAACTTAAATTTTAACTTTTATATTGTTCTCAATATTCATTTCTTATTATCTTTTTATTGAAAAATATTATTTCAATACGTAAACAATAATAAAAACCAACCAGAAAAAACCTTTAAAAACGTGAGTAACGTCAATTAAAAAACCACTGATTAATGATAGCAATTCAAAAACAGCCCCCCTTCACAGAAACGCCTGATAGAATAAAAGCACGTATAATTATTTGCATTGCACAATACTTATACATTTTTATTACTCACATCGCATTTTTTTACTTCATTAATTGCACAGACATTTAAATCAAACGCATTATTTCGCTATTACATTTAAATTCCTGATTACCACTATTTAACAGCCACTGTTAAATTATCTCCTATACTTCAAG
>NZ_JADQAQ010000116.1 GCF_022129445.1 Photobacterium sp. Ph5
ACCATTGATGGTGTCACTGCAGATAACATTATTAATGAAAAAGAAGCAACAGAAACGATCACGTTACACGGTACCGTAGGTGGTGATGTTAAAGTTGGTGACGAAGTCACGATTACGGTTGATGGTAAGCACTATAAAACTCCAGTAACAGAGAATGACGGACAATTAGGTTGGGCATTACCTGTTGATGGTTCTGTATTGGCTCATGCGAAAGTAGATCAAATTCAAGCGCATGTATCGATTAAAGATAACTATGGGAATACCGCAGAAGCCAATGCGAAGCATGATTACACAGTCAAGACCCTTGATGCTTCAATAACAATTGACGACGTCACATCAGATAACGTGATTAATGAAAAAGAAGCGGCAGAAAATCAATTACTACATGGTAATGTTGGCGGTGATGTTAAATTAGGTGATAGCGTTGTTATCACTGTAGATGGTCACGATTATCAAACTAAGGTTATTGAGCGTAATGGCCAATTGGGCTGGCAGGTAGAAGTTGCAGGTAGTGTACTGGCAAACGCAACAGCCGATAAAATTCATGCGGTTGTAAAAATCTCAGATAAAGCGGGTAATACAGAAACAGCGACTGCCGATCATGATTATAAAGTTGCGACATTAGATGTATCAGTGACTGTAGATAGTATCAATGACGGTAAGGCTATAACAGGTGAAGAGCATGACAACAATAGCCCTATTACGGTAACGGGTAGTGTTGGTGGTGATGCAAAAGTAGGTGACACTGTCACTCTCCAGTTGGGTGATAAGAGTGTTGATGTTAAGGTTGAAGATCAAGGTAATGGGAAGTTAGGTTATACGACTCAGGTACCGGGTAGCTATTTTGAGCCAAACCAGAATCATGGCTTTAGCGGTGATGTTCATGCCACAATTACAATATCAGATACTTATGGAAACAGTGCATCGGCAGTCGATGACAAACCGTATGATGGCTATGGACGTATTGAAATTGGTGGTAATGATTCAAATGTTATCAATGGTACAGGTTACAATGATATTTTAGTGGGTGATTCATCACCGGTTGAAATTAAAATTGAACCAAAAAC
>NZ_JADQAQ010000043.1 GCF_022129445.1 Photobacterium sp. Ph5
CCGGCATACGTTTATAGCGTATCTAGGGTTCAAATCCCTATCTCTCCGCCATATTAAAGAAGGCTGCTGAGTTTGACTCAGCAGCTTTTTTGCTTTGAGTCATTTGATATTTTCAAAGCAGGGTTCAAATCTTCAAATACCCAGAACGATTCCGCAATATTTATTAAAGAAAGCTACTGACGAAATTCAGCAGCTTTCTTGCACCTATAAGTATGAAGATTTTTTAAAGTTAATCTAATACTGATATTAGAAGGGTTCAAATCCTCTAATCCCCAGAGCTGCTCCGTCATATTAAAGAAGGCTGCTGAGTTTGTTTTACTTTGAGTCATTTATTTCAAAGTGTTAAAACCACCATAAATACGCGTAAAAGTGGTAAACCAACATGCTGATGCAAAAATGTAGGCAATGACAGCGAAGTGTTGAGGGAACAAGCAAAACAGCACAAAACAGCCGATGGTTTCTGTGCCTTCAGTTAATCCACTCATGTAATACAATGATTTATTACGATATACGGGGTTTTCAATGCCTCGCTTACTTGCCATAACGGCAAAAGCAAGAAAACTGCTGCCCGTTCCAATAAAGGCATAGATTAAAAATGCGCCAGCAATGGCATTTTGTTCTGGATTGGCGAGTACAAAGCCGAAAGGTATTAAGGAATAGAATAAAAAATCTAAACTAATATCAAGAAAGCCCCCCGCATCGGTAATACCTTGAATACGTGCAAGCGCCCCGTCAACACCATCACAAATACGATTGAGCAAGATAAAAAACAGGGCGATGAAATAGTGCTCTGTAATTAAAGCTGGAAACGCTAAGCAACCGATAAGAAAACCTGTAAAGGTGACTTGATTTGCAGTAATACCATAGGGATGTAGGCGGGCTGCAATAATATTCAGCGGCGCTTTAATAAGCTTAATACTTATACTATCGAGCATAATGACTCTCCGTTTGCCAATTAATTACACGGCTATTGCTTGGGATGTCTTGTTTATCATGGGTCACCATTAAAGTGGGTATTTGTGCTTGCTGAATTTGGTTAAAAACCCAATCTCTAAATTGAGCACGGCGGTCACTGTCTAATTTACTGAATGGCTCATCCAATAAGATTAATTGAGGCTGGGCTAATAGCAGTCGAGTAAGGCTAATTCGCGCACGTTGCCCGCCTGAGATTTGATGAGGGTAAGTATTTGCTAACGCTGATAGCTGCAACTCTTCAAGGGCATTAAGAGCCAGCTTATGGCGATCTTTACCTTTAATACGATTGGGTAGTGCAAATGCAAGGTTTTCCCATATTAATAAATGAGGAAAGAGCAAATCATCTTGAAATAACATGCCAATCTGACGTAAGTGAGCAGGTACTTCAGTGATATCGTTATTATTTAATATAAGGTTACCTTGTGCCTGAAATGCATCACTTAAATGGCCTGCAATGTAATTTAATAAGGTGGATTTTCCACAGCCACTCGCTCCCATTAAGGTCACGATTTCTCCTTTTGCGATTTGTAAGCAAAAAGAAGACAGTAAAACATCACTATTGGGCATTGATATTGTGACGTTGTTGATATGTAGACTCATGATTAGTTGACTCTATTTTTAAACGTTTATTGTTTTTCGTCGGTTTATTTGTCGAGCTAAAATAAAAAAGCCTAACGGGAGCAGCGCTTGGCATAAGGCATAAATAGCGGTAACTCGCCTGTCCGATCCACTGGCAAGGGTTACAGCTTCTGTCGTTAACGTACTTATTCGACCGGCACCTAGCATTAATGTTGGAAGGTATTGTGCCAAACTGACGCTAATGCCAATAACCCATGCAAAAATAAATGCCGATGATAATTGCGGCAGCTTTATTTTAAGCCATACCTGAAAAGGTGTTTTCCCTAAACTTAATCCAATTTGAGTTAAACGTTGATCATAACTGCGATAAGGACCATCAAGTGTGAGATAGACATAAGGGAAAACAAAAAAGAGGTGTGCCCAACAGACCCATAATAGATAAGTATTAAGTGAGGAAAATAAAGTTAGTACTTGCAAACCGAATAGTAACGATAGCTGTGGGATCAGCATCGGAATGGCAATAATATAGTTAGGAATATGCCATTTATGTTTTATACGATATTCGTGCGCGACAATGGCAAAACATAATCCAATCGATGCACTGATCAGTGCGATCACCACACTGATGTTAATTGTACTAAGAATATGACTCCATTCTAGTTGCCAAAAGCGCAGGCTGTAACGAGTTGGAAGTACATCAGGAAAACGCCAACGTAGTGCGACTGACCATAGACTTAATACTGGGATAATCATCACTGTTAATATTAGCAATAAGGTAAAAAGTGATTTCCCTGGTAATGCAAAGCCATGCCTTCCCGACCATTGCCACTGTTTAAAAGATTGGATTAATAGCCATTCTACTCCTACTGTCATACCTAACAGTATTGTACCGATGGCAAATAGCACGATTGCTCCAGCAGCAGCCCGTGGCATGAGTTGTAGGTTTGGATCGATAAACCATTGCCAAACTAAAACGGCAAAGGTAGGGGGATTGGTTGGTCCAATAATTTGTGCCACATCGACCACAGAAACACCATAAGCCACGATAGCAAATAGTGGAAAGCGAATCTTAGGTAACCACTGAGGGAAAATACACTTTAACCATGTTTGAGTTCGGTTATAGCCTAGTGATGCTGAAACTTTTTGGATTTGCTTAATACTTAATTGCTGGAGAACGGGAATGCTCATCAGTATTAAAAAAGGCGTTTCTTTTAAAGCGAGTATAAGGATAAGTCCTAAGCCATAAGGGTCATTAACCAGCAAAGCCGTTTCACTGACGGTATGATTGCTGAAATTAGCGGGGAGGAACGAATATAATAAACGAACTCCCATGCCTGTTGGCGCAAATAAAAAAGCAAAGCCAATAGCAAAAGCCACATGGGGAATAGCGAGTAGCGGGCTTAATGCTGATTCAATACGCTGCCACAGGCGTGTATCCCAACAGGTTTGAATGATTGCAAAGGTAAACAAACAGGCAAGGAAGCTACTAGCAACCGTTGTATAAAACGTTAAGCCAATAGAGTGTTCGACACCTTGCCATTGTAATACTTGGTTAAAGCCGGTGAATGAGAATTGAGTTAACCCTAGTGGCGGCATATAGCCTAATGCTGTGATCACCACACCGAGCAATCCAGGTAAGGTCGGTAAAATACACACGGCAATTAAAAGGAGATAAAACGCAGGTAACATACCGTGTTCTCATGGTTAAAAAAGGTTATCGTCTTAACGTATAAGAGAGGTAAGACGGTGCTGATAGTAATTATAATTATGCAATAAGCAATGCGATTTTAATTATTTAATCAATAAATTACCTGTGACGATAACTATGACCTGTTTTTGCAAACTTTTATTTCATAACCAGTGATTAAAATAATATTTCGTATAATTGCATTTATTTCCTTATTTGTAGGTTATTTGTGTATAACGACCAATTAATGATGTTGTTAGCGGTATTTGAACGCGCAGCTTTACTATTAATGGCACTTTTTTTATTAACCCAAACTCAGCACTTTCAGTCGATTGTTAAAAAGCAGCATCGTCGACCAGCAGAAACCGCCATGATCTCCCTTTTGTTTATCCTTTTTGCGGTTTTTAGTACTTATACAGGAGTCAAAGTCGATGGTTCGTTAGTCAATGTTCGCATTATAGCTGTGGTATCCGGCGGCATATTATTTGGCCCTTGGGTGGGGATTCCAGCAGGGATCATTGCTGGTATTCACCGCTATTTAATTGATATTCATGGTCCGACATCCGTAGCGTGTCTGCTGACCAGTATTTTTGCTGGTTTATTGGCGACATGGATCCACGTGTCTTGCCAGAAAAAATATTATGCCCAATTAGGTATTTTGGCTGGCATGGTGTGTGAGATATTAACCATGGTGCTGATTGTGACGTTGTCGGAAGATAAAGCGCTGGCTTATAACATTGTCTCGCACATTAGCTTTCCAATGATAATGGGCACAGTCTGTATTGGTTTGATCATTAAATTGGTGCAAGGGCTAGATGAAGAAAAAGACATTGTCGCAGCACGGCAAGCGAAACTAGCGTTAGATATTGCCAATAAAACCTTGCCGTACTTTCGGATCAATAGCCGAGAGTCGCTACAAAAGGTGTGTAATATTATTCGTGAACACACTCAAGCCGATGCGGTAGCCATTACCGATACTCTAGATGTGCGTGCTTATGTCGGCAGTGGTGAAGAGAATTTCCTTGATGCTCACCATCAGATCAGTGGTATGACACGCCAAGCGGTAACAACGGGTAAACAGATTATCAGTAACAATTTAAATGTGCATGAGTTTCGATCCTTATTGATCATTCCATTGTGGGAAAATGGCGAGGTGAGTGGCACATTGAAGATCTTTTATTGTCGCCCTGATCAAATCCGTTTATCGCTGCGTGAAATGGCGATCGGTTTGTCGCAAATTATCTCTACTCAAATGGAAGTGTCGCGAATTGAGCAGCTAAAAGCGATGGCAAGCAAAGCTGAATTTTCAGCGCTACAAAGTAAAATCAATCCGCACTTTTTATTTAATGCATTGAATGCAATATCTACCTTAATTCGTATCCGCCCCGATCATGCAAGGCAATTGATTGCGAATTTAGCCGATTTTCTACGATATAACCTAGAACGTGACGTTGAATTGATCGATATCCAAGAAGAGCTTCAGCAAGTGCGCGATTATGTCGCCATTGAGCAAGCCCGCTTTGGTAATAAACTCGACGTTATTTTTGATATTGAAGATGTTCATCCTCTTATCCCATGTTTACTCATTCAGCCGATCGTTGAAAATGCTATTTTGCACGGTATTCAACCATCCCGAGAGTCGGGAACGGTGATAATTTCAGTGAAAACAGTAGGCGAGAGAATTGCCATAATGATCCAAGACACTGGCGTTGGTATTTCGCAAAAGGTTATCGATAAGCTGTATAGCGGTAATGTGGATTCTCATCGTATTGGCTTAAATAATGTCCATCAGCGTTTATTGCTGCTTTATGGTGAAGGCTTGCATATTCGTCGCCTTGAGAAAGGCACTGAAATGTTGTTCTACGTAAAATAAAGGTTATTCCATGCTAAAAGCACTGATTGTTGAAGACGAATATTTAGCACGTGAAGAGCTAACATATTTAATTCAAACCCATAGTCACATTCAAATTGAAGCTGCTTTTGACGATGGATTAGAAGCCTTTAAGTTTCTTCAAACTAACCAAGTAGATATCGTGTTTCTTGATATTAATATTCCGTCGATTGATGGTATGTTGCTGGCACGGAATATTTCACAGTTTAAGCATAAGCCGCACATTGTGTTTACCACTGCTTATAAAGATTATGCAGTTGATGCCTTTGAACTCGAAGCGTTTGATTATTTACTAAAACCTATTAGTGAAACAAGGATGAAAGGGTTATTAGTGAAATTAGAACTACAACATCAAGAGGAGAGCCAGCAAGAACAACAAGCGTTTGAACCATTGCGTAGTCTTACCGTAAATTTAATGAAAGATAACCGTATTTTTATTACACCTGTTAGCGATATTGATTACGCGGAAGCCAACGAAAAAATCACCACGGTTTATACTGCAGATGGTTGCTTTATTGCGCCAATGGCGATTAGTGAGCTGGTGGCAAAATTACCTCAATCAGACTTTTTTCGTTGTCATCGCTCTTATTGTATTAATGTATCACGGGTGCAGGAAATCATCCCTTGGGTTAATAGTACCTACCTGTTGAAATTACGGCATCATGATCAGCAGGTGCCAGTCAGTCGTAGCAATATTAAGTTGTTTCGCGAGCGCATGAAGCTGTAATTACCAAAGCGACAAAATGCATTTCATGCGGATATATTGCATTTAATTCCACTGAGCAGGCAGCTCATTTTATAGTTTTTCCATCCTATTGTTATCTTCATTCATCGTCGTATGTTGAGGGCAGGAAGCGGTAATTCATTCAGTTATCGCCAGCGTTATAAGTCCCCTTGGAGAGTACGACGATGAGCACTCACATCGCGAATAGAACACGTGTTCTAACCTTAATTGGCACCATTATTACCCAATTTGCATTAGGTTCGGTTTACACATGGAGTTTGTTCAATGCCCAACTTGCTGACAAGCTATCAGAGCCTGTTAGTCGCGTAGCATTTTCATTCGGTATCTTGAGTTTGGCACTTGCCGTTGCTTCTTCCATGGCGGGTAAGATGCAAGAGCGTTTTGGTGTGCGTAAAGTCACCATAGGTGCAGGCGTTTTACTGGGTGCAAGTTTATTACTAACGGCACATGCTACCAATCTTATTCTACTTTATGTGTTCGCTGGCTTCTTAATTGGCTTTGCTGATGGTACGGGCTATTTAATGACGTTATCTAACTGTGTGAAGTGGTTCCCTGAGCGTAAAGGCTTAATTTCAGCTTGTGCTATTGGTGCTTACGGTTTAGGTAGCTTAGGTTTTAAATTCATCAACATGTATCTGCTTGAGCACAATGGGTTGGAATCAACGTTCGATGTTTGGGGCGTGATTGCGATGGTAATGGTGATCATCGGTGGTTTGATGATGAAAGATGCACCAAAACAAGAGATCTCAGCGGTTGAAGCAGCGGAAGGGGTACGTGATTACTCATTAGCTGAATCAATGAAATGCCCACAATTTTGGATGCTGGCACTCGTGTTTTTAACTGTATGTATGAGTGGTTTATACGTTATCGGGGTAGCGAAAGATATTGGTCAATCATACGTGCATTTATCTGTTGAAGTCGCCGCTTCTGCTGTGGCGATTATTGCGGTGGCTAACCTTGGTGGCCGTTTAGTACTTGGGGTGTTATCAGACAAAATGGCACGCACTAATGTGATTGCGATTGCACTGGCGGTATGTCTATTAGGTGTTTGTGCATTACTGTTTGCTCACTTAAACATGATGGTGTTCTATTTTGCGGTAGCGTGTATTGCATTTAGTTTTGGTGGCACGATCACTGTGTTCCCATCATTAGTCAGTGACTTCTTTGGTTTAAATAACCTAACTAAAAACTACGGTGTGATTTACTTAGGTTTTGGTATCGGTAGCTTTATTGGTTCTATAGTTGCTTCAGTGTTTGGCGGCTTTATTGCAACGTTTTATTTGATGTTCGCACTTTTGGTTGTGTCTTTAGTGATTGCACTGACGATTAAATTACCGAATGGTGAAAGTGATGCACAGTTAGTTGTAAATCACTAACGGGATAATTTGCGAAAAGAATATCTATAAATCCGAGCGCTTATAATGAGTTCTCGGATTTTTTAATATCTGTATCTAGGAGGAGAAAGGGTGCTGCATAGTTAATATCTATATAAATAAATGATTACGCTGGCTAGTTTGTATAAAGGCAGTTTAAAACACTATTTCCATGTTGAAAGTTGGTTACCAAAATGAAAATAACATTAAAATACGGTGTCTTATTTTGGTTGAACTCTGGTTTAATACGCAAATAAACTGCTTATAAATTTAAAGGCAGTGAGGGTCACTCTATACAGAGTTATTGTTAGCGTATTATTTTGTTATATCTTGCTATGTCAGTGATTAAATTGCCTTTAAAGTATAGAAATGCCGCAGCAGATACTTTTGCGATGGTTGTGTTTAGCTTTGCCGCTGGCATGATGATTGAGATTTTTATTTCAGGCATGTTGTTTGAACAATCATTGGCATCACGAACTTTATCTATTCCAATCAATATTGCGATAGCTTGGCCTTATGGTGTATTTCGTGATTTTATGATCCACCAAGGTATGCGCATTTCATCGAAGCGTTGGATGAAAGGGGTATCAGATATGGTGGCATATGTGCTATTCCAATCACCAGTATATGCGGGGATCTTGTTTGTTGTAGGGGCGAACGTTGATCAAATCGTAACAGCTGTTACCAGTAATATTTTGGTATCAGGTGCTTTAGGTGTGGTGTATGGGCAGTTTTTAGAAATGTGTCGTCGTATGTTCCGTGTACCTAATGCTGCATAATTGAAAGTAGTTAACAGAGTAAAAGCAGGGGCGTAAAGGTTAACCTTTACGCCCCTGTTGTTTTTATCTCCAAGACATTATTAAGTCTTGATTATTTATAGCCACCTTGAATTTCAGGTTGCTGTTGTTTTAATACTACTTTATTGCGTTCAATTGCTGCTGGTGGTAAGCCGATAAAGCCATTTTCAGTTAGTGTTTGTTGCGCTTCTGGTGTCATTACATAATTTACAAAAGCGGTTTGCTGTGACGATAGTGGGCTATTGGTTGGCCCAAGATTTAGATACATGTAGTAAACATTAGCGAGCGGGTAGCGGCCTGATAAAATTGTTTCATGATCTAAGCCAAAACTTTCACCATTTTTATCAATAATATCAATACGTTTAATGTCTTTATCTTGGCTTTGGTAAACCGTGTAACCAATGGCATTGTCTTTTGTTTCAATGGTATCGATTAAGTCGTTACGGTTATTTAAAGATTTTGTCGCTGTTTTCTGACCATCGTAGCAGGTGATCATCTTGGTAAAATTGCGGTGTGCTGATAAATCCCCATTCACTGAATAAGCTTGTATTTGAGTTAGCTCTGAGTGGTTAGCAAGAGCTGGATTAACACTTTGCCATTGCACTGGTTTAAGTGATGATTTACAGCCAAAAATATCAGCTAATGCATTAATTGAGATAGACTTAATTGGATTATCGTCATTAACCAAAATCGCAACGGCATCTGATGTAAAGTACAATTCGGTTGGTTTATATCCGTATTTATCTTTAAAAACAGCCACTTCGCTGTCTAACCAACGACGAGAGCTAATACCAATTTTTACCCCGTCTTCAATCATCACTTTTTGAACGTCATTGCTTTGCTCTGTCAGCAATTGATCGTTTAACGTCGCTGTTGAAATTAGTTCATTGACGACGGTATTCAGTTCATTTTCAACCGCAATAGTTTTACTACTATCGGCATAAGCAGAAGAAGCAAACAGCGCCAGTGGTAACATGTAAGTTAAAGTTGATTTATTCACGAGTATTCCCTCACTGCGCTGTTGATGCATGTTGTGCTGATTGCTCAGAGCTGTAAATTGTCCACTTTTTTACAGGCTCCATTTGGTTGCTGGTTATAACAGCAATGGTGCGTCGCTCACGTTTCTTTAGGTGCTTGGTTAATTCGGTCACCTGCGTAAACTCTTGCTCAGATATACGCTCAGGTGCAATACCATTTTCAATCAATGCATCTTTAATCACAGCTGTTCGACGCTGTGCTAATGCTTTGTTGTACTCGTTGGTACCTTCAGGGCTAGTATCACCGACAAGGATCACTTTTGCCTGTGGTTTTTGCTTTAATAAATCAAAAAGTTGAGTGTAGGTTTCATTTTGATCTAAGCGAATGTGGTCGTCATCAAAGTTAAAGTAAACCGTTTGAATGTCGTACTTTGGCTTCACTTCCCAAGGAGCACAGCCGGTAATATCAACTTTTGTGCCTACAGGCGTATCTGCACACATATCACGTTGGTTGATCACGCCATCTTTATCATGATCGCGAAGATCATCAATCTGATGGCGAGTGACTTGGGTATCAGGCATGTCTGCACAGCCACTTAAAAGCAAAGGCAATAAAATGAGAGAAAGTAGTGATTTAGTCATGATTATTGCTCCTTCGCTTGCCATTGTTCTGGGTATTCAACACGTAACGCATAGGTCAATTTACCCATCGCATTAAGAATGCGGTAAGCTGCTAGAGTGTGATCATATTCCGTATTGATGTAGTTTTTACGAGCAAGGAATACTTCGACTTTGGCATCCAGTACGTCAAGTAAACTACGACGGCCTAAACGAAATTGTTCTTCGTATCCCATTTCTGCGGCTTTGGCGGCATCAACGTTTTGCTTTAATAGTTTCTTTTGTTGATCCAGCATGTTGTAGGCATTCCACGCAAGGGTCGTCCCTTCAACCACTTCACGTTCAGCACGTAAACGGATAGTGCGAGCTTCTTCATGACGCCAAGCTGAAGCTTCTGTATCAGCATTGGTTTTACCGCCGTTATAGATGTCGTAATTCATGGTCAGCATGACACGGGCATCTTGATCGGGGCCAAGTGTATTACCCACGTTGTCGTTAGCATTAGCGTGCACTTCTAACTTAAACTCAGGGAAGTAATTGCCTTTTTCTCGGCGAATTTCTTCACGGGCTGCTTCAATATCAGCAATGGCGGCTTGAATTTCAGGGTGCTGTTTAATGCCTTGCTTTATTGCAACCTCTTTGCTATTAGGCAGTAGAGCAGTATCGACCACAGGATCGATTAACCCTGTTGCTGGTTTTCCAACTAAACGCATGAATTGTGCATCGAGATCGTAGAGGTTATTTTCAGCAGCAATCAGTGACGATTGGGCTGTCGCAACACGTGCTGCAATCTGTGCTAAGTCAGAGTTACTGCTTAATCCTTTTGAGTTTTTATCGAGAATATCTTGATAAATCGCTTCATGTTCACGGACGTTGCGTTGGGTTAACTCATGAATGGTTTTTGCTTTCAGTACTTCAAGATACAAGCGTGTGGTATCTAACGAGATATCTTCGGCATCAGACAATAAAGTTAAACGTTCAGATTCCGCTTCATACGTTAGACGATCGGTATTGGCTGAGGTTTTAAAGCCATCAAAGATCAACTGTGAGGCTTTTAAACCAATTTCAGTTCGGTTCATACCACGATCATCTTTGGGGATTTTATTGCCGCTGTTGTAACGGGTTTCTTCATAACCTGCTGCAGCATAAAGATTCACTTGTGGTAAGTAATCTGCCTGTGCGCCATCGACTTCACGCAGTACAGATTGAAAACGAGCATACTGCCCAGCAATTTGTGGGCTGTAATCAATGGCTGAAGCAACGGACTCTTCTAAAGAGAGTGCATGTGCTGCACTAGATGAAAATAGCGCGGCTGCTATTAATGATGATAAACGCATTCCTTTTCCTTTATCTTTTTGTTCTGTATGCCGTATTCATCGGCAAAAAATTTATTTGTTATAAATTAGTTAAGGTTCTCTTAATGCACTGGCTTTAGCGCGTAATAACGGTTTTAACCAGTAACTTAAAACGGTCTTTTCACCTGTTAAGATATCCACCATGGCTTGCATGCCGGGAATAACTTGAAGGCGGGTATCAGGATCATCATGGAGTTGGATATGAGCACGGTAATAGGCGGTACCGTCTTCTGTTTGTAGGGCATCAGCACTGACATATGTCACTGTGCCTTTACGTCCACCGTAAACCACAAAGTCATAGGCAGTAAATTTAATGGTGGCTTCTAATCCTGTTTGTACAAAAGCAATATCTTGCGGTGAAATTCGTGCTTCAACGATTAATTTGCTGTCATTGGGTACCAGCTCCATGATGGGTTCACCAGGTTTGACCACACCGCCTAATGACCGCACTAAAATTTCTTTGATCGTGCCATCCATTGGGGCGGTGATTTCAGTACGTTTTAGCTGATCGGCTAACCCCTCTTGGCTATCTTCTAGTTGGGCAAATTGATTGGTTGCTTCATTAAGTTGTGCTTGCACTGAGGTTCTAAATTCCAATGCGAGGTTACGACGCATTACAATGGCTTCACGTAATGCTGCCGATGTTTTTTGCTGTGCAACTTTTGAACTGGCAATTTCACCTCGTATTTTGACTTGATCGCGGCGTGTTTGAATCAACTCAACTTCTGCAACAGCACCACGTTTTACCGCACCTTCGAGCATTCTTGCTTCTTTGTTCACCAAGCGAAGGCTGCTGTTAAGGGTTGCGGTATTACTTTTGGCATCACGCAGTGCTTCTGTTTGTTGCTCTATGGTGAGTTGTGCTTCTTCAAGCTGTGATTCAATTTGGCTAATACGTTCGTTGTAGTTCGCTTTCGCATTAAGTTGTGCACGCTTACTTAAATCATCAAAGTCGATAGCTTGATGATTAATGGTGATTTGCTTCTTCCAGTCTTTTTCTTTGGTGTTGACTTTAACCGTTTCTAATTCGGCTTTCAGACGTTTGATCTGAGCTTGTAGAGTACGGAAATGCTCATCAGATTCTTGAAAAGCTGTGCGGAAACGGGTGTCATCTAAAATAATTAAAGACTGACCTTTTTTTACCTGTTCGCCAGCTTTAACTAAGACTTGTTCAATAATACCGCCTTCTAAACTCTGAATTTTTTGAATGGCGAGGGTCGGAACAACTTTACCATCACCCACGACCACTTCTTCTAATTTTGAATAAGCAGCCCAAGTGATAATTGAAATTACTAATAGCGAGCAAAGCCAAACTATCTTACGAGAGCGATAAGCATGTTTTTGATTTGCCCATTTTAAATTACTGCTCATTACCGCCTCCTTGAACAATGCTGACGGAGCGAACACGACTAACTGGACGTTGTGGTTTCTGTTTGGCGAGAATAGATTTCGCATCACCATCCGCGACAATTTTCCCACGTTCTAACACGATAATACGATCGCATTGCGCCAAAATAGATTGACGGTGAGAGCTGATCACCATAGTGATATCACGTGGTAGACGATGTAATGCCTGACGGAAACGCTCTTCTGCTTGTTGATCTAGAGCGCTAGTGGGTTCATCCATCAGTAATAAACTTGGGTCACGGTATAAAGCGCGAGCCAGTGCCACAGCTTGGCATTGACCTCCGGATAAGTTACGTCCATTTTCACCGACTTGAGTTTCTAAGCCATTAGCTAGGCGATCCATAAAGCCGTTTAAGCCTGAGGTGGTAATAGCATGACTTAGGCGTTTTTCATCAACTTCATCACAGCCAAATAAGATGTTTTCATAAATAGTGCCGTAGATAAGCGCTGGTTGCTGTCCAACCCAACCGATATTGTTACGAAGGGCGGCAGGCGGCCATAACTGGGCATCAATACCTTCAAAATACAATTGTCCTGAACTTGGACGATATTGATAGGAAAGTAGGGCTAATAGGGTTGATTTACCCGAACCGGCAGCCCCGATAATACCCACACGTTCACCTTGGCTAATGGTTAATTTGATATTGCTAAGGGCGTTAAACTGTTGTTCAGGATAGGCGAAGTTCGCATCATCTAGCTGTACATTACCGTTAAATTCACCACGATCCATGACCTGATGTTCATTACTTTCTTGCGGTAATGCCATCACTTGATCAAGCCCTGTAATAGCAGAGCGGCTTTGTTGGTAGCGCAGCATTAACATAGATAACTGGTTGATTGAACTGGCAGCACGCCCACTCAGCATTACAATAGCAATTAAGCCACCCATACTCAGTAAGCCTTCAGAAATGCGGTAAACGCCAATGATAATCAAGCCAATGGTAACGAGCTGCTGACTACTCATCACTGAATGAGAGACGACGTTGGTGTATTTACGGGACTTAATGTGCCAATCCGACAGCGCAGAGACGGTTTGTTCCCAACGGCGTTGGATAATGCCCTCTGCATTGTTTTGTTTGATATCAGAAAGGTTATATAAGCTATCTAACAGTTGGGTTTGTTTCTGGGTTGATAAGCGAGCGGATTCATCTAATGTTTGACCGATCTTACCTTTCATAATCGTGCTGATAAGTAGTAGCACAATCATCACGGCAATAGGAACAAACATCATAGGGCCGCCTAACCAGCCGATTAATGCAAGGAAGAACAGGGTGAAGGGTAAATCTACCAGGGTAACTAAAGTGACTGAAGTGAAAAACTCTCGCACACTGTCAAAATCTTGAATTTGACGCGCAAATGCAGCGGCTGATTGGGGACGGTGTTCAAGTTTCATCCCCAATACTTTTTGCATCAAAATAGCTGATAGTTTGGTATCAATATGATGACCAGCCATATCGGTGATAGCGCTTCGTGCCTCGCGTAAAAGCCAATCAAACACCAACGCAATTGATACCCCAGCCGATAATACCCATAAGGTATTAAAGGCTTGGTTTGGCACCACGCGATCGTAAACGTTCATGGTAAATAACGGTACAACGAGAGCGAGTAGGTTGATAAAAACAGAGGCAATAAGCAGATCACGATACCAAGGTTTTACTTCTGAAATCGCTGCACGCAACCAGTGTTTTTTCGGTTTTGGTTTAATGTCATCCACCCGAGGATCAGCCATTTGCATTGGGGAAACTTGCCAGATATCGCCGCTGAGCTGATGTGTTAATTCATCACCTGATTGCTGAGAAACAACAGGCGTTGGTGCGTGCCCATCATTGATTTGAAACTGGACGGTTTTAAATACACCATCAGTGTATTCACTGATAATGATCGGCGTGCCAGCCTTGGTAATCCCAACGGCTGGTAGACTTGCAGTGGTTAGCTTATTTTTCGGGTGTAAGCCAACGTCCAACTGAGCTTGGTTGGCTGCACGTTCAAACAGAGAATCATCAAGTTTACCCTTTATTAAGGGTAAACCTGTGGTGACTTTTAGACGATGACAGCGAATGCTGTAATGCTGGCATAGCCACAAAATAGAGGCGAGCCAGATGTCATTATCTAACGGCGGATTTTTACTACTCATACCATCCCTAGCCAGTAATTAGATTATTATCATCTATCATTTTTTGAAGAAGCTCTGCATCCGTTGCAGAACTCGTATCAGCACCATAAAGTGCATCTTTACTTACATTCTCTAACGTTATCTCTTGTGTAACATCTGTACCATTATCTTTAACATGTAATGTGACGGAACCGTTATTTTCAGTAATATCAATATAGTTATCGGCTGAAATACCATCAGTTACATTTGATAAAATAGCGCTTAAGTCGATGTTGTCGCTATTAATTGTGGTATCGAAATCTAAAATAGTATCTTGTGCTGGCGCAGCGCTTGTACCGAGATCGTCTGATTTAAAGGCGAAGCTGTCATTGCCCGCATCACCGGACATTATATCGTCACCTTTACCTCCAATAATTTCATCGTTGCCTTCTCCACCGATAATCAAATCGTCATTGGCTGTACCTACTAAGGTATTGTCACCAGCCTCTGCGATTTTGAAATCGATGGTTTGCGCAGTTCCCGTTGCGGTTTGGTTGCCGATGCTGGCACTTGGCTCAATTGTTAAGGTGAAATCTTGTGCGCTATTGCCTGTCATGGTGAGGTTGGCAATATCAGCAAGTTCGACTTCCCAACCGCCAGCGTTAGCTTTACCCGCAGAGAAAACATAATCACTAGGAAAGCCTGTGATCATGATAGTACCTTTTTCATTAGGGGCTGGGTTTTGCATTATGAGATCAAGATTTAAGGCGATCGCTGAATTTGTTTCGGCAATAATGCTAGTGTATTGCGCCGTTAATTCTGGCTCATCAGGCAGTGCATCAATAGTCAATTTTATC
This sequence comes from Photobacterium sp. Ph5, assembly GCF_022129445.1. GTDB lineage: Bacteria > Pseudomonadota > Gammaproteobacteria > Enterobacterales > Vibrionaceae > Photobacterium. The sequence goes on from NZ_JADQAQ010000043.1 coordinate 15,354, forward strand.
TCTTCGGTAGCGATAACACCTTCATGAGTGTACTCAGTGCCTAATACGATATTTGTATCAACAGTATTGGCTTCTAAGGTGATCGTCATATCGCCATAAGCGTCACCAGGATAAAGTGTGAATTCATCCAGTGTATTGGCATTAATGACGACTGTAGCAAACCAATTATTTCCTTTTTGCCCAAAGGTAACTTCTTGTCCGCCAATAACGATTTTATCTAACCCTTGTAACTGAGCAGGATCAGCGGCACTGATCGTTACTGTGAGTCGTAATGCTTCATCACTGTTTGTTTCATAGCTTTCTAGATTCACCGGAATCGTGAAACTATCACCTTCAGTTCCAGCAAGGTTTTCTGGTACATCAAAGAACTGGACATCATCACCAATAGGTTTAACACCAACAATCAGATCTGTAGTGGATGTTTTAATGTCGTTGGTACCAATTTCGTTGGTGATGGCTTCTAGTTTTAGCTTCATATCACCACTAAAATCCAGTGGTGGGCGGATATAAATTTTATCCATCAAGCTTGGTTCAAAGTTCCATGATAGACCGTTATTGGGTAGCTGAATAAAGCTATTGCCGCCATCAGGTGAAAAGAACAGTACAGCCCCATTAGGTAGACCTGAAATATTTAGCGAAATGCTTTCTGAACCATCATCATCAAATAAAATCGCATCGAGTCCAGTAATGTGAATATAACTATCTTCATCACCGAGGACTTCGATTTGATCTGGCATTTTTGCAAAATCAGTTACTGGAGCAACGTTGATTATCACCGATGCCGTTTTGGTTTGAGTATCAGTTTGGGTTGGGCAATCAGCTTCATCAGTGATATTCGCTTCAACATTAATGGTTAATTCACCACTGAAGTTAAGTGGTGGTGTTAGGGTTAATTCACCTAAACGGGTTGGATCTTTAATCGTCCAGCTGCCATCACCGTTGTCTTGTAGAATTGAAGCATCGCCATCAAGTTTTGCCCCAGCTGGTAAAGTAATTTTAAGCCAGTTAATGGTTTCTTTACCTGTAGCTGATTCACCTTCACCGCTGATGGTTTGCCCTGCGAAAATATTATCACCTAAGATTAATTCTAAGTTGATAGCAGATTCGGTATCTTCCTGAATCGTGGTTTGTCCAGCATTCACAATGATGTCATCGACAACTGGGATAACTTCAATCTTGATATTCTGCGTTGTTTTGGACGATTGACCATTACAAGTGGATGTCTGAGTGATCTCAATAGGAAAAGTTAAGCATCCAGCCCAGTCTTCATCTAGCCCAACAAAGACCATATTTTCTAGACCACTTGGTGTAATGGTGTAACCTAAAATTTCACCGATGGCATTGTATTCAGGGATAACGCCATCACCCTCAATTTCCACACCTTCAGGTAAGTCTCTTACGCTGATAAAGAAAGATAATTCGATTTCAGGATTATCATCAATATTGCCATCAAGTAGCCCTGATAAATCAATATCTTCACCTTCTTTGGCAGTAATATCGCCACTTTGGATATTGTCAGGATCGTCAATTGGTAGACATGAACCACCGCCACTGTGACCCGTAATTTGGATTTGAAGTGGGGCTTCGATGTAACGTGAATGTTCGTCATCAATAACGTGAGCAATCACACGCAGATCGATGATGTCAGTATCAAAGCTAGAGCTAATGGTTGCCCCTGCTAAGATATCTTTCATCGCCTCTTTTACGCTATCGCTCGTTAGCCCTGTTGCCGGAATGATCCAGTTACCACTACCGTCAATGGAAGCGCCATTTGGATGTTCAACGATTAAGTTAATGCCATCAGGAATAACGATAATGATGTAATCAAGATATTCAGAGCCATCAAGATCTTCATCAATAAAGTGAACCGCATTGGTTAAATCAATAGGGCTGGCATCAGTGCTGGTGAGAACTTCCGATGTTGATTCTAAACGGGTGTCGTTTTCGACAATACCAGCGACATCAAGCTGAATTGTTGCGTTAATATCTTTTGCTGAGGTTTGTCCTGTTGGTGAGGTGTCAGTGACTTCGTAGCTGATTGAAATAGTAAATAAGCCACTTAAATCTTCATCTGCAAGTACAGTTACACGACCACTGTTAATGAATTCTGCCCATGATTCAGCACCTTTATAGTTAGCTAGATCTAATCCACCAGAAGGTACAGACACTGCAGCACCATCAATAAATAGTGTTAATCCTGCAGGTAATCCGGTGATCTTATAGCCTGTTAAACTCTCACTGTGATCGATATCTTTATTGATCACAGGCTCAACTAAGAAACTTGCATGCTTATCTTCAGTACCGATGGTTTCGAGTACTGCGCCGTCTTTTTCATCCACTACAGGCAGTACATCAATTTCTACTTTGTAGTTGAATTCGCCGCTGTCGCCATCAGGCTCGGTAGAGACAACGTTAACATCAAAGTTAAGTTGACCACTGAAGTCTTTAGTTGTTTGTAAGAAGGTGGTTTTAAGTTGATCGTTGGTGATCTGGTAGATCACACCTGTCGATGCGCTTTCACCTACGATCTCTAATGTGATCGGATTGCCACTGCTATCAACGAAAATGACTCCATCCGGAAGGTTGGTGATCATAATGGTGATCTCTTCCGATTTATCATCATCACTGGTGGTGATCATGAAATCTAACGGTAATGGGCTATCTTCGTTAAAGCCTGATGTACCTTTGATTGTGCCTTTAAAGCCAGTAGAATTATCTGTGCTAACAGCAACATATTCCCAATGACCATTGCCACCATCTGCAACATCAGGACGATCAATCACACCTGTTAAATCAATGGTAATGGTTTTGGTATCACTCACCGCTGTAACATTAACGGGATCAAGTCCATCAACGGAGGTTTCGGTTGATACCGCTGTTACTTCAATGGTCAGCGTTTCTGTCCACGAGCTTATATCTTCTTTTGGATAAAGTAGGGCGGCACCACTTTCAATTGCTTCGGTACTTACGATATAAATGCCAGAACCAACTGGTTGCTCAACAGCACCACCGCCTTGAATTGACCAACCATCTTGTACTTTGATGTGATAGCTTAAACTTTCTGAACCATCGGTATCGGTGAGCTTACCGATAAGCACTTGGCTTAAATTAATTGGCTGATCTTCAATACCTTTAATATTTTTCACAGATAGCGTCGGTGCATCGGCGTCTGGTTTGATATTAATGATAATTTGATGTGGTGTTTCTTCGGTTTTATGTTCATTTTTATCAATGAACTGATTACCTTTTTCGGTCGCAATAGCGGTTACGGTAAATTCAAATTTACCTGCAAGGTTTTTATCTGAAACGACAGTGACTTTATTTAGTTGGTTTTGATTTAACACATCACCGTCTTTGACGACATTGCCATTGAGTTTCAATGTAATGCCATCTGGAATACCAGATATACGGTATGTTAGTTTTTCAGAATGTTCGATTGAAGTATCGCTAGATCCTTCTGTATCGGTAAGGTTTGCGGCAATATCGAGTTTAATACTGCCGTTATCATCCTCAACGCCAGTGTATTCGTAGTCTTTTGTATCATCCCAAACTGGCGCATCGGCGTTTGGATATACTTTAATAGGTAAGTTTTTATTTAAGGTTTTATCGGTAGTATTAGTTGAAATAGTAGCGGTAATTTCAAGGTTCACCATACCTTGTAGATTGATCGCTGCATCAAGTGCTGGTTGATAGGTAAGTTCACCGTTTGGTGAATAGAAATTACCATCTTTAATAAAATCAGTAATTGTGATTACACCGCCGACTGCAGTGAGTAATGTGCCATTAAGGTAAAGCTGTCCACCTGCTAGTGAGCTTTCACTAATGGTGATGCTGGTAAGAGTTTCATTCTGATCTTCATCACCAGGGAATACTTTAATTGAAAGTGGTGCTGTGCGAGTATCTTCTAGCACTTCCATTAGCTCTACTTTGATGTGGCCTGGGTTATCGCCTAAGACCAGTTTTGCCGTGCGATCAGCGGTATCACCGTCACCATCTTTGACTGTGTATGTGAGGTTATCAACAATCTGCCCATCAGCTTCAGTGGTAGCAAAAGTGGTAATTTCAACCGTGCCATCTGCATGTACAGTCATGGTGCCGTATTTTTTCGAAGGCGTGACCGTCGTATTGATCAAATCTATGGGATTACCGTCGACAGTGTAAGTGGTACCGTTGTAAACAAAGCTGATAATTTCACCACCGTCAGCACCTGTTATGGTGTCAGTTAGTAGTTGTAAGGTTTGTTCTTGTCCTTCGACCAAGGTTAGGGTGCCATCATCGCCTGCGAGTGGGATATCATCGGTTACGTTAACGTCGAATATAGCGGTAGGAGAGGTATCACCATCACTGTCAGTCAGGATCGCACCAAACTCGAGTTTTAGCGTATCTTGCGATGTGGCATCTGGGTGGTCAATTGGCGCAAATAGATCAAATTGCACTGTACCATCAAGATTAACTTTGATTTGGAATACTGCTTTACCCGCAGCGGTTGCGATATACCAACCATCAGCATTAGGTGCGCCGAGGGTGATTTTATCGCCTGCACTGGTGTAATTTTTGCTGTTAAATAAGTCGGTATCTAAGGTGACTGATACCACATCATCACTGCCAGTATTAAAGCTCAGTGTTGGTGTTGCTGCATTTGAGGCATCGCTGTCTACACCATCATCTAATAAATCATTTTCTTGGACATTTAAGCTGCCATTAACGTCGATTTTTGGCTTTAAACCGTCCCAAATCGTGACCGTTACATTAGAGGTGCCGATACTGCCATCACTATCGGTCGCTTGAACGGGAAGGGTGATATCGAGCTTAGTATCTTTACCATTGAGGTGATCGATAAAGCCATTCAGCACAATGGTAATGGTTGCATCTGCATTGCCACCAGCAGCGATGATGCCAATGTCTGAAAGGTTGATGGAAAAGATCACCGTACCGTCAGCTAAAATAGCATCATAATTATTACTACCATCGAACTTCCACGTCAGCGCTTCGCCATTATGGGTGATTGCATCACCATCACTGGTTTTAACTGCGCCTGTTAGAGCCAGTTGCAAATCAACAATGGGATCTTGCCCTGCGGTAACAGAAATTGTTGAGCTTGCTGTTTCTGTAATGCCAGCGGGTGGCGCATCTGGTGCTACAGCAATTGGGTTTTCGGTAATTTCTAATGTGGTATCAGTAATTATTGGTGTGTCACCATCGGCAATAGTGACAGTGATATTGGTTTGGTTAACGTCGCCATCGTTATCACGAATAAAGACTGGAATAGTAATGGTTTCAATGCCACTCGGATCGGTTTGGTCGATAGATTTATACAAGTTAAAGGTGTACTCAACCGTCGAGTTACCTTCAGCATCTGGTATTTGTGTAATGGCAATATCAAAAACTTTTTCACCATTGACCCATGCTTCAATCATCTGACCTGTACCAGTAACGGTGTAAGTAATAATATCGCCGCCGCTAGTTAATCCTGATGGTCGCTGTGTTTGATCAAAAAATAATGGGCTTTGTGTAAGTGTGCCATCTAAGCCATCACTGCCAACAACAACATCAATAGTGCCGGTTTTTGAAATCGGCTTGTCTGATAGGTTGGATTCATCAAATGCCAGCTCTTGATTTACGATTAATTTAGGATCCGCACCGTCTTGGATATACCAATCAAATTGTCCAGTTGGGGTTTTAGTGCCATCAAGATCGGTAGCATCAATGAGCAGTGGTAATTTGATCACATCACTGGCATTAGTGTGATTTAACGGACGATGTTGAACTAAGGTTACTGTCCCTGTTACATCATCACCATTGGCAGCACCTGTTAGAGTTAAGGTGAAGATGGTTTCTCCGCCAGATGTTGCTGTAATGGTTTTTCCATCGCTACTTAGTGTGTATTCAATGTAGTGATAAGTATCGCCAGATTGAATCTTTAATGCTGTTAGTGCTGCAATTGTCTGGGCGTTAAATGTAATGCTATTAGGATCCGGATTATCTGATCCAGCTTTAATCGTAAAGTCACCCGTAAAGGTATCTGTTGGATTAGAAATTAGCCCTTCAACGTTACTGTCATGGTTATTGATAATGGTATTGGCTTCGCCATCTTTGATGGTAATGGTGAGATCGGCACTGCCATAGTCATAATCTTTATCGCCCGCAATGTAACTAACCACTAAGTTAATATCACCTGAGCTATGGTCGAGATTACGATTGGCGGTAAAAATCCAGTGACCATTTTGTTGAATGGTTAAAGTACCTTCAGGCAGATCAAATGTTGCCGAACCACTGGTGAGAATTTTGCTTTCACCGTGTACGGTAACGCGAACCACGGAGAGTGGGGCATCAAGATCACTGTCATTATTGAGTACATTGCCGGAAGTGATATTGCCTTCAATCACACTGCTATTGTCATCTAAAATATCAGGCTCTGAATCACGGATATAAATTAGAGCGGGCGCAACAACGGTTTCTTTGGTGCCGTCCGTATCGGTCTGAATGCCATCAACCAGAATCTCGCTTGGTGTTCCATTTTCTCCTGGCTTGGCGTCAATGGGAGCAAAAAGTGTTACTTTTATCGTTTGATCTGATTGGTCGATAATGGCAGTAATGACTGTCTTTGAACCACTTTTGGCAACCAATGTTAAGCCATCAGATGAAATGGTAACGGTAATTGGATTTCCATTAGAAGTAAGTTGCTCTAATGCTGTTTGATTCGCATTGAAAGTAAATTCAGCAAATTCGATATTGATAGTTGCTGTGGCTTGTGTCGATGGCTGAGTCTCTAAAATATTTTCAAGGAACAGCATATCGCTAGGACGAGTTAATGTCGGCATGTCATCCATCGCCGTATTACCGGCAGTATCGGTAACCGTCGCTGACATTTCCCATGTTTTTAGTACGTTAAGTTGGTTAAGATCGAAATCTTCGATACGCCAATTTCCTGCACTATCAACGGTAGTTGTTAAGACAATTGTCTCAATGCCATCACTGAAAGTGACTTCAATCTTATCACCAGCCTGAGTGCCCGTTGTGGTACCTTCAAGGAAATTAATATCGCCATTTTTTAGGGCAACAATATTTAAACCACCCAGCTCGTAATTATCGGTGACGATATCAATAGATAATGCTGAGGTATCTTTCATTATGGTATCGGTGGCAATAGCAGGGTTGCCTGCAATATCCTTGGTTTCTGCAGTAATGGTTAGCTCACCATCAGCCAATGTGGCTAAATCTGCATCCTCAATAACCCATGCGCCATTAACAACGGTAGTGGTGAAAGAAAGGGTTTTTCCATCTTTATCGGTGACAGTGACGTCAACCTTCTGATTATTTTCAACAAAGTCGATATCACCAAACAACTTGGTTTTAGCGGCAATTTCAGCTTCATTTAAATATTCATCACCGTTACCTTCAAAGTTAGCGCTAATGTCGGCAAGGGTATCTTTGATAATGGTATCAGTGGCTGAGATTGTGTTGCCGGCAATATCAATCGTATCAGCAATGACTGTGAGTTCACCTTCGGCAAGCGCGGTTAAGTCAGCATCATCAATTGTCCATGTACCATTAATGATGGTGGTGGTGTAGGTCTTTTCTACTCCGTTGCTATCTGTAATGGTAATGGTAACGGGTTGTCCATCTTCTACGTTTTCGACAGTACCAAATAAATCGGTGACAGGAATTTCAAAACGGTTGAGGTATTCATCGCCTTTACCATCAAAATTGGCGTTAATGTCTGCCAATGTGTCTTTTATGATGGTGTTGGTCGCTGAAGCTGGATTACCCGCAATATCAACAGTTTCAGCCAAAATAGTAAGTTCACCTTCGGCTAAATCAGTTAAGTCGGCATCTTCGATTGTCCATTTGCCATCAATCACGGTGGTTTCTAACGATTTTTCTAAGCCGTTGCTATCGGTAATTTTAATTGTGACTGTCTGACCATTTTCAACATTAGATACCGAGCCAAAAAGGTCAGTCACAGGGATTTCAACACGGTTAAGGTATTCATCGCCCTTACCGTCAAAATTTGCCGTAATACTTGCAAGAGTATCTTTAATAATGGTGCTGGTGGCAGAGGCAGGGTTACCTGCAATATCAATCGTTTTTGCAATAACAGTGAGTTCGCCTTCGGCTAACGAGGATAGATCTGTTGCGCTAATGTTCCAAGCGCCATCAGTGTTAGTCGTTTCAAAGGTGATGGTGTTACCTTGGCTATCGGTGACGGTAATCGTCACTGGTTGGTTATTTTCAACAAAGGTGATATCGCCTAATAAATCACTAACAGCAATTTCAAATTGGTTGAGATAATCATCACCTTTGCCATCAAACTCTGCAGTAATTTCAGCCAAGGTATCTTTAATGGTGTCATCTGTGGCATCAACAAAATTGCCATAGTAGTCAGTGACGGAGGCATAAACATCTAACTGACCTTCAGCGAGTTCAGTTAAATCTTGATCGTTAATGACCCACTTCTGATCTTTAACAACAGCACTTGTAGTAAATACTTTGCCATTAATATCTGTGATAGTAACAACAACGATACGACCATCTTCAACATCGATGGCATCACCGAATAGATCAACGGTAGGGACTTCAAAACGGTTTTCGTAGCCGTCGCCACCATCAACAATGGTGACAGTTAGTGCTGCGGTATTGCGTAATGGTGGAATGTTTCTTCCTGGCTCGTCATTATTATTTTCAGCAATTGATGTTGTTGGTCGGGTGTTGAAGCCTGCTTCAGGTAACGTTTCTGCTAATGTCGCTTGAATACGAGTAATATAAGATGCGCTGTCACTAGACAGATCACTAGTATTGATATTTGGCTCAGATGAGTTTTGCGTATGGCGAGGTGCAGTATCTGAAGCTATAAAGTCAACAACATCATCATCTTCGTTATTTTTTGTTTTTATGATGTCGTTAACTTGTACTTTTTCTGAGATGAACGGGATAGAATTATCGATGATCTCTGATGGAGGAATTTGTATCCATTCACCTTCAGCTGTTATTTTCCAGATCACGCCTTCAACAACGACATACATGATTGGCTTCATCCTTGGCCCCTATATTTATTATTGTGGAAAAGTATTGCGAGCATGTTTTAAATCCAATGCACAATCTCGCAACATCAATCTATATTAGAGAGCAATAGTTAGAATGAACATTAAATTTACAAAACAGTGTTACTAACATTGTTTTTTTGTGATCGTTGTTGCAAAACTATTAATATTTTTAATTTTACTGTCATTGCTATTTCTTAAGTATTTGATAGTTATATTTATAGAGTAAGCATAAAACAATATTAAGTATATTAATGAGTAATGATAGAGTTCGACTTTAAGTAGTAAAATGGGCGTATAGCTATAAAATAGACAGCAATACGCCATAGAAATAGGATTGGACTCCTAAGGTAGAATAGGGGGAATAGCTAACTACCCAGCTAATAAATTATTATCCTCTATCATTTTTTGTAATAGTTCAGCATCTGTTGTAGTACTTGCATCATTGCCGTAAAGCGTCTCTTTGTTTACGTTTTCCAATGTTATTTCTTGAGTAATATCTTCGCCATTATCCTTAATATGTAACGTCACTGAACCGTTTTTTTCAGTGATATCAATATAGTTATCAGCTGATATTCCATCTGTGACGTTGTTTAAAATAGCGCGTAAATCGATATTGTCACTATTGGCTGCCGCATCAAAATCAACAATTGTATATTGTGCTGGCATAGCACTTGTTTCTTGTTTTTCAGCTTGGAATACAAAGCGATCATTACCACCACCGCCAATGATTTCATCGCTATCAGCATTACCAATGATCACATCATCATTGGCTGTACCGATCAGAGATTCGTCAGCTCCGGTTATTGTGAAGTTGATAGTTTGTGTTGTGCCAGTTGCCGCTTGTCCATTGAGGGTTGAGATTGGCTCAATTGAAAGGGTGAAGTCTTGCTCACTATTGGCTGTCATCTTCAGATCGGCAATATCGTCAAATGCGACTTCCCAACCATTTCCGTTCGCTTGGCCTGCTGAGAATACGTAATCACTAGGGTAACCTGTGAGAATAATACTGCCTTGCTCATTAGCCGCTGGATTAAACATTGATAGCTCAAGATTTAGTGCAATCGTCGTTTCTATTTGAGCAATAACGCTGTTGTACTCAAGATTAAGTTCTGGCGCATCGGGCATAGCCTCCAGAGTCAAACTGATATTCTTTTCAACAGTTTGACCATAATGCGTAGTTTCTGAGCCTAAGATGGTATCGGTATCAATACTGCTGGCTTTGAGTGTTATATTAATGTCACCAAAAGCATCACCGCTAAATAGGGTGAATTGGTCTAAGGTATCGCTATTAATAATTGCAGTAGCAAGCCATATCTCACCATTCTTAATGATACTTAACTCTTGATCACCGATTTGAATTTTATCTAAGCCAGCTAACTGAGTTTGGTCAGCTGCACTAAAGATCACTTCTAAAAATAATGTTTCATTACTATTGGTTTCGGTACTCTCAATATCGACTGGAATTGTGAAGCTTTCACCTTCATTGCCTGAGAGGCTCTCTGGTACACCAATAAATTGAATATCGTCACCAATAGGATTCACGCCAATAATAACCTCTGAAGTTGATGTTATTATTTCCGTTGTACCTATTTCGTTAGTGATCGCATCCAACTTCAATGTGATATCACCACTGAAATCTGCTGGTGGACGAATATAGATACTATCGGCTTGCGCAATATCAAAGCTCCATGATTTTCCGTTATTCGGTAATTGGATAAAGGTAGTGCCACCGTCGGGTGAATAGAACATCACGGCACCATCAGGAACACCGGATAGATTCAGTGAAATAGTTTCAGAGCCATCATCATCGTATAAGATGGCTCCTAGTCCAACGATATGAATGTAGCCATCTTCATTACCTTGTTCGGTGATGGTATCCGGCATAGTGGCGATATCAGTCACAGGCTCAACGTTAATAATCACAGAAGAGGTTTTGGTCTGAGTATCCGTTTGCGATATTGAATCAGATTGATCGGTGATGTTAGTTTCAACGTTAATGGTTAAATCGCCGCTGTAGTTATGAGGCGGCTTTAAAAGCAATTCGTCTAAGCGACTCGGCTCCAGTACTTGCCAACTACCATCGGAATTCTGGGTCACTATCGCAGAATCGCCAATTAATTCACCACCCGGTACTAAGGTGATTTTCATCCAGTTGATGGTTTCTTTACCTGTCGCAGAAGTACCTTCACCCGTGATGGTTTGTCCGTTACTTACGCTATCACCTAACAGTACCGTTAAGTTAATTGCGGTTGCGGTATCTTCTAAAACACTGGTGATATCTGTTGTTGTAATGATTTCATCAACCACTGGAACAACGTCAATTTTGATGTGTTGTGTGGTAGTTGATTTTTTACCATTACAGGTCGATGTTTGAGTGATAGTGATCGGAATATCTAAAGATCCAGCCCAAGCTTCATCTAATCCAATGAATGTCATATTGGAAAAACCATTTTCTGTGATGGTGTAGCCAATAATTTCACCCGCATCGTTATATTCGGTAATGATACCGACACCTGTAATTTCAACATTGTCAGGTAAGTCATTAACGTCAATAAAAAAGGAGAGGGCGATTTCTGGGTTATTATCAATATCGCCATTTAGTAGACCTGATAAATTAATATCTTCGCCTTCTTTAGCAATAATCACATCACCTTGAATTTTATCTGGCGCTTCGGTCGGAGGACATGAACCTCCACCTCCAGTTTTACCTGTGATCTGGATCTGAATGGGAGTTTCTAAAAAGCGAGAATCGTTGCCGTCAACCACACGGGCTTTAACCACAAGATCAATCACTTCTGTATTAAAGCTAGCGCTCACGGTTGCTCCAGCTAAGAGATCTTGCATTGCTTCTTTAATGCTATCGCTGGTGAGACCTGTAGCTGGAATAATCCAATTACCGCTACCGTCAATATTGGCACCGTTAGGATGATCGATGATGAGGTTAATGCCAACAGGTACTTCGATCACGATGTAATCTAGGTACTCTGAGCCATCCAGATCTTCATCAATAAAGTGAACCGCATTGGTTAAATCAATAGGGCTACCATCGGTACTACTTAGTAGATCTGTTGTAGATTCTAAGCGCGTATCGTTTTCAACGACCCCTGCAACATCAACTTGGATGGTTGCATTGATGTTTTTACTCGCTGTTTGTCCGGAAGTTGATGTATCCGTTACTTCATAACTAATAGCGATATCAAAAATGCCACTGAGATCTTCATCTGCAAGAATGGTTACGCGACCACTGTTAATAAATTCAGCCCATGATTGGTTGCCTTTATAGTTAGCAAGATCGAGCCCATTAACAGGGATAACAACTTCTACACCATCAATAAACAGGGTTAACCCATCAGGTACATTGGTGATTTTATAACCTGTCAGATTTTCACTGTTGTCGCTATCTTTTCTGATGGTCGGCTCAACTAAGAATGAGATATGTTGATCTTCAAAACCTGTGCTTTGCAATAAAGCACCATCTTGCTCATCAACAACGGGTAACACATCAATATCCACCTTGTAGTTAAATTCACCGCTAGCACCATCAGGCTCGGTAGAAATCACATTGACATCAAATGCTAAGTTGCCACTTATGTCTTTAGGTATTGATAAATAAGTCGATGTTAATTGATCGTGAGAGATCCGATAGATCAACCCAGTTGAAGCGTCTTCACCAACAATTTCAAGGTTTAAAGGATTGCCATCAATATCGATAAATTTCACACCATCAGGCAAGTTAGTGATTAAGATGGTTATCTCTTCTGATTTATCGTTATCACTGGTGGTAATTAAAAAATCGAGCGGTAATGGCTGATCTTCATAAAAACCATTAATGCTTTTGATTGTGCCCTTAAAGCCAGTGGTGTTATCTGTACTACTAGCAATGTATTGCCAATGTCCATTGCCGCCGTCTGTAATGTCTGGTCGGTCAATGGTGCCTTTTAAGTTAATAGAAATAGTCTTGGTCGCCCCCTCTGTACTAGTAGCAGGAGAGAGTCCGTTAATAGCGGCTTCAGTAGATATAGCAGTTACTTCAATAGTGAGTTTTTCCGTGTGTGAACTGATATCAGCTTTTGGATGAAGCTGTGCTTCACCACTTTCAATATATTCTGCACTCACAATATAGATGCCAGAACCGGCAGGCTCTTCTACCGCATCGCCACCTTGAATTGACCAACCATCTTGCACTTTAATTCGGTAACTTAGGCTTTCTGAACCATCGTTATCAGCTAATTTACCAATAATGGCCTTACTTAGATCAATAGGCTGATCTTCATGACCTTTAAGGTTTTTAACCGAGAGTTTTGGCGCATCAGCCTCAGGAATTATATTTACTGTGATAAGACGTTGCGATTCTTCTGTTCTATCGGTACTTCTATCAAGGAACTGATTGCCTTTTTCTGTACTGAGCGCAGTAATGGTAAAGGTAAATGTGCCTGCTGAGTGTTTATCAGAAAATATCTTCACATCATTAATTTGATCAGCGTTAATGATTTTGCCGTTGCTAATTATGGTGTTACCTAGTTTGAGTGTAATACCATCTGGGATCCCTGAAATACGGTATTTAAGGGTTTCTGAACCATCGGTGTCTTGTAGATCCGCCGCAACATTTAATTGAATGCTATTACTATCATCTTCAACTGCGGTGTATTCGTAATCTTTAGTTTCATCCCAAGTCGCGGCATCAGCATCAGGTAGCACCTTGATAGTGAGATCTTTGGTCAGTGTTTTATCTTGGTTATTCGTTGATATCGTCGCTGTTATTTCAAGCTGTACGAGATCTTGTTTGTTGATTGCGGTGTTAGGCACAGGTTGATAGGTAAGATCGCCATTTGGCTTATAAAAATCACCTTCACTAATAAAGTCGCTAAGGGTAATTACGCCATTTGTTGCCGTTAGCAAATTGCCATTTAAAAACAGTTGTCCACCCTCTAATGAGCTTTCACTGATTGTGATAGTGCTAAGCGATTCATTTTGATCAATATCACCAAGGAATACTTGAATAGTGAGTGGGTTACTCATGCTGTCTTCAAGGATCTGCTCTGCATTAACCTCAATACGCCCAGGATCATCGGCAAATGACAGTTTCTTGGTTCTTACCGCTGTGTCACCGTCGCTGTCTTTGACGGTGTAGCTGAAATCATCACTGATCTCGCCACTACTTTCCTCACTGGCAATCGTCTTAATGATGACGGTGCCATCTGCATTAACAGCGATAGTGCCATATTTAGTATGTGGGACCGTTTTAGTATTAATTAAATCAATTGGTTTGCCGTCTGCTGGATACTCTTTGCAACGATACTTGATACTGACGACCTCACCACCATCAGCACCTGTAACATTCCTTGAAAGTAGACGTAGTGTCTTATCAACACCTTCAACAACAGCAAGCTCTTCATCAGGACCTGCAACAGGGATATCGTCAGTAACAGTCACTTCAAAAGGTGTGGTGGCTGATTTATCACCATCTACGTCTGTGGCAATGGCGCCAAACTCTAAATTAAGCACACCTTGACTTGATGATGACGGGCGGTCAATCGCTTCGAAAAGCTCAAATTGCACGGTACCATCTAGATTGACTTTAATACGGAAAATATTATTACTGTTTGCCGTTGCGTTATACCAACCGTTCGCATCAGCTGCGCTAAGTGTGATTTTTTCACCACCACTGGTATAGTTTATGCCATTAAACTGCGCAGTATCTAGATGCACTGAAGCAAGCTCATCACTGCTTTGGTTAAAGCTGAGTGTTGGCGCTGACGTGTTTGACGCATCTGCGGCTAAATTATCATCCAGTAAGTCATTTTCGTGAACGTTAAGGTTATTGTTAGCGGTAATGCTAGGCACTAAACCATCTAAAATATTCACCGTTACATTTGATGTGCTCGAGCTGCCATCACTGTCTTTCGCTTCAACGGGTAGTAATAAATTAAGTTCGCTATCGTTACTATTGGTATGGTCGATAGACTCATTGAGCGTCACTGTGATTGTTGCATTTGCTGCACTACCCGATGGTACTGCACCAATATCTGATAAATGGACAGAAAAGATCACTGTGCCATCAGGCAATGACGCGTTATAGGTGTTACTGCCATCAAATTGCCAAGTTAATGCTTGTCCTTGGTAGGTGATGTTATTGCCATCATCACTTTTCACCTTACCCGATAAAACAAGATTTAAATCGACGATAGGATCTTGCTCTGCGGTAACTGTGATTGTGCCTTCGGCTTGGTTTGAACTACCTGCTGGTGAAGAGGTACTAATCGGCGTTTCTGATATTTCTATTGGTGCTGTATTAATAACAGGGGCATTACCATCAATAATGACGAGATCGATAGCAGTTTGGTTTATATCTCCGTCATTGTCTTTAACAAAGACCGGAATAGAAATAGCCAATTCATCGTTTGCGTTGGTTTGATCCAGTGCTTGATGAAGGGTAAAAACATAGTCAACAGTTGAGTTTACTTCTGCATCAGGGCGAGAAGATAAGCTTATTTCAAAGACTTTACCTGAGCTTGTCCTTGCTTCAATGGTTTGATTATGATTAGAGATCACATAAGAGATTGCTTCGCCACCGCTGGTTAAACCGGTTGGTAGTTGGCTTAAATCAAAATACAGCGGACTTTGTTCTGTGGTGCCATTTAAACCATCACTACCAATGGTGACGGTGATCGTGCCTGTTTGTTGCAATGATTGATTAGATAGATCGGTTTCTTTAAATTCTAATTGTCCAGATGTAGCTAATACTGGATTCGCGCCATCTTCGATAACCCAATCAAATTTCCCTGTCGGGGTAGCAGTACCATCACTGTCAGTTGCATTAATAAACAGAGGCAGCGTGATTGTATCTGCTGAACTTTGTTGATTGAGGGGAAAGTGTTGTTCTAGGGTGACAGTCCCCGTCGCGTTATCGCCTGAAGCGGTTGCTGATAAACTCAAGGTAAAAATAGTGTCGCCACCCGTTGTGGCGATGATAGTTTTACCATCGGAGCTGACGGTGTAAGTAAGCGGTGATGGTGAGATACCAGAATATAAAGCAAGTGCTTCAAGCGCCGTTATTGTCTGGGGATTGAATGTTAGGCTATTTGGATCGGGATTATCAGCCCCAGCTTGCAGAGCAAATTTAACCTCGTAGGTAGCGCTTCCTGCTGAAATTACACTTTCAACCGTCTGTGTATTGCCATCGACCATAATATTGGCATGACCATCTTTGATTGAAACCGTAAGGCTTCCATTGCTATCGTATTGATCTTTATCTGAAGCTACGTAATCAATGACAAGGTTGATATCATCTTGGCTATGATTAAGGTTGCGATTGGCGGTAAATGTCCATTCACCAGTACTATCGATGGTGAACTGTCCCTCAGGAAGATCAAAGGTAACCGCTGTGCCATTGAGTGTCTTTGTCTCTCCATTAATGGTGATACTTTTAACGAAAAGAGATGCGTCAATATCAACATCATTAGTTAGTACATTACCTGTTACAGCATTGCCTTCAATAACCTCACTAACATCATCGACAATCTCAGGTGCGGCATCTCGAATATTAACCTCGATTGGCGCGACGATAACCTCATTCGTACCATCACTATCAGTTTGAATACCATCAATGAAGATCAATGTTTCAGTATTAAGATCACCTAGCGTGTTATCAACTGCTGCGCTCAATGTTGTTTTAATTGTTTGAGTGATAGGGTTAATAACCGCAGTAAGCACTGTTGTGGTGTCTGTTTGTACGGTTAGCGTTAAACCATCAGCAGAAATAGTAACGGTAACAGGTTCACCATTAGAGGTGAGCTGCTCTAAAGCGGTTTGTACTGCGTTAAAAGTAAATTCGGCGAACTCAATATTAATCGTTGAGCTTGATTTAATTGAAGATTCTGTTTCTAGCGCTTTTTCAGAGAAAATAATATCGCTAGGGTTAGCGAATGTGGGCATATCGTCACTGGCAGTATTACCCGCAGCGTCAGTCACCGTGGCGATCATCTGCCACGTTTGTTGTGAGTCTAATTGAGACAATTCAATGTCTTCAATACGCCAATGCCCTGAGCTGTCTACTGATGTTGTCAGAGAAACAGTATCTATTCCGTCACTAAAGGTAACGGTTATCTTATCGCCAGCTTGGGTACCTGTTGTTGAACCTTGCAGGTAGGGCACTTGACCATTTTTTATTGCCGAGACATTTAATCCGCCTTGCTGGTAACTGTTTGTATCGATATCAATCGTGAGTACTGATGTATCTTTGACGATAGTATTGCTCGTTTCTTTGGTGTTGCCTGCAATATCAATAACTTCTGCGATAATGGTTAACTCACCCTCAGCAAGGGTTGATAAATCAACATCATCAATTTTCCATGCACCACTTATGACCGAAGTGGTAAGGGTGATAGTTTTACCATTGCTATCTGTTACTTTTACTGTGATTGGTTGATTATCTTCAACAAAATCAACATCACCAAACAGGGTGGTTTTAGCGTCGATTTCGGCTTTATTTAAAAAGCTATCGTTTTTAGCTTCAAAGTTTGCCGTAATTTCAGCAAGGGTATCTTTGATAATAGTGTCAGTGGCCGAGGTTGTATTACCTGCAACATCGGTAGCTGTGGTCGTAATTGTGAGTTGACCCTCAGCGAGTGTCGTGAGATCTGCATCATTCACTGTCCATTGGCCGTTATTTACCGTGGTGGTGTAAATTTTCTCGACACCGCTGCTATCAGTAAGGGTAATAGTCACGGTTTGCCCGTCTTCTATATTTTCAACAGCGCCAAATAAATCGGTTATGGGCGCTTCAACGGCGTTGAGGTACGCATCGCCTTTACCATCAAAGTTGGTCGTAATATTTGCTGCAGTATCTTTGATGATAGTGTTGGTGGCAGAGGCTGGGTTGCCAGCAATATCGCTAGTTTCAGCCAGAACGGTAAGCTCACCTTCTGCAAAATCAGTTAAGTCTGCATTACTAACTGTCCATTTCCCAGCGCTAACAGTACTTGCAAAGATTTTCTCTAAGCCTTGGCTGTCAGTGACGGTAATAGTCACGGTTTGTCCATCTTCAATATTCGCGATACTGCCAAACAGTTCAGTCGTTGAGACTTCGGCTTGATTGAGGAAGCGATCACCGTTACCTTCAAAATCCGCCGTAATAGTGGCTAAGGTATCTTTGATAATCGTGCTGGTGGCAGAAGCAGGGTTGCCAGCAATATCGATGGTTTCTGCTAGAACAGTGAGTTCACCTTCAGTAAGAGAAGAAAGATCTACATTATTAATTTGCCAAGCAGCATCATCATTGACGGTTTCAAAACGTAGTGTTTTACCTTGGCTGTCAGTGATGGTGATTGATATCGGTTGATCACTTTCAACAAAATTTATCTCACCTAATAAATCACTATTTGTAATTTCAGATAGGTTTAAATAATTATCACCTTTGCCGTCAATTTTTGCGTTTATTTCAGCAAATGTATCTTTGATTGTTGTGTCTTTGGCATCGACAACATTGCCGTAGAAGTCAGTGACCGAGGCATAAATAGAAAGCTCACCTTCAGCAAGGGAACTTAAGTCTTGATTGCTAATAATCCATTTTTGATTTTGTACTACCGCACTGGCAGTAAATACTTTTCCATTAACATCAGTCACATTAACGATGACAATTCTACCATCTTCAATATCAATGGCATCGCCCAGTAGTATGGCAGAAGGTGCTTCAAATCGGCTTTTATAACCATCGTTACCATCAATAATGGCGGCGGTTAACGTCGCAGAAGCTTTAAGGGAAGGGATAGCATCTGCAATAGATTCATTTTCTGCTTTTTGAACGGAGGTTATTGAACGTGTACTAAATCCAGCGTTGGGTAAGGTTTCGGCTAATGTGGCTTTTATCTGAGAAATAAAAGAAGCGCTGTTGCTTGATAGCGGCTCTTGGTCAATATTGGCATCAAGAATAAACTGGGTACGATGCGAAGAGCTCTCGATAACAGGGGTATCATCTTGGTTGGTTTGTGTTTTTAGAATGTCATTGATGTAGGCTCTTTCTTTAATAAAAGGAATCGACTGATCAATAATTTCTGAAGGCGGAATTTGAACCCATTCGCCTGAATCTGTAATTTTCCAGATAATGCCTTCAATAACAATATACATCATTGGCTTCATCCTTGGCCCCTGTATTTTTATTCTTCTTGTAAAATCAGTATTTCGATGAATGTTTGCATCAAGTAAACCTATTGATACAAATATCTATATTAGATTTAAAAACATCTAAAAAACATAAATTTAACATGATAGTTTTATTAGTAACTATTTTTTGTGATGTTAGTTCATGATTTATTTATCAACGGTAACGGGATTGCTGTTATATCGTTTCGTTTTAACGGGAGGATTATTTAATAAGAAGAGAGTTTAGAAAGGGGGATTGAGAGTAGGGTACTTGTGGGTATACGTACTGCTATTGATTTAATAGCAGTACGTGAAGTAACAACTAAATATTATTTACCACTGGCTGGATGATATTGCTGACCTTTCATTGTTACCTCTAGCTGAGGTGATGCAATATCTATATGATTTTTAATGAACTTATTCTTTATTCGGCAATGAAGGTCATGGGTTAAACTTAAACGATGCCCTGTTTCTGCCGCATAAGCTCGTAACTCAAATTGTTGGCAATTAGCGGTTAATCCTAAGAAGAATACTTCGGGAGCTGGGTTATCGAGTACCAGTTCACACTCCTCAGCAGCTTCAAATAATAGTTGTGTTACTAGCTCTGGATCGGCTTTAAATTTCACATTGATTGAAAGATTTACTCGAGTTATCGCATCGGACAACGACCAGTTAATAAATTGCTCAGTAACAAAGGCTTTATTAGGCACGATCACTTCTTTTCTATCCCAGTCCACAATAGTCGTTGCGCGGGTTTTTATTTTCGCAACTACCCCTGTAAGATCGCGAATCGTCACCGTATCACCAATACGAATTGGTTTTTCAAACAAGATAATTAAGCCTGAAATAAAGTTGGCAAATATTTCCTGCATACCAAAACCAATACCAACACCAAGGGCGGCAACTAGCCACTGCATTTTGCTCCAGTCAAAACCAATTAATGCAGAGCCAACAATAATACCGATGAAAATGGCTAAATAACGGGTAACAGAAGTAATCGCATAACCTGTACCTGGGCTTAAATCAAGGTGCTGAAGAATAAGTAGCTCCATAGCGCCGGGTAGATCTCGTGCCAAAATAGCGGTTAAACCAAAGGCTAAAATAGCCAGTAATACACTTTGTAGTGTGATGGTATTGAGCTCTTCAATGCCGTTGATGGTATTGGTGACATCCCATAGCGTTACGCCTTCAAGTAATGACGTTGCTTGATAAAGATCGGAAAACAACCAACTCAAAATAAATAGGTAAATCAGTGATAATAATGAGCGTAATAAACGTAATGATTGAGCACTGATTTTATCTAAGTCTACTTTCGGCTCTTCAATTTCAATGTTTAGATCATTACTAATGTGGTGTTCGTCTTTATCATCCTGCATTTCTGCTTGACGTTGAGCAATGATTTCTTGGCGCTTCGCTTTAGCACGTTCAAAAGCAAGACGACGCTTTTGAATTAACATCAAACGTTTGATCAGGTAGTAAACGAGCAGGGTAGCGACACCAATAACTGCACCTTGTTGAATGCGCAACATAATGGTTTGTGATGTTGCCAAGTAACCATTAAGTGCTGCGTAGTTGAGCACTTGTGGTGTAATAATAAGTACCCACCAAAATATATGGTGACCAATATGGGCTTTACCTTCGGGTAGTTCACCATAGGTCATAGGCATCTTAAGTTTCCACAAGCGCCAATGGAAAAAACTGATAGCAATATTAGAAATAATAAAAGCTAATCGTCCAAGGGTAGCCGTTGTATCTAATTCGCTCGTTAGCATGGTGAACTGTTGCAAAACGAGTGCAGGAATAAACACCAT
Source organism: Photobacterium sp. Ph5 (assembly GCF_022129445.1). GTDB lineage: Bacteria > Pseudomonadota > Gammaproteobacteria > Enterobacterales > Vibrionaceae > Photobacterium. The sequence goes on from NZ_JADQAQ010000043.1 coordinate 36,349, forward strand.
CATTAAGTGTCGATAACTGTGTAATGCTTTATTGATAATTTCTTCAGACCAACCAAAGTGACTGATGAAAAGTCCATTTTCGCGGCATAACTCTCGAATAAAAAAGAAGACAACCAGTGCATAAGGCAGCGAGAGGGCTTGGCCTAAATGGAAAATAAAAGGTAATTGCCAAGCAAGGCTTAAAGTATAACCAATAATAAAGATGATGAGAGGGAGAGGCCATGCAAGGATGAATGCAATGGCGACATTGGTATAGCTATAACGGAATTTATCTTCGGTGACACGATTAATTCGCTTACTGGTTTTTTCTAAATAAAGTACCCAATGTTTTTTCGCAAAAAATAGGAATGCAAGCAGTGACGCAATCACAAATATGCTAGCAAACAATGAGTAAGGGCTAATGAAATGAGGTATTTTAACGAGGCCTATCCATTGAGTGGGAGAGAAGAACCATTTGATTTTTTCTACCATTTGCTTAATTACATCAAAGCTGAGTGGATTGGTATTAGGAGCCCAAAAAAGTAATTTTGCCGATTCATTTTTGATCTTGACCAGCATGCTATTTAAGCGATCGAAAATGACTTTAAGTTTGGCTTGTTGGTAAATTAACGTTTCAGACGCTTTATTAATATCGCTATATAATGTGAGATTATCCTGTATCAACGTATGTAATTGATCAATTTGTTGTTGTGATAGATCGCTGGTACTGATTTTGTCTTTACTATTTCTGAGTAAATCAGATTGTTGTTGGTAATCATAGAGTCGAATTTGGTTACGTGCGACATCGCGATTAAGTTTCTCAATCGGTGGGTTTGACGGTAAACTTTGTAATCGGTTGCGAAGGTTCTCACTAATAATTGGACTTATATTAAGCCAATCAGCCATAACCCTTAATGCATCTGCTGTTTGTGTGGTTTCAGCGATTTGTTCATTGGTTGTACTGATAGATTGCTGTGTTTGCTCAATATTAGATGTTAGCGTTGTTAACTCAGAAGACAAATGCTTGTTTAATGTTAACTGTTGTTTAATCACTTCTGGCTGGTTTTGAATATCGGCTTGTAACTCTTGATTCTGTTCATCATTTTCAGAAATGTTAGAGCGTAGAACACGATTAAGCGTGTTTTGTAAGTTGTTGCGATATGCCTGATGTGCTTCAATTTGTAAGTTTTCATATTGCAGGTTTAATTTTGCTAATGCGCGACGATTACCAGCACTTAGCTGTTCAGCTTCTAGCATAAATAAATGGCTAATCGTATATTGCTCGGCGATTTGGAGCAGCATGATAGCTTCTGTGTTATTTCCCCGTTGTGCTTGAGATAGCTCTTTAGTAATACTTTGTTTTTGTGTTCTTAACTTATTGGTTTGATATGAGAAATCATCAATACCATGCTCAATTTCAATTAAAATATTGCGGTATGATTGACGTGCGATCTCTAGTTGGATGAGCTTGGTATCTTGCTCTGCAATTTCTAACGTTAGCTGGTCGTGATCCCAATCGTTAAACTCTGGAAATTCTGCCGCGCTAAAATTCGCTATTTGATCTTGAATCGTTGCCCTATCTTCTGGATAGGAATTCATTAATTTTTCATAACTACGTGTTGCTTGAATAAAGTTTTCAGTTTTCTCTAGCTGGTTTTTTGCTGTTTGATAAGCAGAAAGCTGTTTGATTATTTCAGGCGTTTTTTGCTGGCCTTCAAGCTGACTGATCTTGTTGGAAATAATGTGTTCGTATGATGCATTCTCTTCAGCAGAGAGTGGGGCGGAAATAAGAATGAGTAAAAAGAGATAAAAAAATGAGAAAAGTCGCATAAAAAACCTGTGATTGAGTGCTACGAATGCGTGAAAGCAGAAGATGTAAACATTCTGTTATAGTAATTGAAATTGATGAAAAACAATAGATTGGTATGAGAATAGACCTAATTGATCTATAAGTCGGCGAATGAATAAGAGAATAGGAAAATACCTTGACCGATATCGCATAAGTGATTACATTAGCCGCCGTTGAAACGCACTGCGGTTCAGCAACAATGTGGTGAGGTGTCCGAGTGGCTGAAGGAGCACGCCTGGAAAGTGTGT
>NZ_JADQAQ010000044.1 GCF_022129445.1 Photobacterium sp. Ph5
ATTTGGACATAAAAGACCCCCAATAATTGGTGTCCAACTATTGGGGGTCAGTTCAGATGTCGGCTTTTTTGTATCTCAAAACCCTTGACCTGTCTAAAGCTTCATAGTTTATAGTTCGCCTATCAATAAAGGGGAAAACTGCCATGTACCGTATTTCTGAATTAGCGCAAAAAGTGGGATTAAGTCGTTCCACATTACTCTATTACGAAAAGCTTAAGCTGATCACTGGCACACGCTTAAGCAATGGTTATCGAGGCTATACCGACAAAGATGTGCAACGGGTAAAACTGTTACAGCAACTGCAAGCAGGTGGGCTTTCATTGAAAGAGTGCCAATCCTGTTTAGATGCCCAAATCGATCGAGATCTGCTACTTCAACGGCTAAATATTCTGGATGAAGAAATCGCCCAAAAACAGAAAGCCCATGATTTGCTTTCTGCCATGCTGGGTATGAATTCAATGAAAGAATGGCATCAATCAATGGACTCAGCAGCACCCTCGGCTCACTTAGAATGGCTAATGAAGCAAGGTTTCAGTGAAAAACAAGCCTTACGATTAAAATGGCTATCAAAAGATATGAACGAACATGAGCAATACATGGCAGATTTTGAAGCGATCTTTGATGATTTAGAACGACTTGGCCCTAGTTGTGATGAAGACTCTCTAAAAGCACTTGAAACATTGCCCATTAAATCTGGTGAAGTGTTAGATATCGGCTGTGGTAAAGGTGTTGTTACTACCTTATTAGCTAAACATGGCGATTTTCATATCACTGCGTTAGATAACGATGAATATAACTTACGTTGTGTAACCGAAGTCGCCATTGAAAGCGGGCTTGAACATCGCATCACTACTGTTTGCGCCAGTATGACCACAATGCCTTTTGAAGAACAACATTTTGATGTGCTGTGGGCTGAAGGCAGTGCTTACATCATGGGGGTTGAGCAAGCACTTAAACAATGGAAACCATTTATTAAGGCTCATGGTTATTTGGTTATCAGTGACTTGGTGTGGTTAACCGATAATCCAAGCCAAGAAGCGGTCGATTTCTGGCAGCAAAACTATCCAGATATGACCACCAGCGAACATCGAGTCAAACAGATGCAGCAAGCAGGTTTTGAAGTAATCAACCAGTTTACCCAAAGTGATCAGTCATGGACAAACTACCTAGCACCATTACAAAACAAGATCGCTCAATTGGATAATCAGCATTTCACGTCCAATGCCATTAAAGATATTAAGAACGAAATCCATATTCATGAGCACTATTTAGGTCAATACGGCTATCAATTATTTGTATTAAAGAAAAAAGGTTAAACATGATCATTCGAGCAGAAAAAGATTCAGACATTACTGTGATTGAAACGCTAACTTACAGTGCATTTAAAGATCATCATCATCATGAACCGGGCGCAGAACCAACCGAGCACTTGATCGTTAACCGCCTACGAGATGCTAACACCTTAACACTATCGTTAGTCGCAGAGGTAAACAATCAAGTTATTGGTCATATCGCTTTCTCCCCAGTACTGATCAATGGTGAAGCTACAAACTGGTACGGTTTAGCACCTGTATCAGTATTGCCAGAGCAGCAAAACAAAAGGATTGGTAAAGCGTTAATTAACGAAGGATTAGCCCAGTTAAAAGAGCATGGTGCAGAAGGATTCGTACTATTAGGTGAGCCTGAATATTATGGTCTATTTGGTTTTAAAGCCCAACCAGAATTAACCCTAACAGGTGTGCCTGCTCAATACTTCTTAGCCCTGCCTATTAAAGATTCAATTCCGACAGGTGAAGTAAGCTATCACCTAGCGTTTTTTGAATAATACATTTAAAAGCCAACGTAGTGTCGGCTATTTATGTATAGCCAAAAGGTATCTATTATTTAATGCTTCCGTAAGAATATAATTATAAAAAATATTATTACTAACAACCTTACTTTTTCGAGTTTATTAAAACTCTTAACGACTTAACCTTAAAACGACCCTCTACTTTTTAGCAATCCACCTTATTATCTAATTATGAATAATGATAAATGCTATAAAAATCGAGTAATAAGAAAATAAATTCCAGAAAATGCGTTTTTTATTAATGAAACAGACAAAAATATAAAGCATAATTTTTGGTTATGGATTATCTAAATTTATGATTATATAGCATTACAATAAAGAGCAATAATGTACGCACAACTTAAAGAAAGATACTTTAAAATAGTCAGTTTCTTATAAAATTTTATATTTATTTGCTGATAATCGTCTTAAATCATCCAATATTTCTATCATGAATTTAAGTGGCTCACTCTTTTTATATCTTTATTAAAAATGCATATAAAAACAGGATACTCAATGAATAATTCAATACAAGTTAAACGCGACGACTACCTAGATAATATCAAATGGGTGTTGGCGGTATTGGTGATATTGCACCATAGTGCAGGCGCAGCAGGACTCGATCAAATAGGATTCAATTTGCCCCATGTTAAAGAATCGATGCAATATCAATATGGGGTTTTAAGCATATTTCAGAGTATCAACCAGTCATTTTTTATGTCACTGTTTTTCTTTATTTCTGCCTACTTCGTACTCCCCTCCTTTGAGCGTAAGGGGGCTGGGAAGTTTATGTTGGATAAGCTCAAGCGCCTTGGTATCCCAACCTTAATGACCCTATTTATAATCATTCCAATTGTATCTCTTGAACTTGCCACATCAAATCTTAAAGGCTTTTTCCTCAACGGTAATATTTCCTTAGGAGTCACCTGGTTCTGCTGGGCCTTGATCGTGTTTTGCGGGGTATTTACATTGTGCCGTACTGGCAGTCAAAAGGTTTACGTTGACAAGCCGTTTCCGGAACTATGGAAGATCTTGCTGTTTGCCGTGATAATGATTCCAGTCAATTTCTTTGGCTTGTATATGATGGAAGTACTGGGTAGCGATTTCTTTGGCTTTCAACTTCTTAAGTATTTTCCGATGTATATCAGCATGTTTTACTTTGGCATCTTAGCTTATAGGTATCAGTGGCTGGATAAGCTAGAGTTTAAACATGCTTTTTTCGGGATTCTGATGTGGATTGTCGCATTCGCATTCATCTCTCCGACAGCTTCCGGTTATGGCCTGAATGATGAAATGGTAGTTCATGGATTTACCATGATAGGGATGTCGATGTTTCTGCTCTATAGCTTCAAAATGCTATTCAATACTAAGGGACAATGGAGTTCAATCTTAGCCCGCACCGCTTTTGCGGCTTATGTGGTGCAGATTATCCCAATGAAGTTAACCGTAGACTTTTATCAATCTTTTATGACCCAAACACCCTTAATCAACTTTGTGGTCATTGCCATCCCCTCTGTGATCGGTTCTTTTACTATTGGCTATCTTATCTGCAAGACCCCCGTCCTAAAACGTATTTTCTGATCTAGCTAAACATGTGACTCTCATCTCGGTGATGGAGTCACAGCTAGTCGATCTTACTGGATATAGCATTTGGACTGTTTTTTTAGCTACGCCCCACTTATCACTACCAGTCTCGATGTTTACTTTTACTATGTATATGACTTAATGCGGTAGTCTCATTACAACCTACTGAGAATGGATGTTACGTATTTCTAAAATAGTTTAACCATGTTATCTGTTATCACATTGAAATAAAATGAGCGAGAAAGTTAGCACCCACTCAATTTACATCAACCATTACTAATAGAACTATTCAGGTTGAGATGGCGTTGCTGCTTCTGTTGCAGGTGCTGGTGTTGAAGAGGTTGGAGTATCAACCAAGGGGGCTGCTACATCTTGCTCAATTTGCGGTGCTGTTGATGAATCAGAATGAGTTTGTGACTCTACAACTGGCGCTGTATTTGTGGATTCTGGCGTTGAAGATGTTGGAGTATCAACTAAAGGCGCAGCTAAAGGAGTAGCGGCATCTTGTTGGGCTTGTGCCTCTGTAGGCTGTTCCGTTGTAACAGGAGTGCTTGATGGTGCATCGACGGCAGAGCATGACATCCCTAGAGTGGTTAATTTTTCAGCAAAGGCTTTCGCTTTTGCTTCACAGTAACCTACCTCATGTTTCGCATCCCACAATACAGCCGTACCATCTGGTTTAGTGTAGTGGACTTCACACGGTACTTTGCTATTTGGATTAGTATAAACAACTTCGATGACACGCTCGGAATGATCACTTTTACACACATACTTATCTTGTGCATGTGCCTGAAAAGCCAAAATAGATAGCGCAACCAATAATAGTGATTTCATTATATAACTCCCAAAATAGTCGTTGCTGAAGAGATGAAGATCTTATCTTATTCGCTAAACAATGACTTGAAGCTGAATATTTAACGCAATAGATGATTTTAATCTTCACTGTTAAATCAGTATAAGATCTCTGACGACGAGCATAGAATTTAATTCATCGTTTGTGTGATTGGATATTGCATTCATTTAACAACAATAATCTTAATACGACAGACAATAAAAAAGGCTCATTACGAGCCTTTAATTTTGATGACAAGAAATGCAATCACATAAAATTATTGATGCGCTGCTTTCTTCTCAATCACTTTTTCAAAATGGAAAAATGCTTCTTTAATACATTCTTCTAAATTTACGTTATGCGCTTTAGCACTAACTTTATGGAACACTTCTGTATCCATATTTAAATCAACCGCGTAACCAGTGTCTTCTTTAATAATATCAACATGAAGATGTTTAAATTCAGGATCGATAACCATCATCTTTTCAATATAGTCAGATACTACTGCTTTGATTGAATCAGTTAGTTCCATATGTTCGCATTTGATTTTTAAGCTCATGATACACCTCAGTAATTCTCTTAAATATCTGACACTGACTGTAAGCCTAAAAATAAAAAAAGTCTCATTCTAAAAAAGTAATATTAATACTCAAAAACCACTTAGCGTCACATTTATTCTTCAGGTAATACCCAATCCGGACGTGGGAAATGACAGGTATAACCATTCGGTCGATGGAGTAAATAATCTTGGTGCTCTGACTCTGCTTGCCAAAAATCACTCGCTGGCACGACTTCTGTTACTACCGTTCCCGGCCAAATTCCAGAAGCATTGATACGCTTAATTAAATCTTGGGCTGTGTCTTTTTGCGCCTCTGAAGTATAGAAAATCGCAGAGCGATAAGAAGTACCGATATCATTACCTTGGCGATTGGTTGTTGTTGGATCGTGAATTTGAAAGAAGTACGCCAAAATATTTTCAAAACTGGTTTGATCATCATCAAAGGTTATTTCAATGGCTTCAGCATGAGTACCATGATTAGGATAAGTTGCATTTGCCACATCACCACCCGTATAGCCTACACGCGTTGTAATCACCCCTGTTTGACGACGAATAAGATCTTGCATCCCCCAGAAACAGCCGCCAGCCAATATCGCTTTTTGTTCTGCCATCGTTAACTCCTTAGCTTTATTCAATCCCAATTCGTTATATACCCTATCAATAAATCGTTAGTGATGAACAGTATTTATGATTGGGAAAGAACTCAAAAACCAATCACTCGTACTCTCCCTCATAGAGTGGTAAAATCCTCGCCCCATTTTGCGATAGATTAAGCCATGTACGATTCCCTTTTTACTCCATTTCACTCATCGATTGAGGCTATCGCCTTACCTGAACGTTTTACTTATCCTTTTTGTTATAAACCACACCCACTTAGCGTGTTAGCCGCACAAGAGTTGCAACAGCACCTAGAAACACAAACCGAATGGCAACATGATTTTGGTTTTGATGGCTTAAATGAAGACAGTGATAACCATGCTATTGGCAACATGTTCGGTGTGTTAGTGGTACAAAACGAGCAAGGTGACATCGGTTATCTATCGGCATTTTCAGGCACTATCGCAGGGCAAACACAGTTACCCCATTTTGTGCCGCCTGTGTTTGATGCGCTTAACACCGTTCCTGAGATCCAAGCAATTAAACACGCGCTTACAGCACTAGAATCTGACATTGAATCTATTGCGTCTTCGCCTCAGTTCATTGCGCTGCAACAGCAATATACCCAAGCGAAAACACAAGCAGAGCAAGAGTCTGAAGCTTTTCGTTTACAGATGATTGAACAGCGAAAGCAGCGTAAATTGCAACGTAAATCTGCCGAACAAAGTGATGATGAAAGCTTTAAAACCGAAGAGTTTCATCGCTTAGCCCGTGAAAGCGCTTACGATAAACATCAACAAAAAGCATTGCGCCAACAGTGGCAACAAACGCTGCTATCACTGAGCGAACAACTTGAAACAGATACCACGGTGCTTACTGAACTGAAAGCTAAGCAAAGTAAATTAGCAGCACAGTTAGAACAAAGCATTAATAGCCAATACCGCTTTGTCGATCAGTTTGGAGAATATAAAGATCTCAATCAGTTATTTGATAAGCCATTACAAGGTGCGGGCGATTGCGCTATCGTCAAACTGCTTCAGTATGCGTTTAACCACCAATTAAAGCCGTTAGCGATGGCAAATTTCTGGTGGGGTAAGTCCCCAGCGCCACAAATGCTGAAACATAAATACTTTTATGAGGCCTCAAAAAACAAATGTGAGCCTATTTTAGCCCATATGATGTCTGGCATTGAGATAGACGAGAACCCACTAGAACAAAACCCAGCCGAAGGCAAAGAGCTAAGTATTGTTTATCAAGACGATGCGATGGTGATTGTTAATAAACCTGCGGAGTTCTTATCTGTACCCGGTAAAACCATTACCGATTCAGTATATAGCCGAATGCAAGCCATGTTCCCAGATAGCGATAGCCCGTTGATTGTCCATCGTTTAGATATGTCGACCTCTGGCTTAATCGTAATTGCTTTAACCAAAGATGCTCACAAAGCACTGCAAAAACAGTTTATTGAGCGCACTGTCGAAAAACGTTACGTTGCCCTATTAGAAGGCAACAGTGAAAATGATAGTGGGCAGATTGATTTTCCAATGCGGGTGGATTTAGATGATCGCCCTCGCCAAATCGTGTGTTACCAATACGGCAAGCCAGCACAAACCACATGGGAAGTGCTTGAACGTAAAAACGGTAGAACCAAGGTCTATTACTACCCGAAAACAGGTCGTACACATCAGCTTCGTGTCCATTCCGCCCATCTTAAAGGGATGAACATGCCTATTGTCGGTGATGATTTATACGGGCAAAAAGGCGATCGCTTATGCTTACATGCTCAATATTTAGCATTCAACCATCCGACGACTAACGAGCGTGTGGTGTTTGAAGTCGCTGAAGATTTTTAATGCCGGAATAACACCGAAAAAACGACAATGGCTGACTCATTTTTTATTATGTGTCAGCCTATTTTATTTCTTAATGAATCCATGTGCTGGCGTGAGCGCCTACAACGCTCAGAGCAATACTTCACTTCATCCCAACATTGTTGCCATTTCTTACGCCAAGTGAACGGACGCTGGCAAACGACACACACTTTACTGGGTAAATTGGATTTTTTGTGCATCTCTTTTTCTTATTTAATAAACTCAGTGCTATTACGTTTAAAACCGTTTATTCGATGTTATTTTCTGTAAAAATCATCCTTTCACTTCTTGATGCAACCAATCACGAAACACTTGTACTTTAGCTATATCAATTGATTCTGGCTTATACACCACAAAGTAAGCCAGTGGTGATTCAAATTGGATCTCTGGAAATAATCGTACTAACCGCCCAGCCGCTAAATCATCTTTCACCATTACACTGCGCGCTAATGCTATACCACTGCCATCAATGGCTGTTTGTAATACCGCCGCAGAGTTATTAATTTGAATGTTATGCGTTGGTTGATGATTAATGCCTGCTTTATTTAACCATGCCGACCAGGTTGGAAAGCCTGAGTCCTCATCCATAGACAGATCATGAATGAATGTTTGTTGTAATAATTGTCTTGGTTTTATCAAGCTATCTGCTTTTGCTAATAACTGTGGAGAACAAACGGGAAACACTTCCTCTTCCATTAATTTCTCTGCCACCAGCCCTTGCCAGTTTCCAGCGCCGTAACGCACACCAATATCGACGCGCTGAATAACAAAATCTATCGGTTTTAAATTAGTGTCTAACCGCACATCGCTTTCTGGACATAGCGCTTGAAAGCGATCAAGACGAGGTAATAACCATTTAGCAGCAAACGCTGGACTAACGGTCACGGTTAATATGCCGCTTGCAGGGCTTTGCTGAAGCAGCTCTAAACCTTGGGATAATTTATCAAACCCAGCACGAATTTCTGGCAATGCGCGTTCGGCGGTTTCTGTTGGCAGTAGTCGAATTTTACCACTGTTAGCGCGGTGAAATAACGGCGTTTCTAACCACTCTTCCAATGTTCTGACTAATTGCCCCACTGCCGCTGGCGTAACGTTTAGCTCTTCTGCTGCGGCAGAAAAACTTTGGTGGCGAGCACTGACTTCAAAGGCTTTTAATGCATTCAAATGTATCGGTAATTTCATATCGGTAAAGTTTTTCTTTATTGGTTTAACAGATTATCTCATTTGTCGAAATAGCTAATAACAACAAAAATATTAACATTTGCGATCAACTCAAGCCTAGCATGAAAGTTTTTCTTTTGTTGATAGTCAGTAGTTAAGAGAGCAAAGCAGAAGTACTGTGATGGCGGGCCATAATTAATCTCCCCTTTGAAGTTCACTGTCAGGACGATTTTTATTCACTATCGTCCTTTACTTAAACGTAAGAGGTCATCATGCAAATTAATACTGACTTTACTCGCCCTGTCACTATTCGAGGTGATCGTTACGATTGGGTGCCATCAACACAAACGGGCGTTGAACGCATGATGCTTGATCGTATTGGCGATGAAAAAGTACGTGCTACCACTATTGTTCGTTATGCCCCTCATTCTTCATTTCCTAGTCATGCCCATCCTGGGGGCGAAGAAATCTTAGTGCTATCAGGGACGTTTTCAGACAGCACGGGAGATTATCCTACAGGATGGTATTTGCGTAATCCTCCAGCATTTTCACACGCGCCTTTTAGCCATCAAGGCACGACAGTTTTTGTTAAATTATGGCAAATGCGCGACACCGAAAAAGACATACTGCGTGTAGATACTAATGATCCTACTAATTGGAAAGAAACAGAGGGTCGTGAAACATGCCCGTTATTTCGCAACCAATTTGAATCGGTCAGTTTGCAGAAAATCCCTGCTCTTAATGCTGTGTGTGATTTATCGCTCAATGACACAGAGATTTTAGTGGTTACTGGCTCTGTCAAACATGACGGGATCACTTACTCACAAGGTAGTTGGTTGCGTCTACCAAAAGGTTCAGCAGCAACCGTTACTACAGAAAAACAAGGTGCAACGGTGTTTATCAAACAAGGTGAATTTGCCAATATCGAAAATGAGGCTACATTATGACGGATAAAAAAATAGCCATAATTGGTGGCGGTTTAAGTGGCCTTTATGCCGCGTATTTGCTGGAGCAACAAGGGATCACAGATTATCTGTTATTAGAAGCCCGTGATAATTTGGGTGGCAGAATCCAATCTTTCACACCAAACAACACTGAAGCCAGCTTTGATCTGGGACCTGCATGGTTTTGGCCTGATATTCAACCTGAGTTTGCTCAGCTTATTAATGATTTTCAGTTAGACAGTTTTGCTCAATACGATACGGGAAACATGCTTGTAGAGCGTTCGTTATCTGAAACACCAAATAAAATTTCAGGCTTTGTCACAGAGCCGACTTCTATGCGCCTCACTCAAGGTATGAGCGGCTTAATTCAAACGATAAGTGAAAAACTCACTAACACTGATATTCATTGTTCGAAACAAGTGACGAAACTTGAGCGACAGGAAAACAGGGTTATCATCCACTACCACGATAGTCAAAATAACATCCAGAAAATGGCAACAAGTGATCATGTCTTGCTCGCACTGCCACCACGCTTAGTTATTGAGCACATTGAATTCTCGCCTTCGTTACCAGAAACACTTATTCAGCAATGGCAAAGTACAGCGACGTGGATGGCACCTCAGGCTAAATATATTGCTGTTTACGAGCGTCCATTTTGGCGAGAGCAACAGCTATCAGGCAGCGTACGCAGTATGGTTGGTCCTATGATTGAAATTCATGATGCGTCGCTAAGCACAGAGCCAAACTACGCCGCTTTATTCGGATTTATTGGTATCCCAGTACAGCAACGTAAAGACGTCGAGGAAGAGCAAATTAAAGCTTATTGCCAACAACAATTGGTACGTTTATTTGGCGAGCAAGCAGCGCAACCTAAAGCACACATGATAAAAGATTGGGCGCAAGATGCATTTACTGCCACAACGATGGATAGCCAAGAATTAAGCCATAACTTAGCGCCGCCTCGCTCTCCGATTAATAGCACTTGGTCGCAACACTTAACGGGCATTGCCAGTGAATGGGCAACGGAGTTTCCTGGTTATTTAGCTGGAGCAACAGAAGCCGCTGAGTTGGGGGTTGAACGGTACATGGCGCTATATGAAAAATAAGCGCCAAGACTGAGATCAAGCAAACTTTTTAAAGAAAATTGCGTAATGATTTATTACGCTTTTTTGACAAATTTCGCAGTGACCATCATGTCACCTGCACCATCAAGTTTACAGTCGAGTTGGTGATCTTTGCCTTCAACAATACGTTTAATAACTGCTTTAGTTCCAATTTTTAGCACCAGTGAACTGCCTTTGACTTTAAGATCTTTAATTAACGTGACCTTATCGCCCTCTTGCAATAATGTGCCATTAACATCTTTCACTACTATGGTTTCTTCCTCTGCAACTTCAGCAGGGTTCCATTCATAGGCACATTCAGGACATACTAGGCTCGCTTGATCTTGATACACATATTCAGATTGGCAGTTAGGGCACGCTGGTAAAGGCATAATCACAACTTCTTTCATCAATTAACAATACAATAGTGCGCATTATGTTAATAGTTATAGGTAACTATTACGAGTTTAATAACCCGTAATATCAAGTAAGTTAAAAATAGCAGCTAACATTGATTGTTACGGGTAACTTCAACACTCGCTTTAATCATCGTTAAATTTACTACTAATCCCACGCTTTTAGGATAATACGCTCATCACCATCACGACGTACCCAGCCATCTTTTTCCATTCTATTTGCTAATGGGATTGAGTATTTTCGGCTTAATTCTGTTCGATCTTTAATATCTCCCATCGATATACGATCTTGGGGCTGATGCTCTGCAATCACGGCTTTAACTAAATCAAGATATAAGCCCATATCGAAGTAAATAGTATCATCCAAAGCGGTAATATATTTTTGATGGCTGAGTTGTCTAAGCCACTTTTTACCACCAGCAACCGTTACTTTATTCAGCTCCAGCCCTGCTTTACCTAACCCGCGTATTTGTTGAAGGATCTCTTGTGCTGCAGGAGGTAATTCATCTTCGTTATCACCTTGCCCTAAGCACCATTTTCCATAACTAACATGTACTTTTTCTTGCAGCTTTAATGGCTGCATTAAGGTATCAATCACCGCTTCATTCATACGTAGACGTGTTGCTATTTCGGCTGATGCCATTGAGATCCCAGCAGACAGTAACGTCTGTATTTGTATAAAACTGTCAGCTAACCAACTCTCATCAAAGCAATAAGGCGCTAAATAAGTTTGACCTTGTGCCGGTTCAAAACCAGCTTCAGTCGTTTCAAAGTAACCTTGTAGTGCGAGTAACATCTCACGTTGTGATTCAGGCTTTAAAAGCGCAGGTAAATTATCTAATGCTTGGTATAAACGACGTTTTTGATAACCCATAACAGGTGTTGACCACACAATTTCAGCACCGTGTTGTAGACCACAGCCACCTTTTTGGATCATTGCTAAACGTTGCCCAAAAATCATTGGGATGGACTTTTCAAAGGTTAGTCGTGCTAATTGGGTATTCGGGATATAACTTAGCAATGCCGAACCATGCCAAGTTCCCATTGCGACTTCAACATGACGTTGTTTACGTTGCTTGAGTTTATCTGCCGTCTTATTAATACGAACTATGCACTGACTATGTAATGGTGGAGTTATTGTCGCAGACGTTAATAAGTGACCTCGCCCTACCTCTTTACGGCTAATCCCTTTAACATTCACAGCGACACGACAGGTTGCAGACAACTGTTGATGTTGTTGATGATAAGCTTGCAGAGAGCGAACAGTCCCCATGATATTACTTGGAAAACAGCGAACCTTATCACCAATACTCAGCGTTCCCTGTGCCAATGTTCCTGTAAGTACAGTTCCCATGCCATTTACGACAAAAGAGCGATCGATATACATTATTGGGGCTACAACCTGATCACCTGCAACGTCCGCTAATGCGTTACGATCAATATTGGCTTTAACAGCCTCAATCAGTAGATCACGTAACGCAGGAATGTTGTCATTTTTTAATGCTGATACGCTGATAATTTCAGGTAATAGTCCAGTCATCTCCATCACATTGTCTAGCGCTTGATCTTCTACTTCCCCAAGTTGCTCTGCCGTAACTTTATCGCGCTTGTTAATACACACGACGATATCTTCTATTCCCATCGCATGTGCAACTTGTAAATGTGAGGTGGTCATTGGCATCCACCCTTCATCTGCCGCTATAACCAGCAATAGCACGTTAAGGTGCCACACACCTGACACCATATTACGTAGATAACGCTCATGCCCCGGGACATCCACAACACCAATGGTATTATTGTTATCGTCTTTAAAATAGGCAAAACCCAAATCCTGTGTCATCCCTAACTGTTGTTCATGTGGACGCGCAGTAACAATACCTGTGAGTGCTTCAATTAAAGCGGTTTTACCGTGATCAACATGACCAGCCAAACCGATAACAGCTTGATATTTTTCTACATTATGAGGCTGTGAGACCATTACTACGACCTAATTGAAGTTAATAATATTTAATATTGAGACAAAATAATAATTGTTACGTATGTTGAGGCATGAATACGCAATAATTAATTTATAAACATTTATCATCAAATTCTAGAGGTGATAATAATAAACTTTCGGAGATCAGTAATTGACTAGTATCAACTTGCATAACAAACTAATATCAAGCTTTTACTTTAATAATGTAATTTTGCTTTCATCTGTATGATATTTATTCTTATCTATATACAAGCAATAAAAAGCCCCGCTTATTGCAGGGCCAGATTCAATTTTAAACTTTTATCTAATCACATTATTATCTTTCATATTAGTGATTAATATTCCCGTTAATTCATCAATGATATTATTCATATCTGTTGGATCAACAGACTCTGACGATGTTGACCAAATAGGGTTATGACTTTGTGTATCAAATAAGGTGAATTCAACGTTTACAAATTCATAAGAAACAGAATAACTATCATCATAAATATAACTATAAGACGTATTATAGTAACTGTTAAAACTAATACCTCGGTTATAACTATATCCAGTATTTCCTGGATATCTAACTTCTTTATCTTCAATGTTTATCAATTTTGCAACAAAAACAGTTTGCGTAGTATGTTTTTTCACATAGGCTGCGATGTCGCTTTTAGACGGTAACTCATTAGGAAAAACTTGCGAACTCGGGATCGCATTGACCCCATGAGCTTGTAATTGTTTAACCATATCATCTTCAAAGATCCTCCTAACACGTAAGTTATCAGACATAGCAACAACCATCGTGCTTTTTATTGGAAACTTTGTATACGACGTATCCACCCAAGATGAAGTTAAATTACTTGAGGAACACGCTGTTAATAGACTGCTTAATAATAAAATAATTAGATAACGCATAATACATCCCTTAACTTATGTCCTAAAATTAACAATAGTACAGGGATAGGAGAAATCAATTATGATACGGCTATTATTACCAGCTTTAGTTTTATTCTCTGGCTGTTCTTCTAATATTTTAGAAAATAGTAAAAACACAGAGATTAATAACAAAACACTAGAAGTAAAACCATCAAAATTTAATGTTACTAACTCTTCTCACCCACAGCAAAGCTCTTTGCAAGATCTTATTAGAAAAATTGAAAGTAATAATACTTATGCAGTTGAAAAATCGGCATATATTTTAGATGTAAAAAAATTAGCAGAGTATGACCCTAACGCTATGACCTATATTGCTTCACTCTATAGAAAGGGAAAGTTATTACCTTTATCATCTCATAAAGCTCGAGAGTATTATAAAAAGGCAGCAGAGCATGATCATATACTCGCGCGCTATTACTACGCATTAATGCTTATTGATGGTGAAGGTGGCGATAGCGATCATCTTGAAGCTGAACAGTTATTATTTATTAATCATTCGCAAGATCATGCCACCTCTTCTTATTCTCTTGCTTATCTTTATTTTATTAATGATGAATATAAAAATACTATTGACATTTTGGAAGGAGATAATATTAAAAAAAACAAAGAAAATGAATATTTACTCGCAATTTCATACCTTCAAGCTAATAAAAACATCGATAGAGCTATTGCACTTTTACATTCATCCGCAAATAAAAATCATCTTTATTCACACCATACATTAGGGAAAATTTATCGCTTCGGTTCACACAACGTTAATGCGGATCTAAATAAAAGCTACTACCACTTCTCTCAAGCAGCAAAAGATAATAATGCTAAAGCACTTTATCAACTCGCAACACTCGGATTCACTTATCCATTTTTAATCCATAATAACTACGATATAGCTTTAAAGCAGTTAACTTTATCGGCAGAAAAACACTATGAACCAGCAATTTTTAAGTTGGCTAAATTATATGACCAAGGTTATCAAATTAAACAAAACTATGAACTAGCTTTTCATTGGTACAAAATTTCTGCTGATTATGGTAATAACAAAGCGATGTATAATTTGGCCAGTATGTATGCTAACGGTGATGGCGTACCTGAATCTTATAACGATGCTGAATATTGGTTAAGAAAATCAGCAGAAAACGGTAATCAACATGCAAAAACGTTATTAGACCCATAATCAATGATTTTATTATCCACTGTTTTTTACTCACATCATCCATTTTGATTTAAATAAAAAAAACTTGCTTGATCAATTATAATCAAGCAAGTGTTTCCGTTAACAACAACGAAAATCTTTATAATAGCTATTTGTCTATTTTTATACCAAACGTCAGCGTTTCTGAATCTCCCGGTACAACAGTTGCAACTGAACCAATAATCGCCCCTTGACCACCATTTGTAACCGGTGATATCACCCCACCAGTCGCTGTAAATAGTGGAATAGTACCTGGAAGTACCAAGAAGCTAGTAAACGCTGGCGTTGCATCTTTTATCTCAACATTCAATGCATTTTTAATACCAACATTGGATGCAGTAAGTTGATAAATAATACATATCCCAGGTTCAGCGGAAATATTATCAGTGGTGAACGGCCCATCGGCAGTGCCATCACATAATGCATCAACAGCCTGTGTTTTCGTTACATTCATATTGGTATTCGATACTTTGGTCGTGTTTTGTAGAGTAATTGGGCCACAAGGTACTGTCGCCGTAAGCGTCGTGATATTCGTTATACCTTCTGGAGCATTACTTGGCGAAAACACCTTTATAAAAAAGATTTGACTCGCTTTACCGGCTAAGGAAGCAATGGATGTAATCGGGGTATCATTACTCGATAATTCTAAATCGCCATCAGTATCTTCATAAACGATAGAAGTAAATCCAGTCAAACTATCTGTAATAGTAAAGTTGATATTCGCAATAGGATCATTACTCGTATTATTTATTGTATGTTTATATATCGCCACGCCTTCTGACGCAATCGTTTGGCTAGAATCTGAAACTAAACCAACACAAAAACCACTATTATCAACAGTTACTGCATCATATTTAGTATCACTGACACCCGTTGTTGCAGAGGATGCTTTGAAATAAATAGATTGAGTCATAGTTATTGCGTCTGCAGGCACAGTCACATCTGCATAAAAAACTTTTGCTTCATCAGGTAAAACCACCGCTATATCAGTAATCGGTGAATCATTCTCATCTTTAAATTCCACTACCCATCCGTCAGGTAAGACACCAGCATTAAAATCAGTGCTGCTATAAGAAAATTGATAACCATCCGGAATATTAGAAGTATTTGTTATATATAAAGTAAACCGCGTTGTTTCACCTGGAATTGCAACATTTGTGGTTACTGGTGTTGCTTCTGCACCAGCACCGAAACCGCAATTATCACTAACCTCATTACAATTGTCTTCTGATGTCGTCGCTGTATTTGCTCTAAAGTTATTTGTTAAATCAACGGTACTGGCTTCAATTGTTCCTAGCTCATCTTTAACAATATTAGTTACAGCCGTGTCATTAGAAGATGTTGCTCGTTTAATAACTTCATAACTCCCACCTCCTGAAACATTCGGTGGTAGCGTCGCAACAAGGATCACTTTATAACCACAATGGCCGTCACTATCAGAAACTTGATAAACTCTACATGCGGAATTCTTTGCAGGGATCAAACCCGTATCAGGATTTTCATTTCCATCAGTATCAACAAGTGGAGTTACACCATCACTTTTGTATAAGAAAAAGCTTGTTCCTGTAGGAAATGTTGATGACTCATAAGTAATATTGAATGTATCTTCAGAATTACCGGTATTCCATATGTAATTGGTAAAAGCAACGCGTTCGCCTTGTTTCGCTGTTGGTATGCTTACAACTTCATGATTGCTATCATCATCACCATCACAATTGTTATCGGTACCGACATCACAGCCCCCATTATTAGCAATTACGCCATAATTAGGATTAACTCTAAATGGAACAATATTAGTATTTGTTGTTTCTTTCTCACCGATATCAACTTGACCACTATCGTCAGCATCAAAACCATACACACCTTGGTTATATAATGTTGTCGCTTCTAGATCGCTGGCGATCATCACTTCAAAAGAAATCGTTGCAGAAGCCCCAGAAGCTAGGCCGTCCATCGTAAACTCAACAATGTCGTTATTAGGACACCCCGTATTTGATGCTATGCACGTGGTAAAAGATAAATCAGAAGTACCATCGGTTCCATTACCTGCCGAAGTACTTCCCGAAGCGGTTAATTCTGTTCCTGAAACACTCCAATTGACGGCGCCATGAAACTTCATGCCTTCAGGCAATATATCTTTCAAAATAACACCATTGGTATTTGCCGGATCCATATCCGTTAAACCAACATTTTCATATATGAATGTAATAATATAAGGTCCACTAGGCGAAGCGCCATTATCAGCACTAATAGACTTACCAATTTCAATAATAGGTAAATCTGTCACGGTTACTGTATCAATATTCGATTCGGTATCGACACCTGTTGACGATACTGGTAATCCATCAACATCAGCACCTTGACTTGTTGCTTTAATGGTTAATGAATCGCTATCACCGATACCCGCTCCTGAATCAATATCTGCGACAATTACAAATGAAAATGTTTCATTTGGTGCTAATGGGCCAACAATAGTTGTACCAGGAACAATAGAATCACCGACATCAGCAACACCATCTTTAGGGCTCATGTCTGGATAAATTGTCGCACTACTAATTACTGTTGCTGGCAATGTTAGATCTAGTTTATAAGTATCAGTGACATTACCGGTATTAGTTAATACATGAGTAAAAATCACTTGCCCACCAGGTGCACCTAACTTCGATTGCGTTGTTGTTAATGTCATTGCAACTACAGGTTGAACAAGGGTTTCAACTAAATTAGACGTTGTACTTCGGTCGATACCCGCACTGTCTTTATATGTTGCCCCCGCTTGGTTTTTTATCACTGTACCTGATTCAGTCAGCGCGACAGCGCAAAAGCTAAATACTAGTGATACCGTAAGAATAAATGGTAAAAGTAACCTGTAGAAAACATTCATATGACGATCCTCGCCTATTATAAGCTATTTACTTTATTCATCATGATAGGCTCTGATGGTAAAGCCTTTGGATCAAAATAAAGATCAACGGGGTTATGATTAGCATCGAGTAATACAAGCTGAGTACGACGATTCGCCCTATTTTTCTGCCTATCTTTAGTATTTACATATAATTCTGACTCTCCTGTACCAATTAACACTATTCGTGTTTGTGCAATGCCTTTCGCTTGCAATGCCTTGCCCACAGTGATTGAGCGCCTTAATGAGAGTTCATTATTGTAAGAATCAGTACCATATGGATCAGCTGAACCAATGATGGCGATACTATATTCAGGGTAGTCTTTTAATATTTTCGCTACACGTACCACTTTATCTTTTTCAGATATTGCTATATCAGATTTATTAAAATCAAAATTAATCACGCTTGGCCAAAGTAATGCTGTAAATTCTGGGCAAGATTTTTGGCATGCTAATTTTCCATAATCTGCATATATTACTCTGTCACTTACACATCCACTGACAAAGGCACTAACAAGCAATATAAATAGGATAACTTTCATTATTTACTTACCTCTACTCGCTCAACCATCCAAACAAGCCTTCATCAAGTTTGAACATTACGTTGAAATAAAAACCTTGCAGGTTATAGCCTTGAGGATCGAGATCACTATCATCGAAGCCAATCACGTTATAGCCAATACCCGCTCTTAAATTTTTCATTACTAAATAATTAATACCCAAACCATAAGAGTATCGGCGACTACTTAAGCCATCAGTACCCAATACACCAGCATGAAGATCAAGATCCCAGCGACGATTTAAGTAATAGATAATACGACCATCAAAGATGGTTGATACAGAACTGTAATGTTGATCGTAATCGGTATAGTCTTCCCACTTAATCCCTACACGGCCAGAAAGCAACCAATTATACGAAGGTTGATAATTATGATGACTGGATAAAATATGAGCAGCACGTTTGATATCATTACGATCTATTTTCCACTCATAAGCACCCAACATGTTGTACTTATTAGTTAAACGAGGACGATATGCAATACCAACACTAAAATGATTATTCCAATTATTTAATGAATCTGAATTATCTATGTAACGATACTCTTCACGTACAAGGGCACTCCAGTCTTGGCTTAAACGAGTTACCCACGCTCCTAACACACCATAATAATCTTGTTGATCTCCATGACGATATTCTATTCGCCCTGTCGTTTTATAATTAGGGTTACGTACATCAGCAATACCCAAAGATGCCGCGACACCAGACTCCCCCTCACCACGAATCACTTCAATATATTCAACAGTAGGGTCAATACTGATTCCAGGGATTACCTCAAATTTACCGCGATAACCATTTGCAACTTCAAGAATGCGACCATCGGAGGCTCCTCGTTGGCGGAATTCACTGAACGTACTACCACCATGTATCCAATCAACATCAATACCTGCTGTAAATAAGCTAGTAGTACCACTACCTAGATTGCTAATACCGCCAATCGAATCAATATATTCATAGTTCGTATATATATTTGCTTGTTTATGAACATTCCAATCCGCTTGTAATTTAAAACGTCGTTGCTCATTACTATTAAAACTTTGTTCATACTCAGTATCTATACGACCAGCACGATCAAAGAGCGTAAAACTACGACCAATACCGACAATACCTGTCGTAAATTGTTCGGTATCTCCGCTGGTACTTTCATTTTTAATATAACGAGAACCTAGACGTGTAGACCAAGCACTTCCCAATAATTTAGTATCAATGGTAGCGCCTACTGACTGTTGTTTCTCACTTGTAGTCAGTGATTCGGAATGGTTCGCCTCAATATTTAGGTTGGTTAATCCCATTAATTTTTGGCGGTGGCGTAAGCGGAATTCTTGACGAGCAGGTATCACTCCACCTGTCGTATTTGTAAAGCCTTCTTGCGCATACGCATATTCAAGTTCGGTTTGTGATGAATCACTCCAATCACGTTTTAAACTCAACCTAGCTGCTGAACCTCGTTTCAATTTATCGGCTAAAACAGAACTGGTTGTGACTGTATTTGCGCTTTCACTGCCTTCATGAGTCATTGTTGCGACTGAAGCAGAAAATTGTGTTTGGCTATCAATATCATAATTTAACCATACACTACCAAGGTCATAACCCTCTAACTCATGATCGTTGGACTCATAGCTAATACCTGCAGCAAAATGGGGAGTGAATAAGTAAGATAACCTACCACCCGCAATAGTATATGCTTCTCCATCATCATCAATGTCATAGGCAATACGCACTTTAATTGGGTTAAGTTCTTCATCAAAACTTGGTACAGGGCGATTAAACTGAATATCACCACTGAAATAATCAAAGGTATAGTCAATATAACGCGTTAATGACCGCTCTTCTAAAACTAGACCTAAATTATTTCTATCATAGGTTACTAAACTAATAATATCGGAATGACGCACTATGCGCTGCTCACCAACGTTGTAAAACATTGCTGTACCATTACCATTAATTTCAACAACTTTATGTAAATCTTCTGGTCGCGATACATATAACTGAGCAATAAATTGTCCGTTATTATACATACTGTTAAAACCATTGAGAGTCTGACTTGTTACACCAATATCAGCACTATCAGCACCATCATTTGTACTGTAGTCTCCCCACATTACAAAATGACGCTCTCGTTCTAGTTTTGCAAACCATTTACTCGTGCTTCTTGCATCATAGCCACGAACACTAGCATCACCTGGTAACGGGTAATAACTATCTGGTGATATTTCACGTAAATAGTCTTCTTCAGACTTATCGCTATCATAACTTAATGTTAAGTGCATATTGCCTTTCACATTACCTTTTACAAATAATGCTGCACGCTCATCATCGGTATAGCTTTCATCTTTATATCCTTCCGCTTGACGAGAAGGTGCTTCGCCACTTATACGCCCATAGCGCCCTGTATACTCAAGTAAACCAGAAACAAACAATGGGCGATCTGATGCCACTTGGTAGACTTTTAATGTGTCTGAAAATAAATCTAACTCTGCAGTTACATTAACTTGTCCAGTTGTATCAGAACTACGTAGATAAACTGTTTTTTCACCATTAACAACACGAACTTGATGTCCTGTTTCTCCTTCTTGAATATCAGGATCTAACCAAATATTCCCTTTATCCGTGGTTAATGTGACAAAGTAAGTACCTCGCGCTAGATTATTATTTTCATCAAATAATTGCATCTTAACCGGTAATACTGAACGCCCGCCATCAGCCCTCAATACATCACCATCAGTAGACAAGCTAATACGCTCAGCTGCTTTTGGATGAGAAAAAACTTTAGACAGTAATACCCGTTCATTACCAAAACTATCATTTGCTTTAACTTCTACAAGGTTATCACCCGGCTCTAAATCCACCCCGTACCAACCAATTATTTGAGCATTTTGTGCGGTATTCTCAAGGCGTTCACCCATTTTTTCAGTCGGGATTCGTTGCCCATTCACAAAGAGAGATGGTTCAACATTCCCTTTAACAACCACAATAAATCGACCATGATAACTGTAATCATTTTTAGGCCAGTACCACGTCCCTTTATCCGCTTCTTCATCCGTTATCTTTAGAAAATCTTTTTCTGGTAATGGAATAGCATCTGCTAATCGATTATCCATATTCAAGCGTGATTCATATGGAATACGGTTATATTGTGTTGAGGTAAAGATCGTAGGGATATTTTTATCTGCTAGCTCTTGTTTCAATTTGGCTAATTTATCCTCCTGATGAGCAAAACCTATTTGTATCGCCGCTTTACCAGCATCAAGCGGATAGATATAAGCTTCATCTTTTACCTCAACAGGTAATAATTTAAATAGTGCTTTTATTTCAGCCAACTCACCTGTTTTATATTTTAACGAGTACCCCGTATATTGGTGTAATGTAGACGATGATAGCTGTACATTATTTTTTATTGGTGAATTAATTGCATTCGGGCCACTAACAATACCCGAGACCAATTCATCATTTTTTGGTCGTACTGTATTAGTACGTAATCCTTTAAAGTTATCCGCCGTTTCAATCAGCCAATCGCCATTGATATTACTATTACGAGATTTTAACTCATCTAAAATAGCTTTCTGATTATCCATTGGGCAAGGTGCTGAAAAGTCAGCTTTATGGAACTCTCCACGCCTTAAATCAACAAACCGAGAATCTCCCATACCAGCATTTCGAGTATCAATTGGCGATAGCGTAATACCTTGTGGCAATGTTTGCTTATCAACTTTGATGACATGGTTACCCGGTTTAACGCCAAACATTGAGTACTGACCATTTTCATCAGTAATGACATAATCACCTGTTTCTAAATAGATTTTCACACCACCGATTGGCCAAGTGTTATGTTTCATATCACTGCATTGAGCATCAACATAAACTTTACCAAAGATAATACCCCGCTCCGACATAACACCTGTTTGGGTGATCCCTAGTTGATACTTAGCAACATTTGAAATAACTGGGAAACCTCTATCCTCGGCACTAACATCACTACTTGATGACAAGGTATGAGAAATAGCTGACGCAGTATTCATACCATCGGAATCCACAGCACCGGCAGTTAATTGCAATACATAAGTAATGATATATACGCCATTATTAGGTGCGACATTAAGACCATCGACCTTACCGATATTATATTGGACGGTAGATATACCAATTTTTTCAGGATCAGGGATCGGCTCGTCATTTAAGCGTGAACTACCTGGCATATACTTAAAGCCATACGGTAGTTCATCAATAACTCGAGTATTATAAAGCGTTGAGTTTTTAAGATTATTTCTTAATGTTAAAGTATATTTAACAAATTCACCTATCTCAGCTGTTTCTTTATCCGCATCTTTTTGTAAAGTTAATGCTTGATCGATTCCAACTGGATCGAGCGGAATATCAAATATATGCTGAAACTGCCCTTCACCTAAACCTGGTATACTAATTAAACCTTCAAAAATAGGTAATCCATTTGTAGTAAAAATATAAAATAGCCCTGAATTAACGACGCCAGAGTATCCATTAGCACCATAAGAGGGAGCACCAACAGAGTAAGTATTAAATACGGTAGGATCTGTATATTTTGTTGGCCAAGTATAGTCTTCTGTGGGTTCAACAACGATAAAATAAGCTTCATCACTTACAGGTAGTTTAGGGAACAGAATATTACCATTAGCATCCGATACGCCTATTGCAATAGGTTCTCCAAGCACCTCAGGCACTTGTCCATTAACGGTTTGGTAAAACTTAACCGTTACACCTACAACACCAGGAATAAACTCACCTGAACCATCAAATATGTAATGGGTTGAATCAAATACAGTAAATTGTGGGCTAATTAATGCCGTATCCATTAACCCTGTACTAGTACCATCTTTATTAAATACAGTTACTGTTATGTTGTCATTTGGCTGGGCTTCAATTCGACAGTTATTATGCGTTTCACCGTTAAAGCCGTTCGCTGTAAGATTTAAATATTCATTAATTTGTGATTGAACATCTTCCGGTGGACCACTACTAATATTTGCTATATCACATTGCTCAGACTCTAATCGTTCACGTGGGTTATTAGGATCTTCTGGCTTAACCGCAAAAACAGGAATAATACTTCTAAACACGCCTGTATTTGGTCCAGTTTCCGCAAAAATCAAATTAAATGAATCACCGAAATCAGTATTTAATTTTACAGGGAACTCTGAATCTGCAGAGCCTATTATATCAATCTGAGATGGATTACTATTAGCGGCTGAATATTTAAAACTTATATAGATAGCATCTAACGTATTATCATAATTAGGCGTACCATATAAGTAATAAAAATCGGTTGGTGTAAATGTTGAGCCATCATTATGATTTAACGAAGTAACATTTAGATCAATATTACTTTGATCAATGGTTTCAAACGTAATATTAGAATCGCCACCTGACTGTAACTCAACCGGTTGTAATGTATTACATTGCTCATTACTTTCTACAGTCAGTGAATTATCAGCAAGAAGATCAACACTTGCTTGACTATAAATTTTAAATGGTTCTTTACCTGAAATATCATTAACTTTTGAGTAATAAGTGAAATGTCCGTTTGTATTCGGCGCCATATGGTTTGGAGTGACAAGGAACCCCATTTTCTCAACAATGCCTTGACCATTCCAAACAGAATAATCAACCCACTTTAATAGTCGAACATCACCATCACTGACGACTCCATCACTTAACCCAACCAATACTATCCCACCATTAAATATCGAGGTTGGAGGCATAATGATTCTTGGTGAATAATCTCTTGCAGGCTCGCCATCAATACGCTGATCTGGTTGAATCGTTACATTGGCTGGTAACTCAACTGAAATTAATACACCTGAATGGCTAACTTCTGCTAAACCACTATCACCATCACTAATGAAGAAAGAATAAGGTTCTTCAGCAGCTTCTGGACGTTCAGTTCCAACACTTTCGTAATTAACGCGATATTCAATATTCGTCCCTGTTGATACCTCAGATTGACAAATAGGATCTGATAAAATCGACAAATTAACTGCGGGGCCTTCTTTAATAATGATTTGTTGCTCATTTTTTCGTGTTAATGAAGGTTCACCGACTGATTGAGTATAAAATTCAAATAAATAATTATCATTTTCTATTGCTGTTACAGGAACAGATACAACATACGTAAGCTGTAAAAACTCTCCTGGTTTTAATATTGGTGTAATATATTTATTATTATCATTTTTTTCTAATTCTAGTCTTCTTTCACCTGAATTATTAATACCATCCCCATTGATATCATAAAACACATGTATTTCAGTTCCAGTTGTAAATATATCACCAGAATCACCTGCTAAATTTTTAACAAATAACGTATATCTATCTTTTATATTACCAGTATTTTCAATAACCTCAGGAAAAGTGACCCTACCACCAGGAGCACCAAATCTTATTGTTTCTGGTTCTTGAGTATTATCATCTTCAGGTGTTAGTGCATAATTATAAACAACAGCAACTCTAACCACTGCGTAGTTTGATAATATTATTAACGTTTCACCAAGCTCAGTATTAAAGTATTTAACTTCTGCTTGATTTTCTATTTTAGTACCTGCGTCTGTTATAGAATAAGCATATGAACTCAGACATAATAAAATGAATATAATAAATACTTTCACTTTAAACATTATTTTTAAGAGTGCCATAAGCGCTCTCCACTGGCTAATAATTCAAAGATAGTTAGGCTTATTAAACTTATTTAATTTAAATAAGCTTAATAAGCCTCCCTTATATAAGGGAGGCGTGATAGGTTATTCTTTGATTTTTACTACAAATTGGCCAACAGCGATATCACCTGCAACCAATGGACCATTTACGGTAAAGATTACATTTGATTCTCCAGCAACAACAGTAATAGCACTGTCTATATCACCACCCGTACCTGCTGATGGGTTACATAAAGGACCTACATCATCAAATTTCAATGCGTAATCTGCACTCGTTGGTTGCTTAATGTCACCCGTATCTGTCATATTACGACACTCAAGTAATCCACCAATATTGCCACTAACATCTGCAAATTCAGTATAACCTGTCAATTGATCTGAAATGACAGTATTCATTGCGTCAGTTGTACCTTGGTTTATTGCCACAAGTTTCCAAATAATACATTGACCAGGTTTAATATCGTCATATTGAACACGGTAGTCTTTATCATTATCTGCAACGCCATCACAATTACCATCTAGTGATGCATACTTACGTAAGCGTACTTGACCTTCAACAATTTTAGTTGAGTCTTTTGCATTCACCTCAAGACCTGATCCCCCCGTCGTTTCACCTTTAATGTCAGTAATGTTAACAAGACCATTACTTGCACTATTAGGCGTTAAGACTGTAACAGACATAGGGATTTTTTCACCTGGTTCAAGGGTAAACTCAGGCGTGGTATCAGTTGCATCATCACATGTAACTTCGACAGTAATAACCGTGACGTTATCTGTTTGTAAGACATCAACTGTACCTGAACCACCAAGTATTGAACAAACATTACCTAATTCAGTATCTAACGTACCATTACCATTAATATCAATAAGAATAGTATTTGAGAAACCAGGTTTATTGTTTGTTGAAGTTAGTAAAATATCTTCAGTCGTATTACCAGTATTCGTTAATGTATGAGCATAACTAACAGTACCACCCGCTTCTACTTGTTGGTTACGCGCTGTTGGCGAAATAGCAATAGCTGCGAATGATTCCACATCAATGGCCTCAACCTTACGGTTGCTAGCTAATGTAGAGTCAGATGTAACAACAATAGAGATGATGTAATCTAAATCACCATCAGGTGTTGCATTACCATCAATAGCATCTGCTTGATTACTATTAGCTAAAGCTTGTGCCGTATCAGAAGGTACAGATATTTTAGCTATTACGTGCTGAACAGCATTAGGTGCCAAACTTGACGTTTGAGTAATTACTGTACTTGATGGAGCTTTAATAACAGCACCCGTTAAACCATTTGTAATACCGTTATCAATAAAAGTTACTGACCAACCAGCAGGTAAAGCAGCATTCCATGAGGAACTTCCGGTGTTATAACTACCTTCAGCCCCTAATGTGAATGAATCACTAACACCACCTTTGTTTGCAATATAAATATCTGCATTAACAATACTACCTAACGCAACATCATTGAAGTGTTGAGCAACATCTGTTTTATCAAAACCATCTGAAACATCGACAGGTTGTACGTCAACACTGACGTCCATCTCTGCGGTAGTAAATGGTCTGTTTGCGACATCAACGGTAGGTGCGGAAATTTCACCCAACTTTTCAATTTTAGTATCTGATAGTGAGTTATCCCCATTAGACGTTGCTGTCACCGTCATGGTTGATTCCGTTGTTTTAGCTCCATTTGCTGGCAACTTAACCACAACACGGATCAATTTCTGGTTACAGTTAATTGTGAAGCCATATAATGTTTGTGGCGATGAATTATCACACGTTGATGCGAAAATTTGCCCAGTATCATCAATATTATCAGTTGGAGATGAATTATCTACCAGCTTCGCTGAACCATCTGCGTTCCAATATTCAACAATAGTATCAGCAGGGAATGTTGAGGTGCCTGTGTCGTAAGAAAGGTTAAAGATATCGTCTACATTACCTTCATTGGTCACTATGTTGAAGAAGATAACTTCACTACCTGCAGCTGCAGTATCTACAGTTTGTATATCATCTGAAGTGCCATCATCATCACCACCACCATTACCAGTAAAGTCACCATTGTG
The DNA here is from genome assembly GCF_022129445.1 of Photobacterium sp. Ph5. GTDB lineage: Bacteria > Pseudomonadota > Gammaproteobacteria > Enterobacterales > Vibrionaceae > Photobacterium. The sequence continues at coordinate 27,192 of NZ_JADQAQ010000044.1, forward strand.
ATTTATACCAGTATCTGTAATGTCAATACCATATTTTGTTTCAGAATCAGTCTTCGTTTTATCTGATGTATCTGGACCGGCTGTTTGTGGATTTGGATCATTACACTCACCAGGGCTAATATAAGCATTGTCACCATCTAGATCCGCACAAGCATACGCAGTGTTATAAAACTCTGTATCACCAGGTACTAAACTTGGAGAATACGCAACATAGAAAGTCATTAAAACTGAAGAGCTTTGAGCTAGTGATTCATCAATGGCGTAAACACCAGCGATACCCATATCAGTATCACTGCCATTTCCGTTAAGATCTAAACCACCATCTAAATCAGTCTCACCATTATCAGTTTGGTTACCATCTTTATCTAAATCAACACCTACCAAAGCCTCGTTTGTTATATCATCTTCAGCAGTTATTGGCGTATCGCCGTTAATACCAAGAAAACCTGAGCTGGTTGGATTATAAAGACTACCAGTACTGGTTTTTACAAGTACAGTCCCTTCTGGTACACCATCAAATATCACAAGTTTTTCTGCTGCTTTATTACCAGTATTTGTCGCTTTAATCTCATATTTAATTAAGTTAACAGGTAAATCATTTCCTCCATCGGTATCAACTTCAATACCTAAACTTGCCTCTGTACCTGCGCCTACAATATGGGTTGCTGTTTTATTTATATTAACAACTGCATCGGTTGTAATTCTAATTAAATCAGCATTAGTATCAGGTGCACCGTCGTAATCAATACCTTCATCTGATACAGCTCCTGTAACAGGACCACTTGTGCCTTCATAGGCTTTAGCCGTCAATGTAATCCCAATCGTATCTGTACCAACAGCGGTAACAGGAACTGCTGCCACCAAGATAATGTCATAAGATTGACCTCGACCAACACTGACTACATCATCATTATTAATTACTGGTTCACCAGTATCTGCAGTACCGTTACCATTTTTATCGTGGTACATAATAATACTATCAGCATTGATCGTATCTGTACCTCGGGCATCACCCGCTGGTAATCCTTGTGTATATGTTAATTTATAAGAGTCTGTACCATTACCGGTATTGGTTAAGGTATGCGCCAATGTTACTGGTTGACCAGGAGCTGCTGATTTAGTGATATCTGCTTCTATCTCAGCACTATAAACTTGCGCAACAGTTACAATGGCTTCGTTAGAATCCGCTGTAAATTTATTGCTCAAAGAATCTTCATAAGAGACTGTAGCTAAGTTTCTAATTTCAGTTCCAGCAGGAATTTGCGTAGCTGCAAGGGCTTGGCTAGTAATAGTACTTGCACCTATCGTTATGAGTCCCGCCGCAACCCATCGACTTATAGGTTTAAAATGCGTATTCATAAAGTGGTTACCTTTATTAGAGGTCATTAAGTTAATTTACGATAATGTAGCTAAACCCTTGCATTAGCATGGGGTATAATATTTCACTACCGCTTATTCAACTTCTATACGGTATGTGAACACTTGTTTCTCCTTTGCTTCAATTGGCACATTAGGCATCCAACGAATAGTGGTATATTTTTCAGGTGGAATAATGACTTCAACTTCTTTTCCATCTTGCATCACTATTCTTTTTACTGGTTCAGATTCGAACGTCTGTCCTCCATCGATACTGACAACAAATTCAGATTTAATTTTTGTATTGTTGGTACCAGAAACAAAAAATGTATTTTTTGGAATAGGACCTGTAATCACCAGTCCTTTTAATTGATTATCTGTATTATTTGTATAGGTTAATTGATATTCAATTTTATCATTTGGTACAACTTCATCAGCAGGTTCTAGTTTTTCATTTCCCTCTTTATCTATCATTACAACATATGCATCCATTTTACTTGATAGTGGTTCAATATCTTCAGCATAAACCGAGAAAGACATCACTACGCTAGTAAATAAAATTAGTAATAGTTTTTTCACAGTACACCTCATCCATTTAAGTTAATGTTGCGATAAAGACAATGCTATATATATGCCAAAAATAAAGATGTTATTTTTCAATTAAAAAACATTTAAATTTCATATGAAAATGCAAAAAGCTAATAAACACATCGCAAAATAAAAATCAATCTTAAAATAAATCAACATATGGAAATATAAACCAAACAGGTATAACAACCATCTTTTATTTAAGAAAAACTTTATTAGTTATTTTTGTTTGAAATTGATATCTTTAAATTATCAAAATAGTGTTTATTGTAAAAAAAATTGTAGATATTATTTTTAAGACAAAAACTTTTAATTATATTACTACTAGTAATATAAAAATAAAGACACAAGACCTCGAACTCATATAACTATGAACTATAACAGTCTCTTATGCCTTAAGCTTAATTCAACCTAACGTATAAAAGTTTAAAATATCTCAATTATGATTTTTAATCTTATTATTCAACAATCACTTGATAACTTACATACCCACTAACACGTGGTTCTAATACACCACTTATCTGCCATGATATGCTGCCATCATAGCCTATAGTATTATCTCCATCAGACGTTAGTACACTACATGATAAGCCTATAGGAATAGATGTTATAGATGAATGACAAGTAATCTCTGAATATAACTTAGTGAATTCAGGGATTGCATCAAACAGTACAATATTATCAATAGAAGCATTTCCATTATTAGAAAAATAAATCATATACTCTAATACATCATTTGGTGTTGCTTTATTTTTAATACTTTCAATACCATTTGTAGTCACATTTCTAACTGTTTTATTAATTTCTAATTGACCACTATCAGAAACTATTACTTTTATAGCATCAAGATTATTTTCTAACTCCATAACTCCATGTTCAGTGTCTGCCAGATCTTGATAGTTAATGCTTGCTTGTAATGTATATTGATATGTCGTTCCTATTATTGAAGTTTTAGGAACAAATGTTTTAATATAAAGACAGATCTCAGAAATCAGATCGCTATTAATATTAATAGGACTACTAATGATTGTCTCTGTGTCTATATCTAATTCTCCATTACAATTCTCATCATAATAAATCATACTCGACCATAAATTATTAGATGGTGAAATTTGACGATTAAGTAAAGAAAAAGACACACTCGCATCACTAAAGACAGATAACCGATGAGTAAATGATACTATACTTCCAGGAATCACTTCAGAATATCGATTTGCTGTTAATTCAGACGTTTTAATTTTACCAAAATTAATCCCTGTGATGATATCGCCAGCAGATGGATTTAATAATATTTGACTATCAGTAACATTATTTATATTTGGAGATACAGCTTGTTCTATCAAAGATAAATCAGACTCACTAATATCAATCCATGACGCTTGTTGTATTACTTTTAATAAAATATCATGATTAGCGACTTCGACTGGCAATATTAATTGATAAAATCCAGATCCCGAAGTTACGGTACTGGTAATAATATCATCAGTAGAATAACTCGTCGTTCCAACACCCTTATATATAGCTTGTACTACATAGCTTGCTATACCTTGTTCTTTACTACTCTGTAACCCATCATGAGCAACAGCCCCTATACCTTTACCGTTATCTTGAAATACAGTTCCTCTTAAAATAATACGATTAAGTAATGTAAAACGGTGATCTTCAACCTCTCCATCATTTGCTGTTCCTGTCGATGTATTACAATCACCAAGAGAGGAACAAACTCGTAAGCGCATTACAGTGTCACCATTAAACCCTGCAGCAGTTGTTGCATCTAATACTATAGGAATAGTATTAAGCCCATTAATAACAGTGGTTTCAATTGCAACGTGCTCATTCTGATCAGAAAAATCACCATCATTATTAATATCTACCCAGATATTAATAAACCCATTACCAATAATATCGACTAACAATGGCGTACTTGTTTCAACAATGATAGAAGCAGGAATACTCGCATCTTCATCATCCAAACCATGATTATCGTCTGCATCACTATCCATGCTATACCACGATAAAAATTCCGGATCCCATAATGCACCAATCTGAATATCTGCATTACCATCTAAGGTTAAATCAATATAAGGATGTGATGCTTGGCCATAGCTACTGTCAGCGTCACCATAATCAATTGCTTCAATACAACCGGCAGCATCATTCGCTTGTAACTGCGTCTCATCAGTCTCTAGCATAAATCCTGTACGTTGAGAAATAACATTAATTTGATAAACACTGGCTTTTGTATTCAGATCTATCGTGCCATTATTATCACTATCGTGATGCCCACCATTGGTAAACGCATAAATATTAATCCAATCATCTATTACTAAACCGCCAGGTTGCAATTTATTATTAGCATCAAGGTTTGGTTTTACACCAACAAAATTCAACGATGTCGCTACAACGACACCGGTATCAATATTAAGGCTATATAAATTGCCACCAACAAAATCAACTAAATACCCGAGCCCATTCTGCGCACTAATAGCAATATCAGCACCAACATCAACATTACCACCACCAACAGATGTACCTAATGTAGTCAGATCTAACAAAACAGTGGTAAATGTTTGTGTTGCAATATCAACTTTAACCAAAGAGTCCCAACTGGTTCTCCAGATGACTAATGTTGAACCATCTTGACTAATATCTCCGGCAGTTGGCGAAGCTAAGACTTTTCCGGGGGCTGATCCATACCCCGTATGTCTTAACCTATCACCTTGATTAAACGTAAAACTGTCTCCAGTATCTAAGCGTTTAATCGTTGACGTGCCAACGGCCGTTATCTCTCCTAAATCAATAAAACTTGTCCCTATTCGATCTGTAACAAAAAGGTGGTGTTCACGATCTGTTGTTGACATATCAGTGACGGTGCCATAAAACAGCCCTGTATTGCGATTAAAACCAATCGCATTAATATTATTTGAATTAGATAAATTTGTGATGGCAATCGGATCCACTAAATAATTCCATGACAGGGGATCTGACGTAATATCTAAATCGTTATAATTATAATCACTGCTTGCTTGAGGCTTTCGTGTTTGGACAATAACATCACACGTTGTATTAGGAATAAGGTCCGACACTAAAATACGGTAATCTTCAACTTCACCATCTGATGCTAATCCTAATGGTGTCGTACAATCATTACGACCACATACTCTAAATCTTGCGTAGGTATACCCTATTGCAGCCGTCGCAGGAACAAAGAGAGTATAATTATTTACTCCTAATATTCCGCTGGTTTCAGTAATAATTTGCTCATTTTGATCTAACCAATCACCATCTTGATTCCAATCAATCCAGCCATAAATATAGACATCTGTTTCAGCTCGAATAGGATCTTCTGTTACGTTAATACTAATATGGCTATTAGTCCCAACCGTCATGCTTGATGATATAATTACTCCATCTTCATCAGCGATATGATTAGCATCATCTGCCGTTGCAGAATTATCGTGTAAAGTGCCAATATCGGCATCCCATTCATCGCCTAACAATAAGTCAATTTTACCATCATCATTAATATCACTTTGCACATGTTGAGCACCGCCATTTTGATAAGTGGTTTGATAATCACGATATCCGGTTGCTACTGTCGTGTCAGGCGCATCTCCGTAGTCAGAACCTAAAACATTCGGTGCTGCAGTAAAACAGCCCTTTTGTAAATTCCATGCAGCCCCTGTACTGCCTGTAAAACCAAACCGTACTGTATTTGTTCCTAAATCGGTTCGAATATTACGTGTAAAAGATCCAATCGTTTGTCCGTCTAGTTTATAGGTAAAAATATTCGTTGTAGGATCCCATTCAAACTGAGCAATATGATAGCGTCCATCTTCCAACTCACCGCTATTAACTGATGTCGCAGGTATTAGCGTTGTCGCTGGAGAAGTATTATAAATTTGACCATTTAGATATACGCCAGTGTGATCGATATATTGGCCTCCTACGGCATCATCTGTCGCACCTAAAAAAGTATTGTCAAAAGTATCAAACTCAAAAACGATCGATGGTGACACAGGATTACCACCATTAACGGGTCCGACTCCTAATTCCCCACCGAAACCACCAATAGCATTAATTCCTCGTGGATCAGCAGATAATACAAAGGTCATTCCATCTGCGCCTATTTCACCAGCCGCCCCTCCAGAATTTGCACTGCGATCACCTAAATAAACTGCTAACTCTGCATATAGCGGCTGATTTAGATCGATAAAATCAAGACTCCATAGATACCCTTTTTTATCTCCTTGATTTGGCGTCACAATATATTCGCCATTAGTATCTACATAAGCATCTTCTCCTGCATATGCTCTTGGGGCGTCACATGTTGCTGGTTGAATAACATTTGTAATTACAGGGGTGACAGCATCAGTATCATCTTCACCATTTGAAAAGCCATTATCCGGTGTTGAATCAATATCTTGTACATCTGCCGTCTTAATCTCAGCATCAATACTCCCCGCAGTGAGACTTTGAGGTGCGAGACGAATAATCGCATAATCATTAAAACCAGTACCGACATTACCCAAATCAATAATCCCAGTAACAGGATCATATTCAGCTGTTGTTAATGGTGTTACACCATCACCTTGGTAAGCACGAACAAAACTATAACCAGAAGGAATAGGGAAAGATAACGTGGTATTAGAGACGATTGTTGTACCATTATTCATCACACTCGCAATGACATTAAATGGTACGCCCACAGTCACTGTTGAAGTTGGATCAAGACTTAATGTCAGCTCAAGATCACCAATGGGCGTCAAATTTATAAGGTGATCTTCTATTTCACCATCACCTGCACTTCCCGTCGGTTCTGCACAGCTTTTTGACGCAGAACATACACGTAAACGAATAAAGCTTTTATCATTGATAATAACATCATTCGGAACAATAAAATTTAGTGTCGCATTTCCACTTGACGTTATTGCTACCATGGCGCTTTCTTCAGTTTCAAAAACACCGTTATTATCAAAATCAATCCAGCCGTAAAGATTATCATCTCCAGAGCTCACAACTGGCACAGTAATAGAATAAGTATCTCCACCAACTAAAATTGAATTAATCTCAGTATAAATAAAACCATCTTCATCATCGGGTTTTGCACCATTATTATCATCTCCATCTGCAAATAACGATACTTGACCATCACTTTCACGATCTGGAGATAACATACCAAGATAGGGTGCTGCTCCTGTGATTAAATGCCGAGGCCCATCATTCGACAATGACGTACTATAGCTATCCGGCGCATCCCCCCAATCAATTAAAATAGTTGCGAAACGACAACGCGCACCATCATTTTGAACTGTGGATGAATTCGTTTGGGTAAAGTTTTCTGCCACATAATTATTCAATCCAAGATTTGGATCTGTAATATCAATACGAACAATCCGACCTGGCGATGGGTTCTGTGCTGCATACATGAACCCTTGTTCATCAAAATACACCGCTCCCCATCCCGAATTAGTGATACCAGCACTCCCAACGCTGCCAAGTGCTGTTCTTCCCCCTGTTATTGGATTAAAACGATAAAGTTCAGCGGTTATTGTTAATGTATATAGTTGATTATCTACAGGATTGAATGCCCAATCAGCCATAGGTGGCGCTGAAGTAGAGATCACACTGAGTTGTTGTAAATAAGTCGCACTATTGGGATTCACATCAATTTGATACATTTCAGTACCATTACTATGAAGTAAGTATAAAACCCCATTATTATCAATATCGCCACTATTGTAGTTATTTTGTGCCATCGTTGAATTGGTAATTGGTAAAATAAATACATCACCATTACCATCAATCATTAATACATCATCATCTTCCCGAATATTATCGCCAATAATCGTATTCGTAATAAAATTATATCCACTACCACCAAATACCCCTATCGCACTCGCTAAAACATCATCAAATAAGGGGGTTACAGTCCCTTGTGCTAAATCAATACTCGTAATATCTGTTGGTGCATTTTTTAATAAATACGCAAACTTAGAGCACGTTGGATAAGGGGTATAAGAAAAATCAGCAAAATTAATATCTGCAATATTCGCTGATACACTGACAGTTTGAACATTTGAACTACTCGAATGATGATTGATAGGATCGCCAATTGTCGCACCATCATATCCACCCGCTAATGGATCAAGTATTCCCGCAGTAGGTGGACAAGTTGGGTTGACCATATCAACCTCAAGTGCTGCTTCATAAATATCATAGTTACCCACAGGTACTGATAATTGATAAGCTCCCGTTAAAGCATCTGAGGTTGTGGTATAGCAAATATTATTTGTTATATCGTGTGCGATAATATTAACCGCAATACCTAACCCACTTTCATCACCCTCTTTAGTACCGTTATGTTTAATCCCTGTTACGCCTCCATTATCATTAAAGACAAAACCAGAAACGACTGGGGTAATCAATATTTGATGATCTTCAACCTCGCCATTTTTTACTGATCCATAAGCACGTTCATCGCTACTAGTTACACCATCATCAATGAGAGTTGAGTCTGTAATTCTAAAACGCGAATAGCTATCACCTATAGTGGTAACGAGTCCACTCCAAGATAATGTAGCGGAACCATCGCTAACAGCAGACAAATCATTACAATCTGCTGAAGCATATTCACTAACTTCAAAATCCCCATTTTGATTAATATCAAGCCAAGCATGCACAGTAGCCCCTAAGTCACCACTTATTGCATCATAATCATTACAAATAGCCGTTAAAGTATGTTCAGTACCAGAAACAATGATCGCATTAGAAATCACATCTTCATCATTTTCTGCATCCCCTTCATTATCATCATCAGTTGCATTCAAATTGATATCAACGCCATCAAAAAAAGCATTACTATCAACATCTGGAGCAGTTGTTCCTAAATAAATAACACCATCAATTTGATGGGCTGGACCTCCTGATACAGATAATGTTTCATAGTTTCCATTCATTGTGCCAACACTTGGATCTGGTGCATCACCATAATCACAAGCACTACTATCACTCACAACAAAATTGGCCCCACCAAAATGATAATTATTATTAGCATGATCATTAAAATGAGTGGTATGAGCGAAATAAATACCATTAGCAGGATCAATGCTTAATACCCCTGTTCTGACTGGCGAGGTTTCAATAACGGTGCCATCGTCTTGCATTGTTGTTAATTGAATGGTGGTTGAATTATCAGATTGCACATACATTTTCATCCGATAGCGCTTAAAGCTATCTGTTAAACGCCCTGTATTATTGGTCATATTATTAACAGATTTATTGGTATAATTTATAGTCTGATTGATCCCATTCCATGTTGCATGACTACCTACCCACAACGCATTATCACCAATTAAGACACCGTTCATATTTTGATGATCCGTTAACCAAAACATCGGGTCTGTATCACTATTAGCAACCCACCCACCTTTTAATCGAAATTCAATTTCAATACCAATAGGGTAAGTAAAACTACTTCCGGGAGAGAGAATTTCTAATTCGAAACGTTTAAGAGGGTTACCCACCGAATTTGCGGCGCTAGAAACAAGTTCATCACCAACAATAGACATGCCACTGAACCCATCTGCTGGATCACTATTATAATTGTCTAACGTAGTAATGCTGGCGCCATTGACTACTTGAGTTGAATCACTACATATTAATTCAGAAGCATGACTCATTAATGAGAAATTAATGAATAAAAATAAACTAACATAAAGTATTTTATTGAATTTTTTAAGATTCATAAAAACCTCGGCGTATATATCTTTTCTCAAATTAAAAATTCAAATCATTTTTAACAAAAGAGGCAAGATATAAGCCAAAGTTTTATTTTTAATAATGCACGAATTATTTTTATTATTAGACTGTTTTATAAACTATTTCACTTTAACGCGATAGGTCACATAGCCATTTTCTGCTGGGGCTAACGAAC
>NZ_JADQAQ010000045.1 GCF_022129445.1 Photobacterium sp. Ph5
AAGGATATGAGCTAGCTAAGTCTCTTGAACACAATGACTTGTGATCAAGAGACAGAGCAATAAGCTAGCCTTTTAACTCATTGTTTATACATTACATAAATAATGAGTAGAAGATTGCAGAGATAGAAACAAGACCAATAACCGTCACAAAGACATTGCTGATTGCACCTGAGTATTTCTTCATTGATGGTACTTTTTTGATTGCATACATTGGCATAATAAAGAGCAACATTGCAATGATAGGACCACCTAAGCTTTCAATCATACCTAGAATACTTGGGTTTAGTGTCGCTACAGCCCATGTTGTTACTAGCATAAAGATTGCGGTAAAACGGTTAAGTGCTTTACTGGAGATCTCTTTATTCTTATCACGAGCTAATTTGGTTACTAAGCCATTAAGACCTTCACTTGCACCTAAGTAGTGACCCAGGAAAGACTTGGTAATTGCAATAATTGCGACAATAGGCGCAACGTAAGCAATAATAGGTGTATCAAAGTGGTTCGCTAAGTAAGTCAGAATCGATACGTTATTTGCTTTAGCTTCTGCTAGGTTTTCTGGCGATAAGCTAAATACACAACTAAATACGAAGAACATTACGGTTAATACCATCATAATGTGTGCACGCGCTAGAATACGTGAACTCTGGCGCTCTGCGTTTTCGCCATATTCTTTTTGCTTAGCAACAGCAAATGATGAAATGACAGGTGAGTGGTTAAATGAGAAAACCATTACCGGTAAAATTAACCATACAGCAAGCATTACTGAGTTTAGGCCGCCGTCTGCTGGGATAACGTTATGGAAAATAGAGTCATTCCAGTACGGTACAAGAAACAATGCTAGCATTAATAAAACAGCTACGAATGGGAATACTAAGATACTCATTGCCTTAACGATTAATTGCTCACCTAAACGAACAATTGCCATTAAGCCAAGGATCAATACTAACGCCAAAATCGCGCGTGCTGGCGGCTCGATACCCAGTTGGTATTCCATAAAGTTTTCAACAGTATTGGTTAAAGCCACACTGTAAACTAATAGAATAGGGTAGATAGCAAAGAAATAAAGTAAGGTAATTACTTTACCCATACCCTTACCAAAATGCTCTTCTACTACTTCAGTAATATCCGCGCCAGGGTTCGAGCTTGATAATACAAAACGTGTCATTGCACGGTGAGCAAAGAACGTCATTGGGAATGCGAGTACAGCCATTACAAGTAATGGAATTAAACCGCCAACACCCGCATTAATAGGTAAAAATAGAGTACCTGCGCCTACAGCTGTACCGTATAAGCCAAGCATCCATAATGTATCGCTTTTGCTCCACCCTAATTTTTTGTTTTGTGCAGAAGTCGTCGCCGTTGAATTTTGTGCGGTGCCCATAATGGACATCTCCTTTATAAGTATAATGTTTAACTTTCAAAGGGCTGAGTTATTCTTATCTTCCTTGTTCGCAATCGCGAAGAGCAACAGATAAAGCTTCAATAAATAAGAAGTAGTGAACGTGCGATTTGATGGCGAAATATAGGATATATACATTCTATATTCAGTGACGGGTCCGTTGTCGATATTGTGTTTCCATACTTACATCAAGCAAGTTATAAACAATGTCTGCTGTAATTCTCTCTGTTCAATAACCTTATACATAGTGCCCTTATCGAAGAGCGCGCATTATAGGGGATAAATCCATGGTTCAACAAATTTTGCAGAGAAAAAAAATGCGTTTGCCTATAAAGCATACAGAGGTGTTAATGGCGATAAAATTATATTATCAGGAGGTAAGAATGCTAGAGTAAATATGTAAGTAAAGTGTTTATTTTGGTCGAAATATGCAATTTGTATGACTAAAATGATATTTAAATTATATTTTTAATAATACACATAGAGTATATTTTTTACAATAAAATTTTAAAGCGTGCAAAAAAAGTTTAAAAAAAAGGAAGGCAAAATACCTTCCTTTTTTAACGATTTGGATAAAATCAATCGCGGAAATTATCAAACTGGAATGGTTGACCTAAATCTTGTTCACGTACAAGTGACATGGTTGCTTGTAGATCATCACGCTTCTTACCGGTAACGCGCAGTTTCTCACCTTGGATAGAAACTTGAACTTTCAGTTTAGCGTCTTTAATCGCTTTCACTAATTTTTTCGCGTTTGTGGTTTCTACGCCTTGCTTAAATTCAATATTTTGTGATGCCGTTTTACCTGAGAAGGTTACAGCCTTACGCTCAAGCGCATTAGCATCTACGCCACGTTTAGCAAGGTTATTACGTAAAATAGCAACAATTTGGTCGACTTGGAATTCAGACTCTGATGTGATTTTTACGATTTCTTTATTTAACTCAATGTCTGCTTCAACATTACGAAAGTCGAAACGCGTGTCTAATTCACGCTTTGAATTATCTACCGCATTTTTGATTTCTACGGAATCTACTTCTGAAACAATATCAAAAGATGGCATGTGTATGGCCTCTTATCATAAGTCTAAGGGAATATTTCCCATCTACATTAGCACATATAGTATACCGTTTATTTAATGAAGGAGAAGCAATCTATGCCTCTCTTTTATCTCGGTATTATATATTATCGAATTGTTTTTATTAATATTTTAGCTTTGTGCTGTTTTAACAGCATCGGCTAACATATCGAGCATCTTAATCGTGTCGTTCCAGTGAATACAAGGGTCGGTAATAGATTTACCATAAACAAGCTCATCAAGTTTGTTTTCAATAACGGCTTGATTACCTTCTTCAATGAAGCTTTCTGCCATGATACCCGCAATTGAATGGCTACCATTTTTCAATTGATCACAAATTTCAGCTGCAACATCTAGTTGACGTTTATGCTGTTTTTGGCAATTGCCATGACTAAAATCGACAATTAAGCGTTGTGGTAATTCAAACTCAGCTAATGCTTCACATGCTGTTGTAATGTCTTCGGCGTGGTAGTTTGGCATTTTACCGCCCCGTAAAATGATATGACCGTAAGGATTACCAGAGGTACGGTAAATCGTCATTTGTCCATTTTTAGCCGGTGAACAGAAAAGGTGAGAGGCACGAGTCGCGCGAATTGCATCTATCGCAATTTTAGTATTACCGTCAGTGCCGTTTTTAAACCCAACAGGGCAAGACAGGGCTGATGCCATTTCTCGGTGGATCTGAGATTCTGTCGTACGTGCACCAATCGCTCCCCAACTAATAAGATCAGCAAGGTATTGACCTGTGATCATATCAAGGAACTCTGTTGCAGTAGGTAAGCCAAGCGCATTAATATCAATTAATAGTTTGCGTGCTTTTTTTAAACCAGTTGCTAAGTCTAAACTACCATCTAAATGAGGATCAGTGACTAAACCCTTCCAGCCAACCACAGTGCGTGGTTTTTCGAAATAGGTACGCATCACAATAAGCAATTGGTCTTTATATGTTTCTTGTACAGCAACAAGGCGTTTCGCATAATCAACCGCTGCATTGGTATCATGTATAGAACATGGTCCAACAATCACCAGCAAACGGGAATCTTGACCCGTTAAAATTGCTTCAATCTGTTTGCGGGAATGCTCTACATGCGCCGCAATTTCATCAGTCATCGGTGATGTTGCTTCAATTTCAGCAGGAGTGGGCATCAAGCCTAAACTCACGGTGCGAAGTTCATCTGTTTTCATTGGCATAATAAGTTTGCCTACCTTGGGGATCTCTGTAATAACACCGCTAAGATAGCCCAAAAATAGACTTTAATAAACCAAACTTGTGGTATCACTTAGGTTTTTAGCTCTCTCATTATTACGATTGAAGGCTAATGATGATTTTATAATCAAGAAATGATTAAGCTTTAAAGTTTGATTGATATGAATAAGTTATCACTAATTAGCTTTAGTTCTTGCCTCATAATTCAACACAAAGTAAGGTCGATATACAGTAATGATGTTCAGTGTATTTTGAATACACAGGGTTTAGATGACGATTTATTTAAATACTCGTCTTATTAACAAGGAAGTATTGGTGCTTTATGACAACTGAAAATGAATTAACGTTAACTGCAATGTTGACGTCATCAGTGCAGTTAACTGGGCTTGAAAAAGGTGAGGTGGGTATCATCTCACTCGATGATCTTATTGCTCATGATATTGGTATTCATCCTTGTGCTGTTACAAAGCCAGAATTGCTATTAGCAGAAACAAAAGCTGCTATTTTAGATGTGTTTAAAGAATCCGATAATCAAACGCCTTTTGCTGAGTTATTTGTAACCAAACTTAGCGAATTATTGATTAAAGCGGCGGCCACACAAGGCAATGCACCATTAAAAGTATGTTTAACCAGTGATGATTCATACTCTCGTAGCCATTTATTAGGTGCAGAAGTAGAGCAAGAAGAAATTAACCCAGCAATGGGTTTACGTGGTGCATCTCGATTAGGTCATGCAGATTATCGAAAAGCGTTTGAGCTAGAATGTGAAGCGATTAAACGCGCACGTCTTGATGCAAAAAATATCGAGCTTGTTATACCGTTTGTTCGTACGTTCAGTGAAGCGGCAACAGTGATAGATCTATTGGCTGAGCAAGGTTTATGTCGTGGTGCTGATGATTTAAAAGTCTTTATGATGTGTAGCGTACCTTCCAATGCATTATTAGCAGAAACATTCTTGCAGTATTTTGATGGTTTTATTGTTGATGTTGAGCAATTAGCACAATTTACACTTGGTCAAGATATTGAGAATACATCGCTAAACTACATGTCGGATGCACAAAACGACGCGCTACTTTTGTTAGTGAAAATGTTATTGAAGTCGGTAGAAAGCTCAAATAAACCATGTTTGGTATATAGTCGTTTTATTGAAGACTCACCACGTTTTAGCTCATGGTTACAAGAGCAAGGTGTAACACACGTTATAAGTTAAGGTACTGACAATAGTTAGTGCTATAGAATTAAAAACGGCATGGTTAATTTTAACCATGCCGTTTTATTTTGTCTTTTATATAACGAGTGCTCTGAATTAATCCATTTCTTTCATTGCAGAAACAACAGAAGGATCGTTAATTAGGTTAAATAATAAGCTTTTTGCAGATGCTCGTTGAGCGTCAGATAAAACTTTTTTCGGATTTTCTCGAGTTAACGTCAAAATACTGGTAACAAATTTACTGTTTGTACCTGATAATTCATAAGCAAAGCGTAGTGTATCCATTAATTCCGCTTGAGGCAGACTATAAACGGCCATTTCACAACTTAAGCCATCCATAGCAAGGAAATTATTCACTTTTACTTTCTGTTCGGCATTAAATTTTTGTTTTGCTTCAAAAGCATCAATTAAAGCCTGTACTCGATCGGCGATGGCTACAGGTACTTCCATTGTTTTCGTTTTATGAGTCATTGCTGATTCTCCCGACATAGCTGTAATTTTATTATTGAGTAAGTTTACGTTGTTGTTTACCGTTTGGCATTTCTTTCTTTATCTATCTAATAAATATTTATACATAATACAATTATCAAAATTGTTATCAGTACCGATTATTTACGATTAATATCGCGATGGTGATAGCGTTTTGTATTCTGAATTAACTTCAATTGAACAATTAACTCATCTAAACGGCAAACCAACTGACGCGTTAACCATAGATAACCATAAGGGCCCAATAAAATCGAGTCTTTTGGCTGTGATATTTGTAATGCCATCTGTTTTAGTTGCTGAATGTCCGGCAGTTCAATATTAAGATCTTTATCATCGGCTAATTGATTTAAAATTAACACTATTTGCTGCTGATAGTTTTTCAACCCTGTTTGCTCTAATAACTTACGGCGACCAATATCGGAGCTCCAATGGGTTTCGATAAGCTGTTCAATAAGACTTATCATCGAACTTTGAATAGTCACAATCGCTTTATAATGCCCTGCTAATTTTTTGTGTTCTTTTTGAACATTCGCCAACAAGCTTATCATTTTTATTTGGCGCTCATTAACTTGGTTCTTGATCCGAGCAAGGGTCTTAATGCTCGGTATATGCGCTGAAGTATGCGCTTGATAAAGTTGACGTAAATCATGCATGTTTTGATTAAACAGCTTATCCCATGAATATTTGGCGCGAATAGGAAAGAGCATTGAAAAAGACATCGCAATCAAACTACCAATAATAATATTGGTGACACGCCATAGTGCGACAGAGACTTCTTGTTCACTGTTACCTTGATAAGCCACGATGATCAGTGTCATTACTGCTAAGAAAAAGATATACGTATTCTTACCATGTGATTTTAGCGACAGTAAAAAACACCACGTTAGCATCCAGATAGGAACAAAGTCAGCTATATTTTGTGGAAAAAATACAGTAACTAAACCTAAAATGGCACCGAGTAATGTCCCACCTACACGTTGGAAGCCTTTTTGTTTAATCACGCCTGCATAAGGCTGCATTAACACAACGGTCACTGTGACCGGCCCCCACATTGAATGAGGGACGGGAATAAAGTGATAAAAGACCAAGCTAAATGCGATAGCCAGAGTGACACGAAGGGCATGAGCAAATTGTGCATGTGTTAGCAGCAAATTTTTAAAACGAAGATACATAACGTGCCATAGCGGGTAGATAATTACTTGTTGTGATTATGCGATTAAAATCACAGTCTATCCACCTATTTATATGCTGTAGGTATCGAATATCTAACGAGTTACGAAAGATTATGCTGCTATTTTATAATCTATGTTTATTTATCGACGGATCACTTTCCGTGGTACGACTTCAACCCCTTGCTGATAATGACCTTTGATCGCAGAGAGAGCAAGTTGCAGCGCATGATCGGCAATCAAATCGAATTGCTGTGGGAGTGATTGAATTTTATTTGGTAAAAAATCAAGTAAGCGATTATCACCAAAGGTTGCCAAGTATGTGTTTGCCATCACATCAGGATGCTTTAACAAACAATCTAGAATACCTTCAAACAAGGTATAAGAAGTGGCAAGGATCGCTTCAGGAAAGCAGTTAGCATCAATCCATTGTTGAGCAATCAATGCGCCATGGTGTTGGCTAAATTGCTCACCATAGGCAAGGCTAACATTCACTGTTTTTAGGTGATTATTGATCGCTGCTTGAAAACCTTGCTCTCGCTCAATAGAAACACCAAGTTCCGCAACGGCACCAATTAAGCCTATTGATGAAATAGGTTGATCTAACAATGCGTTAGTTAATGCATAGGCACCATCAAGATCTTCACTGATAACGGATGCAAAATATTCATCATCTAACGCGCGGTCAATGGCGATAACTGGTGTACCTTTAGCCTGTACATTTTTGTAAAACTCATTATCAGCAGGAAGGGCGCTAGCGACAATAAGTGCGTCTAATTTACGGCTTAATAATAGATTCGCTACATTTATTTCAGTGTCAGGATCATCATCACTACAAGAGATAATAACCTGATAACCAGCGGTTCTAGCATTCAATTCTAATAATTTAGCAATTTTTGCATAGCTCGTATTTTCGAGATCGGGGATGATCAAACCTAGCGATTGACTACTTCCTGCACGAAGGGAAGAAGCCGCATGATTTGGGCGATAATTGTGCGCATTAACCACAGCGAGGACCTTTTGTTGTGTCTTCTCACTGATTCTATATTGCTCAGCTTTATCGTTAATAATATAGCTAGCCGTGGTTCTTGATACACCAGCAAGCTTGGCAATTTCATTTAATGTCATCAGTTGATACTTCTCTTTAAAGCTATTTGTGCAGCACCTTTTGCTATAAATAGCAATTCCTATCCTTGTTTCATAATGCTAGGTATAGATTTAAGGCCAATTTGTGCGTTTCATCATAGATCTGATAATCGCTATGCGTTGATCAATTGTAATTTATGCTGAAACGATTCAGTATTCAAGCTGAAAGGTTTCAGCAGAATCTATAGGTATAAAATAATCCCATAATTCGACTGAAACTTTTAATTTGACTACTTGCTGAAACGATTCAGCAATATGGATAAGATTCGATACTATCGGAGTTAGAGATGTTGTCATTATCAAAACACGATATTGCTTTGCGTAAATCAGCAAACAATAAACAAGATGCAATTAAAGTACTGGCATCAGAGTTAGAGTCAGAAGGCTTAGTTAAAACGGGTTACGTCAATGGCATGTTGGCGCGTGAAGCCCAAAACTCAACCTATCTTGGTAATGGTATAGCGATCCCACACGGTACAACAGAGACGCGAAATCTTGTAAATAAAACAGGCGTAAAAGTTTATCATTTTCCTCAAGGCGTAGATTGGGGCGAGGGGCAAACTGTTTATTTAGCCATTGGGATCGCAGCTAAATCCGATGAGCACCTTGAGATTTTAAAGCAATTAACCAAAGTGCTTTCAGCAGATGGTATCGAAGAGAAATTAAAGCGTTGTGATTCAGCAGATGAAGTTATTACGATTTTAATGGGCTCAGAGCAGTCGGAAGCAGAATGCAATGCTCAACTTGTTTTAAAAGATTTTCCAGCAACCGATTTATTGCAGTTAAGTGCGGTTGCTGCAGGCTTAATAAAGCATCAAGGCTTTGCTAACAAGCAAATGGTGGCGGATATTGTCGCAAAAGAGCCGAGTTACTTAGGTCAAGGATTGTGGCTAATAAGTAGCAATCAAGAGATTGAGCGAACAGCGATTGCTGTTGTGACACCGTCAGCAATCTTTGAAGAGCAGAGTCATCCAGTGAAAGGGTTACTCGTTATTGCGGCGAATAACAGTAGCTATGTTGCCAATATTGAACGACTTACTCAGATGATTTATAGCCAAACGGTTGATGCGTTTTTGTCATCTAGCCCAGAGCAAATGTGCTCAGTGCTTTCTCAAACTCAATTAGAGGGCAATAGCGCAATATTTACGATTAAAAACCCACATGGCTTACATGCTCGTCCGGGGGCAATGTTAGTTAATACCACCAAGAAGTTTGATGCAGATATACAAGTTGTTAATGTTTCAAGCGCTAGCAAAGCGGTTAATGCAAAGAGCTTAATGAAAGTTATTGGGCTTGGTGTGAAATGTGGTAACGAATTGAAATTTACAGCCAGTGGTAGTGATGCTGAACAAGCACTAACGGCGATTGGTCAAGCCATTGCCGATGGTTTGGGCGAGAAACTTTAAGGGTAAAAATAATGAGCGAAACAGTAATTAAACAGTCACTTAAAGTTGTCGCCGTGACGTTAAATCCAGCGTTGGATCTAACTGGGCACTTATCATCTCTTACTGCCGGTACGGTGAATGTGGTGGATTCAGGTTCACTTCATCCAGCAGGCAAAGGCGTTAATGTTGCAAAAGTCCTCGCGGAATTAGGTGCAGAAGTAACGGTAACGGGATTGTTAGGGTGTGAAAACCAAGATGGTTTTTGCCAGTTATTTGAACAAATTGGTGTCACTGATAAATTTGTCAGGGTCGCAGGCGCAACACGTATCAACGTTAAATTGGTTGAGCAAGATGGGCGAGTAAGCGACATAAACTTCCCGGGTGTAGAAGTAAATGCTACTGACATTGCGAAATTTGAAGCGACATTATTTGAACTGGCGAATAGCCATGACGTTTTTGTTATCGCAGGTAGTTTGCCCCGTGGAATTTCAACCCAGCAATGCGCGAAATGGATTGAGCAACTTCAACAGCAAGGTAAGCAAGTGTTGTTTGATAGCAGTAAAGCGGCTTTTGCTGAAGGGTTAGACGCAAAACCATGGCTGGTTAAACCAAATGATGAAGAATTAGCTGACTGGGCAAAATGCGAATTACACAACGATGACGAAATCATAGAAGTGGCAGAGCAGCTTGCTACTAAAGGCATTGAAAATGTGGTGGTGTCACTGGGTGCGAAAGGAGTGATGTGGCGTAATCATGAAGGCTGGTTACGTGCCGAGCCACCTAAAATGACGGTAGTTAGTACTGTTGGTGCAGGTGATACCTTAGTTGCTGGTATGTGTTGGGGACATCTACAGCATTGGACAAAATCAGAGACATTACGTTTTGCAACGGCGCTATCAGCGTATGCAGTAACACAAGTGGGTGTTGGCGTTGATGATATAAGCGCAGTAAAAGCAATCGAAGATAACGTTCAACTTTCATAACTCATAAAAATATAACGTGAAAAGTGTAGGGGTCGAATAATGAATATTAGTATTGTTACCGCATGTCCAAGCGGTATCGCAACAACTTTAATTGCTGCAGGTTTACTTGAAAAAGCTGCCGCCGAATTAAAATGGCAAGCCAATATTGAGCGCCATACATCGTTAAAAGCAACCAATATGCTGACACAACTACAGATCGAACAAGCTGACTGTATTGTGATTGCAGCTAATGAAAATCTCGCTATTGATGAGCAACGTTTTGTTGGTAAGCGAGTCTTTCGTGCTGATGTTACTGCTTGTATGGAAAACCCAACTGCGTGGTTACAAAAAGCGGTTGAACAGGCATCAGAACTGACTGTTGAAAGTGTGGCAACTCACGCTATATCGACCAAGAAAAAGATTGTAGCAATCACCGCGTGCCCAACAGGTGTTGCGCATACGTTTATGGCTGCAGAAGCGCTAGAGACGGAAGCCAAACGTCAAGGTTATGAGATTAAAGTTGAAACACGTGGTTCAGTAGGCGCTAAAAACCAGTTAACAGCCGAGGAAGTTGAAGCTGCTGATTTAGTGATTATTGCCGCTGACATTGATGTCGACTTATCTCGTTTTAATGGCAAAGCACTGTATAAAACCAGTACTGGATTAGCACTAAAGAAAACCGCCCAAGAAATAGAGAAGGCGTTTGAACAAGCAACGCCTTATACACATACCGTTAAAGAAAATAGTGAGAAGAAAGAAGAAAAAGCGGGTGTTTATAAACACTTAATGACAGGTGTATCTTACATGTTGCCATTAGTTGTTGCGGGTGGTTTGTCTATTGCACTGTCGTTTGTTTTTGGTATCGAGGCATTTAAAGAGCAGGGCACATTAGCGGCGGCCTTAATGAAAATTGGTGGAGAATCTGCCTTTGCATTGATGGTTCCTGTACTGGCTGGCTTTATCGCGTTCTCTATTGCAGATCGCCCGGGTCTAGCACCTGGCTTAATTGGCGGTATGTTAGCAAGTGCCACAGGTGCGGGGTTCTTAGGCGGTATTGTTGCAGGTTTCCTTGCAGGTTACAGCGCAAAATTCTTAGCCGAAAAAGTGAAATTGCCACAATCAATGGATGCATTAAAACCTATTTTAATCATTCCGCTGGTGGCGAGTTTAATTACTGGTCTTGTAATGATCTACATTGTTGGTGGTCCAGTATCGGCAGCAATGGAAGGATTAACTCACTTCCTAAATACAATGGGCTCTGCAAATGCTGTGCTTTTAGGTGTGATTTTAGGCTGCATGATGTGCTTTGACCTTGGTGGGCCAGTGAATAAAGCGGCTTACACCTTTGGTGTGGGTTTATTAGCGTCACATACTTATGCGCCAATGGCTGCAGTAATGGCTGCAGGTATGGTGCCAGCAATGGGTATGGGCTTAGCAACGTTCCTTGCAAAACGTAAATTTGCGGCAAGTGAAAATGAAGCAGGTAAAGCCTCTTTCGTATTAGGTTTATGCTTTATCTCTGAAGGTGCGATCCCATTTGCAGCACGCGATCCAATGCGTGTAATTCCATGCTGTATGCTAGGTGGCGCATTAACAGGTGCATTGTCGATGTTATTTGGTGCAAAACTAATGGCTCCACATGGCGGTTTGTTTGTACTGTTGATCCCTAACGCCATTACACCGCCACTACTTTACCTAGTTGCAATTATTGCAGGTACATTAGTAACGGGTATTTCTTACGCGATATTAAAGCGTCCAGAGCAAAATTCTGCAACAGAGTTAGAGACAGTAAAAGCGTAGTATAACGACAGATATAAAAATGGCGGGATGTATTGAATACACTTTATTAGAAAGTATATTCAGTCCATCTCGCCATTTTTTGTTTAAAATTTAACGGCAGTGTTTACTGCGCAGGTTTCGCTTTATTTCGTGGGTTACGTGGAATGCCCGTATCACGATCAGTAATTGGTTTACGGCGTTTAGGCTTAGTTGATTTTGTGTTTTCACCACGTGGCGCATTGTTTTTCGTGCGTGTATCGCGACGAGGTTTACGCTCAGAGCTTTCGCTATCGCTGTCACGAGGTGTCATTGGTTTTTTAAACTTAGGTTTATAGTTTAAAACCGAAACGGGTACGTCTTTTTTCGGTACAAAACCTTCGACTTCTCTACGTGTGATCAAATGACCAAGTAGGCTTTCAATCATGCATAGATTTTTAAAGTTATCGCGTGAAACAAATGAAATCGCTTCCCCCGACGCTCCTGCACGACCTGTACGGCCAATACGGTGAACATATTCTTCTGGTGGGAACGGTAAATCGTAGTTAACAACACGAGTCAGTTGCTCAATGTCGATACCACGAGAAGCGACACCTGTGGCAATAAGGTATTGTAACTTACCGTTTTTGAAATCTTCCAGTAACTGAGAGCGTACTGCTTGGCTACGACCACTGTGGAAAGACTCAGCGGAAATGCCACGCTTTTCTAATTGGGTAACCAGTTTTGCTGCACCATGTTTAGTTTCGATAAAGATTAATGCTTGATCCCATTTTTGTTCTTGGATCAAATGGCTCAGCAAAGCCGATTTCATGTCTTTATCAACAGTAACAAGCCATTGATCGATTTTTGGATCAGCAGAAGCATCTTTTGCAACTGAGATTTCAATGGGATTACGTACCGCTGTTTTTGCAAGAAAGCGTACTTGATCAGAAAGCGTTGCAGAGAACAGCATGTTTTGACGATCAACAGGTAAACGCTCAACAATCTTATTAATGTCTTCAATAAAGCCCATATCTAACATACGGTCTGCTTCATCAAGTACAAGAATTTCAATGGCATCAAAGTGGATTGCACGTTTAGTGTACATATCTAATAGACGACCAGGAGTGGCGACAAGAATATCGACACCTTCAATTAAGCGACGTTTTTGTGGTTCGTAATCAACACCACCGTACATTGCCATTGATGTTAAATTTAAGTGCTTACTGTATTGCTTAATATTGTCTTCTACCTGAACGGCTAATTCACGTGTAGGTGCAAGAATGAGTGCACGTATACGTTTTGCGCGAACTTTGGTGCCATCATCTAGCATTTGTAGAATAGGCAGTACAAAACCGGCGGTTTTACCCGTACCTGTTTGTGCTGCTGCCATTAAGTTTTTACCGGTTAGTGCAACAGGAATGGCTTTTTCTTGAATAGGAGTAGGAGAGGTGTAACCCATTTCGGTTACGGCTTTAACGATAGAATCGTTTAATCCAAGCTTAGAGAATGGCATGTAGAATCTCAAAATAAATCATTAAATAGCTAATGCGGTGCACCAACTAACGCAAATACGTACGGGATTATATCACGCTTAACATTCGGCTGTATGTAGTCAGGCAGAGAATACAAAAACAACTAGGTAGTAATGATGTTGTTTCTTACTAATGCGCGGCGGACATTATTACAAAGTTTGCCAAATCGACGTATTTCGTCAAATTGCGGTGTTTCACCCCGTGAAATAGCTGATTCCCAGTAGGTTAAATCAGTATCAACAAGCTCTAACAGTTTTTTAGGGCAACCTACGCATTTGTTATCAGGGCCACAGACAAATGTACTTTCATCATAAAGAGGAAATTGTTCTTTTACTTGGCTGATTATACTCAACATCGCCGTTTTACGGTCGGGCTTCTTATTCATCATAAAGATTTTTGATAAAACGGCATTCTAAAACAGCATAAAACAAATATCTATTGGTAATCATCCTATACTAATGAAAGGTAATGATATGAAGATATGTATAAATATCATATTGATATAAAACATTATTTTTATGCAATGGCAATGTCTAAAAAAACAGTCACTAAGCGCTAATTTGCTTTGCAAAATGCACTTGGGGAATAACAGGTTTAATTAATAAAGCTTAACTGCCTGATAAATCAATAATTTATGTGTTTAATAAACTGGCTGGTTAATTGCTGTGTTTTTAGGTAAGTCACTTGATTGTGTTTTGATAAAATTCAGTATTGCAGGGTGATAAAGATGGGAAGAATGATTCAATGGCAAGATCTCTCAAAGTTCGTCGCATATTTTATGTTTATAACTTGGGCGTTATTGAGTAGTAATGCCTTTGCACAGCAAAATATGGTCGCAGAGCCTGATTGGTTAAAAGCGCAGATTGTAGATAAACAACCTGTTGTGATTTTCGATACCCGTTCAAAAGAAGATTATGATAAAGGCCATATACCTACCGCAATCAGTTTCCCTGTTGATGATACTTATGTGGTAAAAGACAACGTTTATTACGTTAAAAATAAGGTCAATATTGCGCCTCTTTTACGTGAGAAAGGGGTAACAAAAGACACTAAGATAGTTGTGTATGATCAAGGTGAGCTTATGCATGCGTCACGCTTATTTTGGGTATTAGAGTTATATGGCGTGAAAAATGTCGCGATACTTAATGGCGGATTGAATGCATGGCAACAACATAATACTTTGTCTCAAACAGTAAATACCTTACCTAAGTCTGATTTTGTTCCTGTTTTGAAATCTAATATTTATGCGAGCACGACAGTGGCAAAAGTCGCTGTTCATAACCCTAATTATGAGCTTTATGATAGTCGCACGTATGATGAATATTTAGGGAAAAAATCAATAACGGATAAATACGGTCGAATACCTAAAGCAAAATATATTAAGCTTAGTGAATTTTTTACGACTAATGCTGATGGTCAAAAAATCTTAAAGCCCAAAGCAGAGTTATCTGACATTTTAAGAAATTTAGATAAAGCTAAGAAAACCATTACATACTGTAATAAAGGTACCGCTTCAACATTATCTTATTTCTTATTAAAACAAGCTGGATTTAATGTCGCTCATTATGATGGTTCGTGGTTAGATTGGTCAGCAAAAGGACTACCCATAGAGAAGTAATATGATCTAGAGGGTTAATGATGAATAATAAATTGGACGATAATTCTCTTAAAAATGGAAAGCGTGAGCAATTAAATGCCAAGATTTCACATGATATTGATGTGCATCATTTGTACCATAAAACGAGTTTATTCAGCAAAATAGCGCTGGTAATGAGCAGTGTTCTACTGTGTGTTATGTTAACAGCGCTATATATTAGTTATTACAACAATACTCAGCGAGTAGTTAAAGACATCAAGGTAATGATGAATACCTTTTCACCATTAATCATTGATGCTGCTATTTATAAAAATACAGAAACGTCGATAGAATTAAATCGCTCACTGGAAACTCATAAAAAAATACTCTCATTATCACTGTATGACTTAGATGGAAATTTAATTCATTTTTATGAGAAGAATGATGGCAACAGTTACACACCGTTAGCACAAGCACCGGGTTTGTCTATTTATAAGGGGAACTACACGCTTACTTATCCGGTGTCTTTTAATGGCGATAATATTTTTAATTACGTTATATATTACAGTGCTGCTGAAATTATTCGGACGATATTAATACAGCTTTTTGTTTTTATTCTCCCATTCTTGTTTTTTATTATCTTCATTTTAGTTTACATGTACCGCAAAGTGACAAGACCACTAACGTTTTTGATTGGCCAACTTCCCAAAATTGGTTCAGGGGGGGTGAATATTACAGAAGTTGAAGATGCAGAAGGGGAAGTATCCTTATTAGCCAGCGAGCTAAAAAAAGCTGATGAGTGTATTTATAACACGGAAAGTAAGCTACAAGGCTTAAATAGGAAATTACGAGAGCAGGCCAACGATTTAAGCGAAGCGATAAAAATAAAAGCTGAATTTATGGCAAATATGAGCCATGAAATTAGAACCCCAATGAATGGGGTGCTTGGCTTTGTACAATGTTTAGAAGAGCGAAATTTAGATCAAGAATCACAACGCCAAATTGGTTATATCAAAGAGTCAGCTTATTCCTTGTTAGTTATTATCAATGAAATATTGGATTATTCTAAATTAGAGTCGGGTAATGTGGAATTACACATGACGCCATTTAATTTAAAGCCATTTGTGCATAGTTGTGCGACCCCATTTATCCATCAAGCGAAGATAAAAAAAATACAATTATCAACAGAAATAGGTGAGGGGCTGGCAGATAGCTATATCGCAGATGAAGGGCGGTTAAGACAAATTCTGATTAATCTGATTGGTAACGCGGTTAAATTTACCCATACAGGCTCTGTGAAATTAGTGGTTGAAAAGCGAGATTCGCCTGAGCAGCAGTGCGAAGAATTAAAAAAATATAACGATAAACATATTCAATGGCTGCGCTTTAAAGTGAAAGATACGGGTATTGGTATTGCTGAAGAAAAACTCGCGTTTATCTTTGATTCTTATACACAAGCTGATGGCTCTATTTCTCGCCAATTCGGTGGGACAGGGCTTGGTTTATCCATATCTAACAGTTTATGTCGATTAATGTCAGCAAAGCTACAGGTTGAAAGTACCATTGGTAATGGCACAGAGTTTTGGTTCGATATACCACTAAAACAATCTGATATTCAGAGAAAAGAAAATGGCGAAGATCATGCATTAATCACCAATCTTAGCATGTATGAAGATCGTAAGATTTTAGTTGTTGAAGACAGTATGGTTAATCAACAATTAATTAAGGCATTTTTAACCGCATTTGGTTTGAAAAACATCACCATTGTTAATGACGGGGTTCAAGCGGTTGAGTATATGATAGAAAATACCGCCGATGTGATATTAATGGATTGTCAAATGCCCAATATGGGTGGATTAGAGGCTACAGAATTAATTAGAAAAATGCCGTCAATGTCGCGACCAGTCATCATCGCTTTAACAGCAAATGTCATGGAGGAAGAGAAAAAACGTTGCTTGAGTGTCGGTATGGATGACTATGTTTCAAAACCGATTGAAAAAATCATGCTCTATAAAAGTTTACAACGTGCTTTTGATAATGAGAATGGCGAGTACTGGGCTGCAAACATTTAAAAACATTCACTTTCTATAAGTTCCTACCTATTGGTGTAATTGTAAAAAACGATTATTTTTCGCGCTTTATTTTCTGTAATCTATTGACCATAAAGCATCAAGGCTAATTATCACTTTGAGACTTAGCGGCTATCTGATAAGTTACGACCCTGCAAGGTATTCAACACCATCAAGTAAGTAGAGAGAAAATGGCAGTTTTAGAAATTTTAACCGAACCAAATCCAAAGCTACGCGTTCAAGCAGAAGACGTTGCAGACGTAAAAGCTGAGCACATTCAAACGCTGATTGATGACATGCTTCACACGATGTACGAAACGGGTAATGGTATTGGTTTAGCGGCACCTCAAGTTGGCCGTAAAGAATCTATCATTGTTATCGACTTATCTGAAGAGCGCAACGAGCCACAGGTATTCGTAAACCCTAAGATTGTTCGTGGCGAAAACCCTGTTGTTGGTCAAGAAGGTTGTTTATCTGTTCCTGATTATTACGCAGATGTAGAGCGTTTTGAAAAAATCGAATTAACAGCGCTTGATCGTGATGGTAATGATATTCACCTTGAGCGTGATGATTTCCTTGCTATCGCATTACAGCATGAAATTGATCACTTAAAAGGTATTCTATTCATTGATTATCTATCACCTCTTAAGCGCCAAATGGCAATGAAGAAAGTGAAGAAATTCTTGAAGACACAAGCGAAGTAATTCACTCTCGCTTAGAAAAAACGGTGAAAGGTTGATAGCCTTTCACCGTTTTTTTATATCAGATTATTTAACCATTTCTTACTTCTAAAGCGATAAATACACGCGAACCATTTAAATAAGGTTTCGGCAAAAAATAAGCTAAATACCCATACAGGTGAAAGATTGAAAAAATAGGCACCCGCAAAAGCCAATGGAATACCAAATGCCCATTGGGTTAAAACATCTTGATATAAACAGAATTTCACGTCACCACCAGCACGTAATACGCCAACAACCATTGTGGTTGGCAATGAACGTAAAATAATACCAATCGAAAGAATCGCCATAAAGTTACTGGCTAACGCTTTGGTTTCAATAGTTAACGCAGGGAATAGCGATAAAATATTATCTCGCATCAAAAACAAGATTACCGAAATCACGCAGGTTACAATAATCGCAATAACGACAAGTGCAATCGCTTGATAATAGGCGGTGTGGTAGTGCTTAGCGCCTAATTGATTACCAATAATAACTGCAGAAGCATTGGCAACACCGACTAAAAAACTTAAGGATAATGATTCTATTGGGGTCATGACTGATAGTGCTGCTAATCCCTCAACGCCAGTCATACCCATAATGGCGTGATAAGAGAAAATCCCCACAGACCATAATAGAAAATTAAAAGTTGTAGGCAGTGATAAAGCAAAGAAACGTTGTAGATCGTAGGTAGAAAATATCACTGAAAAATCAGCGAGTTTAAAGGTAAGAATGTGCTTTTTGAGATACAAATAAGTGAGCAGAAGGACAACTTCTACCATACTGCTTAATAGGGTTGCTAATGCTGCGCCTTTAATACCCAAAGCAGGGAAGCCTAAATAACCAAAAATAAGTATCCAGTTAAAAAAGATATTACAAACAATGCCGCATGCACTGAATATTGTACTTACTTTAGGCTCACCAATAGAGCGTAAACTCGCCGTATAACTAACGACTATCGCACTGAAGATTAAACTAAAACCTACAATAGTGAGGTATTCGCTACCCCGGTTTATGACTGCCTCTGATGACGAAGCTAAAAGCATAACTGCGTGAGGATAAAAATAAAAAATGAGAGCGAATATAAAAGCAAAAATAACCGTACAAAAAATACTGAGTACAGTACTCTTTTTTACTCCGAGATGATTATTCGCACCCCAATATTGGGCTGATAAAATACCGCCACCGGTGGCGATACCCGTTAATAAAATCGTGATAACAAATAACGCTTTTGCAGCAATACCCATTGCCGCAATATCAATTTCAGACAATTGACTGAGCATTAATATATCGATTAATCCTTTACTTGAAAAAAGGATACTTTGCAAAATAATAGGGGTAGCAATAAAGAATAATCGAGAAAAAAAAGTGCGATTTAACGTATGCATTAAAGGTTTTGGTGATAAAAAATAATCAGTCATAAAGCCGAAATACCTGTTGTGTTGTGACTATTTAACACGCATTAAATGGTGAATCTCATTGTCTAACATAATGGTTTTTGTTTCTGACTTTCTCATATTATCAACAACTTGAAGCATGGTTGGTGAATAGCCATGATTGACCATCCATGCAAGGTGAGTTGAAAAAGTATCTTCATTAATGACGCTTGAACCGTCATTTACACCGTTCTTATTGACATTAATAATCCAAATACGTTGTTTATACTCAATACTTTCTATGACTTCACTTTTTAGATGTGACATTAAGCGACGTAATTTTTTCATATTATCCTCTCGTTTAGGGTCGGTATGAAATAACCATATCATTATTAAAGGTATGGTTTTTAAGCTAAATATTTCAAAATATTACGAGAGAATGGTTATTAATAACATTTGGCTAAATATGTGGGTTTATATTTCACAAAAAAAAGATAAACCATATAAATGACTATTATTTATATGGTTTATTTAACAGCACGAAATAAATACATTAGAAGCATATTAATAATGCTAGTTTGGTAGTTTATTAAACTGTGACGTTGAACAAATAGCGACGAGAACAAAAGCACTTATACGATAAGGAATGAGCGCTTACATAGGGTTTACTGATTAAATGAGCAGTAATCAGACGGCATACCATGCTCGTTAATTTCGTGACGTTGTAACGAAACTTGACGACCAAAAATAACGGGTTGGTTATATTTACCGTGACCGATAAAAGGGAAGTAATACACGGGTTTACCAAGTTGTTGAGCAAATTGTTCAAGTACATGTTTATACATTAGACGATCTTGATCGTTGGGATCCATGTTGTAGTACTGTCCAAACACAATCGCACTAACGTCAAAATCTTTTAAGAACAGTAATTGCTGAAGATAGCGATCAAGCTGGCGATAAGTGACACCAATATCTTCCAACAATAAGACTTTATTTGAAAAATCAGGTTGATAATGTGTGCCAAAGGTGGCTGAAACTAATGTGTGATTACCACCAATAAGCAGACCCGTTACTGATGCGCTCTTAGCTAAATCATTTAGAGGCAATACGTTGTTGTAGCTTACACCTTCATTTATCAAGGTTTTTAAATCAGGAATAGGTTGCTCGTTTCCGCCGTTGGTGGCTTTATTGGTTGAGGCGTTAACAGCATGTACCGATTGCCAGCCTAATTCGTTATTAATAAAACTATGGATAGCCGTTACATCGCTAAAACCAACAATCATTTTCGGTTTTATTTCCAGCAACTGTGTTTTGTAAGCGTGTAAAAAGGGTATGAGGTTTAATGCGCCACCACCGCCACGGAAGAACCATAGAACATCAATCGTTGGATCCAGTAGGGCGGCAATAAGGTTATTTGCTCGCTCTTGATCTGTATTCACATAACCGATGTCAGAAATTACTTGGTTTAAATATTTGGTGGTAACCATGTAGCCATGGGCAATAAAAGTATCAACCACGTTATTGACGCTTTGTTCATCATATTGAGTTGAACATGAAATTAGGGCGATTTGGTTTAATTCTTTTGCGCAAATATGATCGGAATCTAACGCATTATTGTTCATTGTATTCATATTAGATTTGTCTTCAATTGAGCGTGTGCCATGTTAAAAACCACTAAAAAGAGTGGTGCCTCAACGATAATAATGAGTATAACAGATTGTTTCTTCGTTATTTTAGGTCAGCGTCAGAAATTACTCCGCAGGGTAAATCGCACCTAATGTGGTTAATCGAGATGCGCCAGTCACTTCGGGCAAATTACCGGATAAACCATGTAACGTACGATAGCCAAGCCATGCAAATGCCATAGCTTCCATGTTATCGCTATCGACACCACGCTCATTGGTGATCGTCACTGTCCAATCAGTTAGCAGTTGTGTTAAACGACGCATTATTAATGGGTTATGGGCTCCGCCACCACATACTAATAACTCATTAGGCATGTTATCGGGCGTATCTTGCGCTGTTTGTCTTACATCATTGGCAATGGTTACTGCTGTGTATTCCGCTAAGGTTGCTTGTACATCTTCAGGTTTAATGGTTAAACCTGCTAAATGCTGTTCTAACCAAGGCAGATTAAATAATTCTCGTCCGGTACTTTTCGGTGCACATAATGATAGGTAAGGTTCGCTGAGTAGGTTAGCTAATAGCTCTACATTCACTGTGCCTGATAATGCCCATTGTGCGTTTTTATCATAGCTTTGCTGAAGATGTAGGTTGATCCATGCATCCATTAACATGTTGCCAGCACCGGTATCAAAACCTATTACAGGTTTATTCGGTGTCAGAACGGTTATATTGGAAATACCGCCAATGTTTAAAATGACACGATTAATGTTTTTATCGCTAAATAGTTGCTGGTGGAATGCAGGCACTAATGGCGCGCCTTGACCGCCAAATGCCATGTCTTTACGGCGAAAATCAGCAACGGTAGTGATACCTGTTTTAGCGGCGATTATATTGGCGTCACCTAATTGCATGGTAAAAGGATAGGGTGAATCTGGGGCATGAAAAACGGTTTGACCGTGACTGGCAACCGCTTTGATACTCTCTGCTGAGGTCGCCGTTTTTTCAAGTAATCCATTTACCGCATCTGCAAATAAACAGCCTAAACGGTGATCAAGTTCGCCAATGGCTAGGAGATTGGTTGCTTGACCAATGCAAACGTCGAGTAATGCTTGCTTTAAGTCACTTGGCATTGGGTGGTCATAACTGCCTAATAAAGTGATCTTAGTGTCATCTATTTCAACCAACACGGCATCAACACCGTCCATGCTGGTGCCTGACATTAGGCCAATATACTTTTCCATCACAAATTCCATACATATTACAAGGCTGTAGCCATACTTTAGAGCTAACAGTGTAAGAATGAAATGAGTTTTAGCGTTATGTTTTTAAGTTGAAAGATCGTTGGCTAATCCATGTACAGAAATAAACGAGAGTGCAGTCAAATTTAGTAATTAACAATATTGATTATTTCAATCTTTAATATACTATTTTTACGATTTCTCTCTTAATATTTAACAATAAGTTGATAGTTCCATTCAAAGCCGCACTCTTTGTTTGGGCAATAAAGCCGCTGTCAGAAGCGGCTTTATTGTATATGGAAATTTGATCAGTGTAGTAGAGCAGAACGGCTTTCTAAACTTTGGCTACCTTGCGTTGCGACGACTGATTGCATTTTATTAGCAAAATTCATTAGTTCTAAGCTAACTGGAGAGCGTGCAATGAGCTCTTCTTGATCATTAGTGATTTCAATCGCGTGACCTGTGGTGCCATCTTCATATGTACCAGATACAAAATGAATCGAAGTGTTAATCAAAACTGAGTGTCCATACTCCTTTTCAACTAAATTCATCCAGTACATCAACTCATCGTGGTTTTCGATAATTTTAGCATTCATATGCTCTATCCTTGATGTAGTAGCGCATTTTTAACGTCTAGCTGTATAAAAATGCTTTTATTTATAATTACTTAGTGTTAATAGAGTATCAACCATCACGAACAATTAATCGATGAATTGTTATTAAAATAATGACTCTAGCACTCAAAAGGAGAGATTGAGCAAATTACTCAATTTCAATTTTCATTAAAGAGTCAAATGAGCCGTAAAATAATCAATGACCGCACGAATTCTTGCTGGCATAAACTTACTTTGTGCGTATTGCAGTGCAATATCACCGTGGTAATTGCCTCGAATAGTCCAGTCAGGTAACACTTGGATCACCTTGCCAGTAGCAAGATCGTGTTTGATCACAAAGTCAGGAAATATTCCAATGCCTAAATCATCTTTTACGCCTTTTAATCGCATTTGAGAGTGATTGACGGCATATCGACCAGAAACAGCAACGGTTATTTGTTCCCCGTTCTTATCAAAATCCCATATATGATCGATATTAGTCTCACCGAGATATAAACAGTCGTGGTGTTTTAAATCGCGGGGATGTGTTGGCATCCCATGCAGGGCAATATAGTTAGGGCTGGCACACAATGTCAGGTTTACTTTGCCAATTTTCTTTAGCACTAAGCCTTCAGAGGGTCTTTCTGTTAAACGAAATACCACATCAATGCCTTCGGCGATAATATCAATGTCACCATCACAAGCTTTTAGTTTTAAATTTACTTCAGGATATTGTGTTAAGAAAGGTTTAACTAAAGGTTGAAGAAGAATGTTCATAAAGGCTTTTGGTGCTGCAATTGTGACAGTCCCAGAGGGCACAGTATGCTCAGAGCTTGAGATTTCAATCGCTTGTTTAGCCGCATCAATCATCTGGGTACATTGTTTATAAATACGATTACCTGACTCACTGATCATCAATTTACGTGTTGTACGTTCTAGTAGTTTTACTGATAAGGCTTTTTCTAACCGTGCGATTTGCTTACTGAGTGCGGATGGCGTAACACCTAATTTGCGTGAAGCCGCAGTATAACTGCCTTCATCTACAATAACGATGAAGGTGGCTAAGTCTGGCATTAGTGCGATGAGTTTATGTGTATCCATTTATTTGTGCCTACAGTTCATTAATCATTTTCCACCGCGGGGGATAATAGTTGTTTTTAGCATGATTTAGAATGGCAATATTAGCTTGTAGTTATCTGTATTGGATTAATTGCGATTTAGGAATACAAATAGCTTAAAACAAGGCATAGCTACGATTTTTATTCGGACATGATCGCTATGATAGTTGTTTATATCATGTGATGAGAATGTTGGTTAGCTCGTTTACGCTAACCAACATTAACCATAATAATACTGTGAGGGACATCATGACTTCTGCATTCTATACCCAAATCCAAAAACAAATTGAAGATGTAAAAAGTGAAGGGTTATACAAATCTGAGCGTGTGATCACATCACCGCAAAAAGCAGCGGTATATATCCAATCGGGTCAAGAAGTC
This sequence comes from Photobacterium sp. Ph5, assembly GCF_022129445.1. Lineage (GTDB taxonomy): Bacteria > Pseudomonadota > Gammaproteobacteria > Enterobacterales > Vibrionaceae > Photobacterium. The sequence continues at coordinate 24,030 of NZ_JADQAQ010000045.1, forward strand.
TTAAATTTCTGTGCCAACAATTACCTAGGTTTAGCCAACCACCCTGAGTTGATTAAAGCTGCTAAAGAGGGGATGGACGAGCACGGTTTTGGTATGGCGTCTGTCCGTTTTATTTGTGGTACGCAAGATGCGCATAAAGAGCTAGAGCGTAAGCTGTCTGATTTCCTTGGTATGGAAGATACGATTCTTTATACCTCATGCTTTGATGCAAATACGGGCTTATTTGAAACAATTTTAGGTGCAGAAGATGCGATTATTTCTGATGCATTAAACCACGCATCAATCATTGACGGTGTGCGTTTATGTAAAGCGATGCGTTTCCGTTATGCCAACAATGATATGGCAGAATTAGAGCAACAATTAATTGCAGCAAAAGAAGCAGGTGCTCGTAATACATTAATCGTGACTGATGGCGTGTTCTCAATGGACGGTGTCGTAGCGAATCTACCAGCTATTTGTGATTTAGCTGAAAAATACGGTGCACTTGTGATGGTTGATGACTCTCACGCTGTTGGCTTTATGGGCGCAAATGGTCGTGGTACGCATGAATACCATAATGTTATGGATCGTATCGACATTATTACCGGCACATTAGGTAAAGCGATGGGTGGTGCATCAGGCGGTTATACCGCAGGTAAGAAAGAGGTGATTGACTGGTTACGTCAACGTTCACGTCCATATCTGTTCTCTAACTCAGTCGCGCCAGCAATTGTTTCTGCTTCAAATCGCGTTATTGATTTATTAGCGGAAAGCGGTGAACTCCGTGATCGTTTATGGGAAAACTCAGCGCATTTCCGTACTCGCATGACAGAAGCTGGTTTTACGATGGCAGGGGCTGATCACGCGATCATTCCTATCATGTTAGGTGATGCAAAAATTGCGGCAGAGTTTGCCGAGCGCGCCCTAGAAAAAGGCATTTACGTGGTTGGTTTCTCATTCCCTGTTGTACCAAAAGGCAAAGCACGTATTCGTACACAAATGTCAGCAGCACATACACCAGAACAACTGGATAAAGCGATTGATGCCTTCATCGAAGTGGGTAAAGAGATGGGCATTATCTAATTAAAGCTTCACGTTATTAAATGTGACGAAAACATATCGCTACTACTGCATGGTAAGGCAAAGGTTCCAATAACATGCAGTGGTAGATGGACGCTGAAAAGCATGTTGTATCCTAAAGAAATAAGCGAATAATATAATGAAAATCAAAGCTCTTTCTAAATTAAAGCCTGAAGAAGGCATCTGGATGACTGAAGTAGATAAGCCAGAGGTTGGTCATAACGATCTGCTTATCCGCATCAAGAAAACAGCAATTTGTGGTACTGACGTTCATATTTACAATTGGGATGAGTGGTCACAAAAGACGATCCCTGTACCTATGGTTGTTGGTCATGAATATGTCGGTGAAGTGGTTGGGATGGGGCAGGAAGTGCGTGGCTTTGCTATTGGCGATCGCGTTTCGGGTGAAGGCCATATCACGTGTGGTCACTGCCGAAACTGTCGTGGTGGCCGTACCCACTTATGCCGTAACACCATTGGTGTGGGTGTAAACCGTGAAGGTGCATTTGCGGAATACTTAGTGATCCCTGCATTTAATGCATTCAAAATTCCTGATGATATTTCAGATGATGTTGCGTCTATTTTCGACCCGTTCGGTAATGCTGTTCACACAGCGCTGTCGTTCGACTTAGTGGGCGAAGATGTGCTGATCACAGGCGCTGGCCCAATCGGTATTATGGCTGCGGCTGTAGCAAAACACGTGGGTGCACGTTATGTCGTGATCACGGATGTTAACGAATATCGCTTAGAGCTTGCTCGTAAAATGGGCGTGACTCGTGCGGTTAACGTAGCGAAAGAAAGCCTGACGGATGTGATGGCAGAGCTTGGTATGAAAGAAGGCTTTGATGTTGGTATGGAAATGTCGGGTAATCCGGCAGCATTCAACAGCATGCTATCAAGCATGAACCACGGCGGTAAAATTGCACTGCTAGGTATTCCACCATCAGACATGGCAATCGATTGGAACCAAGTGATCTTCAAAGGTTTGATCATCAAAGGTATCTATGGACGTGAAATGTTTGAAACTTGGTACAAGATGGCAACATTGATCCAATCTGGTTTGGATCTCACACCAATTATCACTCACCACTACAAGATTGATGATTTCCAACAGGGCTTTGATGTCATGCGATCTGGTCAGTCAGGTAAGGTTATTCTTGATTGGGAATAACAGCCTAGCTATTTTACTTGCTGAATAATGAATCACAAAACGAAAAAAAGCTGCACAGCCATGTGCAGCTTAAATCGAACATCGAATGTACGTTATTATTATTTATCAGCTTATTTTTTATAAGCTTGGAATTGGATCCGGATTGCCATCAGGATCGTTGTTTACGTAACCACTCACGTAATAGCTATTGATGATTGCTAAGCCACAGAAGTGTGGTGCAGCCATTGAAGTCCCGCTAAGTGTTGTTGTACCACCGCCTGTTTTGGTTGATAAAATATTTACACCTGGAAGAGCAAACTCAACGACAGAACCGTAATTAGAGAAGGTCGCAAAATTGTGGTAACGGTCAAACGCTGAAATAGTGTAAACGTTAGGGTGGGTTGTACTCGCAGGGGTATAGTTTTGCGCATCATCGGCACTGTTACCAGCTGCAATAGCGAAGATAATACCTTTACTTGCCACTGCTTTAATCGCTGAATCTAAAGCACTTGAGAAACCTTGTGCACCTAAACTCATGTTGGCACAGTCACCGTAGCTACCATGTTGGTAAATATGATCGACACCTGCAATTACCCCTTCGATAGTACCGCTACCTGTATCTGAAAGAACTTTAATTGGTACAACTGTGGCACCTGCTGCGACGCCAACTACATCATAACCATCCATTTTTGCTGCAATCGTACCAGCAACATGGGTACCATGTCCGTTACCGTCTTCTGTTGTATTAGTACCAACAAAACTTGCACCGCGAGACACATCTACATTCAAATCAGGGTGTGCACTATCAATACCGGTATCAATGACCCATGCGGTACCGTAATCAACGACTTGATGACCGACACGTTGTACACCCCAAGGCACAACTTCAGGATCTCGTACTGGTTCCGGTTCTGGTGATGGCTCGGGTTCAGGTGTTGGTTCTGGTTCAGGCTCAGGTGATGTTTCACCATCTTTGTTTTTACCGCCTTTACCATGACCACCTTTTTCTTTGTCAGGGCCTTTGGGTTTATCAGGACGAGCAACAAGGGAGACAGGAAGATTTTTTTCGATATGAGAGATATCAGGGAAGCGTTCTTGTAATTGTTTTAGTGCTGCTTCTGGAAGATTAATCGACATACCTTTAATAGCATGGGTGTAATTATGGCGAATTTTACCTTTACTGCTCAGTATAGCTTTTGCAATCTCTGAACGTTTGTGCTCAGTAATATTGTCATCAAATTCGATGATGTATTGGTTATGAGTAGAAACAGAAATAGGGGTAGCTGACAGAGGTGCTGAAATTGAAGCGACTAATGCAGCTGTAAATACAGTGATACGATTCATTTTTCATTGTCCAGTAAAATTAATTTTGTGAAGCTCATTACAATAGACCGAGGGTGTTTAAATTAAATTTCAAAAGAATTGAAAAAAATTAGGGTAAAATCTCAATATTTGTATGTTATTGAAAATAAATCAGAATAAATCGTAAGTTTTTTGAAGATATTTAAATTTAAAAATCAATTTTAAACGTGAATGATGTTTTAAATATAAAAATCAATAGCTGTTGCTGACTCACTAGAAGCTGGTTAAAGTAATGAAAAGTTGATTGTGGCGATAGCTAGACGAAAAGGGATGTAGCTAGTTTATATCGTTTAAGAAAAGAGCATAAAAAGGATTATTAATTAAATTGTTTATTAGTTATTGTGGCCTGCCTTTATACTTATAATTAATCCCATCAAACTCCGTTAGGAATGGCAATGCAAGAACAACAACAGAATGCTCAACCAGCTAAAAAAGAAAAAGAATTAACCCTAGAGCAACGACTATTACAGAACAACCCACTTCATGGTTTAAGCCTAGAGAAAATGCTAACTGAGCTTGTTGAACACTATGGTTGGGAGATCTTAGACACGGCTATGCGCTTTAATTGTTTCAACACGAAACCGTCTATTGCGAGTAGTGTGAAATACTTGAAGAAAACAGAGTGGGCTAGAGAGAAACTAGAAGCTTTTTACTTATCTCGTTTTAAACGTATGCCACGAGCAACAACGGCTGAGTTAGAAATTCCACCTCGTATGCGTACTTTTGCTGATGGTGTTGTACCACGTGAGCCAATGGAATTAACCGTTGATTCTATTCTAGCTTCTAAAGCAAAAGCGGCATCAGCATATAAAGAGCGCGCATCTAGAGGTCGAAGCAATAGCCGTGGTGGTAATCAACGTAGCGGTAGCCGTCCACCACGTCGATAATCGACCTATAAAACATTAAGTTTGTTTGAATAAAGAAAACGCCTTATTACTTTGATAATAAAATCAGTAATAAGGCGTATTTATATGTATTAGTAACGTTTAAAACAAATGAATGTTTAAATTAATCGTTTGTTAATACGGTTGCAATACGAGAACAAACAGGAATATTGGTTGCATCTAAGCCTGGTGTTGTATTGTGGAAGTCAAACGCTAACTTCACATCTGGTCCAAATACAAGACAGTGAGTTGAACCACCAAAGTGGAACATACCCAATTCATCACCTTTATCTAGATGTTGACCTTCTTTGACTGTAATTTCGCACGATGACACTTCAGCCATACCCACAGCGATAAAGCACATTAAACCAATGTTAGGATTATCAGATTCAATAAAGATAATTGCACGTGTTGCCACAGCTGTTAAAAATGGCTGTGAATTGTTTGGTGCGCTGTCATCGGCACCATCAGGGTTACCAAAACCTTGGTATTGGTTACCCAAGTAGTAAGAGCCATTCACAATGTAGGCTTTTTTCACAGTACCGCTTACAGGGCTATTCCAGCGGTGATAGCTCAATGCACTTAAGAATGCTTGATAAATTGTACCGCCAATAAATTGCTTCGCGAGTGGATCAAAATCCATCATATTCTGTAGCGAATAAGGTTGGCCTTTTAGCCAGAATTCAGATGTTTCAGCTACGTTTTCTGCAATTTGCAACGGTGCTGATTCACACGCATTAGCAATAATGTCATCACCTTCAGCAATTGGACGAACACCTTTTACGAACTCACGAGTGAAAAAGTCATCCCATGATTTAAAGCCATAATACTTATCATTAGGATCACATTGGAAAAAGTGCTCAAACGGTAATGTTTTAAGAGCTGGATCAGAAGTGGCTTGGCAAGCAACACCGACCATTTCACGTTGTGCAGTTGGATTTAACCAGCCTAATACTTTCGGTGTGCGATTAAGATCATCGTTTACTAATACATAGCGAGAATCAGAACTTGCAAGGAAAGAAGACCAGTAAGTTAATATTTTTTTAATTTGCTGATTCACTAATGCATTTGAGAAGAACGTGTAGCCAGCAGGAGTTGCCATCGGCCAATCTAATAATGCATTAATAGGAAAACCAATTAAACCACAAGGGTTTAGTTCACCAGTTTTAGGGTCGGTATATTCAGTACATTCAGGCGCTTGCGTCATAATTGCGTTTAGTAGCACAAGAAATTCATCAAAGCTCATGACTTCTGGTGTACCTAGTGGCGTTAATTCTTTTTGATTACCTGCATAGCTAAACATACGTTCAGCGAGTTCTATTAGGCTTTCATCATTATCAACCAAATCTTTAAACTCTTGGATAGGTTGAACAAGTTCAGTTGGATGTTGTTCTGTGTGCGCTTTTAAGTGTTGGATCCAAGCATTAACGTGCGCTTTACTTTTTGGTAGCCAGTTACCGAAAGAATGGATATTCATAATAACTCTCTATTTATTAATCAATGTTGAAAATTACTATACGCTTTGAATAAACATTATCATTACACAAAAACATAACTTCATATTTCATTATTCCTTTTTAAAATCTAATTAACTACATGTAAACAAATACTTAATCCCTATAGGCTTAATGGTAATCATAGAAAAGGGCAATGATACTAGTTACAATTTTGTTGTTAATTTAAAGGTGATGTAAGTCACTAAATCTGTTATACTCCGCGCCAATTTAGAGAAAAGTCGCTTGTAGTAAGCGGCTTTTTTAATGCTTGATATATTCACAAATTTTGGAACAGTACATTGATTTCAACAGCTAATATCACAATGCAGTTCGGCGATAAGCCATTGTTTGAAAACATCTCAGTAAAATTTGGTGGCGGCAACCGTTACGGCCTAATCGGCGCGAATGGTTGTGGTAAATCGACATTCATGAAAATCTTGGGTGGCGAGCTAGAGCAGTCTGCAGGTACTGTTTCACTTGATCCTAATGAGCGTATGGCTAAATTAGGTCAGGATCAATTTGCATTCGAAAACTACAGCGTAGTAGATACAGTGATCATGGGTCACAAAGAGCTATGGACGATTAAAGAAGAACGCGATCGCATCTATTCAATGGCAGAAATGTCAGAAGAAGATGGTATGCGTGTAGCAGATCTAGAAGTAGAGTTCGCAGAAATGGACGGCTACTCAGCAGAAGCACGTGCAGGTGAACTTCTTCTTGGTCTTGGTATTACTGAAGATCAACACTTTGGTCTTATGAGTGCCGTTGCACCTGGTCTTAAAGTTCGTGTGCTTCTTGCTCAGGTATTGTTTGCTAACCCAGACATCATGCTACTTGACGAACCAACGAACAACTTGGATATTCACACTATTGCATGGCTTGAGCAGATCCTACTAGCGCGTAACTGCACTATGATAATCATCTCGCACGACCGTCACTTCTTAAACAGCGTATGTACACACATGGCTGACTTAGATTACGGTGAGCTTCGTGTATTCCCTGGTAACTACGATGAATACATGATGGCTGCTGAGCAATCACGTGAGCAGTTACATTCAGATAATGCAAAGAAGAAAGCACAAATGGCTGAACTACAAACGTTCGTAAGCCGCTTCTCTGCTAACGCATCTAAAGCGAAGCAAGCAACTTCTCGTCAAAAGCAACTGGATAAAATCCAATTAACAGAAGTGAAAGCATCTAGCCGTCAAACACCATTTATTCGTTTCGATCAGGAAAAAGAACTGTTCCGTAACGCATTAGAAGTGGAAGGTTTGAAGCAAGGTTACGGCGAAAACATCCTAATCAACGGTGTTAACTTACTGGTAGAAGTAGGTGAGCGCATCGCGATTATCGGTGAGAACGGTATCGGTAAATCAACATTCCTAAACACGCTAGCGGGTCAAATGGAGCCAATGGCGGGTATGGTTAAGTGGTCTGAAAACAATAATATTGGTTTCTACGCACAGGATCACAGTGCTGATTTCGCAGAAGATATTACATTGCTTGAGTGGATGAGCCAGTGGAAAAAGCCAGGTGATGACGAGCAAACTGTTCGTGGTATCCTAGGTCGTATGCTGTTCTCACAAAACGACATCAAGAAATCTGTAAAAGTTATTTCTGGTGGTGAGCAAGGTCGTATGTTGTTTGGTAAGTTAATCATGCAACGTCCTAACATCCTACTTATGGATGAACCAACAAACCACATGGACATGGAATCTATTGAAGCACTTAACCTAGCGTTAGAGAACTTCAAAGGTACATTGATGTTTGTATCTCACGATCGCCAGTTTGTAACATCGGTTGCAACTCGTATTCTTGAGATCACTAAAGACGGCGTAGAAGACTTCCACGGTACTTATGATGAGTACATCGCGAAGAAAGCATTAGTTGGTTAAGTTTTTACTTAATAAAACAGGCTAAGCCAAAAAGTTAATCGAAAGCCGCCTTAAAATAGGGCGGCTTTTTTACAAATAAAGCTTATGTGTTTAATGACACGTACAGAAAGAATGAAAGGGTTACCTATGAAAATTTGGGTAGATGCTGATGCATGTCCAAACGTTGTAAAAGAGATTCTATTTCGCGCTGCTGATCGCGCAAAAGTGAACGTAACGCTGGTGGCTAATCAATACATTCGCACACCACCTTCACCGTTTTTACGATCTATTCAAGTGGAACAAGGCTTTGATGTCGCTGATAATTATATTGTGCAACAAGCTGAAGCAGGGGACTTGGCGATTACCGCTGATATCCCATTAGCTGATGAACTGATCACCAAAGGCGCACATGCGTTAAACCCTCGCGGCGAGATGTATACTAAAGACACCATTAAGCAGCGTTTACAAATGCGTGACTTCATGGAAACTATGCGCAGCAGTGGCGTACAAACGGGCGGCCCAGCACCATTAAGCCAAGCGGATCGTCAAAACTTCGCTAACAAACTGGATACGTTTTTAGCTAAGAACCACAAGCCACAATAACACCTAAATATGGAGATGAACGCCGTTTTGTCTCCATTTTTCTTATCTCCATTTCCTTTCTTTAGTACTCCCGTTATTCCTATTCCAATTTAGACGAAATGCTTTTGCTTGCTGGTAATGAGACTACCTGTGTATTTACCCAGTTATAATGAAAAGCGTAAATTTTTCCGATTAGGCTTTGTTTTAAATAAGAAAACTTTCTTAATTATCTCAGCGGTGAATTTTTAAGTTATTGATGTTAAATGGTTAATTTTACTTTTTGTGTATTTAATCCGACGGATGAAATATTGTTCTTACTTTTACCAACGTAAAGATATCGATTGAATGTAATATTTTGCGACTAAAGTTATGAAATTTGGTGCTTTTATTTTTTACAATACTGGTTATTTAGAGCATTAATAGAGCGCAAAAGTAAGAATGCTTATTAATATACTGTTATGTTTACTTCAATAGCACTGGTAAGGAAACCATATGGAAATAAATGAAGAACTATCTCTTAAGATTAAAGAAATATGCGATGAGGGGGATGTCTTCATCGAGTTGGGAGAGTATCGCAGTGCTTTTGATAACTTCGAAGAAGCTCTTGACCTTATCCCCACTCCAAAAGAATCATACTCAGTCACTGCGGGTGTCATGGCAGGCCTTGGAGATGTCTATTTTAAATCAGGCAGTTTTGAGCAAGCTAAAGAGACCTTTTCTGCCTCTATGTACTGTGTTGGCGCGATAGGTAATCCGTATCTTCACCTTCGATTAGGTCAATCTCAGTTTGAGTTGGGCAATACAAACAAAGCAATTGATGAGTTAGCTCGGGCGTACATGGGGGCTGGGAAAGAAATTTTTGAGTCTGATGATCCTAAGTATTTCGACTTTCTTACGTCTAAACTTTCTCCACCCGCGGGCGGAGAGTGGTAAACATAACAAGAGCATTAACGGGACGTTTACTCGTGGCGCATTTTTTAAAGAAGCACTGTGATTTAGGTGTTTCAACCAGTTTGGGCTAGTAAACGCCCGTTATGCTAAACGTTATGTGCTTGGAGGGGGAATGGAAATTCAGAAGGTCCTAAAATCGGATTTAGAGGCAGTAACAAGGCTTGTTTCAGAGGTCTCAGACAAGGATGTGCTTCCATTGTTTAATGCACAGGGAAAGCAAGAGTATAAGGACAGAATTTTACTAGACCTAGCGACTACTTTTGACAATGAGAAGTTTTTATCTATTAAGGCTGTATCAGGTGGGAAAGTCCTTGGTTTTGCTGCTTTGCGTGATGGGAATTATCTAACACATTTATTTGTTGCTAATTCACAGCAGGGCTCGGGTTTAGGTCGTACTTTATTGAATCATTTGCTCAACCAGACAGATGCTCGGGAGGTTAGCCTGCGTTCATCGGTAAATGCTGTTGAGTTCTACAATCGCAATGGTTTCATAGCAACAGGTGAAGAAGCTGAGTTCAACGGAATTAGGTTCGTACCAATGTCTTTAGTACGCACATAACAAATAAGGATATGTGTCGCGAAGCCGACACCTATCCGAAGTGTTGGACAAGCCCAAGCCACCTTATATAAGTAAATATTGGAAATAGCATGAAGGGTGATGACAAAAAGAAGTCGAGCGTTATCCTTGGTGTGAACCAATAACTTTAACACTCTGATTTATAATAAAGTCCTCTTTAGCTCTGCAGCGTGAAAGCCATTATCCTTATTATTGAACGTCGGTTATTTTGGCCGAAATATTCCCGTTAATTGCATGACATGTTGGCAGCAGGGGCAAAAGGGTTGGGCTTTTATACGTACCGTTTTATTCGGTGAGGGCAACGTCAGTTGCCCGGTTAACATGAACATAAATTGGATAGCTTGAAGCTGCTTCTTTTCATGACCCCGCAGAAAACCATAATCACGTACCCGACGAAATCCTTTAGGTAATACATGTTGCAATATCCATCTCTAATAACGTTGAAGCACATGCCTAAAGAAAAGCTGTAAGTCATTGCGATCAATTTTCACGGTACTCCATGAATGTGTTTTGATCAGTTGTGTAAAATACCGTTTCAGGTCGTCGGTAGTTAACGTGTCTGGTGATTTATCCAGTTGATGGGTAATGCGACGTAGAGCACGACTATAAGCATCAATCGTAGCGGGACGTTTACCTTGCAAGGTGAGATGGGTAAGGTGTTGTTCATAAAGATAATCTGAACGATGTTGCTGTGCTTTATTCATGATAAATACTCCTTTTTTAAAGGTATATTTACCGTAGTCGAGCTTATGGGCTTTCACTCTGCCGCGAAGCGGCTTCGTTCAACAAACGCTTCAAGAGGGGCATCCAACGCTTGGCATTTTTACTATGCGTTAGTTTTTGTGATTAAGGTGTTATGCGGAAAATTGGTAGTAGCGTTGGCTGCCCCTTAAGCGGGCTTTACTCTTACTTTTCTTAATACTACCAGCCTAAATAAGCAATTTGCCTAACACGTTTTGTCCAATAACGGGCTAGCACAGAAATGCCAAAAAATGTGTTAAATCAAATACTTATTCACATTGAATTAACGTAATTTTGGATTGGCTTTAGTAATAATTTTAATTTTGTCATTTAAATTAAAATTCTTTTCATCTTCCCGCGATATAGAGTAACAAAGTGTTACTAACATCATTATTTAATATGCAATTCTTGGTATAATTGTCCAGCAATTAAGGCATATTTCTAAAGTAATATTGTTATTTAGATAAACCGTTAAATGCTATTTTAATTATCGATGGAGAATAACTGTTGGAATTACACATCAGAGATTTGTTATCTCTAGAGTATCACGGTCATAAAGTTGCTAACGGGCAACTTCGAGCTAAAGGTGTAGCTAAGTATATATCTGCTATAGATGATTTTATGGTTATTACTTCTAAGCATGCATATGGAAAAGATGCTGAACTGACTTTTGATGTATCTGGCTTTAGAAATCAATCATTTGATATTGATTTTGCACTTCAAGTTGTAAATTTAGGTGCTGCGGCAATGTTTGCTTCGGGATCTCCAAAAGACCTGATTATGCTAGCAACGGACTGTATTAAAGCATGTATACATCTTCAAGGGCAGCAGCCAAAAGAGGTACAAAAAAATACAGTCGACAAGTCAGTCCATGTGACAAATCAGCAAGGCGACACACAAGTTTTTCATATAGAAACCATTAATGTAATAGCAGATCCCAAAGCAGCCAATTCCTTAGATTGCTTCATTCGAGAACCGCTAGCGAAAGGTTTAGAAGCAGTTAAAGTAAAGTCTTTGGTTCATAAAATTGAAGCTCATGCCGCAGCAAATGAATGCGATTATTTTAAACCTATCGATTTTGAAACACCTTTGTTCACTAACTCTATTAAAACAGGTTTGGTTATTGAATCACCATCATTCAAAGATGGTAACAAGTGGAAGTTCAGTGATGGACAATCAAGTTTTTACGCTGAAATTACAGATGAGCAGTTTCTAGAACGTGTTGACAATGGTGAGGAACGGTTCGGTAAAAATGACATATTGTTAGTAGAAATGGATGTGATTCAAACTCAAACACCATCGTGTTTGAAAGTAGAAAAAATAATTACCAAAGTCATTGACCATCAGTACGCACAGAAGCAAAACAGCATGTTTTAAAAAATAATATTAATTTAATTATTACTCATACCTCTGTTGACTATACATGATAAAATTTTCTTTTTAAAACAGAGGTTTATTATCAATATGCTGTTTTCAAATATATAAAAGTTTGAGTTACGTATTATAAATAATGAGAGAATATGGAAAACAAACAGTTTATTAGTCAGTTATTCCTAGAAAATAGTCAATTCATTTTAGTCGGCTTGACTGGAAGAACAGGCTCAGGATGTACTACTACTGCTAATATATTAGAAAGTAAAAAACCTAACTTCCCTGAACCAGAACATTTAAACGGATTTTATAAAGGTTTGGATGTTGAACGTTATAAAATTGTTAGAAAATATGCGGAGCAGCATTGGAGCAAATTTTATTCAATTAAAGTAAGTGATCTAATATCAACTTATATCCTAACATTATCGCCTGAACATTTAGCTACCTGATTACCACCGAGACTCAGCCAAGGTTAATAATTTCTCTGGCATCGGTGGTG
>NZ_JADQAQ010000046.1 GCF_022129445.1 Photobacterium sp. Ph5
CCACCGATGCCAGAGAAATTATTAACCTTGGCTGAGTCTCGGTGGTAATCAGGTAATATTTTATGTAATTGAGATAAATACATACTGAGTCTTTATTTTTAAGTTAATAGAATACTATCGGCCTATTATATATGAGTCAACATCAAGCCTTGTTTTAGATCATTAAAAAATAAAGAAATGAATTATTTTATATAAGAAAAAAGAATTAAATAATTGCTATTACTCATTATGTTGTATAAATAAAAAAGGGAAGCATATTGCTTCCCTTAATTTTTATCTTTAATCAGTTAATTAACCGTATAAACGTTTAGCCTCAGCGACATCTTTAACTTGTTCGATGCGTTTCAGTACACGACCTAACACTTCTAAATCTGTTAATTCAAGTTCAAAGTCCATGATTGACATTTGCTTTTTATAATCGACTCGGCTTTTCATTCCCGCTACTTTCACTTTTTCATTCATTAAAGTATTGGTTAATTCTTTCAATAAACCATTACGCTCAGAAGCAGTTACACGAACGGTAATTGTATAGTTACCGACAAAACCGCCGCCCCAAACCGTATCAATAATACGCTCTGGCGCATGATGGCGAAGCTCTTCAAGCTGCTCGCAATCCATACGATGAACAGAAATACCACGGCCTTGTGTAACAAAACCTTGAATATCATCGCCAGGAATAGGCTGACAACAACGAGCAAGGTGAGTCATCAGATTATCAACTCCTTCAACAACAACAGCATCACGTTGCGGTTTTTTATGGCTTGTTGCTTGCTTATTGCTCGCCTCTGATAATTTCTCTAAAAGTTGCTGATCTTCTTCTTCCGCGGTTGGTTTATTTACTAACGCATTAATATGGTTAATCACCTGATTAATACGTAAATCCCCACTTCCAATCCCCGCATATAGCTCTTCAGGCGATTTCACATTAAAACGTTTTGCTGCATAATACTGCGCATCTTTTAATGTTGCATGAATTTTTACCAGCTCTGCTTCTAAGATCTCTTTACCCGCAATAATATTCTTATCACGATCTTGCTTACGGAACCATGCATGCACTTTGGCACGAGCACGGCTAGATGTAACAAATCCTAAATTCGGATTTAACCAATCTCGTGACGGATTCGGCTCTTTTTGAGTAATGATCTCAACTTGATCGCCCATTTGAAGATGATAAGTGAAAGGGACAATACGTCCTTCTACTTTGGCACCAATACAACGGTGACCCACTTCTGAGTGAATATGATAAGCAAAATCAAGCGGTGTCGCATTCGATGGCAAATCAACCACATCCCCTTTGGGTGTGAAAGCATAGACGCGATCATCAAATACCTGACTACGAAGCTCATCTAGCATTTCGCCAGAATCTGACATTTCTTCTTGCCATGCAAGTAGTTTACGTAACCAATTAATTTTCTCATCATAAGCGGTTTGTGCGCCACCCGATGCCGTACCCTCTTTGTATTTCCAGTGCGCAGCAACCCCTAACTCAGACTCTTCATGCATTTGTTTAGTACGGATCTGAATTTCAATCGTTTTACCTTCAGGGCCAAGTACTACGGTATGAATCGACTGATAACCGTTCGGTTTTGGGTTGGCAACGTAATCATCAAACTCTTTTGGTAGGTGACGATATTTAGTATGTACAACGCCTAGTGCGGCGTAGCAATCTTGTAGCTCTTCAGCAACAATACGCACTGCTCGAACATCAAAAAGTTCATCAAATTCTAAACTTTTCTTCTGCATTTTTCGCCAAATGCTATAAATATGCTTAGGTCGGCCTTGCACTTCTGCCCGGATATTTGATGCTTGCATTGCTTCTGATAAATCATCAACAAAGTGTGTGATGTAATCTTCACGATCAATGCGACGCTCTGATAACTGCTTAGCGATTTGCTTATAGGTTTCAGGGTGTTGGTAGCGGAAAGCATAATCTTCAATTTCCCACTTAAGCTGACCAATACCTAAACGATTCGCTAAGGGGGCATAAATGTTTGCACATTCTTGCGCTGCAGATCGGCGTACTTCATCTGGCTGATCTTTAACTTCACGTAAATTACAGATACGCTCAGCTAGCTTTATAACCACGCAACGGAAGTCATCAACCATCGACAGTAACATGCGTCGAATATTGTCCACCTGCGCGGTTTGCGCGGTTTCTTCTGCCGTTGATTTTAACTGGCTGATCGCACACATTTGTTCAACACCTTGAACTAAATGTAAAATTGTCCCGCTATATTCATCTTTTAACGCTTCATGACTGTAACAACCGCCTTCCACTAATGGATATAACATGGCTGCGATCAGCGTATCGGCATCCATACTCAAGGTGACAAGGATTTCCACTAGTTCACGACCACGCCACAACAGTAGCGGACCGTTTTCTTGTTCAGCGACAAGTTCAATACAGCGCTGATATGTTCCTTCTATCCGACTCGATACTTTCGCATCTTGACGTAAACTTTCGACCCACGAGACAAGCTCAAATGTGGTATTTTCCTTTAAATGCGCACCGCGAACTGCGACCATGTTTCTATCCTGTTTTCTCTGAATACCGATGATTGTCTTACATCACATTGCTATTTTTTTTATTGTGACTAGCTCTTAACAAACAACGCCATTGATTCTAAATGCCCTGTATGAGGGAACATATCCATCATACCAAGACGTGCCAACTTATACCCTTGTTGCAGCAACATTTGACTATCACGTGCCAATGTCGCTGGATTACATGATACATAGACCACTTTGCTTGGCGCTAAATTTACAATATGTTGCATCACACCAGCAGCCCCTGCTCGTGCTGGGTCTAATAAAATTTTATCAAATTGCTCTTGCGCCCACACTAGTTTCGTTACATCGTCATCTAAATTTGCTTGATAAAATGTTGCATTATCTAGACTATTTTCCACCGCATTAGCAGTAGCGCGCGCCACCATTTCATCAACCCCTTCGACACCCACAACCGCTTTCGCTTGTTTTGCCAGTGGAAGGCTGAAATTACCTAGCCCACAGAATAAATCTAACACCCTATCTTGTGGCTGAACATCAAGCCAATTTATCGCTTGCTCAACCATTTTAATGTTAACGTCTCGATTCACCTGAATAAAATCTTTTGGTGAGAACGTCAGCCTTACATCGTCAATATCGTAGTACGGCTGCTCACCTAACACATGGTCAAGCTCATCTGACGATGGCGCTAAAAATAGCATTAATGCATGTTCAGTAGCGAAAGCTTTAATCGCAGCAAGATCGTTGTCATTAAATGGCTGCAAATGACGAATTAACAAGACGCGACCATTATCTGCATTGACTAGCTCTATATGGCCTATATGCTTACGTCCTTTAAGGTTACTTAACAATTGACGTAATGGCGGTAATAACTGATTAAGTGGGGCTGCAAGCACAGGACAAGCACTGACATCAACAATGTCTTTACTCTGCTTTTTGCGAAAGCCAAAGACCATTTTACCATTGGGTAGCATACGGACACTAAAGCGTGCACAGCGACGATAATGATCACTTTGACCAACAATAGGCTCAACCTGTGTTGCATCGCCTTTTTCTGTGATTGCAAATTTCGCCATTAATTCACTTAACGCCTGCTGTTTGGCGATAACTTGACCTTGATGGGATAAATGTTGCAAGTTACAACCGCCACACTGGTCATAGATTGGACAATGAGGTTTAATACGCGCAGCGCTGTCTTTTAAACGTTTGATCACGCGAGCTCGGGCATAATTTTTTTTGTCTTCCGTCAATTGTACAACAACGGTTTCATCGGGTAATGCACCATCAATGAAAACGGGTTTATTGTTCAAATGGCCGATGCCAGCACCGATATGATCTAAACGGCTGATGGTTATTTCTTTATGCTTGGTATCGGTTTTACGTTTTTGAGGCTTAAAAAAGCGTGCCATAAAATTTTGCTCACTGTTCAGGCATTGAGTATTTGTCGAATAGCACCGAATTATTTAATCTAGTGCTACTGATGGGAGCTAATTCTCCCATAGATTTGTCTGCTTGTAATTAAGAGAACCATGACCAGATATGGACTTCGTGCCAGAGTATTTACTCTGACATTAGCACCTACACTTATAATCGGCTTATTATTAAGCGCTTTTTTCACCATGAGTCGTTATCAGGATCTGGAACATCAGCTGATTTCTACAGGTGCAAGCATCATAGAACCTTTAGCTATTTCAGCTGAATACGGCATGACAGAAAAAAACCGAGAAGCAATTCGTCGGTTGATTGGTTATACCCATAGAAAGCATTCCGACATCATCCGCAGCATTGCGGTATTTGATAATCATAACCATATTTTTGCCACATCTAACTTTCATCGTAATTTTGATTCCTTCATGTACCCTGAAGGCAAACCTATTCCGCGGCTACTAGATACTCAGTTAACCGATAACACCTTAATATTACGTGCACCAATTCTTACCGAAGGTCAATTTGGTACCAATGTTGGTAGCGATGTTCGCGGTAAAGCCCTTGGCTATATCGCTATCGAACTGGATCTCAGTACGCTACGTCTACAACAATACCAAGAAGTGTTTACCGCCTTAATGGTGTTATTACTGGGCTTAACCCTGTCATCACTGTTTGCGTATCGCTTGATGCAAGACGTGACACAACCGATCTCTCATATGATCAGTGTGGTAGATAGAATACGTCGTGGCCACCTTGATATTCGAATTGAAGGCCGATTGTTAGGCGAATTAGATACCCTGAAAAACGGTATTAACGCCATGGCAATTTCGTTGTCGGAATACCACATTGAAATGCAACAGAGCATTGATCAGGCAACATCCGATTTACGTGAAACGTTAGAGCAGCTAGAAATTCAGAACGTTGAATTAGATATTGCGAAAAAGCGTGCGCAGGAAGCGGCTCGGGTAAAATCAGAGTTTTTAGCCAATATGTCTCATGAGCTACGCACACCGCTAAACGGAGTCATTGGCTTTACCCGACAAATGCTGAAAACCAAATTAAATACTAGCCAGAAAGATTACTTATTAACGATTGAGAATTCAGCCAATAACCTGCTGACCATCATCAATGACATTCTCGATTTCTCAAAACTCGAAGCGGGTAAACTGTTACTGGAAAATATTCCTTTCGACTTTACAGACTCGCTTGATGAAGTCATGCGTTTACTGGCGCCAAGTGCCCACGAAAAAGGCCTAGAGCTGACACTGAAAATTGACGATCGTATTCCAGCAGGTTTAATTGGTGATCCATTACGTATTCAGCAAGTGGTCACTAACTTAATTGGTAATGCAGTTAAGTTTACCGAGCATGGCAATATTGATGTCTCTGTCGAGTTAAAATCCGATGTGGATAATAATATCGCCCTACAGTTTATGGTCCGTGACACAGGTATTGGTATTTCAGAGCGTCAACAAGCGCAATTATTCCAAGCATTTAGTCAAGCTGACGCCAGTATTTCTCGTCGTTATGGCGGCACAGGATTAGGCTTGGTGATCACCCAGAAACTGGTGAGCCAAATGGGAGGCGAAGTCAGTTTAACTAGCCGCTTACACCAAGGTTCAACCTTCTGGTTCACAATCCATATGAACAAAACGGACCTACCTGTATCACAACCGATTGATACCACTTCATTACAAGGTAAGTCATTACTATTGGTTGAAGCCAATATGCAAGCAGCATCAGTTATTCAGCAACGTTTAATGCTCGCCGGCATACATGTTACATACCGAGCAAGCATGCCTGATGATATTGACCATCATGATTTTGCTTTACTGTGTCTGTCGCCAGGAGAACAACCACCATTACCTGTCATACTCAATAACGTATTTAAAGCCGAGCAAACAGCAGATAAGGTGCTAGTTTGCTTACCAACAACAGAGCTTGCGTTATCAGAAAAACTCACTCAAACCGGTGTTTATGCCTGCTTAGGTAAACCGCTTGCACAACGTAAACTGTTTGAAGCGTTATGTGACAATGATGACGAACAACTTAGCGAATTAGAAGTGCCACTATTGCCTACTGTTGTTGAAAAACTGCAACCTCTTACCGTGATGGCAGTAGACGATAACCCAGCAAACTTAAAGCTGATTTCAGCTCTGCTTGGCGAACGTGTTGAAACGGTCATTACCGCAACCGGCGGTAAAAAAGCCGTCGAGTATGCAAAGAATAAAGCCTTTGATTTGATCTTTATGGATATTCAAATGCCTGAAATGGATGGTGTAACAGCCTGCCAGAAAATCCATGACACCGCATTGAATCATAATACGCCAGTGATTGCTGTTACTGCGCATGCTATGGCGGGAGAGCGTGAGCGTTTAATTAATGCAGGCATGGATGATTACCTCACCAAACCGATTGAAGAGCATATTCTGCAGCAAATTTTAGCCAAATGGATTGCGCCAACAGCGTCACAAATAACCCCATCACCTGAAAATAGAGCGCCAGTAACGCTTGAAGGACAAGTGAGTGATATCGCTCCAGTAACAAGCAATAACAACGTCAGTTTTGATTGGGATTTAGCGTTAAAACAAGCGGCAGGAAAAGTTGATTTAGCTCATGACATGCTACAAATGCTGCTTGATTTCATGCCAGAAGTAGAAATGCTAGTAAATGAGGCATTAGATGGTAAAGATGTTGAACTCTGGCCACCTATCCATAAATTACACGGTAGCTGCGCTTATAGCGGTGTTCCACGTCTGAAGAATTTATGTTTGGAAATTGAAACCGCACTTAAAGCTAATGCCACTTTAGCCGATGTTGAACCAGAGCTATTAGAGCTGATTGATGAAATGGATAACATCGTAAAAGCGTCTAAAGACTATCGAAACTAACCTGTTTTTGTTTTAAAACAGATAAGCTAACGATCAAAAAAGCGGTAGATAATATATCTACCGCTTTTTATTTATTCATGCAAAAAAATTAAAACCGATTTAACGTTCTAAAATGACCGTTGCCACCGCATAGTGACGCTCATCAGCAATAGTAAG
The DNA here is from genome assembly GCF_022129445.1 of Photobacterium sp. Ph5. Lineage (GTDB taxonomy): Bacteria > Pseudomonadota > Gammaproteobacteria > Enterobacterales > Vibrionaceae > Photobacterium. The sequence goes on from NZ_JADQAQ010000046.1 coordinate 6,984, forward strand.
ATGAACATGATTCACTCCCATCGCTCGCGCCAGTTCATTGGCTTTACCTGATAAACTCAGTAATGGCTTACCACGCCCATCATTTGTAACGGTAAAATCATGAAAAGAGACGCCGCACGCAATACCAGTACCGAGTGCTTTTGATGCCGCTTCTTTGACCGCAAAACGTTTTGCTAAAAAGCGCCCTTTTAGTTTTAATTGCTGAAATTGCTCAAGCTCAGAGCGAGACAGTATTTTCAGAGCAAACGCATCGCCCGAGCGAGCAAACACTTTTTCAACGCGCTCAATTTCAGCAATATCTGTCCCTAAACCGACAATCGCCATTAGTTAGCCACGCGCTTCTTGCATAAGTAAACGCATATCAGCCACAGACTTTTCTAACCCATCAAACATCGCTCGCCCCATAATTGAGTGACCAATGTTTAGCTCGTAAAGTTCTGGCAATGCCGCTATCGGTTTAACATTATGATAGGTTAAACCATGTCCAGCATTTACTTTAATACCCAAATTGTGAGCGTAACTTGCGCCTGCTGCAATCTTTTTCAGCTCATCCGACTGTGCTTCTTCAGTTGTAGCCTCGGCGTATTGTCCAGTATGAAGTTCAATAAACGGTGCGCCACATGTATGAGCTGCATCAATTTGCGCGCGATCAGCATCGATAAACAGAGACACTTTGATCCCAGCTGCGGTGAGTTTTTCTGTTGCCGCTTTTACTTTCTCAAGCTGACCTGCCACATCCAAGCCACCTTCAGTGGTTAACTCTTCACGCTTTTCAGGCACTAGGCAAACATATTCAGGTTTAACCTCTAACGCAATTGCCACCATTTCATCCGTGACGGCCATTTCTAAATTCATGCGAGTTTGGATCGTCTCACGTAGAATACGCACATCACGATCATTTATGTGGCGACGATCTTCTCGTAAATGAATCGTAATGCCATCAGCACCTGCTCGCTCTGCCACTTCTGCGGCATGAACCGGATCTGGGTAACGTGTACCTCGAGCATTACGTAATGTCGCAATATGATCGATGTTCACACCAAGTAATATGTTGTTCATGTTCCGATTCTCCTTCCTCGCGGGATAAACAATTCCCGGCTTTTTAATGGCTTAGAACCAAGATACGGTTTTAAGGCCATCCTTGTAAATCGTTTTGCTGCGCGCAACTGCTCAGGGGTTTCAAATCGCCTCGCGGCAATGGCTTTTAATTCATTACCACGAAAAGTTAATAAACCAATTTTCATTGAGGCAATAAAGCCCTGCTGCTCACGATAGTTATAGGTCATATCATCTTCAACACCTAACCCGCTGCCAGCGCAATGAAGAAAATCAATCCCGTAGCCTAGATGATGCAGCAACGAAAGCTCGAAGCGACGCAAAGCAGGCTCTGGGTTATCCGCTTGTGCTAGCTCTCGAAGCACATTCAAATAATCCAGAAACAACTGTGGATAAGGAGTATGGTTGCCCAATACTCGTACCAGTATTTCATTTACATACATTGCTGAATATAAAATATAGCTACGTAAGGGTAAACCAATACTGATAGGTTCGGCATGAGTAAGAACAGGCATCGCACCTTTGCCACTCCACTTCATAAATAAGGGAGTAAAAGGTTGGAGTGTGCCTTTTAGATTAGAACGCTTACGACGAGCGCCTTTAGAAAGAAGAGTAAGACGGCCATGATCCTCGCTAAATACATCAAGGATCAGGCTCGTCTCACTATAGGGACGAGAATGAAGGACAAAACAACGCTGTAGCCCTTCCATTACTACCCTTATAAGTCGTCGATGTAACCAAGGCTACGCAGTGCACGTTCGTCATCTGCCCAACCTGATTTCACTTTAACCCAAAGTTCAAGGTAAACTTTACGTTCAAACAAGTCTTCCATGTCTAAACGCGCTTCGCGCCCTATCACTTTGATTTTATCGCCACCTTTACCAATCACCATTTTCTTCTGGCCTTTACGTTCAACCAGAATCAAACCATTGATATCGAAACCATCTGTTTCAGGGTTGTAATCGAATCGCTCGATTTCAACTGTCACAGCGTATGGCAATTCATCACCCGTAAAACGCATTAGCTTTTCACGGATAATTTCAGAGGCCATAAAGCGTTGAGAACGATCAGTTACGTATTCTTCAGGGAAGTAGTACTCACACTCAGGTAAGTGCTGACGTACGATTTTCTCTACTGCATCAATGTTTGTACCATGCTTTGCTGATACCGGAATCACATCAACAAATTCCATCTTACTTGCAAGCTCTTGCAAATGAGGGAATAGTTCATGCTTGTCTTTTACGTTATCAACTTTATTCACTAACAATACCGTTGGTAACTGGCTCTTCGCCAGCTTGTTTAATACCATCTCATCATCAGCAGTCCACATGGTGCCATCAACTAAAAACAATACTAATTCAACATCGGTTAATGAACTGCTTGCAGCACGGTTCATTAAACGGTTAATTGTGCGTTTTTCTTCGATGTGTAATCCTGGAGTATCAACATAAACAGCTTGATAGCCGTCACGTGTATCTACCCCCATAATACGGTGGCGCGTGGTTTGTGGTTTACGAGAAGTAATAGATAACTTCTGTCCCACTAAACGGTTTAGCAAGGTTGATTTACCGACATTCGGTCGACCAACAATGGCAATAAAGCCACAATGTTGTTTATCTGTCATGATTCCAACTGATTTAGTGCAAGTTCTGCTGCTGCCTGCTCTGCCTTGCGCCGACTGCCGCCTTTGCCGATCACAGGCTTATCCAAACCTGTTACGTCACATTGTACCGTGAACTCTTGATTATGAGCTTCACCTTGTACCTTAGTTACAGTATATGCAGGTAGCGGTAAACGACGACCTTGTAAACACTCTTGAAGACGTGTTTTTGGATCTTTTTGATTGATGCCTGGCTCAATCGTATCAAGACGAGTTTTATACCAAGCCAATACGATACTACGTACTTGCTCAACATCGCTATCTAGATAAATCGCGCCAATGATTGCTTCAACACAGTCAGCAAGAATTGAATCGCGGCGGAAACCACCACTTTTTAACTCGCCTGGGCCTAATAACAAATGGTCGCCAAGTTCGAATTCACGACCTAGCTCTGCCAATGTTTTTCCACGGACTAATGTTGCACGCATTCGGCTCATATCACCTTCATCCACTGAAGGAAAACGGTGATATAAGTCATCAGCAATAACAAAACTTAAAATAGAGTCGCCTAAAAATTCTAGACGCTCATTGTGGGTGCCATTAGCACTGCGGTGTGTCAGTGCTAATGTCATCAACTCACAATTATTAAATTGGTAGCCCAGCTTGCGCTGAAGCCTATTCGCTGGAGTTGTCATTTTCTCTCGATTATTTAATGCTACCGATACGGTTGAAACGTACACCGGTAGGGATCCAAGATGGAAGTAAACTATCTGCTTTACGATCAAACTCGAAGCTGATCCAAATAGCTACCGCCTTGCCAACAAGATTCGCTTCTGGCACAAAGCCCCAGTAACGACTGTCGGCACTATTGTCACGGTTATCACCCATAACAAAATAGTTTCCTTCAGGTACAACCCATTCGCCAACACCTGGACGTGGTTCGTATGCCATACGGCGATCACGACGTAATGGGTTGATCAAAATATGGTGATCAACATCACCCAGTTGTTCTTTAAACTCGACTAAACGTGCCATACCTTGTTTAAAGTCACTGTCAGTCATATCGGTTAATTTAACCGGCTTACACACTGATGTGCCTTTCGGTTGGATACACAGTTGTTTATCTTCACTGTAACGAACCGTATCACCAGGTAAGCCAACAACACGTTTAATGTAATCAATCTTAGGTTGTGGTGGAAATTTAAACACCACTACATCGCCACGCTTTGGTTCACCGGTATTTACGATTTTATCGTGGAAAACAGGATCGCGTAGGCCATAGGCAAATTTTTCTACCAGAATGAAATCACCTACATATAAGGTCGGTAACATTGATTCTGATGGAATTTGAAAAGGTTCATAAATAAAAGAGCGGAATACCATGATCAACGCAATCACAGGGAACATTGAACTTGCAGATTCAACCCATGCTGGTTGTGGCGCAACACTTTCTAGCGTTTTAGCATCAACTTGACCACCGGATTGCTCTGCTGCTGCAGCTATTTTTAATTGGCGCTTCGGTGCCCATAGAAACTTATCAAGTGCCCAAATGATCCCTGTTACTAGCGTGGCTAGTACCAGAATCAAAGAAAATGTGTTTGCCATGTTATTCCTTATGTTTAACCCGACCAACAAAAAGAATGTTGATCTGCTCTGCCCCATTTAGAGCGTCAGAGTAAAAGAAAGTGCCATTTAATTAATAAATAAGCACTTTCTAATCGTTTTTGAAGCTTGCTAGCTAAAGATAATTATTTATCTTTGCCCACATGAAGAATCGCTAAGAATGCTTCTTGAGGCAGTTCTACGTTACCGATCTGCTTCATACGTTTCTTACCTTCTTTCTGTTTCTGCAACAGTTTCTTCTTACGACTAATATCACCGCCATAACACTTAGCGATTACGTTTTTACGTAATTGCTTCACGGTAGAACGAGCAATAATATGCGTACCAATCGCGGCTTGAATTGCAATATCAAACATCTGACGAGGAATGAACTCTTTCATTTTCTCAACAACATCACGACCACGAGACTGTGAGTTATCTTTGTGAGTAATGATAGCAAGTGCATCAACACGCTCACCATTAAGAAGAATATCAACACGTACCATGTCTGATTCTTGGTAACGCTGGAAATTGTAATCCAGTGATGCATAACCACGAGATGTTGACTTCAAGCGATCAAAGAAATCCAGAACCACTTCTGACATCGGAATATCATAAGTCAGTGCGACTTGATTGCCGTGGTAAACCATATCAACCTGCACACCACGCTTTTCAATACATAAGGTAATAACGTTACCTAAGTATTCACTTGGTACCAGAATATTACAGCGAGCAATTGGCTCACCCATAATTTCGATATCATTCACAGCTGGCAGTTTAGCTGGGCTATCAACGTACAACATTGTGCCGTCTGTTTTCTTCACTTCATACACTACTGTCGGTGCTGTTGTGATCAGGTTGAGATCATATTCACGTTCTAGACGCTCTTGGATAATCTCCATATGAAGCATGCCCAAGAAACCACAACGGAAACCAAAACCTAATGCAGACGAGCTTTCTGGCTCGTAGAACAATGACGCATCATTCAGGCTTAATTTACCTAGTGCATCACGGAAGTTTTCGTAGTCATCAGATGAAACAGGGAATAGGCCTGCATATACCTGAGGTTTCACTTTCTTAAAGCCCGGTAGCGCGGTTTCACAACCACCTTTTGCAAGCGTTAAGGTATCACCTACAGGTGCGCCAAGAATATCTTTAATACCACAAACAACCCAACCAACTTCACCAGTATTTAGTTCGGTTGTATCAATTTGTTTTGGTGTAAAGATACCTAATCGGTCAACACCCCAGATTTGACCTGTGGTCATGACTTTAATCTTGTCATTTTTCTTTAGTTTACCGTTCTTGATACGAACTAAAGAAACAACACCTAAGTAGTTATCAAACCATGAGTCAATGATCAGCGCTTGTAATGGCGCATCTGGATCACCTTCAGGCGCAGGAATAGCTTCTACAATCTTTTCAAGAACATCGTCAACACCTAAGCCTGTTTTCGCTGAACAGCGAACAGCATCGATAGCATCGATACCAACAATGTCTTCAATTTCTTCTGCTACACGCTCAGGCTCAGCCGCAGGCAAATCAATCTTATTTAAGATCGGCACTACTTCTAAATCCATCTCAATGGCAGTGTAACAGTTAGCAAGCGTCTGAGCTTCAACGCCCTGACCCGCATCAACCACCAGCAATGCGCCTTCACAAGCCGCAAGCGAACGAGAAACTTCGTATGAGAAGTCTACGTGTCCAGGTGTATCGATAAAGTTTAATTGATAAGTTTCACCATCTTTAGCCGTGTAATCGAGCGTCACGCTCTGGGCTTTGATAGTAATACCGCGTTCGCGTTCAAGATCCATAGAATCTAACACTTGTGCAGCCATTTCTCGATCAGAAAGGCCGCCACAAACTTGAATTAGACGGTCGGATAAGGTCGACTTACCATGGTCGATATGTGCGATAATCGAAAAGTTACGAATGTGCTTCATGAATGGCGTGACTAGCTCGTGATTAAAATGAATGGGATCTTACGATCAAGTTGTCGGATTCTACCGAATTTAAACGCTACTCGCTATCTTTCGATGCGGCATTTATCAGCTTATCTGATGAAATAGGTGCGCCGAGAACTCGAATAAGGGTTGGCTTATATGCTGAATTACCATCTAAGCGTTTGGCATAATGCCGTGCAATCAGTAATCCTAACGTTGTCGCAATAACAGCAGAACTGATAACCCCCAGCTCGTTACTGTGGGCTAAATCAACAAATACCCATTGTCCCAATGCACTACCTAACAGTAAAAAAAGCAGTGGGAGCATATAGATTAATAAGGCAGAGCTTAACATACTTCGTTCAGATAAGCCGATTTCAACGACCTGCCCGATAGAAAGCGGCGATTGTGTCGCTATTTTTACATCATGGACACGACCAGGCATTGCTTTCGTCACAATGCCTGTCCCACAACTATCACGTGATGCACAATGACCACAGCTTGTTTGTTGCTGGCAACTTACCGTCACCATTCCGTTTTCAACTGCGGTCACCGTCGCTAAAGTGCGCATCATGACTAATTACCTTTTACTGCCTTATTGGGTGTCCCTTTAGTGTTATCGAAAGTGACACTTTCTGCAATCTGTCTTGCCGTTGGTGGCGGAATATCGCCGACAACCGTAATTTCTTTATTGTCTTTAACAATATTACTTAATGTTCGGCGGCCTTGACGAACCAGTTGTCCACTTAACGCATAGCTATCAATATCAGACACATACACAGAGAAGCTAAATAAGCCATCACTGTACATCCGACTTTCAACAGGCCGCTCAGTCATCAAGAGACGATGGCGATCACCTGAAATTAATTTAAAACCATCAGGTAACCATGACACTTTCCAATCAAGATTGGCTTTTTCTTGTACCGGTAATTTTACCACTTCTGGTAGTTTCACCGTTTTCAGCTTACTGAGCATTTCAGCCACTTTCGGATTCACCGCATAAGAAACGGCGCGAAATTGCTCTAATAAATCGCCATTTCGATCTAATAAATCAGCACGCATAACTAAGTGACTTAGCTGATCAACCCATACTAAATATGAGTAACGCTCACCGTCTTTTGGCGCAATACGGATAACATCGCAGGTAACTCCCGCTTCTCGTGCGCGTCCCATTGAAATGAAATCATAGTAATGGGCCAACTCTTGAATATTGGTCTTCATTAGCGGCATGATAGGTGCCACTATTTTCACACTTTTCACAGTGAACGGATCAAGACCTGGCTCAAAGTAGCTAACTTCATTACCGCGTTGAATAACTTCCTGAGGAGGTCCGCTTAAAAAGAGTAAATGGCTATAGCCTTGACCATCCTCAAGCGCATGTCGATAACGTAAGGTATCAATACTGTTCTTTTTTACACGAATGTAAGAGATTTCGTAACTCAGCTCTTGGCTTGCCTGCTCCATTTGAAGCAACAAAGCCTCTGCCGAAGGCTTTTCAGCTTCAGCAGAGGCTTGGAGTGGCAAAAGCAAGCTGACCAATGCGATCGCACCGACCAGAATCTTTTTCATTAATCCGCCACAGAATTATGTTGTTTAAGTAAAGAGTGATCAAGGCTGCCATCTTGCGCATTAAAGCGTAATTGCAACTCATAATCTTGCAACATAGAATTAATACGACGACGTTGCTCCATTAACTGCGCTTCAGTTGGTGCACGGTTCGTATTGCTTGCCATGTTAGTATTTAAACTTACCGGCTCCGCTTTACCTGTAAACGGAATCGTTTGTAGCACAGGCACATCATTACTTGTTGAACCTGAGCTATTCTCTTCACCATCGTATTGTTGTACGCCAACAATAACTGCTAAAGAGACACAAGCAGCAACGGCCACTTGGCCAAATTGAGTAAGCCATGCGGGTAACGTTCGCTTGGCTTTAAATGGTGTTGGTTGCTCTTCAATTGCTTGCGACATTGGCTCTGCAACAACCGCAACGGGTGTCTCTGCATGACCAACTGAATGGGCAGGTTCATCGTCTAACGCTAATGCGACATTCGCTGCAATATTCCATTCCTTGCATTGCGGAGCATCACCGCGTAACACATCACCAATTAAGGTGTAGTCACGCCATGTCAGCTCATCTTCTTTGTCAACAGTCAGCGCATTAATAATGCTCTGATCTAGCTCTTCGCCATCAAGTAATGCCGAGATCTTTTCTTTATCAGCCATTTTTTCCACCGTTGGGTGCAACATTATTGCTGCATGAGAGGACGGATACGTTTTTCAACCGCCTCACGTGCACGGAATATACGAGAGCGAACTGTACCTACTGGACACCCCATCACCTCTGCAATTTCCTCATAACTTAGACCATCCAGTTCGCGTAATGAGATTGCGGTTTTGAGATCATCTGGTAGCGCTTCAATCGTGCTAAAAACAACCCGCTTTAATTCATCTGACAACATTTGGTTCTCAGGGTTCGAAATTTCTTTCAGCGCACTACCACTTTCATAGTATTCCGCATCTTCTGCATCAACATCAGATGCAGGCGGACGACGCCCCTGAGCGACTAAATAGTTTTTTGCAGTATTAACTGCAATTCGGTAGAGCCATGTATAGAAGGCACTTTCACCACGAAATGTTGGTAACGCGCGATACGCTTTAATAAACGCCTCTTGCGCCACATCTGGTACATCACCAGAATTACTGACATAACGTGATACAAGGTTACAAACTTTGTTCTGGTATTTAATAACCAGAAGGTTGAAAGCTTGCTTATCTCCCCGCTGTACTCGCTCAATTAATACCTGATCAGTTTGCTGCTCGCTCATTCGAGCGTGTACTCCTATATCTGTCTTTACTCAATATTGCATTAGCTAAATAAAGCCACAAATACTTGCGTCAAGTGCTCTACCAAAATGCTATATCATAATTTGTTGGTGTAATAACGCTAATAAGCCGAGTGTCACCTTAAACAAATCATTGAGTTATGAAATATTTATGAGCATGAGCACTACTTATGACCGAAGGATAATGGCAAAGTTCCTACGCCCATTAAATAATTTTTGCTTATTATATTTATTTTTATATCACTGTGACTTATGCACGGTGTGTTAAATGAACACTATCTTACCTTAATTCACGATACTAACGGGCTTTTCAGCGTGAAAAAAGCAAAATTAATAACAACTTTTAGGATTATTGCGCGATATAACTTTTTTGTTATTCACCTTTAATCCCCATTAATTCACGCGTTGACGCTAGGTATAAAAATTATCATGCGATATATTTGAATACTTAATCGTTTATAAAATATTATTTGTCGTACAATTTTCATGCTAATTTGGTGTAGATTTGTTAGGATATGGGCAGATAACAAAAGGATATGAGATCTCGTATGAATCAGGTTCATCAACATAATTGCGACGTATTAGTTATTGGCAGTGGCGCAGCTGGCCTTTCATTAGCCTTACACCTTTCATCATCTGCCAATGTTACTGTGTTATGTAAAGGGCCTCTGAGTGAAGGCTCAACCTATTATGCCCAAGGCGGGATAGCTGCGGTATTTGATGAGGCCGACAGTATTGATTCTCATGTTGAAGATACGCTGATTGCTGGATCTCATTTATGTGATGAAGAAGTCGTTCGCTTTATTGCCGAAAATGCCAAAAGCTGTGTGCAATGGCTCATTGATGGTGGTGTTCCATTTGATCGTGAAGAATCAGATAAAGAAGGGAATCCTCGCTACCACCTGACATTAGAAGGTGGTCATAGTCACCGCCGCGTATTACATGCCGCCGATGCTACTGGCATGGCAATGCAAACCTCACTTCAAGATCAAGCTCGTAATCATCCTAATATTACGATTTTAGAACGCCATAATGCGCTCGATTTAATCACCGAAAAAAAGCTGAATCCAGATACCGAATCAAACCGCGTATTAGGCGCTTATGTGTGGAACCGTGATAAAGAAATGGTAGAAACACTGAGGGCTAAGTTCGTTATTCTAGCCACAGGCGGCGCTTCAAAAGTTTATCAATATACCTCTAACCCAGACGTTTCTTCCGGTGATGGTATAGCAATGGCGTGGCGTGCTGGTTGTCGTGTGGCAAACCTTGAATTCAATCAGTTTCATCCAACCTGCTTATTCCACCCTGAAGCCCAGACCTTCTTATTAACTGAAGCGTTGCGTGGTGAAGGGGCTTATTTACGTCGTCCTGATGGCTCTCGTTTTATGCCGGAATTTGACGAGCGAGCAGAGCTTGCTCCTCGTGACATTGTTGCCCGTGCCATTGACTATGAAATGAAGCGTTTAGGCGCTGACTGTATGTATCTCGACATCAGCCATAAACCAGCTGATTTTGTTAAAAAGCATTTTCCGACGATCGATGAAAAGCTGCAAAGCTACGGCATTGACATCACAAAAGAGCCTATTCCTATTGTGCCAGCCGCTCACTATACCTGTGGTGGTGTAATGGTTGATAAAAAAGGGAAAACGGATATTGATGGCTTATATGCGATTGGTGAAGTGAGCTATACAGGCTTACATGGTGCCAACCGTATGGCATCAAATTCACTGTTAGAGTGTGTGGTTTATGCTTGGTCAGCGGCAAAAGATATTCAAGCAAAAATGGACAATGTTACAACTCCACCAATGTTACCAACTTGGGATGAAAGCCAAGTAAGCAACTCAGATGAAGAAGTGGTGATCCAACATAATTGGCACGAACTACGTCTGTTTATGTGGGACTATGTCGGTATCGTGCGTTCAACCAAACGCTTAGAACGCGCCATGCACCGTATCGAATTGCTTAAAAGTGAAATCGATGAGTATTACAGCAACTTCCGCGTTTCAAATAACTTGCTAGAACTGCGAAATTTAGTACTCGTCGCAGAGCTAATCATTCGTTGTGCGATTGAACGAAAAGAAAGCCGAGGTCTTCATTATACCTTGGATTACCCAAATCTAGACGAGAATGCACAACCAACAGTGCTAAATCCAACTAATTGATATAATTAAATACAGACAAAAAATCCCGACAATATGTCGGGATTTTTCAATTGAATACTATCGTTTACACTGAATAACTGATAATCGCTTTATCTAACTCACCGGCCTGTTTAGCCACGATATTGGCAGCAATAACATTTTGATGCGCAATATCAGCATTACTCGTCGTAATGTCTCTTATTGATGTCACATTCATCGTAATGTCATCTGAAACCAGACTTTGTTGCTCAACTGCCGCAGCAATTTGCGTACTCATGTCCATAATCTGTTGCATATCTGTCATAATTAACGAGATTTTTTGCTCTGCATTATTCACCTGCTCAACACTCGCCTCTCCTTGCTCTCGACAATGGCCAATATGACTCACAACTTTCTCAGTCTGTCCTTGCAGAGAATGGATAATAGTTGTGATTTCTTCCGTTGATTGTCGCGTCCGTAGAGCTAAAGATCGTACCTCATCAGCAACCACTGCAAAGCCTCGTCCTTGCTCACCTGCACGCGCCGCTTCAATGGCAGCATTCAATGCTAATAAATTAGTTTGCTCAGCAATTGCCATGATCACATCTAAGACTGAACCAATATTTTCTGACAAACTGGATAAGCTCGACACTTCATGACTGGTATTTTCAAGCTCGATAGCAAGCGTACGAATACGCTCTTTTGTCGCACTCACTTCATCAATCCCTTGTTGAGCATTATGATAACTACGCTCTGCATTCTCAGCAGCGGCTTCCGTATTAGTTGCAATTTCGCGAATCGTCATCCCCATTTCAGTTATCGCCGTTGCAACTGAGTGGGTTTCTTGTTGCTGTTGCTGCATAGCCTCTTCGGTATCATGACTACGTTGTTTTAGTGCCCCAGAAGCATCACTTAATTGTTCAACCGCCTCTTTAACATTACCAATTAATTGTCGTAAGTTTGCTAGTAAGTAATTAAAATTCTCAGCCATTTGTGAAAATTCATCATTACCACTTTGATCCGCTTTCAAACTTAAATCATGGCTTTTAGCAATATTTGCCATCAACCCGCTTAAACTGTTTAATCGTCGTTGGATCGAGAGACTGATATACCACGACAAGCTCAGTACCACAGCCATAATAATAAGCACCACGATACTGGTTATTACTGTAATACGTTGCTTTTCTTCTGCAGCTTTCCGAACCAATTTTTCACTAACAATCGAAAATACCTTCTCAACATGATGTGATTGGGTGCGAATATCGCCTCGTAAGCCCTGATTATAAGCGAGCCCTATAATATTACGCTGCTTTAATACTGCATCGGTCGCAGAAAGAAATGCCTTAAATGCTATACCATAATCTCTAGTTAACTGTGTGCCGTTCTGCTCAATAGCCTCTTGGTAATCTGCCGCATATTGTAACTCTCCCATTAAAATAAATAATTTAGCGGTCTGTAATAACTGATAAAGCGTCGCTGTATTCGTCTTTTTTTCAGCACCTAGATGCGCCATCTTCTCTGCTGAGGCTAAAAATGTACGGTATTTACCTTGTGAGGTATCTAACCCTAAATCCTGATATGCCTGAATTAGAAGCAACATTTTTTGCTGATAATTATTTATTGCAACAGGTAAAGTTTCGAGCTCTAGAAGGGTGATATCAAGTTCATGAAGTTTTTGATTTAATTTTTCAAATTGATGATTAAATCGCGTAATATTTTGCTGAAATTTATCTCGATACTTAATGTCTTGGCGCATTAAAAAATCTTTTTCATTACGTCTTAAATTTAATAAGGTCACCTCTAATTGACCAATTTCTTGTACTGCAAGACCAATTTTTTCCACCCTTTGCTCCGCAACTTGGCCTATTAACAATACAGACGCTAAAGCGAGCACAGAAATTAGACTAAGTCCCATTAATTTATGTTTTATCTTCATTATTCATCCTCTGTTCTCGCCTGAATATTATTGTCTTTTCTATCAGTATTAACTTTTATCGACCAATGAAATAAAAATGTAATAAAAACTTTAAAAAAGAAGAGTTATCTGAACTCAAATCACATTCTCTATTGGAATAGCAACAATATTGGGTTGGCTTTAACGAGGTGATAAATGCAAATAGATGAACATTTTTATATGTCGATAATGGGGCTCTGCACAGCTATCACGCCAAACGATGAGCCAGCGATAAGATAATCCCTGTACTTTAAAAATGATCAACCAACGGGTTAATGGACGAGCATAAGTCACAACACCTCGTTGCTGTTGATAATAAATATCACCAACAGAAGATAAGCGGAAACGCCCTTGTAATCGATAACTGTATATCGCCGAATTAAGGTATTCGTCATATAGCTTCTCACACAAAATCAAAGCTATAGGTAGAATAAGTAATGAACTTGAGAATAAGAGGAATATAGCCACACACAAGTAAGCTACTGTTAATGTGGCTATTTGTAATTTAGAAGGGACTAAATAAAGATCAGCGTAATTTACTGTTGTTGTGAGCAACAATCATATCCACCATATTCGCATGGGCTTCATTGTCACTACGACCATGTTTCATCACCCATGTGAAAAGGTCTGGATCATCACAGGTTAGTAATGAGATAAAATCATGCTGATGTTGCTCTGATAAATCATCAAAACGCTCTTCAAAAAACGGCATAATAATCACATCTAACTCTAGCATTCCACGTCGACATGCCCATTTTACTCGTGCTTTATCTTCCGCACTTAACATATTTAACCTCGATAACTAGAACTACAAACCTATTTAATGCTGTAGATTTAAAACAAAGAGAAACAGCTATTTATAGTAGCAGTGACACCACTTGTCGACCATGCGCTGAAACAAGCAATCGTTAAAGATGAGACATTAGAACGATAAATACTCTCGCAATGACTCTCACCAGAATTCCACAACGAGACGATGGTTAATTATTTCATTTACTTGGTATACCATGTCGTAATAATGACAACATTCTGTGGACAGAGATATGAGTACTTGGTCAACAAATCTAACTTTTTCTCCCCTTGCTTTATCATCGCAAGAGCCTCTTCCTGCTTTAGCATTAAGTAAGCTTGATGACTGGGGGATGGTCACGTTAATTGGCGCTGACAGTAAAGCCTATTTACAAGGCCAGTTAACGTGTGATCTTGTATCACTAGAAACGGGGAAATCAACATTAGCAGCACATTGTGACGCTAAAGGTAAAATGCGTACCGTCATGCGTATTTTCCATATCGACAATGGCTATGGTTACCTTCAACGCCAAACAGTCATGGCAACCCAAATTCCTGAGCTAAAAAAATACGCTGTTTTCTCTAAAACCGACATTAATCAATCAACTGATGTGATATTAGGTCTTAGTGGTGAACAAGCTCAAAACGCGGTTGATAACTACTTTACAGGCATTGATGATGTCCGTCATAACGACACAGCAACCGCAGTAAAAGTAGATAACTTACGTTGGTTTATTATCACGCCAATTGAGCATGCTGAAACGGTTGCTCAACACTTTGCAGCTAACGCGACGCTAACCGACACTGCGTTGTGGAACTTATACGATATTAAAGCTGCACTCCCCCGTGTTGAAGCAGCAACTGAACTTGAGTTTATTCCACAAGCAATGAACCTTCAGGCAGTTAACGGTATTAGCTTTAAAAAAGGATGCTACACAGGCCAAGAAACGGTTGCCCGTGCAAAATACCGTGGTATTAACAAACGCACGATGTACATCGTGAGCGGTGAATCTACACAGTGCCCACAAGCAGGTGATGCACTTGAACGTAGCGTCGGTGAAAACTGGCGTAAAGGTGGCACGGTTATCACTGGCTACCAATTTAATGATCAACAAGCGTTAGCCTTAGTCGTATTACCAAACGATCTCGATGACGACGCACAATTTCGATTTGCATCACAACCTGATGCCATCTGGGAAAAACATTCATTACCTTACGCTTTAGATGATGACGCATAATTATATCGATACAACTGTTACCCGTTTTCTTGAAGATGAAGGGGTTGATTTTCGTCTTCTTCATCATAGCAAGCCAGCAAAAACCATTGAGGAAGCAGCTCAAGAGCGCGGTGTTGACCCAAAACAACTGGTCAAATCGATTTTGCTCAAAGATATGGCAGGATTTCATGTTTTAGCCTGTGTACCAGGACCGAATGCAGTTGATCCTAAGAAAGTCCGTGCGCTATTTGGTTGTCGTCGGATGACCTGTGCAGATGCTTCTGATGTTGAAAAAATCACAGGTTTAGTCATTGGGACTGTTGCACCATTAGGCTTAAAACGCCCATTACCCATTATTTTCGATCATCAAATAGAGCAGCATACTAAAGTGAACATTAGTAGTGGTGATCGTATGGCTGGGCTTGAGTTAGCTACCGATGATTTAGTGATTTTATGCGATCCTATGTTTGGTAATATTAGCCGAGACTGATCAATTAAAAAGTAAAGCCCCTAAAATAAGGGGCTTTAATTCAAACAAGTTAACTGGCTTTACTTATCTCATCACCTTCTAACCAGCCACCGTGTTCTTGCCGTGGGTGATAATGCGTTGGTAATTTTTTACTTCTTTGCGTCCATGGCGATTCTTTAATGGCTTTCGTCATGTCTTCATAGCCAGCCTCACGGCGTAAACGAATAGAGCGACGTGAGAATTCTGCATCACTTAATGGAATATGCCCTTTCAGTGGATCAAAGGTAATATGCACGATATCAATATGTCTACCTACTTTTAGTGACACCACATCAGGCACTTGTTCACTATCAACAATATCTTTTGCATGATATAAAATATGATCAAGATTACGCTTTGCTACGAGAGCTTCAATATGCTCACAAGAGCGACTTGCGTACTGGATCTCTTTTTCACGCCACAGCACTTCACTCATGGTTTGTGGTAACTCACCTTTCGCATTCCATAAATCAACCATAAAGACGAGTAAATCTTCATCTTTTTCAGCTAAATCTAAAATGCCATTGATCGGTGAATTTGAAACGCACCCGCCATCCCAATAATGGTCATCACCAATTTGAGTGGCAGGAAAACCCGGTGGTAAAGATCCACTAGCAACAGCATGAGCTGGTTGTAATGGCTGTGTATGACTATCAAAAAACACCAACTCCCCCTTGGTGACACTTGTTGCACCAACAGTTAAACGGGCTTTCTGTTGATTAATAATAGAGAAATCAGACAGGTCATCGATAGTTGAAAATAACGGGCTAGTATCATAAAAGCTGGTTGCTGATTCACCAGGTAATGACAACCATGGATTAATAATACGCGGTACAAAAAAGCCAGGTTGACCCATTGTTAATGCTTGAGATGCACTAAAGGTATTAAACATCGGTGCCATTGCTGGTAATAAATCAACATCAGTCTCAGGTCTTGATATACGATCCCAAAAGTCAGTCAATTTATTTAAACGATCTTCCGGCTTATTTCCCGCCAAAATGGCACTATTCAACGCGCCAATGGAAATGCCAGCAAACCAGTCTGGCGTATACCCCGCTTCTTCCAATGCTTGATACGCGCCAATATGATAAGCACCTAATGCACCACCACCTTGTAGAACAAGGCAAACCTTGGATTTTTTCATAGTACGTGTTCTAGCCATCATAATCCCTTTTTTCTGATAGGTCTGAATATCACTCTACAGATTAAAAAAGCATCGGCTTGATAAAAAAACAGATAATCGATATAAAACAAAGCGAACTCACAAGCTGTTTTTTATCAATTGCAATCGATTTCATATTTTATTGTTGCAATCAGCACTCTTTACAATTGTTATTTTGTTGTAACGATGACGCTCATTAATGCTATTTCTTACTAGGTATTCCACACTATGTCTGTCTCTTCTTCACATAAAAAAGATATCAACTGGCGTGGGATTGATCTCAACCTGCTGATCTCCTTTTCCGCTCTAATGGAAACACAAAGTGTTACGAAAGCCGCCAACAAACTCGCGATAGGACAATCGGCCATGAGTCATAATTTGTCTCGTTTAAGGAAACTCCTTGCCGATCCTTTGTTTGAACGTCAAGGGCACCATATGATCCCAACGCAAAAAGCATTAGAGCTATCTGTTACTGTTGAAAAAATTCTAAATTTGATCACTGGAGAGTTATTACAGCCAAGTACATTTGATCCAGCGTTATTTACTGGCACTTTTAAAATCGGCTTAACCGACTACGCAGAACTACTCTTTGCTCCTGCCATTTTTGATGCCATTCATACTTGCTCACCACATAGCCATCTCAGCTTCTTTAATGTCGATCGTCATAACTATCAAACCGTTTTCAATGAACAACAATTAGACTTAGTGATTGGCTCAATGACGAATATGGGCAAAGATATTAGCAGTCAATATTTATATACCGAAGATCACGTTTGTTTATTCGATAGTAAAGCAACAGGACTAAATGCTCCTATCACCATAGAGCAATATAGTGCGCATCCGCATGCCTTAGTTTCACCTGATGGGCAACTCATTACCCAAGTTGATGACCAATTAAAAAATCAGGCACTACAACGTCAAGTCGCGGTAGGTTCGCGTCACTTTTTGACCATTCGTCATTTACTTAAAGGAAGGAATTTACTGTGTGTGGTTTCTCGATTAATGGCACAATTAGATCTGTTTCATGATGATTTGACCCAATGTCCAACGCCTGTCGATATTGCTGATTTTGATATTCGATTATTATGGTTACATCGAAATGGTACTCACCCTCGGAATGAGTGGCTTCGTCAACGGGTTGCCAGTACGGTTATCAAACAAGTTCAACAACTCCAGAAACAATAACAGATAATAAAAAAGCAGAGTATGAATGCTCTGCTTTCTACGACTACTGACCCGATTGAGGTTCTTGAATTTGGTATAACTTGTGTTCGTCACAAGGTTCATCGCAGTTACATTCTTTATCAACACCCACGTTGGCTAAACCACCACAACTGCCTTTGATCGTCCGTTGTTTTAAAAACCAACCTATCGCCATCGCTAGAATAACAATTAGAAAAATACCTAGTGTTAACAAAAATGTGGTCATAACTTAAAACCGCCAATTTTTGTTAAACCACTAACTGCTGATAATGATAACATTCCAACTTTAGCAGCAGGGGCTTTCTTTTTACTGCCGCAACCACAGCCGCATGCGCCTTTTTCACGTTTACAATCACGACCTTGCTCTGCCGATGTTAACGCTTCTTTTACTACGCTACCTGATAACACATCAGCCAATGTTGTGCGTGGTGCAACTCGACTAACATTAAAGCCTGCCTTTAATAATCGAGCCAATGATCGCTGACCAATATTTCCTAAGACAATTTCAGACACGCCACATTCAACTAGTTGACGCTGGATTACTTTCTTATGCTTACAACCAAGTTCGCGACTACCTGTATTTTCAATTCTAGCGACTTGCTGTCCTTGTTGATCATAAATAACAAAAACAGCCGCTTTACCAAAGTGTCCTGCAACCTGATCACGTGGCGTTAATGCAATTGCCATCGACATAATTTTTCCTCACTCACTTAAACGAGTAATCACAACGAATATGATCACTTTTTTATCACTTATCAAACATGAAAGTATTCATGGGGTTGGGATATAACCGTCAAGTTCTAATGCCAACCCTTGAACTAACGCTTGCGCCACTTTTTTTCGTCCCGATGCCACAATATTGCCTAATGTTTGACGTGAGACACCAAGTTGTTTCGCCGCTTCTACTTGTTGTAAGCCTTGCATATCAACTAACCGAAGTGCTTCTAATTCATCGCTATCTAAACGTAATGACGCTAATTTTTTCATCGGTACGCCATTTGGTTTAAAGCAACTGTACGCTGGACGGCACCCTATTTGACGTTCAATCTTAGGCCTAGCCATACTTCACCTTACCTATCCAATCATGATGAATTATTGGCTTATGCCAAAAACTTTACTTTGATCTAGATGCAGAATAAGACACATTTTTTTATTATAAAATGAATAGGTAATTTATAAATTATCAAAATAAAATCCCAATATACCTACTATTAAAAGTTAAGAACTTCGAAGTATCATGCGGAGATAATGTCGCGAATAGAAGATAACAGACGTGAAGGTGGCGCGAACTACCTTTAAAAGTAGAGTTTGTTTATTTTATTCGATAATACATAAAACCTTAAAAACAGAATAATTATCTGATATTTTATTTTATTGTTAATTAATAAGTTAGATAGTTACATATCGGAAACAGCATATGCTAAATATGTCACAGAAGTGTCATACACAAACTGCTATACTTAGCGCCGTCAATAACCAGGAAGGTTGGAGTTAGCAGTATTATGCGGATGTTCAAACGCTACTTACCAAAATTAATCGCCAAACATATCAGTCGCTTATTTAGTGGTCGCCTCTACATTGACGGACGCGGTGGATACCATTTTGAAAATGGGTTACTGCTAGTCCCGATAAAAGCTGAGAAACGTCATTACGATACCGTAAATGAGGTGAACTTCGAGGTAAGACGCTTACGTGAAACCTACGAAGCGTAATCGCTAACTATAAAGCCCATATCATAATGGGCTTTTTTGATCTTATTCATCCTCTACAATAATGGTGGCGTAATCTTCCGCCATCAATAAATCATTCAGTTCGTTATCATCATTCACCCTAATCTGAAATAACCAACCGTCACCATAGGGATCACTATTGACGAGCTCTGGCGCCGAATCTAATTCATCGTTAATTGCAATCACGACACCAGACAAGGGTGCATAAATATCTGAGGCCGCTTTTACAGATTCAGCCATCGCACACTCTTCCCCCACATCAGTGGACGATTCAATGTCAGGTAATTCAACATAAACCATATCACCAAGCAATGACTGAGCATGATCTGTAATACCAATAGTATAAATCCCATCACCTTCAGAACGAATCCATTCATGGCTATGGGTATATTGTAATTCGAGAGGAACGTAACTCATTTTCACATCCTTATAAGAGCAGCGATAGCCTTTAAAGCGCTACTGTCACCATGTCAGATCTATATAAATTAACGCACATTATTTATGCCTGATATTTACTTTAGGTGAAAAAATCCATTTTGTTAGTCACGAAAAACAAAAAAAGTCACCATCAGGTGACTTTTTCAACATTCGATAACAAGCATGTTATTTTTCGTAGCGAGCAAGCTCTGGCAATTCACCACTCAAACCTAACGCTTTACGCATAAACTCGTCTTTCATACCCGGCGCTTTATCTGCCACTAACATACCGATATCACGTAATAGTTTTTTAGCTGGATTTGAACCTGAAAACAGATCTTTAAATCCTTGCATCGCAGTGATCATCTTCGCTGCTTCAGCCTTACGCCAACGTTCATATTGACGTAAATGCGCCTGTTTACCTATATCTTTATCTGCTAACCATAGTGCTTTGAGCTCTTGTGCCAAAGCCGCTGCATCCAGCAAACCAAGGTTTACTCCCTGTCCTGCCAATGGATGAATAGTATGTGCAGCATCACCGACTAACGCGACCCGTTCACGGACAAAATCACGCGCATATCGCATACGCAGTGGAAACGCTTGACGCTCACCTTCTACGCGACATAAACCTAAGCGATTATCAAATGCAGTCGTTAGATGCTGATTAAACAACTCATCAGACATATCACATAATTGCTTAGCTTCTTCTGGCGGTACAGACCACACAATAGAGCATAAATTAGGTTCAGATAACGGTAAAAAAGCTAACGGCCCTTGTGGACGAAAAATCTGTCGTGCCACTTTCATGTGTGGCTCTTGGCTACGAATATTGGCCACAATGGCACTATGACCATAATCCCAATGGGTTAATGGAATATCTAGTTGCTGACGTACCCAAGAATTCGCCCCATCAGCACCAATAACCAATTTCGCCGTCAGGTGTTTGCCAGAGGCTAATGTTAACCATGCTTCTGATTCACCAAAAGCAATGTTTTCACAACGCTCTGGAGCTAATAACGTCACATTACTGAGCTGTTTTATACGATCTAATAAAGCGAGCTGAATGACTCGATTTTCAACAATATGCCCCAGATCAGGCTGAGCTAATCGCTCTGCATCAAAATGAATTTGGGCAAAACTATCTTGCTCCCATACGGTCATTTCAGAATATGGGCTCATACGACGACTTGCAACCCCTTCCCAGACGCCTAAGCGACGGAAAATACGTTCACTGCCACGGCTTAATGCCGATACACGTAAATCAGGTAATGACTGCAATTGAGGATCAGGTAAATGTCCTTCAATAACGGCAACTCGAAGTTCAGTTTCAGCCAATGCTGCAGCTAACGTTAACCCCACCATTCCGCCGCCAATAATCGCGACATCAACACTTTGCATCATAGCTATCGTTCTACCTGTCCCATAGCACGACGCAATAGCGGTGCTTTTAATATGTTTGAAAGATTCATTGTAGCTAAACCGACATTTCGTCCAGCCGTCAGCAATGGATTATCGTTAGCAAATAAGTTTACCAATCCTGTTGTCATCATAATGGTATTTTGACGATCAGGCATACGGCGTTTTCGGTAATGCCCTAACACCTCAGGTAAACCTATATCGTTACCTTGTTGATGACCTGAAACGATCTCTTCAGCAAGCGTCATTACATCTCGAATACCGAGGTTAAACCCTTGTCCTGCGATAGGGTGTAATGTTTGCGCCGCATTACCAATCACTGCAAAACGATGCGATACAAGCGAGTTCGATTGACGAAGTAACAGTGGATAACACGAACGTTTACCCGTTTGAATTAACGCACCTAAACGCCACCCAAACGCTTGTTGCAGCTTGGCAAGAAACTCTGCGTCAGATAAATCCATGATCACTTGTTGTTGCTCTGGTGGTACACACCACACTAAAGAGCTTCGCCCTTGAGACATCGGCAGCAAAGCAACCGGACCATGTTCTGTGAAACGTTCAAACGCTTGATTATAATGAGGCTCAGAGGTTGTAATATTGGCAATAATGGCAGTTTGTTCGAAATCATAGTCTGAGCGACCAATCTTCACCAACTGACAACAATGAGAAATAGCCCCATCAGCAGCCACCAGCAATGACGCCTGTAAACATTCACCGTTATCAAGCTCAATAGTCGCGCGCTCTACGCTGCGCTCAATCTGCTTAACACTGGCTGGGCAATATAGATCAACATTTGCTAACTGCTGCAGTTTATGATGAAAAACTTCACCTGCATCAGCGAGTTCAATCACATAACCTAGCGCATCAACGGCCTGCTCCTGTGATGAAATACGGACTATGCCCGCATGACCACGATCTGAAACGTGAATATCGTTTATCGGCGTTGCAACATCACGCAAGGCTGACCACATACCAATGTTATCCAGTAAGCGTGTCGTGCCATACGATAAAGCGATGCTTCTTGCATCATAACCCGGATGAGTACCAAACTCAGGCATCACAGCTTCAACCACTGCAATACGTAATGAGTGACGGCTCAATACATCTAATGCGATAGCAAGACTCGCCCCTGCCATTGCACCACCAGCAATTACAACATCATAGTGCTTCACTATTTATCCCTTCACAAAACAACGTTTAGTGTAACGTTGGTTTTTCCTCTGCATCTTCAGCAACCGGACGCTGTCCTAATTCAGAATGACAACTCAATACACACATACGAACATGCTCAACAACTTGTTCAAATAAGGCTGCTTGTT
The DNA here is from genome assembly GCF_022129445.1 of Photobacterium sp. Ph5. Classification (GTDB taxonomy): domain Bacteria; phylum Pseudomonadota; class Gammaproteobacteria; order Enterobacterales; family Vibrionaceae; genus Photobacterium. Next base: position 29,868 of record NZ_JADQAQ010000046.1, read on the forward strand.
CTTCCATATCATCATCTTCATCAATACCTAACTGAGCGATATCTTGAAGATCAGCTAAAGCTTCAGTGACAGCTTCAGACAATTGGTTCTTTTGGAGATCCATCAGTCCTAAACCAGAAATGAAGCTAGTTACCCATTCCGTTAAAGCATCTGCTCGCATCATTAATGGCTCATCATCATCTGGCATCAGTAATGAAAACTCAAAGCCACCACTAAACAGCTCATTCGCTGTTGTCGTAAACAAAGAACGGATCATTATTTTAGCACCGTCGGTTAATGGCTCACCTTCATTGGCATAATCACTAACAGGTCCAACCCAGCTTTCATCATCAATCGCTAAACCACCGCAAATCATGCCACTTAATAAACCATGTAATTCAGCAGGTGCCGCTGCAAGCCCTTGCTCTTTTAAGGCAGATTCAACAGCTTGGTATGTCGGTAGGGTTATTTCACTCATGGTTTATTACCTTTATTTTTAGATCAAACAACGAACAAAGCGCTCTATTGTTACTTTCACATTGCTATATCCACTTCATTTAGATAATTAAAATCAAGCAAACATCAATAATTACATTTTTACTGAATTTCTAAAGCAGAAATAACAATGGGTCAGTAACCGCCTGTGTTATGCTAACACTTAAGCTCTGTTCGGCAAATCATAACGCCGAGCATAACGTTCAATAGTTAACCAACCATCAATTTGGTGTGATTAATATCTGTTTAGTTAGAAACTATTGAGCACAAAGTGAAGTATAGCCGCTTGCATGTTGTAACCTGTTTTCCTATGATTTGGCGATAAGCAAAAGCGGAATGAATACCCATTAAGCATGGAGCAAACCGAAGATTTATGAGTACTCAGGCTGTAGAAATTCAAGTATTCGGCAGAAACATCAAAGTTAACTGTCCAACTGGTCAAGAGGATGCACTTCGTGCTGCTGCTTCTGATTTTGACCAACGCTTGAAAGATATGTCAGAGCGCACTAAAGTATCCAATGTAGAGCAACTGTTACTCTTTACAGGGCTTAACATCTGCAACGAGTTACATGCAGAGCGACTAGAACATAACGGAAATGCTGGAAATTTATCCAACAAGATCAATGCACTAGAAGAAAAACTAGATAAAGCATTGCAAAATTATCCAAAGCGTTGATAATGAATTTACCCTGGGGTGTGCGTCAGTGAATGAACGTCCCCGAGCCGATAAGCAAATACCCAGGATCTGCTTTTATTAGCTATTGAGCATGCTCAGCTCGACTGAGAAGCCTACGGTTAATGTTGCCGATCCACCTTGAACGTCTGGTTCAAGGGCCTTATTTCGCAACGGCACCTTGGGGAACTCTCCTGTTTTACTTCCAATTTCAATAGCATCTTCATACAATTTAGCAAAATCCCCACTCAAGGATTGAGCCAAATGACACCACACTTTGTATCCTCACGCCAAAAGATCAGACAACAGATCCGTCTACAACGACAACAACTTCTCCCCGAACAACAAACACACGCTAGCCAACAATTACTTAAACAAATCCAGCAATGCCAACAATTTATTGCTAGTCAACATATTGCGCTTTATTTGACCAATGACGGTGAGATCAGCACTCAACCCATTATCGACTGGTTATGGCAAAATGAAAAATCGGTTTACCTACCGGTTTTGCATCCTTTTAGTAAAGGGCACTTGTTATTTCTTCGCTACACCCCTGACACCTCTATGCGTAAAAATCGCTATCAAATTTTAGAGCCCACTCTCGATGTGCGAGCAGTAAAACCGGTTAATGAATTGGATGTTATTTGCACCCCACTGGTGGCTTTTGATAAATCAGGTCAACGATTAGGTATGGGAGGAGGCTACTATGATCGTACTCTTAGCCAATGGCATCAGCATAAACAAGGCCCTTACCCATTAGGATTAGCCCATGATTGCCAACATGTAGAACAATTGCCAAGCGAACAATGGGATGTACCTTTACCAAAAATTATTACCCCATCGAAGATCCATTGTTGGTAACAATACCAATGCAACTATCAAATTAACATGATTAAGCAATCGTTTACCTTGGTTTCAATAAAAACGAACAATCTAACCAATTGTTATAAATAACCTTATGTTTTTATTTCTTATTTTTCATTGTGATAGTTAATAATCACACTGACTAACTATCGCCAATTAGTTATAATTAGCATCAACGCTTAATCGGCGTATTAGTCATAACGAGGAGAATGGCATGACACAAGATGAAATGAAAAAAGCAGCAGGTTGGGCGGCACTTGAGTACGTACAGAAAGGAACAATTGTAGGTGTAGGTACTGGCTCTACGGTTAATCACTTCATCGATGCCTTAGCAACTCGTAAAGAAGAGATTAAAGGCGCAGTTTCAAGCTCTGTGGCTTCCACGGAACGTCTTGAACAACTAGGTATTAAAGTGTTTGATGCTAACGAAGTGTCTTCTCTTGATATTTATGTTGATGGTGCAGATGAAATCAATGCAGATTACGATATGATTAAAGGTGGTGGTGCTGCGCTTACTCGTGAAAAAATTGTCGCTGCAATTGCGAACAAATTTATCTGTATCGTAGATGACACCAAACAAGTTGACGTATTAGGTCAATTCCCACTACCTGTTGAAGTGATCCCTATGGCACGCTCTTTCATTGGTCGAGAGCTAGTTAAGCTTGGTGGCGATCCTGCATACCGCGAAGGCGTTGTGACCGATAACGGTAATATGATCCTTGATGTCTATAACATGAAAATCACCGATCCTAAAGCAATGGAAGATAAGATCAACGCCCTACCTGGTGTTGTAACTGTTGGTCTATTTGCTCACCGAGGCGCTGACGTATTATTGGTTGGCTCACCAGACGGCGTTAAAAAATTCGAAAAATAATCGCTTATTACTCGAAATGATAAAACGCTATTGTTTGCGTTATAAATGTTATTTCCTTTCAAAACGGCATAGCTTATTGATTCTAATTCTAGCTTATGCCGTTTTTTATTATCTTTTTTGTAATATTCTTACCCATAGTGGCTATTTTTTGATACTTTATTAAACAGCTATTAGCAAACGTTTAACCATTTCGCTACTGTGGCAGTAAAAAAGACATTTCACCACCTGACATTTCTTTGTTTTACATTCAGTTAGCTGCGTTTTTAAGGATGAGAACCATGGCCAAAGTTTCACTCAATAAAGATAAAATTAAAATTCTATTATTAGAAGGACTACACCCTTCATCTCTAGAAGTGCTACAACAAGCAGGCTACACCAATATTGAATACCACAAAGGATCACTTGCTGGTGAAGAGCTACTAGAAGCCGTAAAAGATGCCCACTTCATTGGTATTCGCTCTCGTACACAATTGACGCCAGAAGTCTTTGCTGCTGCAAAAAAACTAACCGCCGTAGGTTGTTTCTGTATTGGTACTAACCAAGTTGATTTAAACGAAGCAATGCGTCGCGGTATCCCCGTTTTTAACGCACCGTTTTCAAATACCCGCAGTGTTGCTGAGCTTGTATTAGGTGAACTTCTTCTTCTTCTTCGTGGTATTCCAGAGAAGAACGCAAAAGCACACCGTGGTGAATGGCAAAAATCAGCGGATAATTCATTTGAAGCGCGTGGTAAAACACTGGGGATTATCGGCTATGGTCATATTGGTACTCAGCTAGGTATATTGGCTGAAAACTTAGGTATGCGTGTTTGTTTTTACGATATTGAAAGTAAATTAACCTTAGGTAACGCAACACAAGTCGCATCGTTAAGTGAGCTGTTAAATAAATCTGATGTGATTTCACTGCACGTACCAGAAACACCTGATACACAAAACATTATGGGTGCTGAAGAATTTGCACGCATGAAGCCTGGGTCTATTTTTATTAATGCAGCACGCGGTACAGTCGTGGATATTGATGCGCTTTGTAGTGCGTTAGAAAGCAAGCATATTGCAGGTGCAGCAATTGATGTATTCCCTGTAGAGCCAAAAACCAATAACGACCCATTTGAATCACCACTTCTACAATTTGATAACGTTATTTTGACGCCTCACATTGGAGGCTCAACCCAAGAAGCACAAGAGAACATTGGTATTGAAGTGGCTGGTAAACTAGTGAAATACTCAGATAATGGTTCAACGTTATCGGCGGTTGGTTTCCCAGAGGTATCACTACCTGAACACCGTGGCTGTTCTCGTTTACTTCATATTCATGAAAACCGACCGGGGATCTTAAATCAAATCACCACTATCTTTGCATCAGAAGGCATTAACATTGCCGCTCAGTTCTTACAAACAGGGGCTGAAATTGGCTATGTCGTGATTGATGTTGAAACTGAACGTTCAAAAGAAGCGCTGGCAAAACTGAAAACAATCGAAGGCACGATTCGCGCTCGCATTTTGCACTAATTGCTAATAATTAATGACCTCAACATGATAGTAAAAAGGAGAGCTGAGGCTCTCCTTTTTATTTCGTATGCTTAGTCTAATTACTTCGCTAATTTAAATATTACATTTACACTGTCTGAAATCACAATGTTGTTATCACTGTAGCTTTGATTTACGGCAGCTGAATTTTCATCGCTTGCATACATCATTGGTGCACTTCTCATACCATAAGGCATTGGACGAGCATTAGTGTTGTAATCTATCTGCCAAACACCTTCGACTTTATCACCAAAACCTTTCGCTAAGGATGCTGCAACTTCTTTAGCATTCGCTATTGCCGCTTGACGTGCTTCATCTTGATACTTCTTCTGATCCTTTACTTTCAAAGTAATGTTATTAATTTGATTAATACCATCACCTAATGCGTCATCAAGATAAGTGTTTAAATTTTCCAATTTGTAAACCGTTACAACAACATTACGAGTCGCTTTAAAGCCTGTAAATTCTGGTGCTTTGTCTTTCGGGTAACGGTACTGTGCGGAAAGAGAAATATTTGCACTATTAATATTTTTACGCTCAACACCTGCTTTGGTCAAACGCTCTATAAACTTAGTCACCGCTTGATCTGCAGCTTGCTTTGCTTCTGACGCTGTTGGCTTGGTTGCGACAACATCAACAGAGAATACTGCCATATCAGGCTTCACCACCACTTCACCGCGCCCTGTTGTTTCTAAATGAGGAAATGATAGATCAGCGGCAACAGCGCCTGTAGAAATAAGTGCACTGGTACTTAATAATATAGCTAATAGATGTTTTTTCATTATCAATCCTCGCTAACAAAGAGTTATTTTTATTTATCGTAGTCGTGAGATAAATAATCTATGTAGCTTTGACCACAAAAAAATGAAATCTATCCCCTATTACATCATTTATTTTGAACATTGTTCCTTTATGGCTAATTAATCACTATTTCGATGTTTTATTGATAAAAAAATGGGGCCTATTAGGCCTAATGCCGATCAGTTAAGACAAAAATGATCAGTTGAACGATCCTATAGATGTGT